>NZ_JAVDXI010000023.1:0-1218 GCF_031457805.1 Caulobacter sp. BE264 | reverse complement strand
CTGCACAGCTATGAGCGCTCATAAGGTCTCCTTACGAGCGCAGCATCCCGACACGCAGCCCATCAGCCAAGGCGGCCTTCACCGGATGGGCACGAGAAGAGTCTAAGCGCATGATACGCGACTTCTCACGGTACAGGGCGAACGGCACGACCCCTTGGGACTACGGTGCCCCTATTCCCAGCTTCATCGACGCAGTGCATTTCGCCCATTCGCATCACTCCCGCATACTTCAACTGGCGGATGTCTTCCTCTTTTTCAGCAGCCTGGGATGGCCGGGAAAAAAGGACAACTGGATGCGGAAGTCTGCCGCCAAGGCTTGTGCAGAATTGGACCTTTTCCCTCACCGGTACAAGGAATGGCCTAGCTCCAATTGAGCGTGGTTGCTGCTAGCAACCCACGCCACAGCCTTTCCCCCTTCCTATCATCGCCACATAAGTTAGGCGTCACGGGCAAACCAACCTTTACCTGCAACGCCATGCCATTCATCGTCTATCTCCGCGTTTCCACGCAGCGGCAGGGGCAATCCGGCCTGGGGCTTGAGGCGCAACGAGAGGCGGTCGAGCAATACGCCGCCAGGGTCTCCGAGCCGATCCTTGGCACCTTCACTGAGGTCGAGAGCGGAGCGCAGAAGGATCGCCCGGAGCTAGCGGCTGCCCTCAAAGAGTGTCGGCGAACCAAGAGCGTCCTTCTGATAGCTCGATTGGATCGACTGTCCCGCTCCCTTTCGTTCATCGCGCAACTGCTGGAAGCCGGGGTCGAAATCCGCGCTGCAGACATGCCCGAGGCCAACCGGCTGATGCTCCAGATGCTCGCGGTTTTCGCCGAGCACGAGCGACGACTGATTAGCGAGCGGACGAGAGCAGCCCTCGCGGCAGCGAAGACGCGGGGTGTCGAGCTGGGGGTCCACGGCAAACGGCTGGCCCAGGCGCACCGAGACGAAGCCACCGTTTTTGCCCGATCGCTCGCAACAATCGTTCTGCCTTTGGCGGCCCAGAAAATGTCGCTTAGACGCATAGCCGACGAACTGAACGCTAGGGGATTGGTCAGTCGGGATGGCGGGCGGTGGCACCCCAGCTCAGTCACTCGCCTTCTGTCCCGCCTCAAGGAGGCGCATTAGCGCCAGTGTACTAACCCGCTCGCGCGGGAGGGGTATTTGTTCGGCGCTGAGGGACATCGGGATCCTCCTGTCTGAAGAGGAACGTGGGTCGGCCACGTCCT
>NZ_JAVDXI010000022.1:0-1273 GCF_031457805.1 Caulobacter sp. BE264 | reverse complement strand
CAATCGTGCTCACGGCGCGACCTTTCGCCAGACCTGTTTGGCCATCGTCCGCGAGCGCTACGAGGATTTCGGACCGACTCTAGCGGCCGAGAAGCTGGCCGAGGTGCACGGCCTGCCGATCGGTATCGAGACGCTGCGCCAGTGGATGATCGAAGATGGAATCTGGGTGCGCCGGCGCGACCGGGTCAAGCGCGTCCATCAGCCCCGCCATCGGCGCGACTGCCTGGGCGAACTGGTCCAAGTCGACGGCTGCGAGCACTGGTGGTTTGAGGATCGCGGTCCGCAATGCACGTTGCTGGTCTTTGTCGATGACGCCACCAGTCGGCTGATGCACCTGAGCTTCGTCGCCAGCGAGAGCGCTTTTGCCTACTTCCAGGCCATGCGGGCTTACTTGGAGGATCACGGCAAGCCGATCGCACTCTACAGCGACAAGCACTCGGTTTTCCGGATCAACCGCACCGACGCTGCCAACGGCGGCGACATGACCCAGTTTGGTCGGGCCCTGCACGAGCTCAACATCGATATTCTTTGCGCCAACGCGCCTCAGGCCAAGGGACGCGTCGAGCGCGCTCACAAAACGCTGCAGGACCGCTTGGTGAAGGAGCTGCGCCTGGCCGGCGCGGACGGAATCGAGGCTGGCAACGCCCTGCTCCCGGGATTTGTGGCTGACTACAACCGCCGCTTCGCAAAGCCTGCGCGGCTCGACAAGGATCTGCATCGGCCGCTCGCGCCGCAGGACGATCTGGACGGAAGCTTCGCCTGGCGCGTTGAGCGCACAGTCACCCACTCTCTGACGGTCCAGTACGATCGCGTGATGTTCATTCTTGAGCCGAATGAGATCACACGCGCCCTGCCCCGCAAGAAAGTCACGATCTACGACTTCCCAGACGGTCGGATTGAGGTTCGCCATCAGGGTTTGGCCCTGCCCTATCGTACATTCGATAGGATCACCCGCGTCGATCAGGGCGCCATCGTTGAGAACAAGCGGCTCAGCGAAGCTCTGGAACTGTGTCGAAAAATGCAGGCCGAGCTGCCGCCGAAGGTTAGGAGCCGCAAGGCGCCGGCGCGGTCAGCACAGATCGGGCACATGTTCACAACGATCTAGTTCGGAAGGCTCGCACGGAACAGCTGCGGACCTGTGGTGCGCTGGCCGGGCGGTCGTGCGCTGCGCATGTTGAAAGCTGCGCGCCCGCCCTTCGGCCAACCCTAACGCTCCTAGTCTGTGTCATCTCTAATGGTGAGAAAAAGTGTCTTCTCTAACCGGCGTAGACAA
>NZ_JAVDXI010000021.1:0-1382 GCF_031457805.1 Caulobacter sp. BE264 | reverse complement strand
CGATTTTGAGGTGTGGGGGTTAGTCGTATGACTTACGGTTAGTCGCCCGGCGAATGCGAACAGTCGCAGAGCCTGAGCCTCCAGCCCCTCGGATATAAAGGCCACCAGCGTAGAAATTTAGCGTCGTGAATGGCGCTAGGGTTCGCCGAGGCGCTCCCGTCCGATAGGACATGGCCTCGGAGGGGAGCGCGCCAAAGCCGCCGCTGTTGAGATCATAAGCGGTTTCAACAGCCCCGCCATCGGTCTGATAGCTTTGATATGCTCCGACGCCACCCAGGTTCGTTGGGGATGCGTCAACGGAGATGTCAAACTCAGGGCTGAGAATGTCGCCAGCAAATAGGTACTGACTGGTGATCCCCTGATAAAGGCGGACATATCCACCATCGGCTGACCACGTGGCGTTGACGATCAGTTCATTCCCGATGCCGTCACTTGCTGCACCTGTCGAGACTGTCGCTGAGCCGTTTACAGCATCCATCGCCCAGTTCGCCGGAACCGATCCAGTAATTCCAGATCCGGCCGTGCCGCCCGTGGTCGTCACGAACATGGGGTTTCTGAACGCCTGGTTGGCGCCGTAGCCCTGCGCGTCCCAGTCCACCGTAAGGCCCTGCGGGCGTTGGGGGAAAATTCCGGAAAGCTTAGGCGCGAGCCACTTCCCGAGCGAATATCCACCCTTTCCGTTCATGTGAGCGCCGTCAAAAGAGAAGCCGCTCTTGTAGGCGATCGCGCCGCCTGTCGGGTCGAGAACGGCCTCGCGAATATCGAACACGTCAACGCAGCCTCCCCAACGCGCCGAGCTGGCGGCTGAGACTATGCGGGCGATGTATTCGTTGATAATTGCAATCTTGCCGTTCGCTGAGTTAGCGCCAGGCTCAAGCATGATGCCAACCCGCATCCCGGCTGCAATAAGAGGCTGCACAAGCAGTTGATCGAGCGCATCGAACATACCTGCCGCCGTCTTGGCCCCAGGCTTCGCCGCATCGGTATTGTTTAGGCCATCCAAGATAAAACAATACCCAGCCCCGGTCGCAATCGCGGGGGCCACGTATGGCTGCATAGCTTCGATCACAGAGCCTGAAATGCCGTAGTTCGCGACTTCTCGGAAAGGCAGGCCCATCATCGCATTGGCCCACGCAACCCCGTCGCGCGTCGTGCGGTTGAACTGAGTGGACGGATCGGAATACTCAAATTCCGTTCGGCTGTCCCCGAGGCGCACCACCAGCGAGGGATTGCGGGCGGCGCGGTTGTTCAGCTTGTCGCGCACCGCGCCCCAAGTCTCGTCGGTCCCGATCAGATCAGCCATTGTCGGTCAGCCTTTGCGTGTCGCGCAAAACGAGGGCGTCGCGCATGATCGTGAGGGTGCGGATGACCCCACCACCCTT
>NZ_JAVDXI010000020.1:0-1524 GCF_031457805.1 Caulobacter sp. BE264 | reverse complement strand
CTGTCCCCCGTCAGCACCACTGGCACAGATTTGAGGTTGTGAGTTGAGGAGGATCTGGGCTTCGTCGCAGTGACGAAGGAACGAAGATGAAGCCCAGATCCTCCAACGTGAAATTGCCGGCGAAGTCCCCTGCGGAGCAGGTGGTGAAGGACATTCGGCGACAGACGCGGCGCCACTTCTCGGCCGAGGACAAGATCCGCATCGTGCTCGAGGGCCTGCGCGGCGAGGACAGCATCGCCGAGCTGTGCCGCAAGGAAGGGATCGCCCAGAGCCTGTACTACACCTGGTCGAAGGAGTTCATGGAGGCGGGCAAGCGCCGCCTGGCCGGGGACACCGCCCGGGCCGCAACCACCGGCGAAGTGCAGGACCTGCGCCGCGAAGCCCGCGCCCTGAAAGAGTGCGTGGCGGACCTGACGCTGGAAAACCGGTTGCTCAAAAAAAGCATGATCGCCGATGGGGGCGACGACGAATGAGGTACCCCGCATCCGAGAAGCTGGAGATCATCAGGATCGTCGAGCAGTCGCACCTGCCCGCCAAACGCACGCTGGAGCAGCTGGGCATTCCTCGCCGGACCTTCTATCGCTGGTACGACCGCTACCTCGACGGCGGGCCCGAAGCCCTGGAGGACCGCCCCTCGGCGCCGAGCAGGGTGTGGAACCGCGTCGGCGACGACATCCAGGGCCAGATCGTCGAGATGGCGCTGGAGCACAGCGAGCTGTCACCGCGAGAGCTGGCGGTGCGATTTACCGATGAACGTCAGTACTTTGTCTCCGAGGCCACGGTCTACCGGCTGCTCAAGGCCCACGACCTGATCACCAGCCCGGCCTTCGTCGTGATCAAGGCCGCCGAGGCCTTCCACACCAAGACCACGCGGCCAAACGAGATGTGGCAGACGGACTTCACCTACTTCAAGATCATCGGGTGGGGCTGGATGTATCTGTCGACCGTGCTCGATGACTTCTCGCGCTACATCATCGCTTGGAAGCTGTGCGCCAATATGCGCGCGCAGGACGTCACCGACACGCTGGACCTGGCCCTGGCGGCTTCCGGCTGCGACAGCGCCACGGTGCTGCACAAGCCCCGACTGCTCAGCGACAACGGCCCTAGCTACATCGCCAATGAGCTGGCCCAATACATCGAGGCCAACAAGATGAGCCATGTGCGCGGCGCCCCGATGCATCCCCAGACCCAGGGCAAGATCGAGCGCTGGCATCAGACCTTGAAGAACCGCATCCTGCTGGAAAACTACTTCCTGCCCGGCGACCTGGAGGCCCAGATCCAGGCCTTCGTCGAGCACTACAACCACCAGCGCTATCACGAGAGCCTGGCCAACGTGACCCCGGCCGACGCCTACTTCGGCAGGGCCGCCGCCATCATCAAGCAGCGCGAAACGGTCAAGCGACAGACCCTCGAATATCGGCGCTTGCTGCACCGCAAGCTCGCCGCCTAACATCAACCCCCAGACGAGGCCCGCTCTCCGCTAATTTACGTCCTCATCTGCGCCAAATGTCCTGACGACGGACA
>NZ_JAVDXI010000019.1:0-1990 GCF_031457805.1 Caulobacter sp. BE264 | reverse complement strand
CGACCCACGTTCCTCTTCAGACAGGAGGATCCCGATGTCCCTCAGCGCCGAACAAATACCCCTCCCGCGCGAGCGGGTTAGTACAATGGCGCTGCATTACCGATCGTGCAGGGCCGGTAGGATTGCGAAAAAGGCAGGGATCGGTCGGATCTGAACCGAGCGGCCTATGTCGGTCATGTGACGGTGCGAACCTCCAGCATTGTTATGGTTCGGGTGTTGATGCGATCTCTGTCTCTACTTCCTAAGCCGCAGCTGAGCACAACCGGCTCCACCCCTTCGGCTATTGAGGCGGCGCGATGCAGGCCTTTGATTGTAACTTCACCTTTGAACTGCCGATGCATTGTGAGGCATGGAGTTGGACGGAGCATGGCTGAAGAGTCGCTGGATAATCCGAAAGCTGGGCTAGCGGCGGCAAAGGTTGAAAACACCGGGCTACGCGAAGCCAACATTGGGCTCCCGAGCCCTTCCGAAGACACGGCGGACCGTAATCACGTCGACGGCGCCCTGCGTGGAAGCGAGGAACGTCTTCGTTTGGCCGTTGAGATTGGCGGCCTTGCCAGCTGGGACTGGCACATCGCCTCTGGCAAGGTCGTGTGGAACGACCGCCACTTCTTGCAGCAGGGCTACGCGGTCGGAGAAGTTTTACCTAGCTACCAAGCCTGGCTCGACCGGTTGCATCCGGACGATCGCGACGAGACGGTGGCGTTGATCCAAGCGGCTCGCGATGGCCGGTCGACCTTCCATCATGAGTTCCGCGCCCTATGGCCAGACGGTTCAATCCACTGGCGCGCGGCGCGCGGTCGATTCTTCTACGATGAAAGCGGCGCCCCGGTGCGCATGATCGGCGTCGCTGAGGACATCACCGAGCAAAAGCTCGCGGTCCAGCGAATGGCGGCCTCCGAGGCGCGGCTGCGCTTGGCGCTGGAAGCGGGCCGAATGGCGCCGTTCGAATGGTCACTCGACGACGCCCTCCCTCCTGTAAATGACGACCTGCGCCGGCTTGTGGACATTGACGACGCTGGCGCTCACGTCGAGCAGGGACGCGCTCGCCACCACCCGGACGATGCCGCTCTTCTGGATCAGACGCGACAGCGCGCCCTCGACGGCGACGACACCTTCCTGGATTTCGAATTCAGGCACCTAACGGCTGACGCCGAGGTGCGCTGGCTGCAGGTCCGATCGGAGATCGTTCGCGATAACCTTGGCCGGCCCCGGAAGTTGGTCGGCGTACAGTTGGACGTCACCGAGCAGCGGGAGAACGAAGAGCGTCTGCGGCTTCTGATGCTCGAGGTCGATCATCGCGCCAAGAACCTGTTGTTTGTCGTGCAGAGCATGGTGTCGCTAGCCAAGGCCGGTGATCTCGAAACCTACCGACAAGCCCTGCTGGGACGGATCGAGTCTCTCTCGCGCGCCCATCAGCTGCTTGCTGAGAGTCGCTGGTCGGGCGGCGACCTGCGCCAGCTCCTGGCGGAAGAACTTGGCCCGTACGGCGTGGGTGACAACGGTCACATCAAGCTCGAGGGGCCGCCGATCTCCTTGCCGGCCAGACACGCTCAAGCGCTTGCGCTCTGTCTCCATGAGCTGGCGACCAACGCCGCCAAGTATGGCGCATTGTCCGTCGATGAAGGCGTCTTGACCGTGCACTGGCGTAGCAGCCATGGGCAGCTTGAGCTGTCATGGATCGAGCGCGGGGGGCCGCCCGTCGTTGCGCCCAGACGTTCAGGGTTTGGCGGGACCTTGCTCAAGCGCAGCCTTCAGCCGTTCGGCGGCCAGGTGGAATTACAATGGGCACAGGTAGGGTTGAGCGCGCAGATCGCGCTCCCGCTGCAGGCTAACCCAGACCCAGAGCCGAGCCCTGCATAGGTCGTCTTTCCGGGGGTGCGGCAACGACAGCAAATGTTTAGGTTTCTTGGACGCCCGCCAGGCGCGGCGATGGGTTTGCCCCCGCAGGCGGGTGTCTGAGAAAGCTCAAAGTCTGACCCGCGGGATG
>NZ_JAVDXI010000018.1:0-2254 GCF_031457805.1 Caulobacter sp. BE264 | reverse complement strand
GAGGACGTGGCCGACCCACGTTCCTCTTCAGACAGGAGGATCCCGATGTCCCTCAGCGCCGAACAAATACCCCTCCCGCGCGAGCGGGTTAGTACAATGGCGCTGCCCCGCCGGCGGTCCGGCTCGGCGGCGAGGGCGCTCGGATCGACCGGAGAGGGGGGAGAGGCGACTTTGTGGCTGTCTGCGAGAGGGGAAGTGCTCGCGCACGACCCGCTCCGCTACGCCGCCAGATCGCAGGCCGCCAACGTCGCGCCTGCCCTGAGCACAAACTGCCTGTAGACGACCGTTCCGCTACCCGCCGGCAGGAAGCTGAAGACCCCGGTCGCCCCCTCCGCCGACCGCACCTCCAGTTCATAGGGCCGATCCGCGACGCCGTTGGTCCCAGCCCGTTTGCGGACCACGACCATCCCCTCGCGCAGGCCCGCTCGATATGCGGCGCTGCCCGGCCGCAGGGCTTCGACGACCATCAGCCCCTGCTCGTTCATCTTGGGGATGAAGCCCAGGTCGAAGGTGGGCGTGCGCTTCTCGACCAGATCGGCGCATGGGGCGAACACGTCGGGCGGCAGCTCCAGCGGCGCGCCGGCCTCGATGAAGCGCTGGATGTCGGCCTCGACGTCTACGCCCTGGGCCTTCATCTCTTCCAAGAACAACCCCACCAGCGCCGCGCCGGGGCGCCCCTTCGCCGCCACCGCCTGGCGTCGCAGCACGACGTCGAGGCTGAAACCCTTGGCTCGCAGACGCTGGTCCCAGATCGCCGCCAGGAGGGCGCCGCGCTGATAGGCCAGTCTCTCGGCGTCGGGATCGGTCCAGAAAGCCTTGGCCGCCTGCGCCCCGCTCATGCCCCTGGCCGGCGACAGGTCATGGGCCCGCAGCATGTCGTTCCACAGATCGAGAAAGGCCTGGGAGCTGATCAGCCGCCCCCGGTGCAGCAGCCGCCGCGCGTAGAAATCCGTGAAGCCCTCGCTGAACCAGTAGTTCGCCTCGCCGGCCGACCGGCCCAGGCGCAGCGGGTTCCAAGTGTGGAAAATCTCGTGGGCCAGGAACACCCGCATGTCGTTCAGCGTCATGCTGGGCGTGGCCACCATGGCGAAGGCGTCGCCCTTGCCGACGCCGGTGAAATAGCCGCCAGCGTCCTCCTCCAGCCGCGCGGCGGCCACGAGATACGGCCCGCCGCTCTCGCCCCAGAACGTCCGCTCCTGGCCAAGGATGGTCTCCAGCTCGCGGGCCAGCACAGCGTCCGAAAAGCCGAATGCGCCACGCACGGCCAGGCGCAGATCGCCGGACCGCGTCACCTGTACATCGCGCCCGCCGATCAGCACGCCCAACTGAGGCTTGCGTCGGCCGCCCTGCTCCAGGTTGGACGCCAGATGGAAGTCCTTGGGCCAGTCCCGCCACCGCAGGACGACCGACGCCGCCTCGCGCCCTTCAACCGTCACGAAGGCGCTGGCGCCGTCGACATAGAACCAGGACGGGCGGATCCAGGGCTCGGTCGGATAGCCGTCCGACTCCGTCGGATCGCGCGCGAGCCCGGAGCGCAGCGTGTAACGCACCGTCAGGAGCGTGTGTGGCCTGGATCGGACGATACGGACCGCCGGCCCATCGCCCTGAACGTCGGTCGCGCCCTCGACGGTGATGTCGCCCAAGCGCCGCCACAACCCCGACTTGCCCATCGACCGATCCGGCAAGTGGAGCTGGGTCACTCCGTCGGCGTCAGCCTCGAGGTCGAAACGAATGCTCAGACCGGCCAGGCCGTCGTGCTCGAATACGGGCGAGACGACATAGAGCAGGGTCCCGCCGTTCTCCTCGGCCGCGTGAGCCGCTTGGCTCGTTTGCGCCCCGAACAGGATCGCCAGAGCCAGCACCAAAGCCCGCATACGTCACGCCCCTCCGCACCCGATCCTCCGTAATCGAGAGATCGCGACGGAACAATCTCAGGGTGATTGATCGTCGCTGTCCGGCCTTTGAGACCTTTGTGGCATCAGCTTGACTACAGGATTTGACGTGACCCCCATTTCTCATCCAGCCAAACGAGATTACTGGGTTGATTTGACGTGCAGCCTGCCCAAGACCCGATGCGCTGAACACGCCGAGGGGCGATCTCGGCCCTGCACATGGCACGCTGAGTGTCTTGTTCCTGGAGGTGCGCCAATGTCTGTTGTTGTTTAGGTTTCTTGGACGCCCGCCAGGCGCGGCGATGGGTTTGCCCCCGCAGGCGGGTGTCTGAGAAAGCTCAAAGTCTGACCCGCGGGATGGC
>NZ_JAVDXI010000017.1:0-2388 GCF_031457805.1 Caulobacter sp. BE264 | reverse complement strand
TCCTCCTCGAGACAGGAGACGAGTGATGCCCGAAGAAGCGATCCACCCGTTGCGTCGCAGGATGGTCGAAGACATGACCCTCCGCAACTTCGATCAGCGTACCCAGCAGGCCTACATCCGATCGGTTCGGTCTTGTTGTCGCTACTGCGGCAGGACCCCGGGCGAGCTGACGTTCGAGGACGTGCGGCATTATCAGCTACACCTGACGCAAAGCGGCCTGGCCCCGGCCAGCATCAATGGCGCGATGGTGGCGCTGCGGTTCTTCTTCCGGGTGACGCTCAAACGACCAGAGGCGTTGGACTACATTCCCATCGCCCGCCAGCCGCAGAGATTGCCGGTCGTGCTGACGCCGGACGAGGTCGCGCGGCTGTTGCAGGCGGCACCGGGGCTCAAGTGGCGCACCGCGCTCAGCGTCGCCTACGGCGCGGGCCTGCGGGCCGCCGAGGTCGTGGGCCTGAAGGTCGGGGACATCGACAGCCAGCGCATGCGCATCCGGGTCGAACAGGGCAAGGGTCGGCGCGACCGTGACGCGCTGCTTTCGCCACACCTGCTGGCGACGCTTCGCAACTGGTGGAAGGTGGCGCGGCCGCCGGTGTGGCTGTTCCCCAACCGGCTGACGTCTTTCAATGCGGTCACGCCGCGCTCGCTCAACCGCGCCTTCCACATAGCGGTCAGGACGGCCGGGATCAGCAAGCCAGTCTGCCTGCACACCCTGCGCCATTGCTTTGCCACTCACCTGCTGGAGCAGAATGTCGATGTGCGGGTGATCCAAGTCCTGCTGGGCCACAAGAAGTTAGAGACCACCTCGGTCTACACCCACGTGGCCGCCAAGACCCTCGACGGCATCGAGAGCCCGCTGGACCTGCTGCAACTGAGACCGCCACCGGCCTGAGCATTGGGTCGGGCCGGGCCTGTGCGCCCGGTTCTTGAGGTCGCCGACATCTTCCACGCCCATGGCGAGGCCTTCCGCCGCGCCCAGACCGGACATCTGAGCCTGGGTCAGCTCAAGGTGATGTCGGCGATCCAGGCCTGCCGCACCGCGCGGTTGGGCGGCCACGTCGAGCGCTGCGAGGACTGCGACCATCAGCGGATCGCCTACAACTCCTGCCGCAACCGCCATTGCCCAAAGTGTCAGGGCGCGGCGGCGCAGCGCTGGCTGGAGGCCCGCCAGGCCGAGCTGTTGCCGCTGGCCTACTACCACGTGGTCTTCACCCTGCCGGCCCAGATCGGCGACATCGCCTTCCAGAACAAGGCCGTGGTCTACGGCGCGCTGTTCAAGGCCGCGTCAGAGACCCTGCTGACCATCGCCGCCGATCCCAAGCACCTGGGCGCCCGCATCGGCCTGACCGCCGTCCTTCACACCTGGGGATCAGCGCTCACCCATCATCCGCATGTGCACTGCATCGTCCCCGGCGGCGGCCTCGCCTTGGACGGCCAGAGCTGGGTCTCTTGTCGCCCCCGGTTCTTCCTGCCGGTGCGCGTGCTCTCCCGGCTGTTCCGGCGGCTGTTCCTGGAGAAGCTTGCCGCCGCTCACGCCGAGGGGCAGCTGTCCTTCTTCGGCGAACTGGCCGGCCTGGCCGACCGCGCCGCCTTCGCCGCCCGCCTGGCCCCGCTTCGCCGTGCAGAGTGGGTGGTCTATGCCAAGCGCCCCTTCGCCGGCCCCGAAGCGGTCCTAGCCTATCTGGCCCGCTACACACACCGCGTGGCCATCTCCAGCAGCCGCCTTGTCGCCATGAACGACACGGGCGTCACCTTCCGCTGGAAGGACTACCGCAGGGACGGCCAGGCCCGGCGCAAGCTGATGACCCTGGCGCCCAGCGAGTTCATTCGCCGCTTCCTGATCCACGTCCTGCCCACCGGCTTCCACCGCATCCGCCACTATGGCCTCTTCGCCAACCCGGCCCGCGCCGCCAATCTAGCCAAGGCTCGCGCCTTGCTTCAGGCGCCGACACCCACCCCAGCCCCCGAGGCCTGCGTCGAACCAGAACCGGCCGCAAAGCCACTGATCGCTTGCCCTTGCTGCGGCGGCCGCATGGTCCTGGTCGAGGTCTTCGAGCGCTGGAGCGGACCTGGACACCGGCCCCCGTTCCAGCACGTGTTCAGGGTCGACTCGTCATGACGCTCATGGCTGTTACCCCATGCCATCGCAGCGCCACAGCAACGGCCAATGGCCGCATGACCAACCCTGCGCGCCAACCGCAAAAAGCTAGCCCCGGCACCCAGGAAAAGGCCGATCGTCACATCATCAGGGGCGTCGTGACGGAGAAAACTGGCGACCCACACCTGCCACCATGCCGGTCAGCGCATCGTCAGCGACCTCATGGGACAAGCGCGTCGCTCAAATCCCCATAGGCCGATACCGCCATCCCGCGGGTCAGACTTTGAGCT
>NZ_JAVDXI010000016.1:0-2531 GCF_031457805.1 Caulobacter sp. BE264 | reverse complement strand
TGTGTTTCGGCTTGCAAAAGTGACCCCCATCTCGGGGATATCGGCGTCCAAAAATGACCCCCTGTCCTTGAGGCTTTGATGGCCAGATCGGCGGCTTGTGTAGCCGCGGATCGAGACGGGGATGTTGGTAGTGGAGACGGTGGCGAAGATCCGGCGCGAGCACTTCGCGCGGGGCAAGGGCGTGAAGACCATCGCGCGGGAGATGGGCCTATCGCGCAACACGGTGCGCAAGATCCTGCGGTCGGGGGATACGGCGCTGGAGTACGAGCGGCGCGAGCAGCCGCACCCGAAGTTGGGGCCGTTCATCGCGCGGCTGGAAGCGTTACTGGAGGCCAATGCATCCGGCACCCGCAAGGATCGGCTGACGCTGATGCGGATCACCGATCTGCTCAGCCGGGAGGGCTATGACGGCGGTTACGACGCGGTGCGGCGCTATGCAGGACGCTGGTCGGTCCAGCGCCGGGGCGTGAGCTCTCCGGTCGAGGCCTTCGTGCCGTTGAGCTTCGCGCCAGGGGACGCCTATCAGTTCGACTGGAGCCACGAGCAGGTCGAGATCGGCGGCACGCCCCTGACGGTGAAGGTGGCCCACGTGCGCCTCTGCCATAGCCGCCGCTTCTACATCCGGGCCTATCCGCGCGAGACCCAGGAGATGGTGTTCGACGCCCATGCCCGAGCATTCCAGGCGTTCGGGGGCGTCACGCGGCGAGGCATCTACGACAACATGAAGACCGCCGTGGAGGCGGTGTTCACCGGCAAGACCCGGCGCTTTAACCGGCGCTTCGAGCAGATGTGCTCGCACTACCTGATCGAGCCGGTGGCCTGTACGCCGGCGTCGGGCTGGGAGAAGGGCCAGGTTGAGAACCAGGTCGGCTACGCCAGAGACAACCTCTTCAAGCCCCGCCTGCGCTTCCGGAGCCTGGAGGAGCTGAACGGCTGGCTGGAGGCCGAGTGCGAGCGGCGAGCGCGCAACGATCGCCATCCTGAGTTCCGCGACCGCTTCGTCTGGGACGTCTATGAGGCCGAGCGCCCCTTCTTGGCGCCGTTCGCCGGGCCCTTCGACGGCTTCCACCAGATCGAGGCCGTCGCCCAGGCCACCTGCCTGATCACCTTCGATCGCAACCGCTACTCGGTGCAGGCCAAGGCCGCGCGACGCGCCGTCCAGATCCGCGCCTACGCCGACCGGCTCATGGTGCTGTGCGACGGCGAGGTGGTGGCCGATCACCCGCGCGGCTTTGGCCGTGACCACACTGTCTATGATCCCTGGCACTACCTGCCCGTGCTGGCCCGCAAGCCCGGGGCATTGCGCAACGGCGCGCCGTTCCAGGAATGGGCGCTGCCGCCGGCCTTCACCCGCCTGCGCAAGCGGCTAGGCTCCGGCGACGAGGCTGACCGGCGCTTCGTGCGGGTTCTGACGGCGGTGCTGGACGATGGCCTCGACGCCGTCGACCTGGCCGTCCAGGAGGCGCTCGACGCCGGTGTCGCCAGCGACGAGGTGATCCTCAACATCCTCGCCCGCCGGCGTGAACCGCCCAGGCCCGAGGCGATCACCACCTCTCAGGCCCTGACCTTGAGCCATCCGCCCATCGCCGACTGCGCCCGCTACGACTTGCTGCGAGGCTCTCGTGCAGCGGCATGAGATGATCGACGCCCTGGGCCAACTGGGCCTGAAGGGCATGGCCGCCGCGTTCGACGACGCCGTCACCACGGGCCTGCAGCGCAAGCGCACCGCCATGGAGATCCTGGCTGACCTGGTGAAGGCCGAGGCCGCCCATCGGCAGGCAGCCTCGATCCGGTACCGGATCACCGCCGCCAAGCTGCCGGTGATGAAGGACCTGGCGCGCTTCACCTTCGAAGGCTCCCCGATCAACGAAGACTTGGTGCGCGCCCTGCACGGCGGCTCGTTCCTGGCCGATCACCGCAACATCGTCCTGATCGGCGGCACGGGCACCGGCAAGACCCATCTGGCCATCGCCATCACCGCCAATGTGGTGCGAACCGGCGCGCGCGGGCGCTACTTCAACACCGTCGATCTGGTGAACCGGCTCGAGGACGAAGCCCGGCGTGGCAAGACCGGCGCCCTGGCCGCCCAGCTCTCGCGTCTGGACGTCGTGGTGCTCGACGAGCTGGGCTACCTGCCGTTCGCCCAGTCCGGCGGTCAGCGCCTCTTCCACCTGATCAGCAAGCTCTACGAGCGCACCTCGGTGATCATCACCACCAACCTGACCTTCGGCGAATGGCCCACCGTCTTCGGCGACGCCAAGATGACCACGGCGCTGCTCGATCGCCTGACCCATCACTGCGACATCGTCGAGACCGGCAACGACAGCTGGCGCCTCAAGACCAGGGCCTGATCCACAATCTATTCAACCTCCCCCAGACCCCCTCCGGGCAGCTGAATCTCACGTAGCTCACCCGGCGGCGACGCGCTGCGCGAGCTGACCACTACGCGCCTCGCCGCCAGCCCGGGAACTCAAACCAGAGGGGTCAATTTTGGACGCCGATAGGGGGTCAACTTTCAACGCCGTTTGACA
>NZ_JAVDXI010000015.1:0-3539 GCF_031457805.1 Caulobacter sp. BE264 | reverse complement strand
TCGTGCCCATCCGGTGAAGGCCGCCTTGGCTGATGGGCTGCGTGTCGGGATGCTGCGCTCGTAAGGAGACCTTATGAGCGCTCATAGCTGTGCAGTATGGCCCGGATGACGTTGATGTCGGGGCCGGAGCGTCGGCGTCGCTGGCGGGCTGAAGAGCGTCGGGAGATCCTGATCGAGGCGTTTTCCCCTGGCGCCGTGGTGGCCGATGTGGCGCGTCGGTACGACGTCTCCACCAGCCTGATCTACAAGTGGCGGCGCGAGGTGCTGGCGGCCCGGGACGACGTCGGCTTTGTTCCGGCGGTTGTCGTTGATGGGCCCGAGGTCGCCCGGCCGGCGGTCGCCCGTGACCCGGCCATCGTCGTTGAGCTGCCGCACGGCGCCCGGGTGACGATCAGCGCGGACACACTCCCAGCGCTGGTCACGGCGACACTGCGGGCGCTGCGATGATCCCGGTTCCGTCTGGTGTCCGGGTCTGGATCGCCACCGGCCACACAGACATGCGCAAGGGGATGCTGGGTCTGGCCCTGCTGGTCCAGGAACAGCTGAAGCGCGATCCTCACGCCGGCGATCTGTTCGTATTCCGTGGGCGTGGCGGCGCCTTGATCAAGATCCTCTGGCATGACGGCCTTGGCATGTCGCTCTACGCCAAGCGCCTGGATCGCGGACGGTTCGTCTGGCCGGCGGCGGAGGGCGGCGCGGTGGCCCTGACGTCCGCCCAGCTGGGCTACATGCTGGAGGGTATCGACTGGCGTAACCCCCAGCACACCTGGCGTCCGACCAGCGCGGGATAGGCGCTGCATTTTCTGGGTCGGGCCTGCATTTAGGGGCGCCACAAACGGTCAGATCTGTGATTCCATCCTCATATGGACACCGCCTTGGAGGCCCTGCCGGACGACGTCGAAGCGCTCAAGGCGGCGCTCCTGATCCTGCGTCAGGAGTTGGATGTGGCCCGGGCCGACGCCGCAGCGGCCAAGGCCCAGGTCTCCGACGACCAGGCGCTGATCGCCCATCTGAAGCTGCAGATCGCCAAGCTCAAGCGCGAGCGGTTCGGGGCGTCCTCCGAGCGGACCAGCCGGCTGCTTGATCAGTTGGAGTTGCAGCTGGAGGAGCTGGAAGCCTCCGCCACCGAGGATGAGCTGGCCGCTGAACAGGCCGCCGCTCGGGCCACGACGCCGGTCAGGGCGTTCACCCGCGCCAAGCCCTCTCGTCAGCCCTTTCCAGAGCACCTGCCGCGCGAGCGCGTGGTGATAGAGGCGCCCAAGACCTGCGCCTGCTGCGGCGGCGAACGCCTGCGCAAACTCGGAGAGGACGTCACCGAGACCCTGGAGGTGATCCCGCGCCAGTGGAAGGTCATCCAGACCGTTCGCGAGAAGGTCTCCTGCCGAGACTGCGAGGCCATCGCCCAGGCCCCCGCGCCGTTCCATGTCCTGCCGCGCGGCTGGGCGGGTCCTGGCCTGCTGGCCATGATCGTCTTCGAGAAGTTCGGCCAGCACCAACCGCTCAATCGCCAGGCCGAGCGCTACGCCCGCGAGGGCGTGCCGCTCAGCCTGTCGACCCTGGCCGACCAGGTGGGCGGGGTGGCCACGGTCCTGGCCCCGTTGATTGCGCGGATCACCGACCATGTGCTCAGCGCCGAGCGCCTGCACGGCGATGACACGACCGTCCCCGTCCTGGCCAAGGGCCAGACCGATGTCGGTCGATTATGGACCTATGTGCGTGATGACGCGCCCTTCGGAGGATCATCGCCGCCGGCGGCGATCTTCCACTACTCGCGCGACCGCAAGGGCGTGCATCCCCAGACCCATCTGGCGGCGTGGCGCGGGATCCTCCAGGCCGACGCCTATGGCGGCTACGCCGAACTCTACAAGCCAGACCGAGCGCAAGGACCGATCCTGGAGGCGGGCTGCTGGGCCCACGGCCGCCGCAAGTTTTTCGAGCTGGCCGATATCGAGACCGCCGAGCGCAAGAAGGCCAGAGGCGAGAAGCCCAGGTGCGTCTACCCCAAGGCCCTGGAGGCGCTGCGCCTGATCGACGGCCTGTTCGCCGTCGAGCGGCGGATCAATGGCGCGCGCCCTGACGAGCGCCTGGCGGTCCGCCGCCAGCAAAGCGCCCCGATCGTCGCCGAACTGGAAGCCTGGATGGACGAGACCCGTCAGCAGCTCACCAGCAGTCACCACATCGTCAAGGCGATCAACTATCTCAAGCGCCGCTGGCCCTCGTTCACCCGTTTCCTGGATGACGGCCGGGTCTGCCTCAGCAACAACGCCGCCGAACGGGCCTTGCGCGGCGTCGCCCTGGGGCGCAAGTCCTGGCTGTTCGCTGGCTCCGACCGGGGCGGCCAACGGGCGGCGGCCATGTACAGCCTCATCGTCACCGCCAAGCTCAACAACGTCGATCCCCAGGCCTGGCTCGCCGACGTCCTGGCGCGCATCAACGACCTGCCCGCCAGCCGCCTTGATGAGCTGCTGCCGTGGAACTGGAGGATGAATGACCCTGTCGGCGGATAACCTCGGCGAGGATCTCGGTGAGGACCTCGAACGTCTCGACGCCTTCCTGATGTCCGACCAGCTTCCAGACGAGGCCTTGATGCTCAGTGAGGTCGACGGGTTCCTCACCGGGATCGCGCTCGGACCCGAAGCGATCATGCCCAGCGAATGGCTGCCGGTCGTCTGGGGCGGAGAGGAGCCGGTCTTCGACGACCTCGACCAGGCGCGGCTGGTCATGCAGGCCCTGATGAACCGCTACAATGAGATCGTGCGCCGGCTGGCGGTAGGCGAGCTCGACCCGGTGTTCCTGGTCGGCCCCGGCGGCGAGGTGATCGCCGCCGACTGGGCGCAGGGCTTCCTTATGGCGATCCAGCTGCGCGAGCCGGCTTGGGCCGCGCTGACCAACTCCGACGATGACGGTCACCTGATGCTGCCCATCCTGGCGCTATGCTGCACCGAGGATGGCGAAGCCCTGATCGAGCTGCCGGCGGAGATCGAGGACGAGCTGTTCAAGAACGCCGGCGAGATCATCCCCGAGTGCGTCCTGCAAATCGCCGCCTTCTGGAAAGCCCGGCGCCGCAACCCCCAGTCCCGTTCAGGACGTCCCAAGACCGGGCGCAACGACCTCTGCCCTTGCGGTTCCGGCCGCAAGTTCAAAAAGTGCTGCGCTAACTGACAGCCCTTGCGCCCCAGGAGATCGGTCCATCCCGTTCACCGGATCAACGAGCTTTCGCCATCGGAAATGGCGAGCCCGGAGCCAAAAAGACGTAGGCGCCGCGAACTGACCATGCAACGCAATAAGGTCTACGCCGTCACCGTCATCGCCGCCGTCGCCCAGGAGCTCGGCGTCGATGAGGACCTCCTACACGACATCTCCATCGGCATGGAGCCAGAGGATGGCGTCATCAGGGTCTACGGCCTCGGCGAGGACAGCATTACCGCCTTCACGCGCGACGGCGTCGAAGCGCTAAAGGCCCTGCTCGAAGCCTACAGGCAGGATCATCAATCGTTCCGATGAAGCGCCACCACCTGCGGCCTACGCCGGATGGCTAC
>NZ_JAVDXI010000014.1:0-5617 GCF_031457805.1 Caulobacter sp. BE264 | reverse complement strand
CAATCAGACCTTGGGTGCGGGGACAGGATTTGAACCTGTGACCTTCAGGTTATGAGCCTGACGAGCTACCGGGCTGCTCCACCCCGCGTCAGGGTGTTTGGTGATTGTGAGGGAGGGTTCATGGACTTTGGTTTGATATCCTTTTGGCGGACCTGGCGGCGACCTACTCTCCCGCGCCTTGAGACGAAGTACCATTGGCCCAGGGGGACTTAACGACCGAGTTCGGAATGGGATCGGGTGGGGAACCCCCGGCAAAGCCACCAGGTCAGCGAAAAGGATATCATCCAGTCCCTTTCGGGACCGGAGATTGTGAAGAAGACATCAGTGTCTGAAGTAGAGCCATGCTGTTGCATGGGTTTGACTGAAGAACGATCAAGCCTATCGAGCTATTAGTACCGGTAAGCTCCATGCGTCGCCGCACTTCCACACCCGGCCTATCAACGTGGTGGTCTTCCACGGCTCTCAGCGAGACCTTGTTTTGAGGTTAGTTTCCCGCTTAGATGCTTTCAGCGGTTATCTATTCCACACTTAGCTACCCTGCTGCACAGCTGGCGCCATGACAGGTCCACCAGAGGTGTGTCCATCCCGGTCCTCTCGTACTAGGGACAGATCCTCTCAAGTCTCGTACACCCACGGCAGATAGGGACCAAACTGTCTCACGACGTTCTGAACCCAGCTCACGTACCACTTTAATCGGCGAACAGCCGAACCCTTGGGACCTGCTCCAGCCCCAGGATGTGATGAGCCGACATCGAGGTGCCAAACTTTGCCGTCGATATGGACTCTTGGGCAAAATCAGCCTGTTATCCCTAGAGTACCTTTTATTCGTTGAGCGATGGCCCTTCCACGCAGGACCACCGGATCACTATGGCCGACTTTCGTCTCTGCTCGACTTGTCAGTCTCGCAGTCAGGCGGGCTTATGCCATTGCACTCGACGACCGATTTCCGACCGGTCTGAGCCCACCATCGCGCGCCTCCGTTACACTTTGGGAGGCGACCGCCCCAGTCAAACTGCCCGCCACGCCATGTCCCGGACCCGGATAACGGGCCGCGGTTAGACGTCAGCAACAATAAGGGTGGTATTTCAAGGATGGCTCCGCCGGAACTGGCGCCCCGGTTTCATAGCCTCCCACCTATCCTACACATGTTGCTGCTAACGCCAAGGCGAAGCTGCAGTAAAGGTTCATAGGGTCTTTCCGTCTGACCGCGGGAACCCCGCATCTTCACGGGGAATTCAATTTCGCTGAGCCTATGCTGGAGACAGTGGGGAAGTCGTTACGCCATTCGTGCAGGTCGGAACTTACCCGACAAGGAATTTCGCTACCTTAGGACCGTTATAGTTACGGCCGCCGTTTACCTGGGCTTCAATTCAGAGCTTGCACCCCTCCTTTTAACCTTCAGGCACCGGGCAGGCGTCAGACCCTATACGTCGCCTTGCGGCTTCGCAGAGCCCTGTGTTTTTGATAAACAGTCGCTACCCCCTGGCTTGTGCCACTCTCATCTGGTTGCCCAAAAGAGAGTCACGCTTATCCCGAAGTTACGCGTGCAATTTGCCGAGTTCCTTCAGCATAGTTCTCTCAAGCGCCTTGGTATACTCTACCTGCCCACCTGTGTCGGTTTCGGGTACGGTCTCCGTTGGAGTTATTTCCAGGGACCTGTTCACTGCCAGGAGCAATCCAATAAGCCCTGACAATTTACCAGATCCGTCACTTCCAACTGGTTCAGGAATATTCACCTGATTCCCATCGACTACGCCTTTCGGCCTCGCCTTAGGGGCCGACTAACCCTGCGCAGATTAGCTTTACGCAGGAACCCTTGGGCTTTCGGCGAGAGGGTCTCTCACCCTCTTTATCGCTACTCATGTCAGCATTCTCACTTCCGATACCTCCAGCAAGGCTCACGCCTCACCTTCATCGGCTTACGGAACGCTCCGCTACCGCGTGCACAAAGTGCACACCCATACCTTCGGCGACTGGCTTTAGCCCCGTTACATTTTCCGCGCAGGTTCGCTTGACCAGTGAGCTGTTACGCTTTCTTTAAATGATGGCTGCTTCTAAGCCAACATCCTGGTTGTCAAAGCAAACCCACATCGTTTCCCACTTAGCCAGTACTTGGGGGCCTTAGATGATGGTTAGGGTTGTTTCCCTTTTCACGACGGACGTTAGCACCCGCCGTGTGTCTCCCGGATAGTTCTCTTGGGTATTCGGAGTTTGATTAGAATTGGTACAGCTCGCGCCGCCCGCATCCATTCAGTGCTCTACCCCCCAAGGAATTCGTCCGAGGCACTACCTAAATAGTTTTCGCGGAGAACCAGCTATGTCCAGGTTTGATTGGCCTTTCACCCCTATCCACAAGTCATCCGAGAATTTTTCAACATTCACCGGTTCGGTCCTCCAGTAAGTGTTACCTTACCTTCAACCTGCTCATGGATAGATCACCTGGTTTCGGGTCGTCATGCGACGTACTTATTCGCCCTATTCAGACTCGCTTTCGCTGCGCCTACACCTAACGGCTTAAGCTTGCACGGCACATGAAGTCGCTGACCCATTATACAAAAGGTACGCCGTCACCACGCGCGGTGGCTCCGACTGCTTGTAGGCTTCCGATTTCAGGTTCTGTTTCACTCCCCTTGTCGGGGTGCTTTTCACCTTTCCCTCACGGTACTTGTTCGCTATCGGTCATTGAGGAGTACTTAGGCTTGGAGGGTGGTCCCCCCATGTTCAGACAGGATTTCACGTGTCCCGCCCTACTCGAGTCTGTCGCTATTTGACGCTTACGGGGCTATCACCCACTATGGCGGACCTTCCCAGATCCTTCAGCTTTATGTCACGACAGCACTGGCCTGGTCCCGGTTCGCTCGCCACTACTACGGGAGTCTCGGTTGATGTCCTTTCCTCCGGGTACTGAGATGTTTCAGTTCCCCGGGTTTGCTTAATGAACCCTATGTATTCAGGTCATTATACCTTGTCTGATCAACCGATCGCCGCTCCAGCCGAAGCTGAAGCAAAGTCGGGTGACCATAAAGGTGGGTTTCCCCATTCGGAGATAGCCGGATCAAAGGGTGCTCGCGCCTCCCCGGCTCTTATCGCAGCGTGCCACGTCCTTCATCGCCTCTCAATGCCAAGGCATCCGTCAGAAGCCCTTATGCGCTTGATCGTTCTCAGCAAAACCCATGCTTGATCAGCCCTCGCCGCATCACGCGGGGAGGCCTGAGCATGAGCTCTACCTTTAGTCAGACAATGATGTCTTCTTAAGTCCGCCCTTAAACCGGATCCGCATCCCAGGGGTGAGCTGCGGTCGGCGGGTGAACCCTGCCTTCACAATGTCATTCCGCAGCAAGCTCGAAGAGCTTGTGCAAACTTGTCATTCCAATCGCGAGATCAATCTCAATCCTCATCGGGAGGAGAGATGGTGGAGCCAGACGGATTCGAACCGACGACATCCTGCTTGCAAAGCAGGCGCTCTACCAACTGAGCTATGGCCCCTCTTTTTCAAGAGATCTGGGTTAGCCAGGAGAGCTGGTCGTGATCCGAAGTCTCAGAGGAAAGAGTGGTAGGCCTGGGCAGACTCGAACTGCCGACCTTACGCTTATCAGGCGTACGCTCTAACCACCTGAGCTACAGGCCTATGACGGCCTTCGGGGCGTCTGCCTCCGGGCTCGCGATCGACTTGGCCCCTAACGGAACCAAGTGAGTGGAAAGAGAAACGAAGACGGCGGCGATCCGCTCATTTGTGGTCGTCTAGCGACCGTGTCTGGAGCCTCAATAAGCCCGTGAGAGCTTGGAGAGGCATCCTTAGAAAGGAGGTGATCCAGCCGCAGGTTCCCCTACGGCTACCTTGTTACGACTTCACCCCAGTCGCTGACCCTACCGTGGTCGCCTGCCCCCTTGCGGTTAGCGCAGCGCCTTCGGGTAAAGCCAACTCCCATGGTGTGACGGGCGGTGTGTACAAGGCCCGGGAACGTATTCACCGCGGCATGCTGATCCGCGATTACTAGCGATTCCAACTTCATGCTCTCGAGTTGCAGAGAACAATCCGAACTGAGACGACTTTTAGGGATTGGCTCCCCCTCGCGGGATTGCAGCCCTCTGTAGTCGCCATTGTAGCACGTGTGTAGCCCACCTTGTAAGGGCCATGAGGACTTGACGTCATCCCCGCCTTCCTCCGGATTAACTCCGGCAGTACGATTAGAGTGCCCAGCCAAACCTGATGGCAACTAATCGCGAGGGTTGCGCTCGTTGCGGGACTTAACCCAACATCTCACGACACGAGCTGACGACAGCCATGCAGCACCTGTGTCCCAGTCCCCGAAGGGAAAACCACATCTCTGTGGCGGTCCAGGCATGTCAAAAGGTGGTAAGGTTCTGCGCGTTGCTTCGAATTAAACCACATGCTCCACCGCTTGTGCGGGCCCCCGTCAATTCCTTTGAGTTTTAATCTTGCGACCGTACTCCCCAGGCGGAGTGCTTAATGCGTTAGCTGCGTCACCGACATGCATGCATGCCGACAACTAGCACTCATCGTTTACGGCGTGGACTACCAGGGTATCTAATCCTGTTTGCTCCCCACGCTTTCGAGCCTCAGCGTCAGTAACGGACCAGTATGTCGCCTTCGCCACTGGTGTTCTTCCGAATATCTACGAATTTCACCTCTACACTCGGAGTTCCACATACCTCTTCCGTACTCAAGACTGCCAGTATCAAAGGCAATTCCAAGGTTGAGCCCTGGGCTTTCACCTCTGACTAAACAGTCCGCCTACGCTCCCTTTACGCCCAGTAATTCCGAGCAACGCTAGCCCCCTTCGTATTACCGCGGCTGCTGGCACGAAGTTAGCCGGGGCTTCTTCTCCGGGTACCGTCATTATCGTCCCCGGTGAAAGAATTTTACAATCCTAAGACCTTCATCATTCACGCGGCATGGCTGCGTCAGGCTTTCGCCCATTGCGCAAGATTCCCCACTGCTGCCTCCCGTAGGAGTTTGGGCCGTGTCTCAGTCCCAATGTGGCTGATCATCCTCTCAGACCAGCTACTGATCGTCGCCTTGGTGAGCCTTTACCTCACCAACTAGCTAATCAGACGCGGGCCGCTCCAATGGCGATAAATCTTTCCCCCGAAGGGCACATCCGGTATTAGCTCAAGTTTCCCTGAGTTGTTCCGAACCAAAGGGCACGTTCCCACGTGTTACTCACCCGTCCGCCACTAATCCCGAAGGATCCGTTCGACTTGCATGTGTTAGGCCTGCCGCCAGCGTTCGCTCTGAGCCAGGATCAAACTCTCAGGTTGAGTTGACATTGACTTCAGACTTCCAACCCCAGGGGAAAACCCAGGGCCAGGTATCTGGTTTGCATAGTTTCTTGACGAGTTCCCATCACTCGATCCAACCCGAAGGCCAGACCGGCGTAATGGTGTCTTCTTCAAGAGACCGCATTCGTCAGCGTCAGTTGATGACCCGAAGGTCATCGCCAGAGCGCCGCCGCCTGCGTTTCTCTTTCCAATTCAACAATGTCAAAGACCCGAACCACCTCCCGGCGGCCCCATCGTTTAGCGCCCGATGTCGGCGGAGGCGGCTATCTATCCAACCTCGTTTTCCCTGTCAAATCGTTTTTTTCAAAACTTT
>NZ_JAVDXI010000013.1:0-39216 GCF_031457805.1 Caulobacter sp. BE264 | reverse complement strand
CGATCAGATCAGCCATTGTCGGTCAGCCTTTGCGTGTCGCGCAAAACGAGGGCGTCGCGCATGATCGTGAGGGTGCGGATGACCCCACCACCCTTTCGAGGGGCGAGGGTGATGGCCCGGCGTGGGCCGATGATGCGAGCCATCAGTCCAGGAGCCCCTTCACGGCGACTTTGATGTCGCTGGTGGATCCGAGCGTCGGCGTGGCGCGGGCGACGAGAACGCCGAACATGGCCGTGCTGCTGTCGGCCAGCTTGTAGGGCATCGCCAGTTGGGCGGCCTGGGCGTAGCTGCGGCCGTTGGCGGCGTACCAGTCGGTGATCGGCACAACGGCCGCGACCTTGTCGAAGTCGTCAGCCGCCAGGGTGAAGGCGGCGTTGTCGGTGAACGTCGAAGCCGCCGGGTCTGTGTGGAAGAGCCAGAGTTCCGCGGCGAAGGTCTGGGTGCTCTTGGCCGAGATGCTCGCCATCTGGACTAGGCCCGAGCCGCCGACATCGCGCGCCATCCCCGCGAAGGTCATCTTGGCCCCGATCACGTCGCCGCTGGCGTAGGGGGAGGTCGAGACCGCCGGTGCGGCCGTGGCCACCGTCATGCCAGCGGCATTCCACACGGGGGTGGCGCCTATGGGCGACCCCGTATCGTTCTGAACAGTCGGCGACTTGGCGACCATGGGGGCGGCTCCTTCAGGACATGAAAAAGCCCGGGCCGTGGGGCTCCGGGCGGGCGTTGGGTTGGGTTGTGGGCGCCGGTTAGGCGGTGACGGTGGCGATCTGCTCGGACGTGAGGCCAAGGGCGTCGAGGAAGGCCAGAAGGCCCTCGTCGTCGGCGAAGACGTTTGGCCAGTCCGGCGTGAACCAGCGCGCCCAGGCCACCGGATCGGCGTCGAGCGCGGCCTTGACCTCAGCGGCCTTGCCCATCTCGATCAGACGCCCGGTGACGGTGGACTTCGGAAGCGTGCGGCGGATCGCGGCGTTTGCAGCCTCGATCGCGGCGATCTCTTCGGCGGTGAGGGTGCGGACGGTCGCGATGATCTCCCCGCTTTCATCGCGATCGAAACGAAGCTCGTTCATCACTTTTTCTCCGCGACGATGGTGCCGCCGGTGAAGGCTAGACCGCCATTCACGGCAAACTGGATGTGGGTCGCTCCCCCGATCGTCGTGGCAAACCGTTGGTTCGGCGGACCTTCGCCGCTCATGTTCGGCGAGGACGGAACAGAAGCTCCAGCCACGACGCGATCCTCCAAGCTCAACCTGTTCCGGCCTAGCCCTTCAAGGCTGAGAAAGCCCGTAAACATCGTCCCCGATGCGCTGCCAAACCCAGCGGCAGTTCCAAAGGAGGAGCCATTCGTGCTCAATGCCACCGTCAACGACTGCGTCGATGCGATGGTCACGCCCTCAAACGACAGCCGGCAGGTTGCCGCTCCCGTGGGAAGCGGGATGGTCACCAAAGTCGGTGTGCCGGTAATGTTGTAAGTCCCGTCAGTCGTCCAAAGTGATGTCGCACCGGGCGCACCCGTGTCGCCCTTAGCCCCGCGCGGATCCAGCACCAGCACCAGGCTGTCGCCGTCCGCAAAGGGATTGGCCGTCGACACCGCTACGTTGGTCAGGGTCAGATTGACATGGCCCGTGCCTCCGCCGCTGGGTGTGTTGGCGGTCACGTCGGCGTTCAGGCGCCTGGACGGGTCGCCGAACTTGTACAGCACCAGCGAGCCTAGCGGCGCGCTGGTGCTGGTCATCCGCGCCAGGGTCGCCAGAGCCGACACCCCCAGATTGTCCAGCGCATCGGCCAGCATGGCCGTGGCCGAGCCCTGGGTCAGGTTGTTCAGCCGCACCTTACCCGCGCCAGGGTCGCCAACCGTCGCAGAGAGGCCGTCGAACGTATAGGTGACCACGATCGCGCCCGGCGGGAAGGCGGCGGCCTGATCCGCCGCCAGCGTGGCCATCCAGTCACCCAGCGCGACCAGATCTGTCGCCCACAGAGGCGCGGTGGCTCCCCAGGTCGAGGCGGCGGCGACATAGGCGTCAGCGTCGGCGGTGTTGCGGCTTGGAAAGTCGCCGAGGGCGCGCACTTCAGGCGGCGTCAGATTCATTGCGATAGCCCTTCGATTTGCAGGCTGCAGGTGGTGTGGTTCGGCCCTTCGATCACCGGGCTGAAGTCCTTGACGTAGCCGTAGACCAGGGTGGATCCGTATTGAGGCGACGCCTCGAACACGATCGGTCGCGCGCGGTACTCAACCATTTGTGCGTAGACTTGGTCGAACATCCCCGGCGCCACATTGACGACGAAGCTGCCGCGTTTGGAGAACACCCGCTCGACCACGATCTCGTTGCCGAAGTCGTCGCGGTCCTTGCGGCTGTAATCCGAGAACCCGGGGCTCGCGCCGTACTGCGTGCCGCCGATTTTCTGGCTCAGGCTTGGGATGATCTCGCCGACCTTGGCCGTTCCCCCAGGCGAGAACACCCGCACCGTGATGGTCAGGCCGGCGTACAGGGGCGGGATGCCGCGTATGTCAATATCGGCCCGCCGGCGGATAGGCTCGGTCAGATAAGCGAAAATGTCGACGACGCCATAGTTGACCACCAAGCTGGCGGTGTAGTCGAAGACCACACCATCGATCGCGTCTTCCGCGATCACCTGCACGCTCACGCCATCCAGGTTCAGCAGCGAGACGCCGTCGATACGCCCGTCGACGGTGAACTTGTGCTCGGTGCTTTCGGCTCGCTCGGTCTGAGCGCCGATCTTGCCGTCGAGCGCTTTCCAGCGATTGGACGGACCCAGCGCCAGCCATTTGCTGGCGTCGGTGACGGGGTTGCCCAGGTTGCTGTTGGCGAGGCTCTTGTACTCGACCGCGCCCGTCGCTTGGTCGACGCGGGCGATCGCATCCAGCGCATAGGTGGTCATGGCGCTGTAGAGCGCATTCGGCTCGGAGACATTCGAGCTGACCAGGTTGGCCAGAGCGACGGTCTTGGGTCGCATGACGCGCATCAGTAACCTCGCTCCGCAGGCATGCCGTCGCCATCCCAGCGCATCATTTGGCGCGCCGTCTGGCTGGTGCTTACGGCGGTCTGGACGATGGCGGCCTTCATCTCGGCAAAGTCTGCACGAAGCGCGCGAACTTCGGCCGCCAGGCTGTTATCGTTGGCGCTTCCGCCCGCCGGCGTCACGGAAAGCGTCTCGCCGTAGCCCACGCGGGCGACAGGGGCGCCGTTGAGCGATAGGACGTTCTGGTCCACGCCGGGATTGCCGCCGATGACCATAGATCCGCCGTTCGCGAAGCCGGGCAGGCCCGAGTCCGCTTGGATCGACCGGAACAGCATCGCCAGACGCGCGGGATAACCCGCCAGATCGTCGGCCTTGTTGAGCGCCAGACCGCGCACCCAGGCCACATCGCTCTGATAGCCGATAGCGCTGGACTGGGTCGCCTTGGAGGTTTCTAAGAACGCCTGAGCCATAGCCTGGTCAAACTCACCACGAGCGGCATTAGCCTGCAGCGCTGACCTGGTCGCCGAATAGCTGGCCTGCTGGCTACCGAGGCCAAGTTCGCTCAACAGGCTGTCCGCGAACGAGCGAAGCGACTTCTCCGCGTCCTCCGCGCTCTTCATGGCATTGACGAAGCTGTCGCCAAGGGAGCGCATCGCGTCGGCCTGGCGCTGAGCGGCTTCGGCGACCTTGTTGGCCGTGTCGGCGGTGCTCTTGGCCCACAGCTCGTTCGCCTTGGTGGAGGCCGCCGCGAACGCCTCGGCTTCGGCGGCTTGCTTGGCCATCGCCGCGCCCTCGTCGAGGCGGGCGAAGTAGATCTCCTTCAGCGCCCGCGAGACCGGGTCCAAAGCCGCAAGCTCGTCTTGGCGAGCCGCGAGAACCGCGGCGTTCGTCCCCAGGACCGCGTCATCCATCGCCATCAGGTCAAGGATGATCGAGCGCTGAGACGCCTTCGCTTTGGCGGCCATGGCTTCGGCTTCGGCTTGAAGGCGAGCGGCTTCAGCAGCGGCCTCGGTCGCGGCCTGCGTCGCCCAAAGCTGGCGCTGCAGCTCGTGGAGCGATGGGTCCAGCTTCGCCAAGACCGACTGCTGCTCCAGGGCCGTGGCCTCGGCCGTCTTGCCCTCGAGCTTCAGCAGGTCAATCCGCAACTGGAGCGCGGTGTTCGCGATCTGCTCTTGGCGCGCGGCCTCTTCGGCAAGGCGCTGGGCCTCCGCTTGCGCCTTGGCCTGCTTCTTGGACTTCGACGAGCCAAAGAGGCCACCAAGGCCGCCCAGGATCCCGCCGACAACGGCGCCAACCGCAGTGCCGATGCCCGGAACGATTGAACCAAGCTGGGCGCCAGCCATAGCGCCAGAGGCCGCGCCTCCAATGCCGGCCCCGGCGGAGCCGCCGACTGCGCTGCCGATTCCGGCCGCGACGCCTGCCGCCGCGCCGATCTTGTCCATCGTTGAACCGGTGCGCGAAAGCGCGGCCTTGAGGTTGGCGAACGCGGCGACCAGCCCGTTGACCACCCCGTTCCAATCTCGCGACGCAAAGGCGTCGGTCACGGTTCGGACGGCGTTCAGGTGCTCGTTGTAGGCCGCCTGCAGCCGGTCATTCTCGGTCGCGCGCTGCGATGCGTGGAGCTTGTCGAGGATCGCAAGGCGGGCCTGGGCAATATCGCGCTCGGCTTGGGTTGAGGCCTCGGAAGAGGCGGCGAGCACGAGCTTGCGGCGCTCTTCGGCCTGCTCCAGGTCGAGGATCCGATAGCTGATCAGTCGGCGTTCGGTTGCCGAGCGGGAAAGGTCGGTCTCGGCCTGCAACAGGTCGATCGCGTTCTGGGCGGCGGCGGACGCTTTTGCCGATGTCTCGGCCGCGAGTTCGGCGCGCTCCTTCTCGCTGATCGCCTGGCGCTGAATGTCGGCGATCCCGCCCTCGATGAACTTGAGGCGCCGCAATTCCAGCGTCAGTTCGGACTTCTTGAGGGCGGATAGCCCCTTATCGTCGGCAATGGCGGCGATCTGCGCGTCGATGCGCGACTGTTTGGCCGATGCCGTGGCGGTCGCGATTTGGCGCTCAAGGTCAGCGCGGACACTGATCTCCTTCGCCATGGACAGCCGGGCGCGAAGTTCGTCGGCCATTGCCTGTTCAAGCTGGGCAGCGATCTGGGCGGAGCGCTCCTCTGACATGTCGCGGGCTTCACGGGCCGCCCTGGTCTTTTCGGAGTCGCCGGCGGCCTTCTTGATCCGGTCCCTGGCGGCCTTGGTGATCTCGGCGCCAATCCCGGCGAAGACCTTGTCCACGCCAGCGCCCGCCTTGGCATAGGCGTCCGCTACCGCAGCGGCGGCGCCATCCGCCGTGCGTCCGGCGGCACCGGCGTTCGGATTGTCCACGCGCCCGAGGGAGAACCCGCCAAGCGTGCCGATCTGTGGCCCGCCGACCTTACCCGAGACAGCGTTCGCCTTGTCGATGAGCTTGTTGATCCCTGCCGTGGCGAAGTTCAGCAGCTTCTCGATTGCGGATATGGCCAGGTTCACGCCGGAAGCGAAGAGGTCGCCCATGACGGCCGGCAAGTCCGACCAGATGGCCTTGACCCCGGCAAAGGCGCCAGCGAAGCCGCCGACGATCGCCTTGACCGTGATGACCGCGCCCTTGGTGATCCCTTCGAAGAGCTCGCCGAACCACTTGATCACCGGCGCCAGGGTCGGGGCGACCGCGCCCTTGATGTAGTTGAACGTCCCCTTGAACACGTCGCCGATGGTCACGCCGGTGTCGACGCCCTTGTCCTTCAGGCGGTCCATCTGCTTTTCGGTGAGGCCAAGGCTCGCGGCGAGGTTCTTGTTGTCCTGGTTCAGGGCGCGCGCAGCGAGGGCCGCTCCGCCGAACACGACGCCGCCGATCGCCGCAATACCCGCCAGAAGGGGCAGCACCGGCGCGACAGTGGCGTACATGCCCTTCATGACCGCCGAGAACCCGAGGCCCTGTTGCTTGGCCACCGCGAAGCCGTCCGCGATCTGCGGGCCCTGCTGGATCAAGACCATCAGCGGGTTGATGCCGCCAGCGAGCGAGACGCCGACGTCGGCGAATTGCCGGCCGAGGTTCAGGGTCGCGAACTGCAGGGCGTTCGACGACTTCACACCCGATGCTTGGGCAGCTTCAAGGCTGGCGATCTTGCCCCTCAGACCGTCCGCGACGGCGCCGTACTGCGCCGCCGAGATCGCGCCCTTCTGGTAGAGCTTTTCGGCTTCGGCGAGCTGGCGATTGACCTTCAGGACCTCGCCGCCGAGCGGGTCATAGGAGCTGGTCAGGCGCTGCACCGCTCGGGCGGCTGCGTCCTGCTCTCGCGCCAAGGCGGCCGTCGCCTTGGCGTTCTGCAGGATCATCGAGACCTCGGCCTCGACGCTGTGACGGTAGCGGCCGGCGGCGTTGAAGGCCGTGCCGTAGACCTCGACCAGACCGCGCATCGTGCGCTCCGCCTGGGCGGCGGCGGTTCCCGCGTAGCCGTGCGCGCTGGCCTGCTCCTTGGTCGCCGAAGCCGTCCGCCCGGCCTGACCCTCAAGCTCTGATGCGACCTTGCGGAGCCTCGTCAGCTTGTCGATCGCCGCGTCCGCCGTCGGGACCGAGACTTCCATCGCGAGGGAGGCGAGCGTCACTTCGGTCATGTGGCCTCCCGGAGTTCAGACAACGCCAAGCGCCCGCGCAAGCGCGGGTCAATGGGGCAGGTTGTTAGGATTGGCGCAGGGCGCCGAGGTCAGATTAGAGGTAGTCGCCCAGACCGTTGAGGGCCGCCTCGATCTCGTCCGGAGAGAGGATTTCCGAGTCCTCTATTTCCTTCACCAAGGTCCGGAGCACCGCGTTTGAGACGGTTCCCTTCAAGATGGCGTTTCCGGCTTTCATCTGAGCGTCGTCGATCGCCACTACGACATTGCAACTAACAATGCTGACGCCGGAATCTGTCGGATCAAGGAATGCGAAGTCGGCACAGGGAAAAGCGACGTCGCCAGGATAGGACTTCGCTTTAGGTGAGTTGACGTAGAGGTAGCAGCCGTTGAGGCTGATGCAGAGGTGGTACTTCTTCTTATTGGCGGGCTCGCTGAACACGAGCACCACATCGCCCGGCTTGAACATCAGATATGGGCCGACGTGTGCGCGATGTGCTCCGCGCCCTCCGGATCTGGTTCCTCAAACAGCAACGCGTATTTCATGGGGCGCCTTTTCGCGTCACCATTCCCCCAAGCATCAACATATGCGGGGTGCTTATGGGTATGGTCCACGACGCCGCCGAAACCGAGTTCCCGGACAGTTTCAAGAGCCGCGGCCAGGGCCTTAATGTCCGACTTGGAGAGGGCTCGTTCATCGAACGATCGCTCCGGTTTGACGTAGCGGAATGCGGTCTGGCTGACTTGCACCCTTTCCCAAAGAGGCCCCTTCACGCCAAGCCGACCTTGCCAGTCATAGTTCGGCTTGAGAATGTCGTAGGTCTCTTCCGGCACCGGCCCAAATTTCAGCGCCGAATAGTTGTCGTAGGTGATCGGTCGGCCAAACTGATTGAGGTGAGCCGTGTCAGCCAGAAAGATCGATTTGACAATCTGGTACTGCGTCAGCGGTTCGCCACGCTTTTCGCCCTCGCCAATGAGGTAGAGGATCGACTCCAGGATCTTTCGATAGTTCGGCTTCAGCTTCACGACTCTTCTCCCCCGTCGCGATGACGGAAGTATGCGGCGGCGGCGCTCCTAAAGCACTCCTGCAATTTTGCAACGGTTTTCCACAGAATTGCGGCAGGCTGTGGACGATTAACGCTTTCGATAGCGGTGTGTTCTTTGGCCCCGCTGAGCATCCCATCCTGCTCATCCTATGGTAAGGTCGCGCTAATGACAGACGACGAAGCCAAGGCCGAGGGCCTGACGGTCCGGTGCCCCAACGGGCACGAGGAATGGATGCACCCCGAAATGGTCATCCCTGAAGGCGAACCGTTCTTCTGTGGCGAATGCGGGCATGTCTTCGGAACCTGGCGCGAGGTCCACGGCCGCCTGTTCACCGCCTCCGCGATGCTGGACGCGACCCTGAAAGGCCGCGCCTAGCTCTCTTCGACTGGGGTTGCCGGCTTGCCGTCTGGGCCCGTCTTGCTGGCGCCGGTTCCCGTGTTGGCCGCGATGAACTCTTGGTCGAGACGCAGGATCGCGCGCCGCTCCCAAGGCTCAAGCCGGATCATCTCATCCCGTTCCCATTGAGCTATCTCAAGCCGGGAGAGCGGGGATAGCGCCATGCCGTTGACCGGCCGTGTCGCGCAGAGATCGGTGAAGGCCTGCCAGAGGTGCCGGACGTGCTTTGAGGGCGGCGGTGGCGGGTTTTCGAGACGGTGGCGGGCCTTGCGGGCTTCGTCGTCGTATCCGCGCGAAAGCATCTCGAGGTGAGCCCTCAAAGGCGCGCCGTCCGGCTGGCGCACCCCGAGAGCGAACTGCTCTTTCGCGAAGGCGATTAGGCCTTCGGCTTGAGCTGCAAAAAATTTCCGACCCCGTTGGAGGCGTCGTTGACCTGCTTGGCCAGGTGAGGGTTCGTCTTAACCAGCAGCAAGGCGTTTTCCTCGCTGTAGGCTTCCACGATACCCGTCCAGCCCACGATCTTCACCGCCGTGGCAAGGTGGCCGAATTCGATGTCGGCCTCGATGGGCGTGAACTCCTGGCCGGTCAACGCCGCCAGATTGGCGTCTCGCTTCCGGCGATCGTTCAGAAGCCGGGTCGTGACCTCCGTGACCTTGGCCGAATTGGCGCCGAGCACCTTCAAGATGATGCCGGATCCGGTGCCGTCGGGGCGGATGTACTCGACATTGATCGGCGTATCCGAGGCGGCGACAACGTTCAGGTCGGCTAGGCTGAAGGCGGCTTCTTTGGTCATGAGGTGGTGTCCTTGAAAAGGACGCCCGGGCGCGACCACGGGCGTTGAAGTTTGCAGAGGGGATGCCGCTGAAGCCCAGCGGCCAGGCTCCCGGCCGGGGCCGGATTTCGTGCCAGCCTTAAGCGGCCTGGGCGTCTTGGATCGAAACGATGGTTTGGTGGTTCGACAGCGACGCACCGCCCGTGGCCGGGATTTGAGCGGTCCACTGATAGGTGCGGATGATCTCGACCTCACCGTCATTGGCCTCGTCGGTGAAGATCTTGATCGCGGGAATGACGAAAGTGACGAAGTCGGCGGCGGCGGTAGCGTCGGCGGCGACGATCACCGCCAGGGCCACCGGCGTCTGAGCGTCGCGGATGGCCTGGATCGCGGTCGACGTGAACTTGGCCGAGAACGAACCGGAGACCATGACGCGGCCCATCTGGTGATCGGAGCGCGACTTGCTGCCGATCTCCGCCTCGCCAGGGTTCACGTTGCCGCTGATGGAGATGTCGACGCTCGTGACCGTGATCAGCGAGCCGTTGAGCGAGATCAAGCCTTGCGCCGTCGCCAGGACCGGCGTCGTGGTCGCGGCCGTCGGGCTGGTCAGGACTTGCGAAGAACCGTTGACGCGCGACAGACCGGGGATGCTGAAGGAGACGGTCGGGTTTCCGGTCGCCGGGACGGAGATGTCGGCCTGGACCGTCTTGCAGTCCACGTACAGCTCCGACGACGGAACGTCCGGCTGCCAGACCTCGTAGCTGTAGTAGTCGCTCGTGTGGCCCGTGGTCGGCACCCAGGCCTTTTTGCCCGGCACGGCGAGGCTGGCGCTCGTGATGCCGCTTTCGGCGACCAGGGCGGCGCCGTTGACGGGAACGACCGTCAGGACGGTCGCGGTCATGCCCACGACCCAGAGGTTCTTGTTGAGGTTGGCCGCGTTGAAGCTCCCGGCCGTCAGTTTCACGACGTCGCCGATCTTGATGCCGCCCGTCAGGAAGTCGCCGGCCGATCGGGTGATCGTGTAGGTCGGGCCCGAACCCGCCACGGCGATCGTCATGCCAGTGATAGCCGAAGTCGCCGCGAAGTCCTTGCGGAGGAGGCAGGCGAACTCTGGAGCGTAGGTACCGGCCGACAGAAGGCCTTCAACCTGGCCCGTGGTCGCGTAGACGCCCTCGTTGCTGCCCGTCGACTGTTGGTGGTCGGCAATCTCGTTGTTCTCGTAGGTCTCGGACACCTTGTTGAAGGTCGCCGAGGTGCGGCGGATCAGCTGGCTGCCGGACGAACCGGCGGTGCCCTTACCCGATTGCTTCACGCGCGCGATCTTCCGCGCGATCCCTTGGGCTTGCGCCATGGATATCTCCTTGAGGTCTGGATGTGCGGAGACGCTCGGCGCATGTCCGAGATCGTCGGCTCTGGCGGCGGTTTGCCGTTCAGGTCTGGGCGGAGGCCCGGAAGTTGATGCTCACGGGCAGGACGTAGCGGCCCTGGTCGTCGTCTTGCGGCGGCAGGATCGTCGGCGTTCCGACGACATGGACGGTGACGCCGCCCGCCGTGAACGTGGCGCCGCGATAGAAGGTCGCCCGGATCAAGTCGGCTCGGGCGTAGGCGGCAGCCGGGCCCGCGTCGGGCGGATAGTGAAGGCTGACCTGGAAGAAGCCGCGCTCATTGTAGGTCCGCCCGATCTCGTCATTCGCCGGCGCGGCCGGGACGATCACGGCGCGCTGATAGGGCGTGCCCACGACGGGCGTGAAGGCGGTATTCTCCCAAGCCGTTGAGAGCGGCGGCGAGATCCCCGCCAACGCAGTCTCAAGGGCGGCGCGGACGCTGGCGAGGCTCATCAAGCGTACTCCCGAGCCTGGGGCCGACCGCCAACGTTGCGCGCCGCGATCTGCAGGATGGTCGAGAACTCAGCGGCCGTGAGGCGGACCATGCCGTTCGGTGCCTGCCGTGACCAGCCGTCGACCTCCAGGCGCCAGGCGTAGGGCTTGGAGTTGGAAATGTAGAACCGATGGCCGAACGGGTCGGCTGGCATCCGCTCGCGGCCCTGGAGATAGAAGCTGTTCGTCTCGTTGGTGGTGGTGCGGTCGATCGCGTCGACGCCAAGATTCCAGTTCGACCGAAACTGGCCAGGGACGTAGCCTGACGGCGGTTTCTTCTTCCACGTCTCCGGCATACCAACGGGCGAGCGGGCGATGATCCGTTCGGCGGCTTCGTTGATCACGGCGCCGGGCATGGCGCGAGCACGGGCGAGGAAGTCTTCACAGGCCCGGTTCACCGTCTCTGAGAACCCGGCCATCAGCCTGCGCCTCGAAGATGCAGAGTGGCGGAAATGAGCGCGCCGGCCGGGCGCTTGGGATCGACACCGACCACAGCCTTGGCCGTGCCGTCGGCGAGCGTCAGGGTCGCAGCGTTTGCGAGGCCGTCGGGAAGGTCGACGTCATCGCCATCCGTGGTCACGGGCGAGATAACGAACTCAGAGTCGCCGGCGAGGATCTTGGTCCCGTCGACACGGTCAACCTTGATCGCCTTCTCGACGCCGCTGAGGGTCTGAGTGACCGGCGTTGGCGTCGTCACTGCCCCGGTGGCGTGGTTATAGGTCCCGACGGGGCGATAGGTCAGGGTCACGGTCTGCCCGGCCGCGTCAGGGTTTTCACCCACCGGCGCAAGAAGGCGGATCGCCGCCGCCCGGGCTTCGTCGTAGACGCTCATCAGACGATGAAGATGGCAGGACCAGCCGAGGCGCTGGTGAGGAACGGGGCAAGCAAGCCCTCGACCATGGGGATCGTGACCGCCTCGTTGGCGGCGCCGCCGGATCCGTTGTCGAAGTATTCGGTCTCGACCTCTACAGCGCCCTCGACGCGGTTTTTTTGGCGCTTCAAGCGCTGGTCCGCAGAGGAGCGGGTCGTCAGGACGCCTGGGTTCAAGACGTCGAACCATCCCGCCGCGTAGGCCGCGTGTTCGATGGCCAGCGGAACCACGTCGGTCGCGATGGCTTGGCCATAGGCCGTCGCTCCAGTGCGCGGGAAGGCCCGCTCCTGGGTCAGGCCGTCGGTCGGAGAACCGGGGAAAGCGTGCGCGTCGACGTACACGCTCCCCCGTTGCCGGATGACGGCGGGCGTAGGCGCGCCGACGGGCAGGACGAAGCCGTTAGACCCCAGCCAGTCCGTCAAGCGTTGATCGGTGCCATAGCCCGCCATCTGCCTAAGCCTCCGACTTGCTTTCGCGAGCGAGCTCAATAGCGGCGATGATGTCCGCCTTCTTGGTCGCATCGCCCAGTTCGACGCCTTCGGCTTCGGCCAGGGCCTTCAGGTCTTCGACCTTCAAGCCCGCCAAGCCCTTGTCGTCGTCCTTGTCGTCGCCGCCGTCGACGGTGAACCAGCCGGTGGACTTCGCCGACTCCAGTTCGCCCTCGCTGACGTCGAGGTCATCGCTGGTCGCGCCGGCGTCGACGTAGACCAGGCCCTTCGTGGTGTGGACACCCTTGGGGCCCGTGGTGGTGTTGGTGAACTTGGGCATGGGCTTAGATCCCATCCCGATAGGTGGCCGCCTTCGGCAGGCGAACTTCGGTGCCGCCGACATTCATGATGCCGCCGATTTCGTAGGTCATCGACGACTTCTGGAACGCAGGCAGGAACTCGTGGTCGCCCGGAAGGTGGAATTGGACGACCTCTTGCGAGTTGTCGTAGGCCATCATCCGATCGGTGCTCGACGCGCCCGCGCCAGCCAGTTCGCGGATCGCCCGGAACTCGATGTTCTCGCCGCCATCGCGGTTGCCGCGAATGTAGGCCAGGATCGTCGAGCCGGTGTCCGACATGCGGGTCTGCTCAATGTAGCGCAGCTTCGCCGTCGGCAGGGCCACGGTGGTGGCGGTGTGGGTCTCGCCGGTCTGGCTTTCCACCGCGTTGACCGCCGCCCAGATGTCACGGCTGATCTGGTCCGGCGTCTTGTTGGCCCAGGCCGTGGTCGAGCCGGCGCCGTCGGCGGTCACGTTCGCAGCCGGGATGTTGGCGTCGTTGACCAGACCGGTCCAACCCTTCTCCGAGGCGGCGGTGCCGGGCGCGCGGCCCGTCATCGCGACCGAGCGCTTGAAGAACTGGGCGGCCTTGTGAGCGGCGGCGGCCTTGTCAGCCGAAAGCGAGCGGCCCAGCTTGGCGGCGCGCTGCAGTTCCTGCGTCGACCACTCGTAGCCGATGCCGGCCAGGTAGTAGCCGCGGGACTTCTGGTCCATCAGCGTGGAGGCATAGGGCATGTCGAAGCCCTTGCCGCTCAGGAACTCGGCCTTACCGACCTCGTCCATGCTGTAGAACACCGTCCCGACGTCCCACATGTCGCCGTCGGTGTTGATCGGCAGCAGGCCCGTCAGGTCGGCGTTCGGATAGCGCCGCATGTAGACCTGCGTCTCGATGCGGAACAGTTGCGGGGTCAGGAAGGCGCGACCGACTTGGTCGTCAACGAAGAACTCGTTGGCCTTGTCGCCGAAGGTGGCGGCGATGGCAGCGTCGTAGGCTGCCCACCGCTGGAAAGCGAGCTCACGCTGGCTGTCGCTGGCGGCGAGGAAGGACGCGGCGTCGGTGAACAGGCCACCGGTCGCGTCAGCGAAATTGATGATCATGTTCGGGGTTCCTTAGCGCTTGGCGACGCGGGCGAGGCCCGACGCGGCGAGGGTGTCGTCGAAGATCCAGCCGGTGGCGGCGATGTGGGTCGAGTCGGCGGCGGTGGAGCCGATGCCGTCCGCCGCGCCGCCGCTCTTGCCCACGGTCACCGAAGCGCCGTCAGCAACGGCGCCGGTCGCCGAGACCCAGATGACGCCGCCGGTGATGATCGCGACGTTGTCGTACTGCTGGTAGCGGTCGGCGGTTTGGCCCGGGAGCAGAGCCGCCGTCTCATTGGCGATGGCGAAGCCCAGGAAGGTGGCGGCGGTGCCGACGGTGGCGGTGCAGCCGTGGTCGCCGCTGCCGCGATAGACAGGCGCACCGAACGGGATGCCGGCCGAGTCTTCGCAAGTCCGCGAGATGCGGTTGCTCGCCTCGCCGTTAGCGACCATGCCCGCGTAAGCGGAGGTAAGGTTGGTGGCGTAGGTGTCCTGAAGAACAGCCATGATGCGGTCTCCCTTAGTTCAGGCTGGCGAAGCGCGCGGCGTCGCGGATGGAGACGGCACTGACGCCGCCGGTGGGGTTCGCGTCGGAGATGGCCTGACGCAGCGGGTCGCTCGGCTTCAGGTCGGCCGTCTTGAGGTCGAAGGCGGCGTCGACGTAGGCGTCCGACTTGTCCTTGGCCGCGTCGCCCAGGACGGCGCGCTTGATCTCGAGGTTCGACTTGCCGGCGGTGTCCAGCGTGGGAACCAGGGCCTTGGCCTTCGAGACGACGGCCGCGCGATCGGCGACCAGAGTGTCCAGAGCGGCGGCATCCAGCACCTTGGACTTGAGGTCCGCGATCTCGGCGTCCTTGGTCGCCAGTTCGGCGTCCTTGGCGGCCAGGTCAGCGGTGTGCTTGGTCTGGGCGTCGGTGAGCGCCTTGCTGGCGGTGTCCAGCAGGCCCTTCAGCTTGTTGACGGCGGCTTCACCGGCGTCCGTGGTTTCGACCGGGAGGCCGTCCACGATGATGGTCTTGAGCGCCATGTGGCGGTCTCCATGGTTGGGGGGCGTTGAAAGATCCGCGAGCGAGGAGCCCCAGGCCCCGGCACGGTTGGCGTCTCCGAGGCGGGTGTTTCCCGCGCGCGGATTGTTGTTCGGCAGGTAGGCCACGTGGTTGAACCGAAGTTGGCCGGCCTGCTTGAACTGGTAGGGAGTGCCGTCGGCGGCGATGCCGACCGCAGGGACGACGTCGACGGTGTAGCCAGCCGACAGGCTCCTGGCGCCGTCGGCGACCTCTTGGACCGAGGCCGCGTCCATGATCGCCATGGGGGCCACGACGTGCTCGCCGTCACGGCGGATCCGGCCTCCGACCTGGCCTCTCGCGAGCTTGGACCAGTTCTCAGCCGTGACGGGCTCGCTCGGGTGGTCGCGGGTCACGGGGCGGCCGGCGAGCGAAAGCAGGCTGTCCTCGTGGAACACCACGTCCGGGTCACGGTAGACGCCGAACACCTTCGTCGCGTCGTCGCCGGTCAAGCCAAGCTCGGAGCCGAGGTACTGTTGGACGTTCCCGGCGCGCGAGACCTTGGCGTCTCCCACCAGGTAGCCATCACGCGTGAGGGAGAGGCCCGACGCATCAAGCGTCAGGGTGTCGGTGATCATCATGTGAGGGGTCTCCTGACCTATCAGGCCTGTGGAGGCGGGTCCGGGTTCAGCGTCGGATCGGCGGCGGGATCGATCGGATCGGCCGCGCCGGGTTCTGGCGAGGCGGGGTCTTGCTCGCTCAGCTTGCCGTGTTCTTCGATTGCCGCCTCAAGGCCGGGCAGCGAGCCGTCTTCTGTGAAGGTGTTGACCAGGGCGTCGGACAGGGCGTTGACGGGCAGCACCGGCCCTGCAGCGGCGCCGGCCAAGGCGCGAGCTGCGGCGGCCTTCAGGGAGAAGATCTCGCCCTTTTCCTTCTCGCTGATCTGCCAGAGCGAGGCGAACTCGAAGTGGACCTCGCCGGGCCGCTGGCCAAGCGCGGACCTGATCAGGACCTCGTCCAGCTTCTCCAGGCGCGGGCGGAGGTTGACGTTCTGGTCCGCAGCGAGCCGGTCGTAGTAGTTGCGAAGATCGCTCTCGCCCGTGCTGTTCATGCCGGCGGGCGACTGCCCCAGAAGGCGGGTCGCCGGGATGTCGGCCGCGCCGGCGGCGATCTGGAGATAGAGCTGGAGGACCTCGGGGAGTTGGGCGAAGCGGACCTGCTTTTGAATGTAGTCTTCCTCGGCATCCATCAGCAGGCCGTTGTTGATCGACTTGCCCTGGTTCGCCAGGCTGATGCGGTCGATGACCTTCTGACGATAGGCCTCGTCCCCGACGTTCTTCATGAAGTTGGGGATTTTGTAGACGTCGACCTTGGCCTCAGCGATGAGCGCGGCGATGCCGTTGGTTGCCAAGCCTGCGTTCTTCACCGCCTCGTCGATCGCCAGGAGGACCGAGTCTCCCCAACCGTTCTGCATGGCGATGTCGGGCACTTCGGCGCCGATGAAGCGGATCACGCGCGAGGGGTGGATGCGGACGTTCCCGCGCCCCGCTGAATTGATGTTGTACCAGAGCGGCTCGCCCCAATCCGGCGACGCGGCGTCTCGATTGATCTCGCCGGGATTGATCTCGTACCGGCTGGCGACGTGGATGTAGGAGAGGCCACCCTTGCCGATGCTCGCCGGATTGAGCGGCAAGGCGGGATCGTCACCCTCGATTCCGATGATGATGGCCGCCCCGCCGTACAGCCGCGCCAGCTTCAGGGCCCTGGCAAGCTTCGGCCAAAGCTGGAGCCTGGCCTCTTCAGCCTCCAGGGCCTCGATCTTGCGGGTGTCAGTCTTCCAGTCGCGGCCCTCGCGGACCATATCGAAGGCGGGGATGTCGACGACCTTGCGCGCAATCCAGTCCGCCCGATAGGCGGCCAAGGCCTGCTGTTGGTCCATCTCGACCACGAAGTAGCGCGACGCGCCGGCCTTGTCCTTGGCCGTGCCCATAGCCGAGATCAGGTTTACGAGGCGGTCTCCGAACCTCATCAGACGTTGTCCAGGCTGTAGGTCGGTTCATTGTCGACGTAGGTCAGCATCAGCGCGTCCGCGTAGTCGGGCGAGGCGATGCCGCGGCGCTTCAGGGCGTCCTTGGTCTCGATCACGATCTTGCCCTTCTCGTTGCGGCCCCACTTCACCAGCGAGAGCTGGAGGCATAGGGCGTCGCTGTCCTTGTCGCCTGATGGCAGTGCGAGGAGGTCGGTGACGGGGTGTTCGACCCCGCCCTGGCGGCCCTCAAGGAACGCGACGTGTTCATGGGTGCGCTGCAGGGCTGTTCGGCATAGCCACCAGACCTCAGCCTTGGAGTTGCCGAACATCTCCTGGGATGTGCGACCGTCGGGCCAAATGCGGTCGCTCGGCGGAAGGCCCGTATTGATAGGCCAAACAGAAAGGCCAGAGACGGTGTTCTTGGTCAGCGTTGAAGCAACGCCGGCGCCTACGCCTGGGGCGTCAAAGTTCAGTTCCGTCGCGCCCAACTCGCGCGCAATCTCTAGCGCCCAGTGTGCAGTCTCAGTCGTGTCCGGCTGGCCACGCGAGCGGGGAACCATGACAACGGCGCCAGCGCGCGGGATCGTGACCGATTTCGACTTTCCGGCGCCGACGTCCAGACCAAGTCGCACCGCTTTTGAGGGGTGAAGCTTGGGTTCGAGATGTCCTAGGCGCTTTGCGCTTTCGACCCAGACGGCTGGAATACAGATGCCCTCGACCGAGGCCGAATAGTCGATGTCGTACTCGGACGCCCAGGTCGTGGGGTCGGAGAAGCTGGCCTGTTTGGCCCGCGCCCATTCCTCGGTTTTTCGTGGGTCATCGCGCCAGTGCAGCCGGAAGATCTGGCGCGGCTTCAGGACAGAATGGCGCTTGCGGGCGAAGAGGTTGCCCATGCCGTTGACCGAAGAGACCCAGACCACGCAATCGGTGTTGCCTGACAGGGCCTTTTCGACGGCCTCAGCATTGGGGACGAAGGCCGCTTCGTCGACCACATAGAGCGAGGAGCGGCCACCGCGCCCCATGTCCTCGCCGCCTTCGCCTGAGATCACCGCGCCGGTCGCAGGATTGACGATCCGCATGTAGTTGTCGTGCTGCGTCCAGACGAAGCCCTCGGGCAACATCTGGATCGGCAACCTTCGCAGCATGATCCGCAGCTTGGCGAAGATGCTGTCCGGGTTGTCCTTCTTGTCGACGTAATCGACCTTCCGAGAACCAAAGGTGGTTTTGAAACCCGGCAGGAACAGCCAAGCCCACAACGCGAATCCAGCGCAGAGGTAGGTCACGCCCGTGTCGCGCGACTTCTCGCACAAACCTTCTTCGCTGGAGTCCACCCGGTCCTTCAGCCAGGTGATGAACTCCGCCTGCTTTGGCCAGAGCTTGAACGGGACGTAGGCGCCGCCGGACTTGCCGACCAATCGCGGGTCGTAAGTCCAGACGTGACGGTTGAACCAGTAGACCGGATCCGCCGCGCAACGAACTTTCTCAGCTTCCCAGCCGCCGGCCTCAGCCTCGATGCGCTCCCGCTCTTCGCGCTCGTGCTTCAGACGCGCCTTCTGCTCCAGAAGAGCTAGGGCTTCACGCCTCTGATCCAGGGGGAGCCGCTTCAACACCTCCGGCGAGAGCGGCAAGGCGAGCGTCAATCTCGGCCTCCGTCAGGTTGGCGTACTCCACGGGACCGCCGTTGGGGCCGGTGTGTCGCAGCGTCTGGGCGTCGCCGTAGACCTTGGGCTTGCGCTTGCCGGCCGACCACTTCAGGCCGTTGATCGCCGCCGTGGCGGCTGCAGGTTCGATTTCGCCGTTCGCGGCCTGGCGCGAGTAGTGGGCGACATCGTCCGCGTCGGCATCCGCCGAAAACTCGCGCGCGCGGGCGTATTGGTCCTGAAACGCCTTTCCGTCGAGTTTGTTTGCCGGGTCCGCAAGCCAGCGGAACACGGTCCCTCTGGATGGCATGCCCTCATCTTCGCAGATTTGTCGGAGGCTATCGCCGTCGGCGATGCGATCGCAGATCACCGCGGCCTTTTCAGGCGTGTATTCGGAGGGGCGACCCATCACCACCCCCGCGCTGCGCGCCGGTAGGCGCGCTTACAGAGCAGATAGCCGGCCCAGAGCAGGGCGATCGAGAAGGTCACGCCACCGGCGATGAACCAGGAGGCGCGCTCTGTGATGGCTTCGAGCATGTGGCCTCCGTTAGGGTTTCGCCCGCACCGGCCTGGCGCGTCGGGGATCTAGCCATGGGCGGGGTGTACGGGCCGCCGGGCGGGCGAACGTGGAGCGACCAGCCGGGATCGAACCGGCGACGCCCAGGTTGGAAGCCTGGCGCTCTACCGCTGAGCTACGGTCGCGGAAGCGGGAAGTGGCCTCGCCGCCCGTGGCGTCCCCTTGGGTTGCGCGCTTGGATCGGTGACGGGCGGCGGGCCGGACATGCAAAAGCCCCGGCCGTGAGGCGCGGGGCTCGTTGCGGACGCAAGGCGTCGACTAGCGATGGATAGGCAGGTTTGTTCCGCCTCGTCAATATGCGGTATGCGCGCACCCGGACGTCGCAAGATGCGCTGTTGTCGGCGCTGGGCCGTCGATCCAGGGGAGCTCATGTTCGCCTGTGCAGGCCCTAACTCGGTGTCGCATTTGGCCGTGTCTTGACCTGGCGTCTATCTGTTCTTCGAAGGCGGACCCGATCATCGTCAGGTCGATCCAGTCGGGCTCTACCGTATCGCTCATGGCTTGATGGCCTCCTTTGCCGTTTCGAGACTGTGGTTCAAGGCGATCCACAAGAACAACCGTACCTCTGCCGGCATCTCGTCGGCGTTGACCCATCCGGTGACGGTGTTGGGCGCCCGGCCCAGGATGCGGGCGAGCTCGGCTTGCGATAGGCCGATCTGAGCCAGGGCGACGCGGAGATCGCGGGCTTTCATGGGGCTTTCATCCACCGATTGTGTACGTCGTCACGCTGCCGTTGATGTTTCAGCGGCATTTCGCGAGACCTCGCCGAGTGTCGACGCCACGATTTCGAGTGCGAACACCAGAGCGGCGCGCCGGCGCTCATAGCCCCGGCCGCCGCCGAAGTCGCGCATGGACCGGCCGAACCCGGCGACGTGCTGGAGCATCTGCAGGGCGGGAAGGTGCTCGACCATCGTAGCCTTTCGCACCCGGACCTCGCAGGCCTTGGCGAACTCTGCCTCCTTCGCCTGCTCCAGCTTGCGGGCGACGAAGGCGTCGTTGTCGTGGCCCTTGCCGCCGCCGGTGTCGCTGATCTGCGAGGCCTGGAGATCGGCGCCGCGCGCCTCGAACGCCCGACGGTAGGCCAGGCCCGCCGCGTACTGGGTCCGCGTGATGTGACCCAGCTTCAGCATGTGGGCCAAGGCGTCCCGGCTGATCATGTGCGCCGCGCCGCCGGTGGCCGGCTTCTCCTCGACCTCCTCGCCGCGGTCCTTCGCGAGGGTGATCGTCTCGGCGATTCCGTCGGCGCGCTCCTTGAGCTCGACCCGCTGGTGCAGGCGGTCGGCGATCTTCGCGATCTTGGCGCGGGCGATCTCCTTGTTGCCCTTGGTCTTGGCCCGTTCCAGCTCCTTTTGAGCCAGCTCGAGGGCCTTGGTTTCGGCCTCGTTCAAGCGGCGGTAGTCGCGCTCGAGGGCCTTCAAGTCTTTGTCGGCGGTCATGGTGGGTTTCCCGAAAGGTGGATGGTTCAGCGAACGCCACGGCCGCCAGGCGCAATGCCGGCGGCGCGCATGCGTGCGCCAATCGGGACTCCGTCGACGCTGCAGGCGGCGATGACCCGGTCGTAGCTGGAGGTCTTGCCGTTCTGGCCACGGCGGACGGTGCAGACCGCGCGCCGACCGACGAGGCGGTCCATGACTGCCTTGGCCTGGCGCCCTCCCGGCTCGTTGAGTTCTGGCGCGAACCAGTCCGCCTCGCGGACCTCAATCCAGGTCGATGGGTTGGGGCCCGGCCCCACGCAGAGGCTATCTCCGTCGCCGGCGTACCAGACGACGCCAGAGATCCGGTCCCCAGCCTTGAAGCCACGGACGGGCGCCTCGCACGGGTCGGCAAGGGCGGCCCCGGCGGCGAGCGATAGGCCTGCCGCGAAGAGGAGGGTTCTGATCATTGGGCTTTCCCCGAGAGTTGGGCAGCGCGAAGCTCGCCCATGGTGGTCAGTTTCCAGACGGCCCGGCCGCCGCGTTGGCCCGCGCCCTGGTCGATCCGGTAGATCAGCCCGCTCTCGCGGAGCTGGGTTGTGCGGCCGCCCAGGTCTCGCGGCGCCATGGTGCGGTCGATCATTCGGCGGAGAGCGGCGGCGGTCTTCGGGCCGGTAGTAAGCGCGACGAGAACCTGGTCGGCGATCGTCAGGCTCGCTTGGTCACCCTTGATGCCGCTGGCGCGCTGGCCCATCGCGGCCTCGACGAGCCCAGCCGGGTCGAGGTCCGCGAGCATCCCCCAGCACTTGGCCAGGAGGTAGGCTCGCGGCACGGTCGCGGAGGCCTCGCGGCCGTCTTCGCCGGTCAAGGTCAATCGCACGTCGCCGGTCATCAGCGGGAGGTGTCGCAGGGCGGCGCGCGTCATGCGGCGACCTCTTCAGGCTGGGCAGGTGTGAACCCGAACTCGCGCTGGATCTCGACCGGAACCCTGCAGCGCGGTCGGCCTGGCTCTGGGCCCCAATCGGTCGGGTTCCAGAACCGCGACCCGTTGACGAAGGCGTTCACCCGGCGGCGCCAGCTTTCGAGCGGATCTGCAGGGGATGATGAGGCCAGGGCTTCCAACGGCGTGGCGCCGTCGACGAACCCAAGCCAGCGGTCGGCCGTGATCATCCGATGCGCGCCCTTGGCAAACTCGCCGCCGTCCTTCGTGGCCTCGGCGCTGGCGTAGTAGGCCCGCAAGCCTTCGATGACAGCCGCCGGCTGGTGGCCGCGCCGCGCAGCGCCTTGGAGCGCCTTGAGGATGTCTGCCTTGCTGGTTCGCTGGCGCGCCCTTGGCGGCGTGACGGTCCAAGCGAGTTCGACGTCGGCTTGTCGGAGGACAATCTTCGGTGACAAGGCCGCCGTGTCCCCCTTGGGGGATATGGGGGATCTATTATCTTCTTCTGGTTCTGGTTGGTTGGATTTTCGTTCGACGTTTTCGGAACGAACGTTGACCCCTTCTGCGTTGTTTTTGTTCGCTCTTTTCGATGCACTGGCTTTCCCGGCGCTTTTTGCGCCTTCGATCACTGCGTCGTACTTCGCAATCTCTTTTGAGACCCGATTGTGCCGGATCGACCCGCCTGAAACCTTGAAGAAGGCCATCACGTCATCGCGCACCGAGGCCCATTGATCGGGGGTGCATTGGGCGATGCGGGCGAGCTTTGCCTCGTCGCGCGGCAGCTTCCCGCCGGCGCGCCACATGGCCATGATCAGAAGCAGGTAGGCGCCGTGTCCGATAGCGTCGAGGTGCGTCGTCTCCGCCAGGTACTCAGCGATGTAGAGCTTCATGTAGGGAGGCGCGCTCATCAGGCCTCCTCGCGAACGTCGGTCACTGCGTCGTACTCTGCGTGGTAATCCTGCTGGTCGCTGCCGACAGCGCCGCCCCGGTTCTTGGCGCAGAGCACATCCATGCGGCGCCGGAGAAGTTCGACCTGCTCCTCCCATTTCTGGTGCTCTGGCGTGCCCTGGCGGGGCTCGGCGCGCTCGAGGTAGTAGACCTCGCGAAAGGGGAAGAGGACGACGTTGGCGTCTTGCTCGATCGAGCCCGACTCCTTGAGGTCTGAAAGCTGCGGTCGCTTGTCGTCGCGACTCTCGACGCCCCGGTTGATCTGCGACAGCAGCACCACGGCGCAATTCAGTTCACGAGCAAGAACCTTGAGCGCCGTCGTCATCTCGCCAATCACTGCGGCGTCGTTTCGGCCGTTGGCGGCCGGGCGCTTCATGATCTGGAGATAGTCGATGAAGATGGCCCCGATCGGACCCTTTCGGCGAAGGGCCCAGGACCGGCGGCGGACATAGTCGACCGAGAGAGAAGCCGTATCGTCGAGGATCATGTTGGACGGCACGCGGCGCGCGGCGCGCTCCAGGATGTCCCAGTCCATCGGCGTGAACTTCTCAGGGTTCATGTCGTGGTAGCGGATCGGCTGGCCGTCGCGGAACGTGAGCTCTGAGAGCGTGCGCTCGTCCATTTCCCGGCGGTGCATCTCAAGGCAGTAGAACGGGAACTGGTGCTCAGGATTGCGACGGGCCGCGCCATGGGCGATCTGCCGGGCGAGGCCCGACTTCCCCATTGAGGGCCGGCCAGCGATCACGATGAGGCAACCGGGGCGAAGCCCGCGAAGCCGACGGTCAACGCAGCGAAGCCCGGTCATGAGGCCCTTTGGTCGACCCTCCAGGGCCTCCTTCCGCATTTCCTCGATGGTCCAAGCGGCCGATGTGTTGGCATCGACGAGGTTGGCGTCGTTAGGCTCGGAGCCGCGCGCAATGTCGGCCAGCAACGCCTCTGACTTGGTCACGACCTCGCGTAGATCCTCCGCGGGGTCGCGGGCCTTCTCGGCGATCAGAGCCGCCGTCTCTACAAGGTCCCGGCGCGTGGAACGCTCGACGATGATCCGGGCGTACTCGTGCGCGGCCGCCTTGCCGACGACATGCTCGACCAGCATGGCCAGATACCGAAGGGCGCCGAGCTCCTGATAGGCCGGATCTCCGTCCTTGAAGGCGTCGTGCACCGTCAACGGATCGACGGCGACCCCGGCTTGAACCTTTTTCGTGATGAAGGCCCATGCTCTCTGGTGGAAGGGCTCGTGAAAGTGCCGAGCCTCCAGGCCCGCGAGGCTTTGAACGATCTCGTTGTGCTCCAGGCAGATGCCAAGGAGACGCATCTCGGCGTCGATGTCGAAGAGCGCCGCAAGTTGCTGAGCGGGGCGTGTGTCGGTCATGCCGCCTCTCCAGCCCAATCGAGCAATGGCGCCGGAGCGATCGGATCTAGTCCCTTGGCATAGTAGCTGCTGGGGTTGTCGCAGTGCCGGTGCACGGTCGTCAGGACGCCGCCGCGCTGGGCGAGGGTCCACTTGTCGCGAGCGGCGATCGGCCGGTTGCAGTCGAAGCAGGCGCGGACCGGCCGGCGCGGTGCTTCCGCCGGGGTCGCCCCACGCATGAAGTAGGTCGGCGCGGAGCCGGGGATGGGCCGGTCAAAGAGGTACCAGGCCGAGTCCTCCTTGTGGTCCCAGTCCGTGTCCGGGATCCACTTGAGGCGGCCGATGATCACGATCTTCCGGCAGCGGTTCTGGAAGGGCAGGGCTTGCTTGGTTCCGGCCCACGCCGCGTCGAACAGCAGCCACGTCGGCGCCTGGTCCGAAAGGTGCGTGATCAGCGGATGAAGCTCTGACCGCGTCCAGGGTGGGTTGGTGATGAACCCGTCGGCGTCACCGATCTCGACCTGCATCATATCGCCGGTCGCAATGAAGTCGGCCTGGGGCTCGATGTCTCGCGCCTCGACGCAGTGAGCGAATGGCTCAAGCTGGCGGATCAAGTCGCCCGCGCCAGCGCAGGGCTCCTTGTAGCGAAAGCCGCGACGCAGGTGAGCCAGTAGGGGCGGGACCGCGCGAGGATCCCACGTCAGGTACTTGTTCTTGTGGAGGCGCGGAAAATTGGAACGCTTGCCCATCAGGCGGCGACCTCCACGACCCGGCCATCAACGACGCGGACGGTCTTGCCCTCGGCGATCTCGACGTCGGACACAGCCGAGCCGCCCTTCATGAGAAGGACTAGGAACGAGCCATCTCGGCGGGCGGTGCACTTCAGCACCGTGAAGCGGTCGGGCCGGCTCATGCGACGAACTCCGGCTTGTACCGGCGCGGGGCCGACTTCTGGCCAAGCCAAGTCCAGAGGGCGACGTCGAGGTCCGACGCGAGCATTCCCAACTGTTCGGCGGTCTGTTTCAGGGTGAACCCGGCGGCCATGTACTCGCGCGCGGCCTCGACCTTATCGAGGGCGGCGATCCGGACGGAGGAGTGCTTGGAGCAGTAGCTGTTGGCGCTGTACGGCCCCATGGCCGGAGCGCCGCAGATGCGACATGGATGGCTCATTTCACGAAGCCCTCGGTGTTCATACGGGCGGAGAACCGCTCCGCGAGGCTTTGCCGCTCGGCGGCGAGGATGACGTCGAGGCCAGCGAGCCCGGCCAGGACGAAGACGGCCTCCATCGCGCTGCGGAGGCGGGCGCGGTCGGTCTCGATATGCTCGGCGGCGGACAGGCCCCGGCGGATGGCGGCGTCGATCACCGGCGGTTCCTCCCGCCTTGGGTGCCGAGGCGCGTCCGCTTCTGTTCGTGGCGGACGACCTCTTGGGCGTGGACCTGGGCGGCGAAGCCGTGGCCTTCGGACTCGGCGAGCATGCGGCCGGCAGTCCGGAGCACGCTGCAGAGCACGGCCTTGCGCGGCCCGCCGCCAAGGGCTTGGCCGATGGCCTGTTCCGCGAGATCGTCGAGGAGCTCGCTCATCAGTTCCGGTCCAGCCATTGGCGGCCGCGTTCGGTCAGGCGATAGATCCCGGCGCTGGTCTTCTCGACCAGGGCGGCTGTCCGGGCGTAGCCCATGTGATTGCGGGCCGTGGCGATGCTGCCGCCGATTGCGTCGGCGAGATCAGCCAGCTTCATTCCACCATCGGCCAAAACCTCCACGGCCTTCTCAGTTGAGGGCGGAAGACCCGGGAAGCCCGCGAGGCTCTTGCGCTTCAACCGGGCGCGGATCTCCTCGGCCTTGGCGAAGCGGTCAGGATCGGGCCCATCGTTGGGTTGGACGAAGCGGCGGGCCGGGCGGCGGTCGGCTTCCGTGCGCCGGAAGCTAATGAGCGGGCCGGTGTCGAGTGCGCGCGCGGCTTCGCGCTTGGCGATGTCGATGATCATGCGGCGAGCCTTTCCAGGGCCCGGGCGCCGTAGAGGGCGATCATCGCGCTTTCGGCGCGTCCCTCGTGCTTGGCCAGCGTCCAGAGCTTGGCATGTTGGGGAAGGAGAGCGGAGGCACGTGCGCGGACGGCGTCAGACTTGTCCGAACCGCCCTTTACGTTCAGGGCGCGTTTCCAGACCTGCGGCGTGACCAGCTCGGTCGGGATGAAGTGAGCGGCGCAGGCCATGCGCGCGGCCGCATAGGAGGCGCCGAAGCTGAAGGACGAGGTCACGCCCATCTGCGGCGTGGCCCCGACCTGCTCAATGAAGGCGCGGATCGGGTTCTTCGCCCACTCGTCCATGATGTGGGCGAGGGCGACGAGGTCGAGTTCCGTCCGCTTGCCACCCCCAGCCTTGGGGGTGACATAGACGGGCATGTCCCGGACGTCCAAAGCGCCGGTCGCTGGGTTGTAGAGCGCCAGGGCGCCCGACAAACCCGGGTCCACACCTAGGACCAACATCAGGCGGCTTCCATTTCGGGAGCGGCCTGCTCTTCGTCGGCGCCAGTGGTGTCCATGAAGCCGGACTTGCGGAGAGCGCGCGCCTCGGCGTCGGCGTCGAACTCGTCTTCCTCCTCGTCGCCTTCGGCTTCAGGCTCTTCGGCCTGGGCCTTACGAGCGTCGAGGATGGTCTGGGCCCGGCCCAGCTTCGCGATGTTCTCGGCCTGGCCTTCGTGCCAGCCTTCCATCCAAGCCTGATGGGTCACGCCGGCGAAACGCTCAGGCACTTCCGGATCAGCGCCGCGTAGGCCGGCGCGCTTACCGGACGCCTGCGCCAGACCGAGGTCGTCGACGGTGTCGGCCTTCGGGAACATGTCGAGCTGCGTGCCGACGGGCAGGCCCTGCGCGACCATGCGCTTGGTGCGCTTCTTCTCGTGCTCGATGAACTCGGCTTCGTTCATGTCCTGGAGGGCCAGGATTTCCTCGAAGTCCTTGCGGCTGATCTGGAGATCGCCCTTCACCAGCGCGAAGAGGTTGTTGACGTCGGTGCGCGCCGCATCTGCGACGGCCTTCTTCTCCGCGTGGATCGCTTGGGCGCCGCGGATCTTTATCGAGTAGTAGTGCTGGAGGTCGGCGATCTCGTCGTCGGTCAGCACGTGGTTGTCGTCCCGTTGCGGGGCGGCGTTGCGAGCTCGGGGCAATCTGCCCTCCCTCTTACGTGCGCCGGACTTTAAGGCCCCGGCGCGTGGCCAGGCCCTCACCCGACGAGGCGGATGGCGGCGAAGATCAGGACCCAGAGCGCGAGCGACGGCAGGCCCGCCGCGATCAGGAGGCCGGGGCGATAGGCGCGCTTGGGCGAACGGGCGATGGCGGCGCGGATCACTTCACGCCTCCAGCTTTCGGATCGTGTCGGCCGCCCAACCGGCGAACCACAACGCGGCGGCCCTCGGCTGGCCGAATATCCAGCTCAGCAACACCGCCAGGACGAGGAGCGCGTAGAGCCCGCAGATCGCGAGCGAGCGAAGCGTGGCGGCGAGCCTGCGCTGCATGGTTGGCCTGTTCTTGTTGGAAGAAAGCCTCGGCGCTCTGTCCAATGACGGCGCCAAGGACTGGGAAAACGACGGACCAACCGCCGGCGGGATGCTTCCAGACTTTGTCGAGCGTTCCGCGAGAGGCTCGACCGTTCACGACCCCCTTGGCCTCATCGAGGCTCAGGGCCCATTCGCGGGCGGCGAGCTTGGCGGTGTTGCTGGGCCAGCGGAGCCGGCAGTAGGTCGCCAGAGCGTCCGAAGTCGCTCTGTCAAGGCCCAAGGTGTGCTGACAACCCGTCTCTTTGTGTCGGATTTCCAATGCGGTGACCTTCATCATGAGAAGGTCTCCGGCTGATCGGAGGTCAGGTTGAACACACGGGCATGGCCACCAGTCACGAACCGATGGACATGACAAACCCCTTCGCGATTGCAGTCGCGGCGGGGATCAAGGCTGCGAAGTACAGAGAGAAGGCCGCCGAACTTGGCGGATCGAATGGCTTGGATCGCTTCGCTGACAGGTGCAGCGATCTCGCCGAGAAGGCGCTGAACACGGGATTGCAGCGGCTGGGCCTGGAAGAACCGGACCCAGCCGCCGCCCGACAACGACCAACCCATCCCGACAGATGAGCGATCGCGCCAGTGGTCGGCGCGCGCACGCCCTTCGTTACATACGCGCGCCGCGGCAAAGCCCGCACCGGGGGGAAGGTGCTGGTGGGCCATGCCGGTCTGAATGGTGTTGCGAGCCCCCGACATGGCGTCAGGCCGCTTGCTGCGTCGTAGCGGGGCGCGGCACATCGTCCGGCCAAGCCAGATCTTCCGGCCAGTTGGCCGAGAACCACGCCATGGTGGCGTCGTACTTGCGCGCGGTGAACGAGCAGCCGGACTCGATCCGGTCGAAGAACCGCCAGTCCCCCGTCGCTAGACGTGAAATCGTGACTAGGGCCTGCTTGCGATGAGCGCTGAGAGCGGCGGCGCAGGCCAGGATGTGGCGCTTGAGGTCGGCTTCCATAAGTCGGAAGATAGTCGGAACTTTCCGACTTGGTCAATCGGAGATTTCCGTCTCGCCCATCGGGAACGCACGTCGGATAGTTCCGACATGCCAACCGAGATCGACAAAACGCGCGAGAACGTCCGGCGAGCGCTGGACGAGGCGTCGGTCGACCCTGTTCCGCTTGCAATTAAGCTGGGGAAGGGGCGCGACTACATCACCGACTTTCTCAAGGGGCGTAAGCAGAAGCTCCCGATTGAGGTACTGGCCGACATTGCCGCGCATACGGGTTACGCGAGCGCCGATCATCTTCGTCGCGGCATCAAGGATGCGGCCGTCGATCGCGATGCGGCGTTTCTGTCGCTAAAGGCTTCGCACGCTCCAAAGGGGAGCTTGGCCTCTCCTCCCGTTTCTGTCGTACCCCCCATTAAGGATATCGCCCGGCGCATCCCGGTTGTCGGAGATGTTCAGGCGGGGGTCTGGTTGGAAGCGGTGGCGCGGGAGACGTACGAAGTTGAGGAGTATCTCGCGCTCGACGTCGCCGGCTACGAGAGCGCCAGGCTGCGGGCGATGCGCGTAGTCGGGCCATCGATGAACAAGGTCTATGCGCCTGGTCGGTTCGTCGTGCTTGCGGATCCGGCCGAAGCTGGCCTGCAGCCTGGCGATCACGTCGTCATCGAGCGCCGCAAGGACACGCTCACCGAGATCACGCTGAAGGAATACGTCGAGGAACCGGACGGCCGGATCGCGTTCTGGCCGCGTAGCGATCACCCTGACTTCCAAGAGCCGATCTACCTTCGATCGCGCGATGAGATCGACCAGGACGGCGTGTCGGTTATCGGCGTCGTCGTGGCGGATTACGGGCGCCGCTACCGGACTGGTGGATAGCGCATGAGGGGTTCAATGAAGATCGTCGGACCATTCGTCGGAGCGCTTGTCGCGGCTTCGCCGGTAGCGGCGCAAGACCTCGTATCGCGGTCACTTCCGGCCGTGGGCTCTACGGCTGAAGCTGAAGTCGGCCAAGCCGTCCTGACGTCGGAGCGCTACTACACCGCCCCCGCCGTCCGCTTGGAAAAGCTGGTCAAGTCCAGCTCGATCATGGGCAACAAGATCATGCTGCCCGCCGGCCTCTACACCCTCACGGCTGAGACGGAGAAGGGGCGCTACTACCAATCCAACATTGGCGTCACGCTCCAGTACCTCGGCATCAAGACCCCATGGAAGAAGGCCGGGTTGTTCATGCCGGCCAGCGGCGGTGCCGTTCAGGCCTATTGGGAAAATGACTTGGGCATGCGCGCGACGGGGGCCGTCGAAGGCGCGAGCGTAGTGGAGGCCGGAGCCTTGGACCTCGGGCCCGACGGCTATCGCGTCCAACTGCTCTACACAGGAGCCTCGGGCGGAGTCGTCACGCTCTCGTACCGGGAATTCATGCGAGACCTATCGCGCCCGGCCTTCACCCAGGCGCTGACCTACGACCTCTCGAGCGGCGATGAGATTGGCTTTCGCGGCGCCCGGATCAAAGTGACCAGCGCGACCAATGTGTCCATGACCTACACGGTGCTCAAGCCGCTGGACGCGCCCACGCCTTAACCTCTTTCCCCTGGAGGGGTGAATGACCAAAGACGACTACACGGAAATACAAGGGCGGATCGTCGCGCTAGAACTAATGATGCGCGGCGTTTGGACCGGCCTGGCCGCAAGGGCCCCGTCCGGGGAGTTGGAGCGAAACCGGGTCGCTGCTTTGGACACCATGCGACTGCTAAACCCAGATGGCGACACTTACCGCGAGGAAGTGCTCATGGTCGCAGCAGAACATATCGACCAACACTTTCAGGCTATTGCGAACCGCCTTCGTTCTGCGGGGTTTGAGCCCTAGCCTTCTTAATCGTGATGCGTTCGCCTGGAACTGCCATTGAGCCCACGACGGGTGCGGATTGACGGCGATCGATAGCATCCAGAAGGGTGCATAACCCCGCAATGAAGCGCTCACCCTGACTGAGCGCCTGGCCGTTAGGTGCGGGCCGGAACCAATCGAACATCTCAACCTCCTGACAGCCCGGCCGAGCGCCGGGCTTTTTCGCTGAGCCATCGCAGCGTCGAATCAATATCCGACTTTTGGTCGGAAAATGTGTCGGACTTTTCCGACTTTTCCGTTGACGGTCGGAAATCTCCGACTTAAGGTCCTCTCATCAACCGATGAGGACCGCCGCCGATGGCCGCCGACACCTTCGCCGCCAAGCTTGCTGAGATCGACGCCAAGTTCGCCGGTCGCGCTGCGCCGGTTCGCCCGGTTCACAAGGGCCTGGGCGTCACCGCCAGCCCGCAAGCCTCGGTCGACTTCCTGAACGATCGTCTGGCGGCTCAGGGCGTGATCGGCGAGCGGGTCGAGTACGCGGTCGAGCGGATCGACGGCGTCGTGATCCCGGCGGACCATGGCTACCGCTACGGCGGCAAGGCCTCGGCTCTGCGCACGGCTGCGGAGTGATCGCGATGACGACCGAACCCCTCCTGTTCTGGTGCTCGGGCGGCGACGTGATGATGCGCGTAGGTCCGACCGCTGTCCGCATCGACGCTGAGACCCAGGAAGAGATCCTGGCCGACTACGAGGTCCAGCGCCGCGCCGCAGAGGCTCGCAAGGCCGACACCCTGCTGCTGGAGACCGTCAAGCGCTCATTCCAGCTCACGCGCGCCCGCATCGAAGCGGGTCGGTGGGCTCGCGCGGGGATTGCCTGACATGCCCGCCGATCTCAGCGCCGGCGCCGCCGCCAAACTCCTTTCCGCCTTCGCCGTCCTGGTGGCCATGGCCGCCTTGCTCTGGAGCTTCGTATGACCGCGACCGTCACCGAACTTCGCCCGCGCCCTGCCTACATCGCCGACAACGGCGTGGTCCGCGACAGCACGGGCCGGGCCATGAGCTTCGAACTCGCCGACCTTCTGTTGGTGGAGCAGATGCGCGAGGCCCACGAACACCTCGAGGCCGGACGCTTCGGCGCGGCGCTCGCCCTGGTGAAGCGCGCTGACCAACTCCTCGCCGCCCGCGTGGCCGCGACCGAGTTCGTCCTCGCCCAATCCCAACAACCGACCCCGCCGAACACGGCGGCCTGAAGAGGGGGAACCCATGCAAATCGGTATCACGCCAGAGGTCCGCACGCTGGCGCTCGAACTGGCCAACTTCGGCCGCGCCGCTGAGACGACCCTGACGGGCTTCTCGACCGAGGCCAGCCTTCGCCGCCTCGTCACGGACCTCAAGACGGCCAAGGGCACGGTTCGCAATCTGGAGCGGGCGATCAAGGCCCGGCTCGCCAGCCAAGCCGCCCAGGAGCGGGAAGAGGCGCGCCGCCGGATGATCAGCCACAAGCCCGCCGGCCAATCGGTGATCGCATGAGCGAGTTGACCGCAACCCAGCGCGCCATCCGCATCATCGTCGCCCAGCACCTGCCCGGCGTGCCGACCGACCGCGCGACGTCCTACGCCGACCGGATCCACGTCAACACGCCGCTCTCGCACATCGGCCTGACCGACGGCGCCTATGTCGCCGCGACCCTGGCGATTGAGGCGGCTTACGGCTTCGACCTGCCGGACGAGCTTTGGGAAGGCGCCAAGACGGTCGCCGACATCGCGGCCTTGGTGGATCGGTACGCCAGCGCGGAGGCGGCGGCGTGAGCGATATCGGCTTCCACGTCTGGAACCCGGCCGGCCGACTGCCGACCTACACCCACCCGACGTTCCTTGCGGCATGGGCGGAAAAGGACCGGCTGCAGGCCCTGCACCCGGACCAGCGCTTCGTCGTGATGATGCCTTGCGAGAACATGTCGGGCATCGGCTACGGCCTCGGGTTCACCGCTGGCCGTAAGGAAGCCCAGGACGACGCGGTTCGCCTGATCGACCGGGCGCAACAGCGGGCAGAGCAGAAGACCGCTGAAGCTGCGGAACTGCGCCGCGACTTGAAGGCCCTTCGACCATTCCTCGAAGACGTCGAGGCCTATCAGTCGATCGTCGCCGACTGCCTCCTTTGGATCCAGGGGTTCAACGCCGCTTACGCAGGCCGCGAGTCCTACGAACGGCCCGACACGCCCAGCGTCGAACGGCTGCGAGACCTGAACGCAGCCCTGCAGCGGCTCATGCGTGACCACTCCGCCGCGAACGGGCGCCCGGCGCTCGATGACAGCGAAATCCCCTTCTAGGAGCCCGCCATGATCACGCTTCCCGATGGCGTCTATCTCGACCTCTCCGACGAACAGTGGCGGCCGGTTCCTGGCGAAGACCTTCTGGCTTCCGACCGAGGTCGCATCGCGCGGCCGAACGGCAAGGTGCTTGCGCTTGGCACCGATCGGAACGGCTATCGCTTTGTCCGGCTGTACCGCAACGGTCGCTGTTCGTCTCTCATGGTAGGCCCCCTGGTCTGCGCCGCGTTCCACGGGTTGCGGCCGTCGGCCGACCACCAAGCCGATCATATTGACAGCGATCGGACGAACAACTCGCCGTGGAACCTTCGCTGGCTGACGCGGTCTGAGAACTTGGCCAGGGCGAGCACTACGAAGGGACGGAAACTCGGCCCCAGGGCTGCGGCGGTGTTCGGCGAGGATCATCCCTCTGCGAAGCTGAGCGCATCAGACGTTCGCGCGATCCGCGCCCGCTACCGCAAGGGAAGTCGCGATGACGGCCTGAAAGCTCTCGCCAGGACCTACGGCGTCGCCTTCGCGAGCATTGCCGGCATCGTGACCGGCCGCACCTGGAAACACCTTGAAGATGGAGTTCGAAATGATCGAGCTGCCTGACGGCGTTTACATTGGCCTGAGCGACGAGAAATATTTCGCGCAGGACCGGCTTGGGTCAACTGACCTAGTCGTGCTTCATCGCGATCCTGCGTCTTGGTACTACGGCTCTCGGCACAATCCGGACCGGCCGATCCGCACGCCGTCTCCTGAGATGCAGTTCGGGTCGGCGCTTCACGCGCTCGTTCTTGAGGGCGAGGCCGTCTATCAGGACAAGGCCGTCATTTCGCCCTTCGAGGACTTCCGCTCGAAGGAAGCGCGCATCTGGCGCGACGACGCGATCATTCGCGGCAAAATCATCATGACCGAGGACATGGACCGGCGCGTCCGCCACATGGCCGCGCTGATCTTGAACCATCCCGAGCTTGGCGCGCCGATGCGCGGCGGCATGTCGGAGGTCGCGATCCTCTGGACGGACCCGTCCGGCGTGAAGCTGCGGGCCAAGATCGACAAGCTACTCCCCAAGTTCGCGATCGACCTGAAGTCCTATGGCGGCGACGCCAAGGGCCGGACGATCAAGGAGCAATGCCTAAACCTGGTCGCGTCGCGGTCCATGGACGTGCAGCGCTTCATGTACTGGCGCGCCCGGCAACAGATGGCCGCGCTCCCGATCTACGGCGGTACGCCTGATCAACAAGCCTGGATCAAGCGCGTCGCGGCCGTTGAGGATTGGGACTGGTGCTGGATCTTCTACCGGCGCCGGGACGATGAGCGCGGCACGGCCCCGATCGTTCAGCCCGTCATCCGCCCGACCAACGACGCCAGCTTCGACAGCGGGCGGCAGAAGATGGACGTGGCCCTCGCCAACTACCGGACCTTCCGCGACCGCTTCGGCTTCGACGTGCCTTGGGCCGTCGTCGAGCAACAGTGGATGCCAAAGGACCACGACTTCCCGCCCTGGCTCTCCGAAGTCTCCGACCCCGTCACCTTTCCCGCCGATCAGGAACAAGCCGCATGAGCACCGCCGTCGCCACCCGCCAGGACACCGCAGCCCAGCCGCCAAGCACGCTCGCGGCCGTCCGCAAGATGCAGGACCAGTTCGCCCTGGCGCTGCCCGATCACGTCTCGCCTGAGAAGTTCGTGCGCGTTGTCGTGACGGCGATTCAGTCGAACCCGGACCTCCAGCGCGCCGACCGAGACTCGATCCTTGGCGCCGCGCTCAAGTGCGCTCAGGACGGCCTCATTCCCGACGGCCGGGAAGCTGCCCTCGTCGTGTACAGCGGCAAGGCCCAATACATGCCGATGATCGCAGGCATCCTGGCGAAGGTGCGGCGCTCCGGCGAGATGAGCACGATCGGCGCCCATGTCGTCTATGAGAACGACGCCTTCACCTATGTCTTGGGTGACGAGGAGCGGATCGAGCACTCGCCGGCCCTGACCAATCGCGGCAAGCCGATCGCCGCCTATGCCATCGCCAAGACCAAGGACGGCGGGCTCTACCGCGAAGTCATGTCGGTGGATCAGATCAATCAGGTCCGCAACGTCAGCAAGGCCAAGAACGCCGGGCCCTGGTCGCAATGGTGGGACGAGATGGCGCGCAAGACGGTGCTGCGCCGCCTCTCGAAGCGCCTGCCCATGTCGACCGACCTGCAGCAGATCTTCGATCGCGACAACGACCACTACGACCTTCGCGCCCAATCGCAAGGCGAGGCGACGCTTCGGCGGCTTCATGCGGACTTCGACGACCCCGCGCCGCCCGCGATTGATGACACGGCCAACACCGTCACCGACGCCACCTTCGAAGACGCGCCGGCGTCGGACGCCGCCGACGACGACTTCCCCGGCGACAAGCCCGCCCAACAGGCCGAGCAGCCACGCCAGGAAGCCCAGAAGCCAGCGGAAGGCGTCAGCACCGCATCCCAAGCCCTGACGACCGTGGCGGCGCGGCTCCAGGCCTTCCGCGCCCAAGTGTCCAAGGCCCCGAACACCCGCGAGATGCAGGCCCTTTGGTCGCGGTCAGCGCAACTCCGCAACGACATCGACGCGGGCGACCCGGACGAGGTCGGCACGTCGGCTGAACTGGAGTCGTGGTTCCAAGAGACCTACGCCGCCAAGGAAGCCGAGGAAAAGGCCGAGCGCGCGAAGGGCGGTGCTTGATGCGACAGCTCTCCCTCTTGGACGTGTTCCGTGACACCGCCTGGGAACGCCGCATGGGCGGCGTCGGGTCAGATGTCGGCGGCGCCTTCCGCGTGAAGTCCTGCATCGACGGCGGAGACCTACGTATCATCGCCAGCAATGGCGCGGGCTGGGATCACGTCTCGGTCAGCCGCGCCAACCGCTGCCCGAACTGGCCGGAGATGGAGCAGGTCAAGCGCCTGTTCTTCCGCGACGACGAAACGGCCATGCAACTGCATGTGCCGCCGGTCGACCACATCAACTGTCACGACTTCTGCCTGCACCTCTGGCGTCCGCACGGCGTGGAGATCCCACGCCCGCCGGCGTTCATGGTCGGTCCCTCGTCCGGGAGGGCGGCTTGATGGCCTTCGGTACCCTGACCAAGCCCTCCAAGCGGGTGCAGTCGCGCTCGCATCTTGAGTTCATCCGCCAACTCCCGTGCGTCCAGTGCGCGATTGAGGGGCGCGAGACCTACGGCGTCGACGCGGCGCACGTGTCTTTCGCGTTCCCCGGCTGGGCGCATCGGGGGAAGGGGACGAAGGTCGACGATGCGCGCGCGGTGCCGTCATGCCGGACTCACCACGACGAGCAACACGCCGACGGCAACGAGCGGCGCTATTGGGCGCGCTACCGGCTGAACCCGGTCCTGTTCTGCCAGGCGCTCGTCGACTGCGACGGTGATCTCGTGCGAGGCGCCCAAGTGGTCCGCGACTACGCCGATCACGCCCGGCGCGGCCTGCCGACGGTCCACGTCGCAACCGGGCCCGTGACCAGGCGCGCCGCCGGGCCGGTGCCGGTCACGATCACCGCGCACCTCGCGACGCGGCCCGCCGACGAGCACGGGAATGTCGCCGTCCTGATCCCGCGCGAGGCCGGCCTCAAGGACGCGCCCTGCGAACTGGTCTGGGTCGCCCCGACCGCTGTCCAACCCACCGAACCGAGGAGCGCCTGATGGCCGAGCGCCCGATCCGCGTCCAACTACGCCGGGCCAAGGGCTGGCGGATGCCCGACAACACCGTGAAGGTCGATCGCTCGACCCAATGGGGGAACCACGACTTCATCGTAGGGGAGGACGGCGACGCCGAACACTGCGTCGAGATGTTCCACCACGACCTCAACAAGTTCGCCGTGTTCCACCCGGGGAAGTTCGACGACTGGATAGCGCCTCTTCGCGGCAAGAACCTCGCTTGCTGGTGCGCCCTGGATGCGCCGTGCCACGCGGACGTTCTGCTCGAGCTCGCTAACGCCGAACCAGCGCGAGGTGCAGCATGAGCGCCCGGTACGCCTCCGACACCTCTGTCTCCGTCGAGAAGTCCCGCATGGAGATCGAGCGGACCCTGTCGCGCTACGGCGCCGACGCCTTCGCTTACTACTCCGAGGCCGACAGGGCCGCGATCGCCTTCCGGATGACCGGCCGGCAGATCAAGTTCGTCCTGCAGCTGCCGAAGCGCGACGAGCGAGAGTTCACCCATCACAGCCGCGGCGAGCGCACCGCAGACGCCGCCCTGGCGGCTTGGGAGCAGGCCTGCCGTCAACGCTGGCGCGCCCTGAACCTGGTGATCAAGGCGAAGCTGGAGGCGGTGTCCGCCGGGATCACCAGCGTCGAAGACGAGTTCCTGGCCCATACCGTCCTGCCCGACGGCTCGACCGTCGGGCAATGGGCCAAGCCGCAGATCGCCGCCGTCTACCAGACCGGCTCAATGCCCGACCGGCTGATGCTGGAGGGGCCGCGATGATGCGCCTGACCATCCACGCTGCCGACTGTGACGAGGCCGCGTTAGGCGTCGAAGCCATCCGCGTTACCCAGAAGGACGGTTCGCGAAGCGCTCTCATGCTCTTCGGTGACGAGCACCGCTCCACACACCGCGTCTTGGTCAACGAGACGCCCGCTGGGTTCACCGCCCGCGTTCAAGCCATCCCCGCTTCCACGAAGGACATTGAGGCATGAAGAACAAACTCACCGACCTCAATAATCACCTGTTCGCCCAGCTCGAGCGCCTCTCGGACGAGGACCTGAAACCCGAGGAGATCGCCCAGGAGGTCAGCCGCACGGAGGCGATCGTCAGCGTCTCAGAGCAGATTGTGCGCAATGCAGACCTGCAGCTCAAAGCGGTGGCGATCTTGGCGCAACACGAGCGCATGCGTCCGCATCTCACTATGATCGGGACCGACCGGGAATGAAGGGGCACTGGATCAAGTACAGCGCCGAGGAACTGGCCTGGCTGTCAGCCAACCGGACCATGCCGATCAGCGACTACGCGCGCGCCTTCAACGAGGCCTTCGCCCGCGATGTAGCGCCGGCGAACCTGCACGCGCTTCGCAAGCGGCAAGGATGGAAGACCGGCCGCACCGGACAGTTCACAAAGGGGCAGGAGCCGGCCAACAAAGGTGTTCCGTGCCCGCCCGGTGTAGGCGCCCACCATCCGAAAGCCGTCGCAACTCGCTTTAAGAAGGGGCACGGCAGGTCCGGCGTGGCGGTCGACCTTTACAAGCCGATCGGAACCGAACGGATCAGCAAGGACGGCTATCCCGAACGCAAGATCAACGACGACATGCCGCTTCAGGGGCGCTGGCGAGCGATCCACCTGATCAACTGGGAAGCCGCGAACGGGCCTATCCCCAAAGGCTACTGCCTCAAGTCCAAGGACGGGACGAAGACCAATTCCGACCCGTCCAACTGGATGCTGATCGAGCGCGCGTTGCTGCCTGCTCTAAACGGTGGCCGGCACAAGCAGCGGCTGGCCTTCAATGAGGCGCATCCTGATGTCCGACCTACCCTGGTGGCCTTGGCCACTGTTGAGCACAAGGCCCGCCAAGCGCGGCGCCGGAAGGAGCCCGCATGACCCAGGCCGTGACCACGCCCGCCAAGAGCCTGGGCGAGAAGCTGTATGAGGCACTAGCCAGCGCGATGGGTGACGGCATCCCATGGTCCGCCTTGACCGTGGAGGAGATCAACCTCTCTGAAAAAGCTGCGATAGCCTTCGCCGCCTCGCTCTCTCACGACGAGACCGCGAACGCAGTCATCACCGACCTACGCCAGCGCCTCCAAGCGGCTGATGAACGGGCTGAGACGCTTGCGGCTGTCGCAGAGCGTGCTCGCGAGGAACTGCGCCTGATCCGCGCCAAGGACAGCGACGCCGTTTATGACACCACGCTTCGCCTGGACATGGCGCTCGCTCTCAAGACGGGGGCTTGATCCATGCAAACGCTCTACGTCTGCCGGTCATGCGGGAAGAGGTGGTGTCCAGATGACGACCGCCTCTGCTCCTGCCCGAACCCGTTTCCGACCAACGATCTAGCCCACGAAGACGAAGGCAATCGCCGCCAACGTCGCGCCTCCCTCAAGATCGGCCGCGCGAGGACACGCCTATGACTAGCCCGAATGAACTTGAAGGAGCGGGCGACAACCTGATCGACGAGCTGATGACCATGTTCGCCGATGGGTACGTCGATAAGCTGACCTATCGCGCGGCCAAGGAGATCGTTCGCCTAGAGGAAGCACTCGCCTCTATCACCCGCGAGCGAGACGAGGCGCGGGCTTTGCTGGGCGTCGAAAGCATCAACGGGGTGCTCGGGTACTGCCTGGAGCAGGATCGTTGCGGATGCGGGGGCGATGTTCCGGCTATCCGCGCCACTTGCGACAACTGGTGCAAGCTCAAAGAGCAGTCCGCCGCCCTTGTTAACGGGGAGGTCGGGTAGATGGCTGATGAACTTCTTCCCTGCCCGTTTCACACGCAATCGGCAGGACGTCCTGAAAACAACTTTCCCTATGCCGCGCCGAAGCTGGTTCAAGGGTTCCGCTGGCAAGTGCGGTGTGGATGCTGCGCGGAAGGACCCAGCATGGGCAGTCGCGAAGCGGCCATCGCCGCCTGGAACACCCGCGCACAAGGCCCCGGCCCCACCTCGCCATGCTACGAGTGTGGAACCGACAACCTTATCGGGCCTATCTGCGGAGGCTGTAACCCCGAGATCGCGGCGATGGTTGATGGAGGCCCCGGCCCTGGTGAGGCTGTGGCTTGGCGCGTGAAGGACTTCGCAGACGGCTGGACCCTTTACGCGAACAAGGACGCGGCCGATGTGGCGTCCCTAGCCTCTTCAGGCGCTTTGGTCGAAGCGCTTGGCGTGATCGCCGCCACTCCTACAAGGGAGGGGTGAATGAAGCTGAAGATAAAAGGATCGGAAGAGCTTAAAGCTCAGCCAATGGTCAAGACATTCAAGTACCGTCTGAAAGATCGCCACGCTAGGAAGGCGCTTGCCGCCCATGCGTATGCCTGCAATCAGGTCTGGAATTGGTGCGTGGCCCAGCATCACGACATGACGGCCCGCTACGCCGCCGGCGCTCCGCATCGGAAGTGGCTAAGTGCATTTGATCTAGCGAGACTATGCAAAGGCGTAGGCGCGGATCTTGGTATTCATCAACAGACCGTTCGTAGCCATCCGGCGTAGGCCGCAGGTGGTGGCGCTTCATCGGAACGATTGATGATCCTGCCTGTAGGCTTCGAGCAGGGCCTTTAGCGCTTCGAC
>NZ_JAVDXI010000012.1:0-48597 GCF_031457805.1 Caulobacter sp. BE264 | reverse complement strand
CACCGCAAGCTCGCCGCCTAACATCAACCCCCAGACGAGGCCCGCTCTCCGCTAATTTACGTCCTCATCTGCGCCAAATGTCCTGACGACGGACAAGCGGCGAGCGCGGGGCTAAGGCCTGTCCAGCGGGCGGGCTGAGAAGCGGATCGGAGGCCTGATCGGACGAGGGCGCCAGGGAGGCGGATGGCTGGTGTTGGGACGCAACGGGGGTGAGCTTGGCGTCGAGCAGGATCAGGACGACCTGGAGGGGGACGCAGAGGATGAGGACGGACGGAAACAGCGACCAGAACGGCAAGAGCTGGGTCCCGTCGTTGATGGCCGGGGCCAAAGCATAGACGATCAGGGTGATCGGCACCGCAGCGGTCACGATCCCGGCCGCAATCCAGAACAGTCTCGGCAGGCCATGCTCGCGCTTCAGCGCCACGGCCAAGCCATCGCAGGCCGCCAGAAGCAGGGCGCCGACCACGCTTGACCAGATCCAGAAGGCGTAGCGCTGCGGCGCGTTGAAGATCGTCGCGGTCTGATAGGGCGCCATCAACGCCAGGATCAGGCCCGCTATAAGGCCGGTCGCGAGCGGTCTGACGAACAGACGCAAGGTTTTGCCGCCCGGCTCGATGGTCATGTGGTGCTGCAAAACGCCCCCTTTGGAGATGTCTTAAAGCAGCCTGTCAGGCAAGCCAACACCAGTCAGACCTGGCTGTCGCGCACCATTGGCGAAGGCGCAAAACCGTTGGCGAAGCGCCAATGGCCGTCCACGAAAACCCGCCTTGGCCAAGCGCAAGACCCGCTCCAGAGGTCCTGGTCGTCGGAGGGCGTCAGATCCTCCCCACCCTCAGGAGCCCGCCTCTTTCCATGCGATTTTCGATCACCTCCAACCCGTTCCCAGGCCTTGCTCTGGCCTGCGCTCTGACCGCTCTGGCGGCCTGCACCCACGCCATGGCCCCCGCAAAGGCGCCGGCCCAGGGCCTGGCTAAGACCGCCGCTAGCGCCCCGGCCAGCGCCTACACCCTGACTCTGCGCGTCGAGGGCGTTCGATCGGCCAAGGGGCAGCTGCGCGCCGAACTTCTGGGCCGCGCCCCCGGCGAGAAGGCTCACAAGCGCGTCACCTTCGGGGTTCAGGACGCCGCGCCCGGGGTCAACCTGATGCGCTTTGAGAACCTTTCGGCCGGCGACTACGCCGTGCAGCTCTATCATGACGAAAACGGCAACGGAAAAGTCGACATGAACGTCCTGGGCGTTCCGCAAGAAGGCTACGGCTTCTCCAACGTGCCGGTGGTCCAGGGCGGCATCCCGCCCTTCGACCGGATGAAGGTCACGCTGGCGGCTGATGCCTCGGCGACCGCCGTTCTGGTGTACCAGCCATGAGCCCGCCGATCAGCCAACCAGACCGGCGCGCCTTTCTGGGCCTGGCCGGGGTCGGGCTTGCGGCGATGGCCGCTGGCTTGCCGATGCCGGCCGCGGCTCGGGCGCAGGACCAAGCCGGGCAATTTGCGGTGGCCCGCCGCCAAGATCCTCGCCTAGTGGCCTTCGATAACGGCCAGGAACGCGATGTGGAACGCGTCCGGATCGAGGGGGTGATCCCCGCGGCGCTGGCGGGTCACTTCCACCGCAACGGTCCAGCTATCTTCGAGCGCGCCGGGGTGCGTTACCATCACTGGTTTGATGGCGATGGCTTTGTGCAGCGCTGGCGGATCCAGAACGGAGCGGTGAGCTACAGGAGCCGCTTCCTACAAACCTCGAAGTTCGCCGTCGAGCAGCCTGCCGGGGCCTTCCTGCTGCCTGTCAGTGGCGGCGGCATCGCCCCGGTCGCGGCCTTTAGCGGTGCCAACAGCGCCAATCCTTCGAACACCAGCATCATCTCGATGGGCGCCGAAAGCTGGGCCCTTTGGGAGGGGGGCAGCCCCATGCGGGTTAATCCCGATACGCTGGAGACCCTGGGTCTTGTCCGCCTCAATAGCGAGGTCGACGGAGCGCCGTTCTCGGCCCACCCGCGGCGCGGCGAGGACGGCCGCCTGTGGAATGTCGGCTCGCTGGGGCCGCGCGCGTTTTTGTGGCGGTTGAGCGCCTCGGGCGCGCTGGAGGCCTTCCGTATCCAGCCCTTGGGCCAGGAAGGCTACTACCACGACTTCCTGCTGACCCAGCGATCGCTCGTCCTTGTTCAGTGCTCCACCGAGGCGCGGGGCGAGCGCTCACTTGAGCGCGGCACATTCGGCGCCACGCGGGGCGTGGCGGGAAAACCGATGCGGGTCCACGTCTTTGACCGCGAGACCTTCGAGCTGGTGCGAGAGGCTGAGCTGCCCAGCGGCTTTGCCTTCCACTTTGGCAATGGCTGGGAGGAGGACGATGGAACCATCCATTTCGACATCGCCCACAGCCTCGACGGGGATCAGTTTCAGGAGTTCTTCAAGCCGATGACGGGGCGGTTCCCGACCTGGCAAGCGGTCTCCCACCGGGTCACTCTGCCGCCCAAGGGCGCGCCGCGGTTCGAACGGCTTCACGCACGTGTGGAGTTTCCCAAGATCAATCCGAACTACGATGCGCGCCGCAACCGCTTCGTCTACGCCACGACCTTCAAAGATGACAAACGCCAGGACTGGTTCGACGCCGTCGTCAAGATCGACGTCGAGCAGGGGCGAAGCCAGATTTTCAACTATGGCGCCGAATGGATGGTCGAAGAGCACGTGTTCGTCCCGCGACCGGGCGCGACGCGTGAAGACGACGGCTGGCTCGTGGGCACGGCATTGAACTGGGTCAAGCAACAGACGGCGCTGACGGTCTTTGACGCGGCCCAGCCTGACAAACCCTTCCTGGCCAGAGCCTGGTTGGACAACGCCATGCCGCTTGGCCTGCACGGCGACTTTAGACGTCTCTAGCGCCTGGGGGCGGGCGGCCTGACCCCACCATCAGCCGTCCGTCCGTGAGCGCCGCCGTCTCGGGGGAGGCGGCGGACAACGTTCAGGCGCCAGGGCGGCCCGCTTAGAACAGCGGGCTGGGCGCGGGGCTGCAAGCCCTGCGCCCGCTTTGGCCCTCGCCTTGACCTGTCCCGTTGTTTCTTTCGCAGATCTGGACGCTTTCCATGGACACCCTTGCGCGCCTTACCGCCGTGCCCGCGCCACGCCCTCTCTGGGCGATGGGCGCGCGTCCTCTGGCGCCAATGAACGGCACGCTGATCCGTCCTGGCTGCGATGCGCAGGCGCTTGTCGGCGCCCAGCGCCAGATCCTGGCCCATACCGCCCCTAGCGCTCCAGCGCACATAGTCGCCGCCCCCGCGCCGGCGGCGAGCGGTGATGCGCCCGCGTCTGGCCCCGTCTTGGCTGGCGGTCTGCGGCTACAGATCACGGTCGAGATCGATCTTGCTGATCTGACCCTGGCGATGGAGACCTTCAAGACGAACCTTCCGGCCAGCGCCCGCCATGAGGCCCGTCCGACTTTGGCTCTCAGTCAGGCCCAAGAGCCTTGCGCGTCCTTGGCCCTGACGGCGCGGCAATGGCAGATCCTGGCGCTGATCGGCGAGGGGCTGAGCAACAAGGCGATCGCACGCCGGCTGGGCTTGTCGCATTTCACGGTCAGGAACCATCTGAGCCAAATCCTGCGCACCATGGGCCTGACGTCCCGTCAGCAGGCGCGGGCGGCGTTCTCAGCCCTGACCCGCGAGGCCTTGCCAGACGCCGCGCGCTGACCCGCCTCGGTGGCGGCTCCATCAGCCTTGGCGTCAAGCGGGCGTGCTGTGCTGGCTGCTTCAGGAGCGGCGGCGTTGGACGCAGTCGCTCAAGTGCTGACGGGCCTTGGTCCCGCTGTGCCACTCCCCCCAGACGAGGGGGAGGTCCTGCAGCATCACCTCGAAATCCTGAACCGGCTCGATGTTGTCGATCAGCGCTGAGGTCGAGGGCACCTTGAACATCAGCATGCCAAGGCGGGGCTCCCAGGGGAGGGGGCCGTGAAAGGCTTGAACGGTCTGAACATGGCCGCCTTGCTTCAAGCTGACCCTCAGGCGCTGGATCTGGTCAACCTTGCGGATCGCGCCGCCAAAAAAGGCCAGATAGCTGCCCGGATGCGCGCCGCCCCAATCCATCAACACCACACCGCCCCGGCGGGTCAGAAAGGTGGCCATGCAGATCTGTTTGGGATCGGCCGGATCCGAGGCCAGGTACTCCCAGTACCCCGCGCTTAGACGCTGATAGACCGGGTCCTTCATCCGCTCGTTCTCAAGCGCGGTTTCCCTCTGGATCGCCACCTCGTTCCAGATTTTGAGCTGTTCAGGATCATAGCGCATCGGCGGCAGACCATCGCGGTATCCGCCGCCCGAGCCCTCATCGGGCGTGTCCTGGCCCTCCATAGGACCCATCGGCGCGCAGCCCAGCCATCCGGCCGCTTCACTGCCGGTCGGATAGAAACCTGGCGGGCAGCGGCCCTCGGCGCGGGCCTGGGGCGTGGCCAGGCACGCCAGGGCCAGCGCCCAAGCAAGGACCCATCCGCTTATTCCAAGGCGTCTCATCGTTTGGGTCCTAAGCTGCGGTCTGAGTGCTGAGCCGAGCGCTGGCAGCCCAGAGTTCGGGCGATCGCCAGCGGCGCGCGCGCGATAGGATGCGCCAGGCGGCCCAGCGGCCCCAAGCGTAAAGATGACCCAGTACAGATTGCACGCGGACCCCGGCTTCAGCCCTCAGGAAGTCCTTCACACGACCCGCCCGGGACCTGCGCAAAGCCGCGCGCGGTGTAGGAGAGCTCAAGACCGCGGTCCTTGGCGATACGATAGGTGACGGCTGGCCCGGTCCCGTCGGTGGCCTCCACCAACCACGCGGCCAGAGGGCCGCTTGGTCCTGTGACGGTTTCGGTTCCGACGACCTTGAGGGCAAAGTGGCCAAAGCCCTTCTCATAGTGCCAGAACGGCAGGCTGATCTGGCTGTCGGCCGCCAGTGGCAGTGCCGCAAACACCAACCCCCAGAGGTTGCCGTCCCAAACCGGTCCATCCAGCGGCGCAGACAGGGGCTGACGGACGTCATCCTTGCTCAGGCGGTAGCCTGTGACCGTATCGCTTCGGTAGGTGACATCGACCATGATCTTGTCGCCGCGCCGGCTCACATAGCGGATCGGCCGCAGATCGGCCGCCTGCAGCACAAACTCATCGCGCACGTCGAAGGCGCCGCCTTGCGCCTGCTGATGGACGATCACCCTGACGGCGGCGCGACCCTGGACCGTCTCACGGCGGACGATCTGCAAGGTTCGTCCCAGAGGGATCATGGTTTCACCCGAGCGCCTTTGCAGCGCATAGCAGGTCCGTCCCTCTTCAAGCCGGGCCCCGAGCGGGTGTGTCGCGCCGCCCTGAGCGAGCGCCTGTAGCATGAGGGCCGCCAAGGCGGACATAGTCGTGATCATCGCGTGCTCCGGTTGCAACGGCGGGGGCGTGAGCTTGCATGTCCCCCTTGCTGTTCAAGGTGGGCGAAGCCTCCGGCGGCGCGCGGCGCCTGCCTAGCGGCGCAGATGCACCGGGTCACCTTGGCTGCGGCGTCAAGGATCGATCGGGATTAAGCCGATTGCGTCTTTTTGGCTTGGCCTGTCGATGCCGCATCCACCTTACCGCTCCTTAAGTCCGCCACCATCGCGGTTGGCGCGCGCCGTCGCGCATTGCCGCACAGTCGTGGGCGATCGCGCCGGGCTCATCATCGCAGTTCTGGCCTTGGCCCTGGCGAGCGCTGCGGTGGGACGTGGCGTGCTGACCGGGCGTGGGGATCCGTGGCCACCGGGGGCAGAGCCAGGACTAGAGCCAAGGCTGGCGGCGGCCGAAGGATCGGCAGGGGTGGCCAAGCCAAGCCTGGCGCGACTGGACCCGCACGCGGCCTTGGCCCTGGTTTTACGCGCGGACCCCAAGCTCGCCACAGAGGCGGGCGAGGCCTTGGCCTTTGAGGCCAAGACCGTCCTGAGGCTTGAGAGTGACGCGGTGCTGATCGCGGCGTCAAAGGCCAGAGCGCCCGCCTCAACGGTCCCGGGCGCGCTGGGGATCTTCTATCTTCGCGCCACGGCGGCGGGACCCGAGGTCGCCGGCGCCTGGCCACGCGCGGCGATCGGCGCGCCAAACGCAGCCGCGCCGGGGTTTGGCGTCACCAACGCGTTTGGCCAATGGCCGGTTGTCGTCGCGCGCAGCCAGGAGGCGCGCTCTGGGGTGGTCTGTGAGCGCACCCAGCTCATCGAGCTTCGGCCAACGGGCCCGGTGGTCTCCGCGCCGTTCGTCTCTGGCTTTGACGCGCGCGAGGCTGAGGGGGCTGCGGGGCGGTTCTGGGTCGGGCGCTTGCGCGATGTCGGATTTGGAAGCGGCTTCACGCTCGACACCGGCCAGGCCAAGATCCGCTTTCATCGCGTCCAGGGGCGCTATGCGCCCGCCAAAGGCGTCAAGCCGCCACACTGCTAGGCCCCCCCGCGGCCAATATCTCGCAGCGCTGGCTAGGCGGTCCCATTCTGCAGGCGCTCGGCGGTTAGGTCCGAGCAAGCTCTTGGGCCATGATCGCCTGGACCAGGCGGATGCTGGGGCGCGATTGCAGTTCCTGATGGGTGACAAGCCAGACCGGCACAGGGATGGGTTTAAGGTTAGGCAACAGGCGCACGACGCCGGGCGTCTGCTCGCCCACCTCGCGCATCATAACCCCGACGCCCATCCCGCGCTTGACCATTTCCCAGACCACGACCGCCGACTCCGAAACGATCCGGAAATCCTCCGGTGAAATCGGAACGCCCAGATCGCGCAAGACGCTGGTGAAGAGCGGATCGTCAAAGCCCATCAGTTCTGCGGTGGCCAGATCGGCTGGCGATTGCGGCTCGCCATGGCGCGCGATCCAGTCCCTGGACGCAAAGAAGCCGGCCTGGACGTCACGGATATGCTGAGCGACGAGCCCTGGACGATCGGGGCGGACATGGCGCACGGCGATGTCGGCTTCACCCCGATGCAGATCGCTGATGGCGTTGGAGGCGGCGATGACCACGGTGATCTGGGGCGCTTCAGCGCGAATGCGAGCCACGATCTGAGGCAGCACATAGGTCGCGGTGACATCTGTCGCCGAGATGCAAACCCGCCCGCCGATGTCCTGAGCGCGCCCGCTGGCCGCCAGGGCTAGGTTGTCGGCCGCATCGCCCATGATCTGGATGTGATCGAGCAGCGCCGAACCGGTCGGGGTCAGCAGCAGCTTGCGACCGCGCCGTTCAAAAAGCCCCACCCCGAGCTCAGCCTCCAGAGCCAGAACCTGGCGCGACAGGGTCGGTTGGGTGAGACCCAATCGGCGCGCCGCAGCCGATAACGATCCGTCCATGGCGGTCGCGTGAAAGGCGCGGATATGGTTCCAGTCCATCGGCTTCATGCAAATATGCATATCATAGCTTCATATTTGCGCAATTTACCTGAATTTTGCATGTGATATGCGCCGGGTGTCAGGAGCAGTTGACCATGCACAAAGCCAGCGACGCGCGGTTCTGGAATCGGATCGCCCGCAAATACGCCAAGGATGTCATCGCCGATCAGGGGGGCTATGAGCGCACGCTGGATTTCACGCGGGCGCTCTTGGGGCCTGAGGATAGGGTGCTGGAACTGGGGTGCGGAACGGGCAGTACGGCGCTGCGCTTGGCTGGCGGGGTCAAGCGTTACCTGGCGACCGACCTGTCGGCGGCCATGATCCAGATCGCCCGGGAAAAGCAGGCTTTGGAGACGCTGCCCAGTCTTTCGTTCCAGATCGCCACCGCAGAGTCGCCGATGCTGGCCCTGGGGGGGTACGACGCGGTCCTGGGCTTCAACTATCTCCACATGGTCCGCGATGTACCGGTGACACTGTGGCGTATTCACAATCTGCTGGTTGCAGGGGGATTGTTCGTCTCCAAGACGCCATGTCTAGGCGACATGACCCCGCTGCTCAGTAGGGTTCTGCTGCCGGGCATGCGCGCCATCGGCAAGGCCCCCTATGTCAGTGTTCTCAAGGAAGCCGATCTTTGCGCCCTGGTCACCGCCGCCGGCTTTGAAATCCTGGCGGTCGAAGATCACGCCACGCGGGGCAAGGGTCACCGACCTTGTATTGTGGCGCGCAAGTCCGCAGCGGCTCAGGCCAGCCCATCCCCGGCGATCTATCTGGACGCCTGACGTTGAGGCTTGGGTCTTGCGAAGGCCCCAGGCTCCCGGGCTCAAGCCCTACACGCCCGGAGACGGCCAGTCTTGAGGGCGGCGATCACCCGGACGGCTTGTCGCGTGCGGCGTTGGGCGTCGCCGGCGCGCGCCCGATCCTTCTCCCGATCCTTCTAAAGCCCCTATGAGAGCGGACCCCAACTATGCGGCCAAGAAAGCAAACGCCAACCGTGCTTGAAGACGTGCGTGTGAACCCCAAGCTGAAAATTGCAGCGCTGTGGACGGGGTTCATGTTTCTATACATCTACGTCGACTATTTTCACCTTTACATGCCCGGCGCGCTGGATGAGATCTTGCAGGGGCAGGTGTTTCTGTTCGACATCAATCAGGCGTTTGTCTTTACGGGGCTCGCTTCGGTGACTTTGCCCGCGCTAATGATCTTTTTATCGGTCGCACTCCCTGCGGAACTCAACCGGTGGGTCAATATGATCATCGCGGCGGTCTATATTCCCTACAGCCTGTTCAATCTGCTGGGCGTGGCTTGGGTCCATATGTACTTCGCCGCCGCGATCGAGGTGGTCATGCTGCTGCTGATCATCCGCAGCGCCTGGACCTGGCCGCGCCGAGCGGTTGTGGCGGGGTAGGGCGCTGTCGGATCAGCCGCGCCAAGTTGAAATGAGTCAATACTTGGCCGTTTCAGGCCGTGGCCTTCGCCCAAGCCGCATGTGCCTGAGCGCGGAAGCGGCGAAGGTCGGCTCGACTGATCAGATGTCGCTGGGGGCAGGACGTGTTGTGGACGGCGGCGTGGGCGGACAGGCAGCGCTGAGCTGATGATGGCTAGCGATGGCGGGTGCTGAGTAGGCCCGCCGTAAGGGTCAGCAGAGCGCCGATCACCAGGCCCACGCGCGGAGCTGTGTCCAGGGGCAACGCGCCGAAGAGTAGCGTCATGACGATGACCCCGGTCGTCTGGCCGGTCAGTCGCGCCATCGCCTGCAGGCCGCCCGCCGCGCCGGTGCGCTCAACAGGGGCCGACAGAAACATGCTGCGGTTATTGGTCACCTGGAAGAGGCCAAATCCAAGACCGCACAGCATGACGATGGGCATGAGCGTCATCGGCGCCTGGGCCAATGGCCAGGCCGAGGCCGCAAAGAGCCCGGCTGAGAGCAATGCGCAGCCGGTCGCGCACAACATGGCCGTCGTGGAGGGTCTAGCCATCCTCCCGGCCAGACTCGCCGCTACGGCGGCCATCAGGGGCCAGGGCGTGATATAGAGTCCGGCTTCCAAAGGACTAAGGCCCAGACTGTGCTGGAGATAGAACGGTAAGGCGACAAGGCCAGCGCCATGTCCGACAAAGCAACATATTGACGCGGTGGCGGACCGGCGGAATGAAGACCTGGCCAGCAAGTCCAACGGCAGGAGCGGAGCGTCATGCTGGGCGTCACGACGGGCGAGCACCGTCAGGCTGATCGTCCCGCAGGTCATAACGATCAGGGCGAGGATTGGGGCGCTCGCCAGCGTCTCGGCGCCAAGGATCAAAAGCCCAAAGCCGCCCATGTTCAGGGCCACGCTGACCCCATCCAGGCGGCGGAGCGATCCGTCTGCATGTGGAAGGGCTCTGGCCGCGCCTAACACAAATAGGCCCAGCGGCAGGTTGATGGCGAAGAGCCAGGGCCAGCTCGCCCACGACAGGACAAGCGCGCCGACCGTCGGGCCGGCCGCCGAGGTTAGTGCGACCACAAGCGCGTTCCAACCGATGGCGACGCCCAGTCTGTGCGCGGGGATCACCGTGCGCAGCAGCGCCACGCCCAGTGACATCGCCGCAGCCGCGCCAAGGCCCTGGACGAAGCGCGCCGTGATCAGCCAGGTCAGGTTCGGCGCGCTCGCGCAGAGGGCCGATGCGGCTGTGAAAAGCGTCACGCCGGCCATGAAGATCCGGCGATGGCCAAGGCTCTCGCCCAGAGCTCCGCAGGGCAGCAGCGCCATGACCAGACCCGCTTGATAGGCCGTCACAACGAGGACGGCCGATGCGGCCGAGACGCGCAGGTCGCAGGCCAAGGTTGGCAGGGCGACGTTGACGATCGAGGCGTCCAGCACCACGAGCATCAACGCCGTCAGGACCGAGGCGATCGCCAAGCTTTGCGCGCGTCTGCTCCGGGTCATCGCGGGGCGACCCGGAACACCCCGTCCTCCTCGACATAGCGGGTGATCTGGCCTTCCTGCTTGTCCTCCTGCAAAAGGTCACGCTCGGTGAAGCGGAACAACAGGGCAGGTCCGGCTTTGCAGTGCGTATCGTGGATGTCACCCGGCAGGTAAGCTAGGGCCATGCCTGGGCGGACCAGGGTGGCGTCACGCTTGACGAGGCGCGCCTTTCCGTCCGGACCAAGATGCTGCGCATAACCGCCCATCTCGGATACGCCGCTTTGGACGCCGTAGAGCACCCAGCTGCGGCCATGATCGTGGGGGCGCCGATAAAGACCTTCCTCTTCGGTGTGGGCCAGGAGCACGAACCCATGGTCGGGATCGCTGTAGAGTTCTTGGCTCGCCGGCTGTTCGTTGAGCAGCGACGCGAGCCAGTCTTCTGTCGGCGGGGCTTGAAGAAGGGTGCGTAGGTGACCACGACAGTCTGCGATCAGTTGGCTTGAGAGCGGCCCCCAACTGGCCCTGACTTCGGCGATGAAGGTCTCGAGCGCGTTTCTAGACATCGGCTATCCTTCCGTGCGGGTGAGAAGCGTCCGAAGAAGGCTAGCGATCGTCAAAACATGGCGGAACGCGCACGGTTTTCAAAAAATCATTGCGTTTGACGCCTTATGTCAGAGCGCGTGATAGTCGCCGCATGCAGATCCCAGACCTCAACCTGCTCGTGACGCTGGATGTGCTGCTCGCCGAGGGCAGCGTCACGCGCGCCGCCAAGCGCCTGCAACTCAGCCCTTCGGCCATGAGTCGAGCGCTGGCGCGGCTTCGCGACGTGACCGGCGACCCGCTATTGGTCCGGGCCGGCCGGGAGCTGGTCGCAACCCCCAGGGCTATAGCGCTTCGCGAGCCGGTCGCCCGGTTGGTCCAGGACGCCCTGGCGGTGTTGCGGCCGCTGGAAGCCCTCGATCTTGGGCAGGTGCGCCGCGTTTTTACCCTGCGCACGAGCGAGGGCTTCGTGGAGACCTTTGGTCCGGCCTTGATCGACAGGCTGGCCCTCGACGCGCCGGGCGTCCAATTGCGCTTCGTGCAGAAGCCGGACAAGGACAGCAAGCCGTTGCGTGACGGCGCGATCGACCTAGAGACGGGCGTCCTGGACGGTGACACCGGGCCGGAGCTTCGAACTCAGGGACTGTTCCGAGATCGTTATGTCGGCGTAGTGCGCCAAGGGCATGCGCTGGCGACGGGGGCGATGACGCCGGCGCGCTATGGGGCCGAGCGCCACGTGGCGGTGGCGCGCGACGCGCTCGCCAAGGGCCTGATCGATGAGGCCCTCGCAAAACACGGCGTTATACGCGAGGTGGCCACGATCGTGGGTGGCTTTGCTACGGCGATTTGGCTAGCGCGCTCGTCTGGACTGGTCGCCACCGTGCCCGAACGCCATACCCGAGGACTGCGCGAAGGGCTAGTCAGCTTCGAGCTTCCCATCTTGGTCCCCTCCTTTCAGGTGTCGCTCCTCTGGCACCCTCGGATGGAGTCCGACCCGGCGCATCGCTGGTTACGCGGGCGGCTGCGCGAGATCTGCGCCGATCCGACGATATAGTCTCTCTTGCCGTCAGCCACGTTTGAGGGGCGCAGAAAGTGCGCGAGGCCGGCCAGTAGCGCCAAGAGGGTGAGGAGGCCAGGAAGGCTGGCCTCAAGGCCAAAGGCGCCGCCGGTGAGCCAAGTTGGCGCGTCGCTGAAGCGGGGAATCAGAAGGCTTGGCTCGCTCTGACCACTGACGCCAAAGCCCAGGATCACGCCCTGCGTCACATTAGCCATGAAATGTAAGCCGATCGGCAGGGCCAGGCTTTGCGTGCGCACAAAGGCCAATCCGAAAAGCACCGACGCCAGGAAGATGTTGCTCGCCGCCCAGAGCTTGGTTGCGCCTTCCATGCCCGGATTGTTGAGATGGGTGAGCACAAAGAGCAGGGCGGTCAGCGCCTGGGCTGGCCAAACGCCAAGTCCATCTATGAGGCGTTGGAAAAGCACGCCGCGAAATAGCAGCTCTTCAGCCATCGCCACGGCCAGCATGAGCGCGATCGTGTTGGCAAGCCGTTGCGGCGTGGCGGGGGCAAGTTCGAACCTTAAGAGGCCGGCGGCCGCGAGGCCAAGCGCCGGTAGCGCCATCAGCAAGCCGCCCAACAACACACCGATCGCCAGACACACGATCCAGCGCCTGTCCATCGCGCCGGTGACCTCGACTAGGGGCCTTCGGCGCAGTGTCTGGATGATGATGGTGGCCACCGCGATCAGCCCAAGCTGTTCCCAGAGGCTCACCTCGCGATTGAAATGCGCCGCAACAAGGATGGCCGGAAACAGAAGCGCTGCAAGAACAAGGAAGAAGGCGGCTAGCCACCAGCCGTTCCGCAACCTGCCTTGGCGGTTGACGAACGCAAGGCTGATCCAGGGTGGCATGGCGGGCTCCGTCCGTGACTGAGCGTTCGTACGATCAGGTGGTCGCACTCTAGGCGAGCGCCAGGCGCAGAAAAGGCTCCCAAGGGCAATACATCTTTGCGCGTCGCGCCTGACCACGCCTGGCAGGCGCGATGCACCGGTACGCCGGGCCGTGCGCCTATCGATCGCGCCTTCGCTAAAGTGCTGGCGGGCCCCGGAAGCGCAGGGGTCAATCCAAGTTACCGGGAATGCCACTGTGATGAACAATTGCCGCAACGGTCTTGCCGTCGGTTTGGCGCTCACGATGTTCCTGCCCGCCGCCGCCTTCGCCCAGGCTAAGGCCAGCAAAGGGCAGAGCTTGCAACAGCAAGCCTCGGCCGAGACGCCGCGTTGCGCGCGCAAGCTTGGGACGCTGTCGATCGTCGACGGCGATGATCCAAGCGGCTGGACGCAATACAATCTCGCCTCGCCGCAGAAGGTCCTACGCGCCATCGTCCAGCGCTCTGATTGCTTCAGTCTCGTCGACCGGGGCGCGGGTCTTGGCGCGGCCGAGAAGGAGCGCGCGCTCAGTGGAGCCCTTGGGCTTCAACGGGGCGCCAATGTGGGCAAGGGGCAGGTCAAGGCCGCCGACTACGTGCTGGTGGCGGAGGTCCAGGGCAGCAACAGCAATGTCGGCGGCAATGCTGTGGCCGGCGCGCTGGGCGGGCTCATCGGGGGGCGCGCCGGCGCGCTGGTCGGTGGCCTTAAAACCAAAAAGCTTGAAGCCAACACCGTGTTGTCTTTGACCAATGTGCGAACCACCGAGACGATGGCTGTCGCTGAAGGCTATGCGGTCAAGAACGATATCAGCTGGGGTGTTGGCGGCCGTCTAGACTTCGCCGGCGCTGTGGGCGGCGGCTACGAAGACACCGATATCGGGCGCATCATCACCCTGTCCTTCATCAACGCCTACGCCAAGATGATCGGAGACCTTGGGCTTGTGGCTGAGGGCGGGGCGGCAGCGGCCGCGCCCGCAAAGTCTTTCACCGCTCAGCGTCCTGTCGCGCTTCGCGCAACGCCCGTGGCGAGCGGCAAACTGGTTCGCACCCTTCCCGCCGGAGCGATCGTCTTTCCCACAGGCAAGAAGCAGGAGCTTTGGTGGGAAGTCTCCGATGAAAACGACAATGTCGGCTGGGTTCTGAACACGGGCTTAGCCCCGAGCCGCTAGAGCCCTGACCCCGCAAGATTTCGGACCCACCCCGAACCTACGGGGGCGTCGGGCTGAAAAATCAACCTTAAATAGTTAATCGCAACCTCTTCGCGCTCGATAGGGCGTGGCGTTGGGCGCGGCGCTTTCCAGCCACAAGGGAAAAATCATGGCCACGATCAATGGGACAAGCAGCTCCAACACGCTTGCCGGCACGTCGGCTGACGACTTCATCAATGGCCTTGGGGGCAATGACCAACTGACGGGGGGCGGGGGTAACGACGTCTTCCTTTACCTCGCGCGCGCCTTCGACAAGGACATCATTACTGACTTTTCTCCGGGAGATCGCATCGACCTCTCGGGACTAAACATCGCCAACTTCTCCCAGATTCAACAATTTATCACTCAAATTGGGCCGGATACGGTCATCGCATTCAAGTATTTTAGCGACATCGAATCGATAACACTTCAAAACGTTCAGGCGTCTTCTCTTTCGGCGGCGTCCTTTATTTTCAATACATCGACCACTGGCCTTGCGGTCACCGGCACCACCGGATCCGACGTTCTCTTTGGAGGACTCGGCTCGGACCGCATAAGCGGCGGCTACGGTAACGACACGCTTTCAGCGGGCGCTGGAAATGACTTCCTGACCGGCGACAGAGACGATGATCTTCTGATTGGCGGTCAAGGCGCGGACACGTTCCAATACGTTGATCGTCGCTTTGACCAAGATACGATCGCAGACTTCTCCGCTGCGGAGGGCGATCGCATCGATCTTTCTGCATTGAACATCGCAGACTTTTCCCAACTTCAGAGGTTCATAACTCAAGTTGGGGCCGATACGGTCGTTACGCTCAACTATTTTAGCAATGTTGAGTCTATAAAAATTCAAAATATGCAGGTCTCGTCGCTTACGGCGTCCGCCTTCATATTCAACACGTCCGCCGCCAACCTCACGGTGAGCGGCACGACGGGAGCCGACGTCCTGTTTGGCGGGATCGGTTCAGACCGTGTCGATGGCGGGATCGGCAACGACACCCTATCCGCCGGCGCGGGCAATGACTTTCTGACCGGGAGCGGCGGCAACGACCTGCTGATTGGGGGGCGAGGCGCCGACACGTTCCAGTACATTGATCGGCGCTTTGACCGAGATACGATCGCTGACTTCTCCGTCTCGGAGGGAGATCGAATTGATTTTTCGGCGCTGAATATCGCCGAGTTTTCTCAATTGCAGCGTTTTATCACCCAGGTCGGACCGGATACGGTCATCACCTTGAGCTATTTTACAGATGCTGAGTCTATAACGATTCAAAATTTCCAGGCGTCGTCTTTGACGGGGTCGGCGTTTATTTTAAACACGTCAACCTCTGGCCTGACTGTAAATGGCAGCACCGGTTCCGACGTTCTATTCGGCGGTCTCGGCTCCGACCGAGTCAATGGCGGGAGCGGCAACGACACCCTTTCCGCAGGCGCGGGCAATGACTTCCTGACCGGGGGCGGCGGCAACGATCTCTTGATCGGTGGCTCTGGCGTCGACACCGCGATCTTTTCCGGTCGGATGTCGGATTACGTTATCACGCAAGTCAATGACGGAACGGGGAACTGGCAGGTTAGGGACATTCGGTCGGGATCCCCTGACGACACGGACACGCTCTCGAGCGTCGAGCTTTTCCAGTTTAGTGATCAGACGTTTCTCACGCCCGTCGGGGCGCTGGCCGCCGGTGTCGTGGACGCCTTCCAGAATGTGCTCCGAAGCGACCCTTCGGCTTTGACGAACGCCGCGTTGGTGACGTCCTTGGCGGGACTGTCGAGCAGCGGGGCTTCCAACGCCATTATTGTCGCCGCGCGCGCGACCACCTCGGTCGCGACGCTGGCCTATCAGTTCTTCACCGGACAAATCCCCAGCCAGGGCGGCGTCGACTATCTGGTCTCGCCAACAGGTCCCAACGGGAACAACCTGAACTCCGCCTACTACCAGAGCTTCAACCTGGAAAACCGCTACATCAATTTCGCGGTGAATCTGGGCAAGCTTGGTGAGGGTAAGGAGGCGTTCTTGGCCAAGTACGGCGCGCTGTCGCTGTTTGACGCCACCCGCGAAGCCTACAAGACCATTTTCGGCTCGACACCGACGGACACCAAGATCCACGCCCTCATCGATACCCGCGCCAACTATTTCGCCTCCTATGGGGGCGATGGCGCAAACGGCCAGGGAACTAAGGCGGCGATGGTCGGCTGGCTGCTGGCTGAGGCGGCGAAGGCCGATGTGGGCATGTACGCCAAGTCCAATGATGCTTTTCTGGCGGACCTTGCGGACGGAGCGGCCTTCGCGATCGATTTGATCGGTGTCTACGGTAAGGCCGAATACGCGTTTATCGGCTGATCCAACGGCGTGAAGACCTTAAGCATCGTGGGCGAAGGTGAGCGCCGATCGTCTTTGAACACGATGCGACGGCGCCAAGCTAGAGCCCACGGCGTGAGTGTGATCGCGCGCCGTTGGCTCTAGGGCATCGTGGGCCCGCGCGGCAGGGCGCGCTTTGATGGCGTTGAAGGCGAGGTCTTGTACCTGCCTTTGGGACGAGCGCTGTTCCTGATCGTTTGAACGATCGGCGGCCAAGCCCAGACCCCCCCCTGTCGTCGCCGACAAAACGGTTGATAGCGCCGAAAATGGGGGCTGATCACTTGGACTTAGCGATTTGACACAGATTGAGCTTCGGCCCGTCACCAGAGAGACCGTGCGCGCGGTCTGCGCCCTGTCGGTTCGAGACGACCAAAGGGCCTATGTCGCGGCCAACGCGCTTTCAATGGCGCAGGCGCATTTTGAGCCCACGGCGGTCTTCCATGCGATCCATCGCGGTGAAGACCCCGTGGGCTTTATCCAATGGCGAAACGCCGACGCCCCCGGCGTGGCGGACCTTTGGCGTTTCATGATCGACCAGGCCCATCAGTCGTCGGGCTTGGGCGGCCAGGCGCTGAGGTTGGCGCTGGCCAAGATGACATCTAGCGGCTTTACCGCGGTGGAGACCAGCGTGGTTCTGGGACCGGTAAGCCCGCTCAAGTTCTATCTTTCCCAAGGCTTTGTTCAAGCCCATCAGACGACGCCCTGTGGCGAGTGGCTGCTGACCCGCCGACTATGAGGCGATCATCGATTGACGCTCCTGCGGGGGTTGTTCGCGGTGTTCCCAGCGCGCCCGGGGCGCAACAGACCGCAACGAGGCCAATATCTCGCTACTAGAGGTAGCTCGCCTTCAGAAGATGGACGTCCAAGTTCCTGACGGCAAGCCAGTGTCCGATGATGGCGCTGGGCGGACGCGCTCGCGGGCGCTAAATGGCCATCGCCCCAAGCCTCGGCGCGGCGAGGCCTGGGGCGATCACGGTCCTCAGGTCAGAGCGAGATATCCAGGTTCGATCTGGCCGACCACGCCTGCTAGGTTCACAACACCGTAACCCTCAGCGACCTCCGTCCATCGGCTATCGCCGTTGCCATCGGCGTAGACCGTCCATTCCGAGCGTCCATCGTCCCACTCGGTCTTGACGACGAAGTCGCCGACCCGCGCGTAGCTCTCATCACGCTCGATCGCTTCGAACTTCAGCTGGCCGTTCTCCTTGATTTCCGCCACCGAGGTCACCGCGCCATCGGCGCTAAAGGTGAAGACATACTGGTCAGAATCTGATCCGCGCCCGATCCCATCATAATCGTCGTGATCCATTGAGCTGTCGTCGTCCCGACCCGGGCCGTGCCAAGCGTCGGCCGAGAAGTCGTTCTCGCTATCATCATCGTGGCCATCCTCCTCCCAGGCGCCGGAGGGGGCGCTCTGCGGTTGGGCGGTTTGGACTGAAGACTTCAGCAGGGTCGCCAAGCCAGGCAGATCGGGCGCTCCATAGCCCGAGGCCAGCTTGGCCCACAGGCCATCGCGGTCGCTGTCGGCATAGGCGGTCCACTCCGTGGATCCGCGTTCGGTCTCGAGCTTGACGACCAAATCGCCATTGCGATTGTAGGTCTCATTCCGGTCGATCCGTTCGTAGGAAAGCCGACCATCACCATCGAGCTCGGCGACGGACGTGACCTTGCCTGACGCGTCAAAGGTGAAAACGTACTTTTCTTGGCTCGATTGAGCGCTGTTGTGATTTCCCGACATTTGAGCTGCCTTCCCATTATGCGAGTTATGTTGCCCCTCCCTGTTAGCACTCGCACCTGAAATGAACCTGAACTGCCCGTGTATAGGTCAATTTTTTACTTGGTGAATATTTTTCTATATTTTGTTTACCGAGTACAGTGACCCGTTTTGAGTAACGCCTCTATGGTTGTGCGATCGCCGCGCTTCCCGTGCGGTCTCTCGAAGCGCGGGCGAGGTTAGTTGTTGGTTCGCCGCTAGGGGCGATCGAGACGCCACCGCACGGCCTGAGGCGGGATCTCCGACGGCAAGTCGATCTTCAGAACCCGGCATTCATGCGTCCGGCCAGGGGCGAAGGTGGGCGTCGCCACAACACCCCTCCAAATCGTCGCGCCTGAGGCGTCTTCAGCCGTCACGGCGAGACGACGGAGCGACGCGCCAGGGGCTCGGCGGCACATCCATCCGCGTAGCGCCGGGGGATTGTCGGGACGTGGATCGAGGTGGACCGACTTTAGAACGAACGCACGGCTGCCGATCTCACCGATCACCACGTCGGGCCGTGGTTTTGCCTGTGAAAGCGCCAGGGCGAGCGCGAGGCTGATCATGGCCGTCATTGCGACACCTCTTCTTCCGAAAGCCAAAGTTCATGGGCGTCCAGGGCTAGTCTCAGCAGTGCGCCCTGGGCGGCGGCGCGGGCCAAGACCTCAGCCCGGCGCGCGTCAAACAGCTGGCGACGCGCCGCAAGCAGGTCCGTCAGGTCCCGCTCGCCGAGCGCGTAGGCGCGCTGTACGCGATCGGTGGCCTGAGCGGCGGCGGCGGCGGATTCGCGGCTGCGCGCCCAGGCGGCGAGCCCCGATCGGGCCTTGGCCACGTCATTGCGTCCCTCTGCCTCGACATTGCGCGCCGCCATGCGATAGCGCGCCTCGGCGGCTGAGGCCGATGCGGCCTGCCGTTCGGCGCTCGCCGAGCGTCCGGCGACGCCGAATGGAATGCTGACGGTGATACCTGCGCCCGTCTCGGCGCCGCCGCGCTCGTTGAAAACGCGCAGGGCGAGGGTCGGGTCGGGACGTTGGTCAAGCTTGGCGCGTCGGGCCAGAGCGCCGTCGCGCTCGGCCAGCGCCTTGGCGATGGTGATTTCGTGGCTCCGCGCGACGACCAGGGGGATCCAGTCGTCCAGGGCGCGGGTTGGCGTCACGGGCTCGGACAAGCTCGGCGCCTGGGCTGGGGTCAGGCCTGGGTAGAGCATGTCGAGCGCCGAGCGCGCCGCCTCGGCGCGTCCTTGGGTTTCGGCCAAGGTCGCATGGGCGCGAGCCAGCGCCGCCTGCGCCAGTTCTAAATCAAGCGCGGCGGCGTCCTTTAGTTCGACCCGCCGCCGCAGGGCCGCGACCTCTTTGTGCTCGACAGCGATCTCGTCGCGATCGACCGCCGCGCGGGCCTCGGCCTCCAGCCATTCGACCCAAAGACCAGCCAGGCGCAGGGAGGCTTGGTGGCGCGCGTCATCCACGCTGTCGCGCGCCGCCAGCGCGCCCGCGGCGCCCGCTGTGATATCGAGGTTACGCTTGCCCGGCGAGCGCAGGGGGCGACTGGCCTGCACGGACCATTCGGCGAAGTCGCCTTCGCCCCGAACCCGGCGCCGATCGCTGGAGAGACCGATGGTTGTCTCATAGGGGCCGGCCGCCAGACCGCGCTGCTCGGCCTCGGCGCCGCGCTGAAGGGCTCGCGCCTCGGCCAGCTCGGGGGAACCCTCCAACGCCGAGAGAATGTGAGCGTCGCTCGGCAGGAAGTCTGGCCGTGTCCAGCCGGTGTCCGCAGCGTTAGCGGCTGAGGCTAGGACGAGGCCGGCCGCAGCGGCGAGAAGAAGGGTCTTCACGATGAAGCCTCCAGGACCGCGGCGCCAGGCTCAACGCCAAAGCGGCGATAGAGGATGGGCAGCAGGATCAGGGTGAGCAGAGTCGAGGTTACGAGACCGCCGACCACGACGATGGCGAGCGGGCGCTGAATCTCGGAGCCGGGACCGGTGGCGGTCAGCAGTGGAACTAGGCCCAGCGCCGTGATGCTGGCGGTCATCAGCACCGGCCGCAGCCGGCGACGGGCCCCTTCGGTCACGGCCGTGGCGACGTCGCGGCCGCGCTGCACCAGCTCGTTGAAGTGCGAGACGAGAACCAGGCCGTTGAGCACCGCGATGCCCAGCAGGGCGATCAGGCCGACCGAGGCGGGGACCGACAGGTATTCGCCCGAGATCCAAAGCGCCACGAGACCGCCGATCATGGCGAACGGGATGTTGGCCAGGATCAGCAGCGATTGGCGCGTGGATTTTAGGCTGATGAACAGGACCAGGAAGATCAGGGCCAGCGCCATCGGCACCACCACGCCCAGACGCGCGGCGGCGCGCTTCTGGTTCTCGAACTGTCCGCCCCACGCGATGCGATAGCCGGGCGGCAGCGGAACCTCGCGCGCGACATTGTCCTGGGCTTCCTTGACAAAGCCCACGAGGTCACGGCCCTGGACATAGGCCTGGATCACGGCGAAGCGGGAAGCGTTCTCGCGGTCGATCTTGACCGGCCCTTCGCGGCGCTGAATGCGGGCCACGTCGCCGGCGCGCACGAGGCCGCCATCAGGCGTGGCGATCTGAGCCTGTTCGAACATAACGGGATCCTCGCGAAGGTCTTGCGGCCCCCGGACCAGGATCGGCGTGCGCTTACCCTGTTCGAAGACGACGCCGGCCGGCGCGCCTTCCAGCTGGGCGCGGAGCTCCTGCTGCAGGGCCTGTGCCGAAAGGCCGGCCCGCACAGCGGCGGCGCGATCGACGTCCAGCTGCAGATAGGTCACGCTGTCGCCGGCGACGGTATAGACGTCGGAGGCGCCGCGCGTTTTCTTGAGGGTCTCTTCGATCCGACCGGCCAGATCGCCCAGGGTCCGGAGGTCGGGGCCGAACACCTTGACGGCCAGGTCGCCGCGGCTGCCGGTCAGCATCTCCGAGACCCGCATCTCGATCGGTTGGGTGAAGGTGGCCTCAACCCCGGGGAACTGAGCGGCGACCTTGCGGATCTCCTCGGTCAGCCAGGCCTTGTCCTTTCGGCGCCAGTCCTTGCGGTCGGCCAGCACCAGGAAGCTGTCGGTCTCGTTCAGGCCCATGGGGTCAAGGCCAAGCTCGTCGGAGCCGACCCGGGCGACGATCCGCTTCACTTCGGGCACTTGCGCCAGGATCGCGCGCTGCACGGCCATGTCCTGTCTGGCGCTGGCGTCGAGATTGATCGAGGGCAGCTTGGCCAGCTGCATCAGGATCGCGCCCTCGTCCATCGTCGGCATGAAGCTCTTGCCGATCAGCACATAGGCGATCGCCGCCAGCACCATGCCGCCGCCCGCCGCCGCGAACACGGGCTTGGGACGAGCCAGGGCGCGGGCGAGCTGTTGTTCATAGAACGGTCCGATCCTGCGCATGATCCAGGACTCTTTGTGCGGATGGGCCTTCAGCAGCAGAGAGGCCAGGACCGGGATCACGGTGAACGACAGCAGCAGGGACGAGCCCAGGGCGAAGACGATGGTCAGGGCCACCGGCGCGAACAGCTTGCCCTCCAGGCCCTGCAGGCTGAGCAGGGGCAGGAACACCAGGCAGATGATCAAGACGCCCGACGTCACCGGCGCGGCCACCTCGGCGACGGCTTCATAGATCGCGTGCAGGCGACGGGAGCCGGTGAGGCTCGGGTTGTCGAGGCGCTCGACGGTGTTCTCCACCACGACGACGGCGGCGTCGACCAGCATGCCGATGGCGATGGCCAGTCCGCCCAGACTCATGAGGTTCGCCGATAGGCCGAAGGTCTGCATCAGCAGGAAGGTGGTCAGCGCGGCCAGAGGCAGGGTCACCGCCACAACGGTCGCGGCGCGCAGATCGCCCAGGAACAGCAGCAGCAGGATGACTACCAGGATGGTGGCTTCCACCAGGGCCTTGTTGACCGTTCCCGTCGCGCGCTGGATCAGGTCGGAGCGGTTGTAGAACGGGCTCACCGTCACGCCCTTGGGCAGGGACGGCTGAAGCTCCTGGAGCCGCGCCTCAACCGATCGGACGACCGCCTTGGCGTCGGCGCCGCGCAGGGCGATGACAATCGCTTGGACGGCCTCTTCCCGGCCGTTCTCGGTGACCGCGCCATAGCGGGTCAGGGCGCCTTCGCGGACCTTCGCCAAGTCGCCCAGGCGTGCGACACCGCCTCCGGGCAAGGCGATGGCGGTGTCGCGCAGGTCGTCCAGGCTGGTGATGGCGCCCGCCACGCGCACGACCAGGGCCTCTTCACCCTCACTAAGACGGCCCGAGCCATCGTTGCGGTTCGAGGCGGGGATAGCGTCGATGATCGCCTGGGCGGTCAGGCCTGAGGCCGCCAGGGCGGTAGGATCAGGGGAGACCTCGAACGTCTTGGCTCTGCCGCCCAGGACGTTGACGTCAGCCACACCGGGCAAGCCGCGAAGGGCGGGGCGGACGGTCCAATCGAGCAGGGTGCGCTTCTGCTCCAGCGTCAGGCCCTCGCCCTCAAGCGTGAACATGAAGACGTCGGACAAGGGCGTGGAGATGGGCGACAGACCGCCGCTGACGCCGTCCGGCAGAGCGCCCAGGGCGTTTGAAAGCCGCTCGGCGGTCTGCTGGCGCGCCCAATAGACGTCCGTGCCTGGCGCAAAATCAATGGTCAGGTCGGCGATGGCGTACTTGGCCGTCGAGCGCAGCATGGCCTGCTTGGGAATGCCCAGCAGCTCCATCTCCAGCGGCGTGATGACCTGACTCTCGACCTCCTCGGGGGTCATTCCGGGGGCCTTGAGAATGATCTTCACCTGGGTCGGTGAGATGTCGGGAAAGGCGTCGACGGGCAGTTTCAGGAACGCGTTGGCGCCCAGACCGACCAGGGCGATGGCCAGCACGGCGGCCAGCAGGCGCTGCGAGAGCGCGAAGGCGATGAGCTTGCGCATCCTAGTGGCCCAGCGCCGACTTCAGCTGCGCTGCGCCAGAGGCCGCCACACGCGCGCCGGGGAAAAGGCCGGTGACGACCGCTTCGGCGCCCGCCGCGCCCACCACGGTCACCGATCGCGCCTCATATCCGGCGGCGGTCTTGACGAACACGCGCGCGCCGGCGCTGTCCTGGGCCAGGGCGCTGCGTGGAATGGCTTGAGCGCCGGTCGGGGCGGGGCTCAGAACTGTCACCGTGACGGTCTGGCCGGGCGCAATCCCGACGGCGGTGTCGAGTTCGGCGCGCAGGGGCAGCGACCGGGTCTTGGGGTCTATGCTGGCGCCCAGCGCCACGATGCGTCCGGCGATGTCGCCGACCTGGACCCGATAGCCGACCTTCAGCTTTCGCGCGATCTCAGGTGACACCCGCGCTTCGACCCACAGGCGATCGGCGCGGTCCAGGGTGACGGCGGGGGCCATGGCCTCTAGGCCGCCGCCAGGCTGGGCGGTGACGGCCGCGACGCGACCCGCGATCGGGGCGCGCAGGACATATTCACCGCTCGTCCCGCCGGCGCCGGAGAGTAGTCGGCGACGCTCGTTGACCATGGCGCGAGCCTGGGCGAGGCGGGCCTGGGCCTCCTCGGCGCGGGCGCCGGCGATCACCCCCTCATTGGCCAGCTGCTGCAGGCGGCGCGCGGCGGCCTCGGCCACGCGCAGCTCGGCCTGGCTCTGGACGAGCTCGGACGACACCGTTAGCGCCTCGCGGCTGAACAAGGTCACCAAAGGCGCGCCGGCCCTGACCGATTGGCCCTCCAGCACGTGGATCCGCGTCACCGTGCCGGCGAACGGGGCGGCGACCACTCGCCGGTCGTTGAGGGGGGGCGTGATCGCGCCGGGCAGCGCCGCCAGGGGGGCGCCCGAGGCGGGCTTGGCGGTGGCCAGGACGATGCCCATGGCCTTCTCCTGAGCCGCGCTCAACGCCATCGGACCCGCAGCTAAGGCGGAGGTGCTCAAAAGGCAGGTCGCGAGCGCGGCGGCGATCAGGGGACGGGCGGGGGGCATGGGCGTCTCGCAAGGCTTGATCCCGCCCAGATGCGCCGCCAGCCTGAAGCCTGTCTGAAGCGAAGCTGAAACGAACCTGAAAGCGCCGTGTCAGGTTCTTTTCAGGCGGTGCTGCTATGATGAGGTGTTAATCAGAGGAGACCCGCCATTCGCATCCTGCTCGTCGAAGATGATCCGGAGATCGCCCGTCGCCTGGCTGCGGCGCTGGCGGAAGCCAGCTTTGTCGTCGAGCAGGCCGAAGATGGCGAGACGGCCTTGTTCCTGGGGCGGACCAACGACTTCGACGCCGTGGTGCTGGATCTTGGCCTGCCGCGCCTTTCGGGCCTGGATGTTTTGAAACAATGGCGCCGCGAAGGACGCGATATGCCGGTGCTGGTGCTGACAGCGCGGGACGCCTGGACCGACCGTGTGGATGGCCTGAACGCCGGGGCCGACGACTATCTGGGTAAGCCCTTCCAGAACGCAGAGGTCGTGGCGCGGCTGCGGGCTCTGACGCGCCGCTCGGCGGGCCGCTCCTCGTCTGTCATGCGCCGCGGCGATATTGTGCTCGATCCCGAGGCCGGCACCGTCCAGCGCGGCGACGACGCTATCGAGCTGACCGCCCGTGAGCTGAAGGTCCTGGCCTATCTGATGCACCGCGCCGGCCGGGTGGTCTCTCAGGGTGAGCTCATCGACCATGTCTACAGCCTGGATGAGACGCGAGAATCGAACACTATCGAGGTCTATGTCGCCCGCCTGCGCAAGAAGTTGGGCAAGGACGCCATCCGCACGATCCGGGGCCTGGGATACAAGTTCGCCTGATGCGCCGGCTCTGGACCAGTTTCCGCACCCGCCTGATTGTTGGCGCCGCAATCTGGATCATTGTCGGCCTCACGGTCAGTGGCGTCCTGCTGTCAGAGCTGTTCAGGGCTCACGTGACCCAACAGTTCGACGACGAACTCCACGGCCATGCCGCCGAACTGGCGGCGCTCCTCGACATTGGGCCAGACGGCAAGCTCTCCTTGCACCGGCGCCTCAGCGATCCGCGTTTCCTGCCCAAGGACTCGGGCTTCTACTGGCGCGTGGAAGCCTCCGGCGGTCAGGCGATCACCTCGCCCTCCTTGGCGGGGCGAGACCTGGCGTTGCCCGATCCGCCGCCCGCGCTTGGCGTCGAGCGGCATGTCTTCATCGACGGCCCCTCCGGACAGCTTCGATTAGTGGAACGTTCGGTGGCCAATCCGCAGGGCCCGCCCTTGCGCCTCGCCATGGGCGTGGAGCAGCGTCTTCTCGATGAGGTTCTGGGACGCTTCAACTGGACGCTCTTCCTCTCGTTGGCCATCGTCGCGACTGGTCTGATTGGGGCGGCGATGCTTCAGGTCTGGTTTGGCTTGCGGCCGCTCACGCGGATGCGTCATGCGCTGTCGGCTGTCCGCTTGGGCAAGGCGAGCCGCTTGCCTGACGATCTTCCCAGTGAAGTGCGCCCCCTGGCGATCGACCTCAATGCTCTGCTGGAGGGGAACCTTGAGATGCTACGCCGCGCCCGCACCCAGGCCGGCAACCTCGCCCATGCGCTCAAGACGCCGCTCGCCGTGCTGACAGACGAAGCAGGGCGGCTGCGCGCCGCTGGGCAAAACGACGCCGCCGACGTCATTGAGCTGCAATGCGAGCGGATGCGACGCCAGATCGACTACCAGCTCGCAAGAGCCCGCGCGGTGGCGTTGAAACGCTCGCCAGGCATCGCTGCTGATCTGCGCTCGAGTCTGGACCCTGTCGTCACGGCGCTTTCACGCCTCTATGGGCGCCGGGACGTGGCGTTCAGCGTGACCTACCAAGACCAGCCGATGGTCGCGCTCGACGCTCAGGACCTCAACGAGATTGTCGGCAACGTCCTCGACAACGCGGGAAAATGGGCGAGGTCGAAAATAGAGGTCCTGGTTCGGCGTCGGGGCGAATTTGCCGAGATCGTCATCGACGATGACGGACCCGGCCTGCCGTCAGAAGCCTACGAGCATGTCTTTGGCCTTGGCGAACGGCTCGATGAGCGAACGCCTGGCCATGGGTTGGGGCTAGCGATCGTCCGAGACCTGGTGGAGCTCTACGAAGGAAGCGTGGCGCTGGACGTCGCGCCGGCCGGTGGGTTGCGGGTGATCCTCACCTTTCCGGCGATCACGGAGTAGCCGACGGCCTTGCGCAGCAAGATGGTGGGCTAGCGCTCGACGAGCGCTGAGCAGATGCGCGTATGTGAAGGTTTCGGTCCGGAAGGCGGCGCGACGTCAGTTCATGATGGCGTCTTACGGGCGGTCTGCTTCAGCACGCGGTTCGCGGGTCGGCGGGGATCTTTAGCCCGCCAGAGAGCACGCTTGGGGGGGATAAGCCCGTGCCGGGAACTTGAGGAACCTGCGCCACTCGTGCGAGGCTTGGCCTCGCCCGTGGGCTTGCTTCGGTTAGGGCGTGGCGGTGGTCCCCAAGGTCCCTACGCCTTGAAGAAGGCCAGGAGGTCCTTGTTGATGATCTCCGGGTGGGTGGTCGCCATGCCTTGGGGCAGGGCCGGGTAGGTCTTCAGCACGCCCTTCTTGACCAGCTTGATGGCCAGGTGAGCGCTGTCGGCGATCGGGACGATCTGGTCGTCCTCGCCGTGCATGATCAGGACCGGGATATCGACCGCCTTGAGATCGTCGGTGAAGTCGGTTTCCGAGAAGGCCTTGATGCAGTCGTCGTGGGCCTTGGCGCCGCCCATCATCCCCTGGCGCCACCAGTTGTCGATCTGGCCCTGGCTGACCTTGGCGCCGGGACGGTTGAAGCCGAAGGGCGGGCCTTCGGGGATGTCGCGGAAGAACTAGGCGCGGTTGGCCAGCAGGGCCGCGCCCAGAGTCAATCGGTCTTGGGCCAGGGTTGGGGATTGAGGCGAGGGCGGCTAGCCCTGAACGGGCGCGGCTTGGCCGGGAGCCATGCTTTCGGCGAGCTCGGTCAGCGCCCGCTGCTGGCGCGGCTCAAGCTTGGTGAACACACCGGCCAGACGCGTGGCGTAGGGCGTGGCGAAGAACGCCGCGAAATGCTCGGCGAAGCCATCGCCGGGATCGGTCTCAAGACCCTCAAAGAGGGCGCCGGGCGGGATCTGCAGAAGGCGGGTCGCTTCGAAGAGCTTGGAGGCCGAGATGCGGTTCATCCCGCGCTCGTACTTCTGGATCTGCTGAAAACTGACGCCGAGCGACTCTCCCAGGGCCTCCTGCGATATCCCCGCCGCAAGGCGATAGGCGCGGATCAGCTTGCCGACATGAAGGTCGGTGGGGTGCGGCGTGGTCACTGGCGCATCGCTCATGGCGCTGGACCTTAGATGCTCAATCCCAGATAGCAAGAACGGCGAGGCGAGGCTGGCCAGACTCGCGCCTGTTGGACTAGGACGGGGGCGATGAGATGGAGATGATGATGTTGCAGCGTATGACCGCCCTGGCCTTGGCCCTGTCACTTAGCGCCTGCGCGGCGGGCCCGACCAAGGCCGCCGAGCCGCTGCGGATCGCCACCTGGAACCTGGAGCATCTGGCGCAAGACGGAGCCCAGGGCTGCCGACCGCGCAGCGAGGCCGACTACGCCTTGCTCAGGAGCTATGCTGATCGTCTCAACGCCGATGTCGTCGCCTTCCAGGAGGTGGAGTCGATCAAGGCCGCCGCGCGCGTCTTTGATCCGTCCCGGTATCAACTGGTGATCGAAGAGCGCCCTGCCGGCGACCGCTTCCCCTGCCGGGGTCAGGAGGGGCGCAGCCTGACGCGCCAAGCTGTCGGGTTCGCCATTCGCAAGGGGATCGCCTTCGAGCGGACCCGGGACCTCACCGATCTGCAGTTGGGCGATCCCAACCTGCGCTCAGGCGTCGATGTGACGATCCGCGCCCCGGGCCGCGCGCCGCTGCGCCTGCTGGCCGTGCACCTGAAGTCGGGCTGCGCCTCGGGCGACAAGGCCGAAGCCTGCGCGACCTTGATGCGTCAGGTTCCGATCCTGGAGGCATGGATCGATGCGCGCGCCAGGGAGGCGACGCGCTTTGCGGTCCTGGGCGACTTCAACCGCCGTCTGGCGCGTAGCGGTGATGTCATCTGGGCCGAGATTGACGACGCCGATCCGGCCAACGCTGATCTGTCGCTGGCCGAAGGCGGGGTTGGACCCAAGTGCGATCCGCGCTTTTCGGAGTTCATCGATCATGTTGTGCTCGACGCGCGCGCCAGCCGTGACCTCGCAGGATTTGAAGAGCTGACCTATGCTAGCGACGAGCGGCCGTCTGATCACTGCCCGGTTGTCGCGACACTGAAGTGACGCCGGCGCCCGACGATTTTGAGGCGATGGCTAAGGCCCTCGAGGCCAGCGGCCGCTATCGTGTGCTGCGCAAGCTGGACGCGCCGCGCTTTGAGATGAGACCCGCCGTCGGCCAGGTCCGCCAGGGTGTCATCCTCGACCTGGAAACCACCGGGCTTGATCCCAAGGTCGACGAGATCATCGAGATCGGCATGGTTCCGTTCACCTATGACGTCGGCGGCCAGATCGTCTCGGTCGGAGAGCCGTTCTCGCGGCTGCGCCAGCCGTCCAAGCCGATCCCCGCTGAAATCACCAAGGTCACCGGCATCACCGATGCGATGGTGGAAGGCGAGGTCATCGATCCGGCGGAGGTCGAGGCGTTCATCGCCGAGGCCGCTTTGATCATCGCCCATAACGCCAGCTTTGATCGGCGCTTCGCCGAACGGTTCTGTCCAGGCTTTGCGAGCAAGCCGTGGGCGTGCTCATTCAGCCAGATCGACTGGCGGGCGGCGGGGCATGAGAGCGGGAAGCTTGCCTTCCTCGCCGCATCGTACGGCTTTTTCCACGATGGCCATCGCGCCCATCATGACTGCCTGGCGACCCTGGAGATCCTGGCTGCGCCACTCGCGGGATCAAGCGGCAGCGGACTGCAGGCGCTCTTGATCGCCGCTCGAAAGCCTACGGTGCGTGTCTTCGCGGAGAATTCGCCGTTTGAGCTGAAAGACGTCTTGAAGGCGCGCGGCTATCGCTGGAACGGCGAGGCGGGGCCCTCGCCTAGAGCCTGGTGGATCGATGTCGAGGAGGCGGATCTGGCCGCCGAGCTCGACTATCTGCAAACGCAGATCTATCGCGGCGAAGTCCACCTGCCGACCCGCAAGATCAGTGCCTTCGAGCGGTTTTCCGAGCGGGTCTAGGCGCCGATCAGGTCAGCCTGGCTCCGGGCCGCTTTTCTGTGGATCGCCGCAGCCTGAGTTTTCGGTGAGCGTGCGGCGGTCGCGCTCGGTCCCGCGGCGTTCGCCGCTCCCTCGGGCGCGCCCCTGACGGGCGGCGCGCAAGAAGGTTGCGCGCCGCCGCCGCACGCTCGACGCCGCTTCCCGACCGCGCCGGGCGCGGTCTCCTGGCAGGCTTCATGGTCATGAGCGCCCGCTTTGCGGGCGCGTGGGCCAAGCCTTGACGGGCTGGCCGGGGCGCGCCTTGTCGCGCTGTGAGCCTTGTCGCGGGCGAGGCCCTGATCGCCGTGAGGCGCGGCGTGTTCGCCTGCGGGTCTGGAGCGATCGTCCTTTAGACCTAATCCCTGGCCAGGGCGCTGGCCGCCTTGCCATCATACTGACCCGCGAAGTTGGCCTTCAGGTGGGCCATGATCATGCCGACATTGGCGCCCGGGGTGTCGGCCCGAAACGCATCAATGACCTCGCGCAGCTGCGCCGGGCTCATCTGCTTTGGGCCATAGGCGGACAGGACCGCCAGCTCGGCTTCCGCCGCCGTGATCCGCTCGTCCACCTTTGACGCATCGCCACCGGTTTGAAGGCGGCGCGCGCGTTCGGTCGCGAGATTTTCCAGCGTCTGTTTCGTGCTCTTCACGAACTTGGCGAGGGTCGCAGCGACCTTGTCGTCGGTGACCTCCGTCACGCCGCGCTTGAACTCTTCGGTCGTGATCTGAGCCGCTTCGCCGATCAGTGTGGTCAGAAGGTCCGCCTTGAGACGGGCGTTGGCTTTACGCGCCGCCAGTTGGTCAGCCTTGAGCTCGTCGAGCAACGCCATCTCGTCGTCCTTTCGCGTTTAGCCAAGGTCATGTACCCATCATCGTGGCGATGCTAGGCCGTCAAAGTCCAGGGGCGAGGCGCTTTGGCGCAGACCCCTGGAGCCTCATCATCACTGATACGGCGATCGCGCGGCGCGCGCGATGACTTTGCGGGTTTGGGTTCATTGAGGACGGGGCGGGGCCGCGCGTTCCGGGCCCGCCTCAGAGTGCCGTTGGGTGACCGGAAAGCCCAAAAGCCGATCTGGGATCAATGACCGGTGCGGGCGGTGAGCGGCGTTCGCGAGCGATCTATGCCGCAACGGGGCGTTCGGCCCCCTCTGGTCATGGCGCGGATCGCGGCGTTTGGCGGCGAGGGGCGGGCCTTGGGTCTGTTGTGGGCAAAGCCTTCTCTCCGAACCGGGTGTTTGGTGAGCGTGCGGCGGTCGCGCTCGGTCCCGCGGCGTTCGCCGCTCCCTCGGGCGCGCCCCTGACGGGCGGCGCGCAAGGAGGTTGCGCGCCGCCGCCGCACGCTCGACGCCGCTTCCCGACCGCGCCGGGCGCGGTCTCCTGGCAGGCTTCATGGTCATGAGCGCCCCGCTTTGCGGGTGCGCAAGCGGCCGACCCTGGGTCGGCCTTGGCTTGGGGCTGGCGCCCCCGGCGCGCTTCGGATCGTCTTCCGCCCACCTTCGGGCGTGTCGGCGGGCGGTCTCGTCGCGACGTCGCGCCCTGCAGGCGGGTCCCCGCGAAGACGCCCCTCCGCTTGCACCCCCCGCTCGCCGCTGGGCAGGGTTTGAAGGCGCGCTTTGCGAGCCTGCAAACCCTGACCCAAGGAGACGGACATGACCCCCCAACCAACCCCTGCGACCGTCGCTGACGCTTTGGTCGCCAAGCCCGGCGCCATCAGCGTTCAGTACGGCGAGGTTCGCGATATCCCGCTCAATCGTCTCAAGGCATCGCCCAAGAACGTGCGCCGGGTGGGCCATAGCGCCGAGGTGATCGCCGCGCGCGCCGCTTCGATCCGCCACAAGGGCGTCTTGCAGCCGCTGGTGGTCGAGCCGGAGATCAAGGCGGGGCGCGAGACCGGCTACTATCTGGTCAGCGCCGGGGAGGGACGGCGCCAGGCCTTGCGGCTCTTGGCCAAGCGCAAGGCCCTGGCCAGGGGCGCACTGGTGCGCTGCGTGGTCGATACGGTCAACGATCCTTCCGAGGTGTCGATGGATGAGAATCTCAGCCGCGAGCCGATGCATCCGGCCGACCAGTTCGAGGCCTTCAAGGACCTGGCCGAGCGCAAGGGCTATGGCGCCGAGGAGATCGCCGCCCGGTTCGGGATCAAGCCCGACACCGTGCGCCAGCGCCTGCGCCTGGGCGCGGTCGCCCCAGCCCTGCTGGACCTCTATCGTCAGGAGGCCCTGACCCTGGAGCAGGTCATGGCCTTTGCGGTCAATCCCGATCCTGAGCGCCAATGGCAGGTCTATGAACAGCTCTCGCCGAACGGCCGCCAGCCCTACGCCATCCGCCGAGCCATGACCGACACCAAGGTCGCTTCGGACGACCGCCGGGTGCGGTTCTTAGGGCTTGAGGCCTATGTCGCGGCCGGGGGCGCGGTCTTGCGCGACCTCTTCACCGAGGACGGCGGCGGCTGGGTCGAGGACGTGGGGCTGCTCGACCGGCTGGTGGCTGAAAAGCTCACCGCGCTCGCCCAGGAAGTTCGCGACCGCGAAGGCTGGAAATGGGCCAGCGCCCATCTGGAGCTCCCGCACGGCCATGGCTGTGCGCGTCTCTGGGAACATCCGCTGGAGCGCACGCCAGAGGAGGCCGCTTTGGCAGAGGCGCTCAGGGCCGAAGACGCCGCCCTGACCGCGCAGTGGGCCCAGATCGATCCGCCGCCGCCGGAGGTGGCGGCGCGCTTTGAGGCCATCGCTACGGCGCTGGAGGCGCTGGACCAGGACTATGGTTATACGCCGCAGGAGAAGGCGCGCGCCGGGGTGATGGTGGTGCTCTTGCCCTATGGCGAGGCGCGGATCGACCGGGGCTTTGTGCGCCCCGAGGACGAACCTCGCCCCGAGCCGCCCGATCCGGCGCGCGAGGCGGCGCCCAAGCAGGCGTTCGAGGACGCCGGCTGCGCCGGGGCGGTCGGCGGGGCTGATCCTGACGACCAGGACGGCGCGGGCGCCGGCTCAGGCGAGGGCGCAGGCGACCCCGAAGGCGAGGCGGCCGAGGAGCCCGATGGCGACGCAAGCGCCCCGTTGCCCGAGCGGGTGATCGCCGAACTCACCGCCCATCGCACGGCGGCCTTGCGCGACGCCTTGGCCCAGCACCCTGATCTTGCGCAGCTGGCCCTGGTCCACGCCCTGGTCAGCCGGGTGTTTGCGTTCGGCGCTTCGGCCTCGTGCCTGGATATCCGCTGGGGGTCTCGCAACCTCAAGGACTTTGGCGAAGGGATCGAGGAGAGCCCGGCGGGCCTTGCCATCGCCGAGCGCCACAGGCATTGGGCGCGGCAGGTCCCGGGCGCGCCCGAGGACATATGGGCCTTCGTGGTCGGGCTCGACGGCGACAGCCGCGCCTGTCTCCTGGCCCACTGCGTGAGCCTGACGCTCGATGCGGTGCGGGCCTGGGAGCGCCGTCCCAAGGCGGTGCTGGGCCATGTCGAGGCCCTGGCCACGGCGCTGAACCTGGACATGCTGGCCTATTGGAAGCCCACCGCCGTGCGCTACCTTGGCCGGGTGACCAAGGCCAAGATCATGGCGGCGGTCAGCGAGGGGGTGTCGGCGGTGGCGGCCGAGCGCCTTTCGGGTCTGAAGAAGCCGCAGATGATCGAGGCGGCCGAGCCGCTTTTGGTGGCGGCGGGCTGGCTGCCGCCGGTCCTGCGCACGGCCTGTCCGTGCGCCGAGGTCCCGGCGGATGACGAGGGTCGCGACCGCGCCGATCACCCAGCGATTGCGCCTGAGGCCCACGAGGTGGCCCACGAGGCGTCGCACCACGTCGGCCAGGACGGCGAGGCGGCGCTCGCACCTTGCCTGGACGCGGCCTTGGGCGGCTTGCCGCCCAAGCCGTCCGCCGCCCCTGCGGTTGAGGTCGAAGCCTGGCCTCAAGAGGCCCCGTAGGGCAGGGACGGGCGGCCTTGGGGCCGCCCGTCGGCTTTGAGCGAGAGGCGGCGCGGTCGATCCGTCGGGATCGGCCGCGTCTGGCGTCGGCGCCGGCCTTTTCCTGTGGGCCAAGGTCTGCGGCGTGAGGATCCAAGGCGTGATGGGGCGCGGAATCGACCTATCGCCGCCCGATGACCCAGGACGAAATCGACCCCATCCTTGACGCGATGCAAGCCGCCTTCGAGGCGACCGGCGATGACGGCGAGCGGCCTGGCCTGATCACCTTTGATCGCGACGACTGGGTCGGCGCCAAGCTTGTGACCTGCTGCACCTCACCGGCGCGCGGCATCCGCTGTCGCGGCGTTGAGATCAAGATCGCCAAGGGGCGCCAAACCCGGGTGTGGACGCGCACTGAAGCCCTGGCCATGGGCGAAGACCCTCGCGGGTTCGAAGACCTCAAGCGCCGTGAAGAGGCCGGGGTCTAAAGCCCTTTCCAATCGATCGGATCGCAAAGAGCGCTGATGCAACGGGCGCAACGCCCGGCGGCCCATCCTGAGCCGCGACGTCTTGGCCGTCCCACAAAGGTCCGTCCCGCCAGACCCGCAAGGGCCGCCTGGCCGCTCTTGTCTTCGCGGGGGCTGGCGCTGCGCGGCCTGACCAGAGGGTGGCCGCATCGATGACCACCTGGGCGGCGTTGATCACCGCACCGAACCCTGGGGCGTCCTTTAGGATCGTGCGGCGCATCGTGAGAGGCCAAGCCGGTCTTTAATCGAGGCGGCCCCGAGAGGGGCGCGGCCAAGCAGCGGCGCCTGGTTATGGGCGACTGTCGCGGACTTGTCCGCCATCGGGCGGCTTTGACCGATACGAGCGGGCTGTAACGCTGGCTATCCCTGAGCGGCGGCCGCCAAGCGCGGGGGATCAGGCGCGGTGGGGCAGGGGCCTTTCACCGTGCTGAGCGTGGCGCGCGTCGAGCGCGTCCTCTTCTGGCCGGATCTGACCGGGACCCGTCCGGTCCCGCAACCTTGGCCTTCAAGTTTCTTCCCCTGGGGCCAAAGCGCCCCATTCCTCGCGGGCCAAGAAACCTGAAAAGCCCTGCGGTCCTGCGCAAGGCTGCGGGAGCGCGCCCCTTCTCTTTGGATTTGGGTCTTTTGGGGCGGGCGCGCGCTCTGCGGGCCGGACCTTGAGGTCCCGGTCCAGCGATCGCCATCGAGGCCGCGATCGGCGCGGCCCGGTTCAGATTGGAGAGACCCCCATGTCCACTATCGGCGCCTTTTCTCGACCAATGATGAGCGCACCGCGCGCCGGATCAGCGACAGTCTGGGCACCGCCACCGAGATGCGGGCGATGAAGAACTACGCGGGCAACCGGCTCTCGCCGTGGCTGGGTCACTTGATGGTCAGCCGGCAAGAAACCGCGCGGCCGTTGTTGACGCCCGGCGAGGTGATGCAGCTTCCGGCCCATGAAGCGGTGATCCAGGTCTCCGGTGTGGCGCCGATCCGGGCCACCAAGGTGCGCCACTACCTTGACCCGGCGCTGGCGGGGCGGGTGGCGGCCCCGCCCGGCTCTGTCGCGCCGATCTCGCGCGAGGGGCCAAGCGCGTGGAACGACAAGACCCCGGGATCCGTCCAGGTGGGAGCTGTGTGTCTCGGTCTCGGCGGGGAGGGCGGTCTTCGGATCGAACCTGAGCCAGAACAACAGCCCGATATCGTGGTGGAAGACCAGCCTGAGCGCCCCTTGCTCGACCTGGGCCTCGACGCTGACGATGGGGCCGCCGCGGAACAGGCCGAGCGGTTACGCTCTGTCGCGCGTCAGGCGGCGCTCGACCCTGATGATGGCATTCCCTTGTGAGCGGCGGGATGAAGGTTCAAGCCAAGGTCTTCTTGTCGGGTGACCTGGCGCGGGCGCTGGATGAGCGCGCCCGCCGCACGCGGCGCTCGAAGTCTGAGATCACCCAGGCGGCGCTGGCCGCGTTCCTGTCTCCAGACAGCGGGGAAGCCGCCGAGGCGGCGCTGGTGCGACGGCTGGATCGGATCAATCGTGAGCTGGAACGGCTCGACCGCGACGTGACGATTTCGAACGAAGCTTTGGCGCTGTTGATCAAGGCTTGGCTGACAGCGACGCCAACCCTCAGCGAGACCGATCAGCGGGCCCAGAACGCTAAGGGTCAGCAGCGTTACGCAGGCTTTTTGGACGCGCTGGCGCGGCGGCTGTCGTCGGGGCGGCTTTTGCGAAATGAGGTGCTGGAAGAGCGCGGGGCGAAGGCGGAAGTCTGACTCATCGGCGAACCTCGAAACGTCTGCTTTCGGGCGTTGGTCGCAACGGGGCCAGCAATGAGCAAGCCTGACTTAGTGCCGGCGATGCGGTCAGCAAATGGGTCCCAGTCGACAGGATCTGTGAAATGAGCGCCCAAAGAGTGTTCACCTCGCAAAGGGCCGGTAAGAAGCGACTCGGTCTACCATTGCTCGCTCGAAAAGAGGATGCCGCGTGGCGGAGCCCGAGTCGGTGCACATTCCCGAAGTCGACCTGGCGCGCGAGGCCATGCACGCCATTCGCGGCTATGTTTACCAGCTTTACGCAACGGCCCAGGCATGGGCGCGACTAGGCCCTGACACGACACTACATGTCGAGCGCGGCGGCGACTACATGACAGTTGCCGCCGAGGCGCTCAGCGGGACGGAGGTCAAATCCACCGAGGGGTCGGGCGCGGTCACTCTGCGTTCGCCCGGCGTGGTCACGCTGCTTAGCCGGTACTGGCGCCTGGCCAAGGCCAATCCGGGCCGCGCCACCGACATGATCTATCTGACTACCTCGTCCCCAGGCGTCGAGCAGGGCTCGCCCTTCGGGCTTGGCGTTGCGGGCCTGGACTACTGGCGCAAGGCCGCGGCCCAGGCGTCGCTCGCACCGCTGCGCGCCCTCCTTAGCACCCTCGATCTCGACCCTGAGCTCAAGGCTTTCGTGGCCGAGGCTTCCGACGAAGATGTGCGCGAAAGGCTTCTAAAGCCGATCCGCTTCGCCTGCGGCGCGCCACGTCTGGACGCCCTGGACACCCTCGTCGGCGAAGCCCTGGTCGATGTCGGTGCGCGCTTTGGCCTGGCTCCCAGCGACTGTCGCGATGCAGCGCCCCGGGTGGTGCTGCACCTGATGCGTCTTGCCGCCCAGGACGGCGAGCGCGTCGTGACCCGCGGCCAACTTCATGACCTGCTGGAGCTGGCGGGCACCTCGCGCGTGTCCAACGCCGCTCTCGCCCAGTGGCGCGCCGGCGCGGCCCCGGCCGCCGAGCCCGACCACGGCGCCATCGATGCGCGCGACCTGCCCATCGAGGACCTAGTGGTCGAGCGCGCGGATCTGCTCAACGAGCTCTCGGCGCACCTGGCGGCCGCCGGCGTTCTTTGGCTGACCGGAGCCAGCGGCTTGGGCAAGACAGGCCTGGCCTTGCAGCTGGCGGCTCGCCGCAATGGCCGCTGGTGGGTGGTCGAGTTCGACGCCAAGACTGCTTCGAACCGGATCGCCGACCGTCTGCGCCGGGCGCAACGCCTGACACTGGACCCCGATTTCGGCGGGATCATCCTCGATGACCTGCCCTCGGGCCTGGACCCGCGGGCGGCCGTGGCGTTGCGCCGGCTGGCGCGATCGGCGCAGTTGGCCGACGGTGGTGTGGTGGTGACGGCCTACAATCCGCCCCCGCCAACGCTCGCCCAGCAGCTCGTCCCCGGCGGGGATCCGGCGCGGGAGGCTCCTTACTTCACCGAAGCAGACGTGGCGGCCTACGTGGCCCGCGAAGGCGGCGACCCCGCGCTTTGGGCCGCGCCCACCCACGTCTATTGCGGCGGTGGCCAGCCCCAGTTCGTGGCCGCCCGCATCCAGGGCCTCAAACGCCGAGGCTGGCCGGCTGCGGACCTGACCGAGCGCCTGGGCATGGGCCCGCCCTCGGACGACGTCGAGGCCGAACGCGCGGCCATCCACGCCCGGCTAGTGCGCGAGCTGCCCGACCACGCCAAGACCCTGCTCTACCGCCTGTCTGTGCCCAGCCTGGGGTTCGACCGTCGCCTGGCCCTGGCCACCGCCGCCGTCGCCCCGCCAATCAGCCTGCCCGGCGAGGCCCTGGACATCCTGCTGGGGCCGTGGGTGGAACGGCGCGGTCAGGACCGCATGCGGGTCTCGCCGCTCGTGGCCCAGAGCGGCGCCAATGCCCTGTCCGGAGCCGAACTCCTGGCCGTGCACGCCGCGGTCAGCCAAGATCTGGTTCGCCGCCGACCGCTCGATCCGCGCACGCTGGATCAGCTGATGATCTCGGCCCTGATCGCGAAGGACCCCGAAGCTCTCGCCGGTCTGGCGACGGCCGTGATCAGGGCCGACTGGGAGACCCAAAGACTTCTCGCCGATCTTCTGCTGGGTCTGCGGTTCCTGACCCTCAACAAGCTGATCCTGCCCGACAGCCCGCGCGTCTCATGGCTCGTACGGATAGCTCAGCTGAGGTTGTGCACCCGCAGCGGCCCGCCCGCGCAGGCGCTCGCCGTCTACCGCCGCTGCTTGGTGGAACTGGACGGCGCCCCTGACGCCGAAGCCGATCCCTTCCGCAAGGCGGCCATCAACACCGTGTTGCTGATGCCTGGCAATCCGATGCCGACGGTGGAGTGGTTCGACCTGGTGAGGGGGTTCGAGGGCGCGCCGGTGACGGACGCCCCTGAGTCCAACGGGATCGCGCCCACCGAAGACCAGGCCCAGATGCTGTTCCTCTGGCGCGCCAACTACGTCGCGTCCGTCGGCGAGCTTGAAGAGATCTTCGAGGTTCTGGACAGAGCCGCGCCGGAGGTTCGGGCCCACTACCTGGCCGCGTTCGCCGATCCGGCCACCGGCCTTCGCAGCCTCGTCCAGCCGGCCTGGGTGCATGAGTCGAGCCAAGCGGGCTTCGCGCCGGTCCAAATCGCTGGACGCTACGAAGCGCTGCAGGCGATCGCCGAGCGCTGGAACACGCCCGATCTCGTGGTCGAGTGCGCCTGCAGCCGGATCGTGCTACTAGCCGAATACGCCGGCGAACCGGAGGCGGCCCTTGCGCTGCTCGACGCTGCCGAGCCCCGATTCCCAGACCATCCCCGCCTGCAGCGCGAACGCACCAAGTTGCTGATCCGCTCGGGCGACCATGCGCAGGCCGCCCCCATCCTCGAGAAGGTGCTGACCCGAACCGTCGACTCCGATGTCGTCGAACGTTTCCACATCCTGCGCGACCTGGCCGTCAGCGCCGCCAAGGACGGAGACCTGCCCCTGGCGGCCACGCGCTTTTCCGAGGCCGCCCTGACGGCCGAACGCGGTCCGACCTTACGCGACATCGCCGCGGCCCTGCACGCCGACCTCGCCGTGGTTCAGCTTCGCCTAGGGCAAGCCATGTCGGCCGGCCAGAGCCTCGTGCGGGCCACCGAGCTGATCGAGACGGTCGATCCCGACGAACCCGAGAAGCAGTACCGACTGCGCGGCGTGGCCGGCGCGGCCGCCTGGGTCTGGAGCATGCTCTGCGGCGGCGCGCAGAACATCCCCGACCATGGCGTGGCCAGCGGCCCGATTCCCGAGCCTCCGTGGCCAGGGATCCGCATCACCCCGCTGCTGCTCTGGTACCAGATGCGTCAAGTCGAGCGGGTCCTGGCCGTCGACCTCGGCGCCAAGGCCCGCCTCGACGAACACCGCGCCCAAGGCGTGTCGCCCTATTTCGAAGGCATGGAGCTGCGCGAGTCGCTGTCTTTCGCCATCGGCCAGGTCGACCTGGAGACATTCCTGGACCTACTGTCGCCCTATTGCCGCGACACCGCCGCCAAGGTGGCGTTGCCCGCCGCCGCCGAGGACCGGGTAACGGCCATCGTCGCCGAGCCGCCTTGGGCGGCGTTCGTGCTGGACCTGTCGGAAAACGCCCAGTTCGTCGCCGGCCGCGTGGCGGTGACCTCATTCGCGATGCGTGCGGCGGCTGAAGGCCGCTGGGATACCCTCGAGCGCCTAGGCGCACGCTTGGCCGCCGATCCGGCCACGGCCGTTCTCATCCCTTTCGTGGCCCTACGCCCCGGCGACCTTCAGACCCTCCTCAACGACGACCACGGCCTGGTCCCTGCGCTGGCGGTGCTGTTCGGCCCGGATCCGGCGGTTCCCGACGAGAACATGCTGCTGGCCGCCTGTCTGAGGGTCCAGGAGTGGTTGCAGGTGAGCGCCTTCATCGAAGTGGTCGGCCCCCAGATCGGCAAGGCCTCGGCCAATCTCTGGCGTAGGCGCGTGGAGACCGGCGCCTTCGCCCTGAAAAATCCCCGGGTGCATGGCCCGGCTATCCTCGCCGCCGCCGCCAAGGTCGAGACCAGCGCCGACCATGCCCGGCTGATCCTCGCGGCCGCGCCCGCCGTGGCGCTCAGGGTGCCGGAAACGCTCATTGAAGCCCTTCGAGCAGCCGCCAACACCCCATGACGCCCACCCGCGAAAGCCTGTCAGGACTCTGGTCGCCCCAGACCCGCGCTCAGTCCTCCAGCACACTGGCAGCCCAAGCCTGCCCGCCGATCGATGGGCTGCCGCTGTCCCAGCCCGAGGCTTGCCACAAATCCTCCAACAGCGGCTCCAACTCGTCGACCTTGGGCGCCCCCAGGTCCTGGATCAGGGTCGGCCCCAAGGCTAGGAACGGCGTCCCTAGCTTCCGGCCGCCGGGGCGCGCGCGGATCAGTCGGACATGCTCGGCGCCCTCGAAGGTCAGGCTCATCACTGCCGGCCCCGAAAGTCCCAGACCCCGATAGAGCTCGCCCGACCGGCGCAGCGACGCGAGGATCCAGCGTTCCAGCGCCACGCCTTCCACCGCGTATTCGAAGACGAAGGCGTCCGGCTCCGCTAGCGCCTTGGTCCACTCGAGATGACCGGGCTGGACCAGCCGCGTCGCCCAGCTCGCCTCGGGATTGGGCTTGCCGGCCACGGCCTGAGGCGGTTCGTGCGACAGCCATTGACCCAGGCTGGTGGACTCCTCGACCAAGGCTGTCAGCGAAGGTGCCATCAGGGCGCGCGCCGTCCGGACGGCGGCCTTGTCCAGACGCGCCCCGGCCTTGGCCGCGAGCGGCAGGACATCGATCACCGCCTTGGGCCGCGTGACCGCCACACCCGATCCCATCATTGCCCGCTTGTTCTGAAACGCGGCCATCAGGGCGAGCGCCTCGTCCGGCCGGTCATCCGCCCGGCCTCGGCCCGCGGCCACGAGCAGGGTTTCCAGGGCCAGCGACAGAGCCTCCGCAAGCCCCGCCCGGGCCCGCCGCCGGTCGCCGTCGCTTATCCCGTCTGCGGCGTCATAACGGATCGGAAAGCGCAGGTGACGCAGGTCGAACGGCAGCTGCTCGGGCGCGCCGAAGGCGGTGTTCATCACCAGCAGCACCTTCCGGGGCCCCTTGGCCTTCAGCGCATAGCCATACTCGATCAGGACGTTGGGATTGGGCGAGACCTTGCCGCCCGACGTCTCGGCGACGAAGGTCAGGTCGGCCAGGAAGACATCGCATGCGTCGATCTTTTGCAGGATGGTCTCGCTGACGGGCGGCGTACCGGGCACGCCCTGGGTGTCGGAATCGATGCGGATTTCCGCCCCGTGGCGCTCGCCCACAGTCGCGGCGGCCGCCTTCAGCGCCTTGGCGATGAAGTGGCGGCACAGCGCCGATGAGCGGTCGGACTGCCAGGCGTAGAAGACGGTGAACGGCGGCAAGCTTGACCTCCAGGGACCCCGCAGGCTGCCACAGTCGCGCGGCAGCAGTCATCAACTAGACCCAGCTCTCCTGATCTTCGCCGGTATGGCAGGATCGTTCGACGATTCTCCCGGACGCCCATGCCCGACGCCCCGCCAGATCTCGCCGCCCTGGACGCCATGGCCGCCCAGCTGGAAGCCAGCGGCCGCTACCGCCTGCTGCGCCGGTTCGAGGCGTGCACCCTGCATCCGGTGGCTGATCCCACAACACTCAAGCGCGGCATCTATCTCGATACAGAGACCACGGGCGTCGACGGCCGCCGCGACGAGATCCTCGAGTTGGCCATGGTGCCGTTCGACTACGATCCCGACGGTCGGCTTTGCGCCGTCCACCACCCGTTCGTGGCCCTCAACCAGCCGACCAACCCGATCCTGCCGGAGATCACCAAGATCACCGGCATCACCGACGCGATGGTCGCCGGCCACGCCATCGATCCTGAAAAGGTCGGCGCCTTCATCGCTGAGGCGGTGATCGTCATCGCCCACAACGCCGCGTTCGACCGCCTGTTCGCCGAGCGTCTCACCGACGCCTTCAAGGCCAAGGGCTGGGCCTGCTCGATGAGCCAGGTCGATTGGAAAGGGGAGGGATTCGAGGGGACCAAGCTTTCCTACTTGGCCGGACAGTGCGGCTTCTTCTTCGACGGGCACCGCGCCGAGAACGACTGCCTGGCGGGCCTGGAGATCCTGGGCCGGCAGCTCAGCGACGGCCGCACGGCCCTTGCCCACCTGCTGGACGCCGCCCGCGCCCCCACTTGGCGCATCGTGGCCGAAGGCTCCCCCTACAATCTCAAGGACAAGCTGAAAACCCGCGGCTACCGCTGGAACGGCGATGAGGCCGCCGGCCCAAAGGCCTGGTACACCGACGTCGCCGACGTCGACCGCGAGGCTGAACTCCTCTTCCTGACCCAGGAGATCTATGGCTACGATCCGGGCCTGACCCCCAGGCGGATCACGGCCTTCGAGCGGTTCTCCGAACGGGCCTGAGCTATTTCGCTCGTCATCCGCCCGCAACGCCCTCGGGTGCCACGACGTCGCCTGCCTGCGATCCGTTCTGCAGCCGATCGGCCAGCCTGCGGGCCTCGACCGTCTTCTGGCTGGCCGCGATCGCCTTCTCCAAGTCCTCCAGGGCATTGGGATCTTGGAGCGCGAAGCGGATGTCATAACGCAATTCAAGGAATTCGCTGCGGAAGTGCTCGGCCTTGAGACGGGCAAGGGCGGAGTCGATTTGAAGCAGAGCTCCGTCGGGATCGCCCAGGGCCAGGCGGGTGCGGGCCAACAAGCGCTCGACCCATTCCGGGTCGCGCTCGACCAGCAACGGAAGCAGCAGCGACTCGGCCTCGGATGTTCGCCCCATGTCGATGAGCAATTCAGCGCGCCGTTGGGTGTTGAACCCGTCGGGCCTGACCATGGCCTCGTAGAACCGCAGCGCCGTCGCCCGTAGCTCCGCAGCGTCCGCTCCCGGAATCCGCGCCGCCTCGGCGTAGATTTCGGCCCATGCGAAACGGTCGCCATCGGACCCGAGCCCCTCGAGCACCGGGGCGGGCAACTGGCTGAAGATCTCGCTGAACAGGGCCGGCATCTCGGTTGAGATGAACCGGCCCAGCGGCGCGAAGGCGCGCGGACCCTGGCCGACCCCTTGGTTCGAAGCCGCGACGATCGTGTCTTTGATCGCCTCGGCATGACGGGCGATGATGTCGTTGCGCCAACGTCCGTCGCCCGCGGGCAACCGCTCGATGAGGCCCAGGATCACCGAGTAGGTCACCTCCTCGCCGGCGGCCCAGCGCGCGAAAACGGTATCGACCAGGGCGATGACCTCGACGGCCTTGTCCGGCTTGGACCGGTAGATGGCAACGAGCTGCAGGCGGGCCTCGTCCATCGGATAGGGTCCGGCCAGGACGGCCTCGAACCGCTCGGCGGCCTCGTCGGACTTGAACAGGCGCTTGAGGGCCTTGCCTTCATGATGCTGAATCTGCGCCTGTTCCCGTGTCGTCAGACCCGGCAGTCGCGCCAGAGCCTCGAACACCAGCATGCGCTCGGTAAGCCGCTCGCGGGACACCCTGGCGCCGTCATGTTTATCGAGCAGAAAGAGCTGTTCCACCGCCTCAATCACCGTGATGACCGCCAGCGGCCCTCGAGGGCCTTCGGCAAGCTTGGCGACCGCGGCGACGGGGTCGCCGACAAGGGCGCGCCGCACCTCGTCCGGCTCCCAGACGGCCAGCAGGCCATATAGACACGGCCCTTCGTCGACGCCGGCGGCCGCCATCGCCTCCAGCTTGGGCATCATGGCCCGAACCAGCGTCCACAGCCGCAGGCCGGGTTCGTCGGCGACCTTGACGATGAACGCCTGGACGGCGCGATCGAGATGGGCCGATCGCGCCGTGTCGCACCAGTCCAGACTGTTCAGGGCGGCGAACACCACGTCGTGCAATCGGATCAGTCCGCCGCGATCGACGCTCGTCAGGCCGAACGCCTTGAGGTTCCGCACGCCGACGTGCCCGACCTCTTCGATCAGGAAGGCGCTGTCGATGGCTGGCAGCTGCGCCCAGAGGAAGACCGACAGTTCGTGCTGCAGCTGGGCTTTCAGGCGCCCAAGCAGACGATCGACAAGGCGAACGCCGTCCTCATCGAGGATTTTCCCGACCGCGCGGCAGTCTTCGGCCAGATCGTCCCAGGACACGCCCGAGCGCGCGGCGGCCCGAAGCAGGCTCAAGCCAAGCGGGTAGCCGTTGACGCTTCTCCATATGACGTCGAACACCGCCGGAGGGCAGGGTGCGCCCGGCGCATCCAGCATGGCGCGCGCCTCGACCTCGGTCAGCAGTGGCGGCATATATGCGTCTGGCGGAGCCAAGCGGCGGGTGAGGATCACATGGGAGCCCTCGCCGCAATATTTAGCCAGCACGTCCAGGGCCAGATCCTGACGGGCGTCATCAATGATCAGGAGGCACCCGCCCGCCTCCAGCAGCGCGGCGATGTTGCGGGGATCGCCGGCCCGGACCAATGGAAAGGCCCGCAAGCTCTCGGCCCGCTTGACGTCCTCGCCATCGAGCCAGATGCGGATCTGAAAAGCGCCACGGTGCGCCTCGGCATAGGTCATGGCCGCGATGGTCTTACCTAGCCCGCCCATGCCCGACACCGTCAACACCGGCTGGACGGCCAACCGAGCGACGATCTGGGCGTCGACGTCCGGCCGCGACAGGATGTCGGCCGGTAGGGTCGGCACCAGAGCGGCGGCGACCTCCTCGTCGACGATGCGCTGAAGATCGGCCAAATACGGGGCAAGGCGACCGACAGCCTGCTCGTCGCCCAGGAGATGATCGACGATCTCGGTCGCCAGTTCCTCGCTGCCCAGCACCGACAGGGTCTTGCCCGCCATATCCGGCCAGGTCTGTGCCCGTGCCTTGAAGTCGGAGACCTTCTGGGGACCGGCCCGTTCGCCGGCCACGAGATAGATCTGGGTAGCGGCTGGCCGGTCTGTAAGGACTTTGCGCAGGTCGCCCTCGGCCTTGGCCATCGCCCCGTCGAAATAGCCGCGCCGGTCCGAATATTCGACCGCGACGGCGCCGTCGTCCCCTTCGCTGTCGACGACGCCGGCGACCGGATAGCCGCGCAGGTTCACCCCGGCGTGCGTTAGCCGCACGTATGATCGGGCGGCCATGATGATGCCCGCGAACCGCTCGAATTCAGGCCCGACGTGCTCGACGCCGCGCGCGAGGACTTCGATGAGGGCGGCGCGGCGCTTGACGTGCATCGGGCGGGGACCAGCGGAAGAGAACGGGCATACTACCTAGCGCCATGCCGCCACGCCAAGTTGCGCCGCGCCTCCAACGGCTGAGCGGCGCGGCGGCTTAGGCGGGCGGCGCGCGCTCATAGAGCGCGAAACCATCGGGCAGAGGCTTGGCGCCCCAGTCCGCCACGATGGCCACACTGTGGCGCGCACGGGTCAGGGCAACGTAGAACTTCGCGCGAGTCATGGGCTTGAGCTTGGTCGCCCGATCCGCCAGCCACAGTCGCATGTCCTCGGTTGGCAGGATGACGACATGGTCAAAGCCGCGCCCTTTCGACTCGCCGAAGTTCATGGCCGGCGCGGCCGGATCGACCCCAGCGCTGGTGATCTTGTCGCGCAGCTGCATCGGCTGCACATGCGCCATGTAGTGGGCGTAGTCGGCCTTGCGGAGAATGTAGAGACCCGCTCCAGGCGGCGGAGGAGCCCGGCAGTCTGCGCAGGCGCAGGCCTGGCTCGCGGTCAGGTCGGGGTAAAGACCCGACGAAAGAGCACAGATCGCGTCGCTGTTGCGATGCGACCGGTTCAGGGTCGCCTCGTCGATTTCCATCGCGAGCTTCTTGGGGAGCTCTTGCCTAAGAAAGGCGACGATCTTGCCGTCGCGGTACTTGGCGTAGCGGGCTTCGTGGTGGGTCAGGTAGGTGACCTGCCGCGGGTCGCCGACCATTAGTAGTCGAGCCGGGCTCCTTGCCAAGGCGCCGAGAATGTCCAGGTCATAGCCGGCGAGGTCCTGGACCTCGTCGACGAAGATGTTGGGGAAGACGCGCGCGATCCGGTCGATCACCGCGCCGCCACTTTTCTCGTTGCAGCGGACAACGAGCTTGGGAAGCTTGTCCGAATAAACCCGTCCGGCCGGGTCGAAAAAGTGGCTCTCGAGGACGTCTTCGCCCCAGAAGACCGGGTAGCCCTGATTGTTCTTGTATCTCAGGCCCGACTGGGTGGAGACCAACTGCATGCCGGTGACGGGGAACTCGAACAAGCCCCCCTGGAAAGGCTTGACCCCATGGGTGATGAGGAAGCTGAACCAGGTCATGATCACCACGTTGGGCGGGACATGACCGATCCGCTCGAAGAACTTCAGCCGGATCTCCGCCTCGTTGGACTCGGTGTAGGTGGTGATCAGCACCCGCTGATCCTTGATCGCCACCGCGGTGTCGACCAGGTAGGTGGTCTTGCCCGACCCGGCGGCCGCGACGACGATCTTGTTGCCGCCCATCACAGGCCGATCGCCTTGGTTATGTAGTCTGGATACTTGATCTTGGTCTTCGAGCCGAAGATCGCCAAGGCGGTCTCGGTCTTGGCGCCTCGCATGTGCAGCCGCAGTTCGTCATCGGTCTGGGTCAGCACCCCCAGAATAGGGTTCAGGGTTGCCCGGTCGTTGGCCTTGAGGAGCTTGGGCTCCAAGGTGTTGTAGTTGTAGGGCTTGCCCTTGATCTCCAGGGGGCCGGTGTCCACGACAGGGTCGTAGCAGAGCTTGACGGTCTTGCTGTCCTCGTAGGCGGTGTACTTCTTGGCGACCGCCGCTGCATCGCCATCGTTGTCGGTCACCACGGCGACCGGGATCTTCAGCGTCTCGGCCAGTTCCAGGAAGCGAAGGAACGCGGTGCCGACGGAGATAACGTCGATCCCGTCCTGGATTGGGAGCCGGCCGGCGTGGGCGTCCATATAGGCGCGCTGGACGACCAGCTCGTCGGAATCGCCCTCCACCAGGATCGCCTTCTTCGCCAGCGCCAGGCGCAAGGTGTCGTAGCCCGCCAGCTTTTTGAAGAAGTCGCTGGCCTTGAGCTCCGAGATCCGCGCCACCGCGCCGTCGCGCAGAACGATCAGGTGATCCAGACCCAGCTTGTTGGCGACGAAGCTGCTGTGGGTGGAGATGATAATCTGCTTTTGACCGTGCTCGTCGGTCAGATCGGCGATCAGTTCGTTAAGCCGGGCATGCGAGAGATGGTTTTCTGGTTCCTCCAGCAGGATCGCCGTGGCCTCGGCGTTCTTCTTGGCGCTGAGCGCCAGCTTGGTCTTGATGACGCATTGCTCGCCCTTGCCGATGTATTGGAAGGGCACCTTGTCAATGTAGGTCATCAGGCTGCTCTCCCAGGCGGTCTGGGACGACAGGTCCACCGAGATACTGACCTTCTTCTGACTGATCTTGGCGGCCTTGGTGATCCGCTGGTTGATCAGGCCGAGATTCGGATCGGCCACGAACGCTTCCTTGAGCTTGCGGTGGGCCTGCGAAATCGATGCGCGCTCTGCCTCCTCCAGCACGTCGCGGATGATCCGCGAGACATAGAGGTCCGAGCCGTTCTGAAGGCGGCTGCTGGAGGAGTCGATCAGCGCGGACTTGATTGGAATGTTCCGAGCTGTGAGCCTCTTGCGTGCAAACGACGTGGTTGTCGCGTCGTAGTATTCGATCGGAATGGACGTCAGCTCGCCGGTCTTCACCAGGGCCTCGTAAGCGTCCTTGTAGTTGTCTTCGTCGAACGCGATCTTGTAGATCACGCCGCTGGCTTTGATCTTCTCCGAGTTGCCGTTGCCCTCCAGCTCGGCCAACTCGGGACCCTCGCCCGCGAAGAACAGCTCGATGGTTATTGCGGGAGGTGGCAACGGCGCGCCGGTGGACAGACTCTCCACATAGCGGTCCTGAGCGGCCAGATTGAAGAGGTAGCTGGTCAAGTCGTGACGTAGCGGCCGCCCATGGAGGAGGCCGGTGAGCGCCAAGTGGATGGCCTCGAGGATCGTGGTCTTTCCGGACTCGTTGGTGCCAACGATGACGTTGAGGCCCGCGTTCAGGTCGAGGGTGAAGGTCTCGTCGTAGCACTTGAAGTGGCTGATCTTGACCTTGCTGATCCGCATTGCCCCCTCCTGGCCTTGCACGGCGTCGCGCCGATCTCTTGATTCGCAGTATAGAGGACCTGCGGTTGGCGACGCGAACCCGGCACCGCCCGCAACCTGGCATGAGTAAGCTCCAGGACGGTCGCTACTCTGCGGGTCGATCCGTTCCGCCAACCGACCGACGTCATCGACCACTTCGAAGAGCCCCGAGCGAGATTCTCGATGGATCCCTGCCGGTGGCTTGTGGAGTCGCACAGCGACTTTAACGGCAGTCGATCGACCGTCTGAAAGCTTCAGTCGCCCCCAAAGTCCATATCCGTCGCCATCTACGGCGTGTAGATCGTGCCGTGACGGGCGACATAGGCGTCCAGAGCGCCACGCCAAGTATCGTTGTCCGTCAAGCTCGACCGGATCACCCGAAGATCGCCCCAACCCTCAATCGCTTTCAGCACCGCGCGAGTGCTCTCGAATAGCGCTTGGTGGACGAATGGGCTGATGATCACGCGATCGATCATAGCTCGATGAAGCGGGGCGGGGAGGACTGCTCGCGGCTCGACCGTGTAGCCCAATAGGCGGAACTCGCGCTCGTCCCGGAAACCTTCCCGCTTTAGAAACGGCAGACGGTGGATGTCGTCTGCCTCAAGCGTACCCACCTGCGTCAGCCGCACATACTCCACTGGCTTGGCCTTGAAATGCATCCTCCCGTCGAAGATCTCTTCGAATGCCGCGCGCTTGAAGACCACGCAGACACCGGCCGAGCCGCCCGCGAAAATCTCCCAATGATGGAAGGTTTCTGGAGCCTCTGTCAGGCACATGGCCCCGACGAAGCCGTAGTGAAGCGTCTCTTGGTAGAGGCGAAGCGCGTGGCGGTCATTGGCGTCGACCCAGTGGGCGTACCCGCCCAAGACGATCTGTTGCCGGACTAGCATGTCGATCAAGCTTGGCAGGCTCGTGTAGCGACGCAGAAGGTCAGAGTTTTCCATCGCTGATCGATAGCTTAGCCGCGAGGCATGGCAAGGCGGCCTGATCCTAGTGCGTCATCATCAGCGAGTTATCCGCTTGCGGCACCACGTCGCCAATGTCCGGCTTCTGGAGGCATGCCAACGGCAGCTCATGTTTAGGTTTCTTGGACGCCCGCCAGGCGCGGCGATGGGTTTGCCCCCGCAGGCGGGTGTCTGAGAAAGCTCAAAGTCTGACCCGCGGGATGG
>NZ_JAVDXI010000011.1:0-52893 GCF_031457805.1 Caulobacter sp. BE264 | reverse complement strand
TGACCACTACGCGCCTCGCCGCCAGCCCGGGAACTCAAACCAGAGGGGTCAATTTTGGACGCCGATAGGGGGTCAACTTTCAACGCCGTTTGACAGCTCACTTCCCCGGGCCGCATCCCGGTGTGCATCAGCAAGACGAACAACCACCATTTTCCATCCCGCACTTTAAGGCTACCCGGTAGGTTCGGTCGGTTGATGGACTTCCGTCCTTGAAAAAGTGGCGTCTGGAGGTAGGCCTGAAACTCGGCGTCGGAGAAGGGCTCGGGGGTCCGTGCTTTTTCCCCCTTTGCCCGCTCGATGAGGAGTCCCGCGCAGGGGTTCGGGGTAAGGTCGAGTTCCGCCGTGCACCAGCTGAAAAAGCCCAACACGGAGTTCCAGTACTTGATGGCCGTCGCCGATTTGATGCGCCCTGCTGGGTCGTCCGTGAGCCTCTGTTGAAACGTCTGCGCCTGCCCCTGAAGTCCAGCGCGAAGGCGTTGGATGTCATCCCGGAACTGCCGCATCCTAGGCTTGCCCACGGCAGTAAGTGCGGTTTCTGCGCCGACGTCTTCCGATAGCCACGCAAGAACCCGACCCGCCTCTGCGATCGTATTGGGACTGACGCCCTTCGTCCTCTTAGCTGCAAGGTGCTCGGCCACCGCAGCGCCAAGTGTCTTTGAACGAGAGTCTGTGGCTGAGTTGCTGGGGATGCCCTTGATCGAGGCAGAGAAGCCAGGCGCCTCGAAGAAGGTATCTGGGTCAGACGCGGGGGCCCCCAACTGCCGCAGCAGGACTCGCGTCTCCTCCGCCAGGGCTCTTGCGGCGAGCTTGATCGCGGCGCGCTTATCGTCGTCGTCCAGTTGGTCGAGTTCGATCCCTTGGTGGAGCAACATGTCTCGTGCCGCACCGTTAATGGTGGGCGAGAACGCCGTCTCCGCTATGAATTTCCGCAGTACAGCCAGGTCCGCGCGGAGTTCGGCTCGCCGCTCCTCCCGCTCAACCGGATTGCTCAGGGGGATGACTGGTAGGCTAGGGTGCCCGCGTAGGAGTTGCTCGAAGTACCATTTGGCCGCTTGTTCGAGGTCCGATCGCGTCGCCGTTTCCATTCGTCCGATGCTTTCCATCTGCCGCCAGAACCAAGCCGCAGCTTGGAGACCCAGTCGTTCCGCCTCTTGCGGATCGCGAGTATGGAGCGAGCGATGGAACTCTGTCATCCCGAGGCGGCTGCGGAGCTCAGCGGGGATTCGGAACCGCACGACGAAGGTTCCGCCGCGCTTTTTGAGCCCGATGACGCGCATTTCGCGTCACCGACTGTGTGACACTCTGTGTAGCAGTTTTGGAATTAAGCGCTGATGCGCAAAATCCAGTCTTTGATTATACTTATCTTTTTGAAGAAACTGGCGCACCCGACACGATTCGAACGTGTGACCTTTGCCTTCGGAGGGCAACGCTCTATCCAGCTGAGCTACGGGTGCCTTCGACCTTCCCGGTTCAGGGGAGGCGGGAAGCGGGTCTTAGCTGAAAGGCGAGGCTGGCGCAAACGGTCTCGCAATCGCGCTTACGCCTTTCCCATGTAGATGAACCGCAGAACGAACAGTCCGGCCAGGACGAACAGCAGCCAGTCCTTGGGCTTGGCCTTACCGCGCAGCAGGGTGAGCCCCGCATAGGCGGTGATGCCGAACGCCAGGCCGTTGGCGATCGAGAAGGTCAGCGGGATGGCGATCACGGTCAGGAAGGCCGGGATGGCCACGCCCGGGTCGTCCCAGTCGACGTCGGCCAGGGCGCCGACCATCATCGAGCCGACGACGATCAAGGCCGGCGCGGTGGCGGCGGCGGGGATGGCCTGGACCCATGGGGCGAAGAACAGGGTCAACAGGAACAGTACGCCCACCACGACGGCGGTCAGGCCGGTGCGGCCGCCCTCGGCCACGCCCGAGGCGCTCTCGATATAGCTGACGACGGTCGAGGTGCCGGCCAGCGACCCGCCGATGGTGGCGATTGAGTCGGCGGTGAGGATGCGGTTGAGGCGCGGGATCGTGCCGTCGGGCTGGACGAGGCCGGCCTTCTTGGTCACCGCGACCAGCGTGCCGACATTGTCGAACAGGTCGACGAACAGGAAGACGAAGATCACCTCGGCCAGGGCCATACCCAGTGCGCCGTTCAGGTGCAGGGCTGCGGGAACGTCGAGCTTGAAGGCCGTGGCGGTCAGGGCCGCGAAGCCGTACTCGCCGGGGACGATCTTGGCTAGGCCCAGCGTCCAGGCGGCGCCGGCGGCGACGAGGATGCCGATCAGGATGGCGCCCTTGACCCTCCAGGCCATCAGCGCGCCCATGACGAGCAGGCCCAGGATCGCCAAAGCGGCGGTCGGCTTGGTCAGGTCGCCCAGGGCCACGGTGGTGGCGGGATCGGCGACGATGATGCCGGCCTCCTTCAGGCCGATGAAGGCGATGAACAGGCCTACCCCGGCCGCGACGGCGGAGAAGAGGGGGCGCGGGATGGCGCCGACGATCAACTGGCGGATGCCGGCGACGGTCAGCACCAGGAAGGCCACGCCCGACAGGAAAACGCAGCCCAGAGCGGTCTCCCACGGCAGGCCCATGCCCTTCACGACCGTGAAGGTGAAATAGGCGTTGAGGCCCATGCCGGGCGCCAGCGCGATCGGGTAGTTGGCGATCACGCCCATCAGGATGCTGCCAAGGCCCGCCGCCAGGCAGGTGGCGGCGGCGACGGCCGCGATCGGCATGCCGGCCTGGCCCAGGATCGCCGGATTGACGATCACGATATAGGCCATGGTCAGGAAGGTGGTGAAGCCGGCCAGCACCTCGGTGCGCACCGAGGTTCCCTGTTCCGACAGCTTGAAGATCCTGTCGATCATTTCGCCGTTCCCCCGATGGCGGTCATGTCCGGTGTGGTGGTCTCGTAGCGGTCCCAGCGGGCCGTCAACTCCCGTACGACGACCGAGCCGACACGATAGGCCGAGTCGAACGCTGAGACCGCGCCCTCGTCATGAAAGGCGCGCGGAAAGGCCGGCGCGCCCAGCGGCGGACGCGAATAGTTGCTGGCGGTGCGCAGGACCATCACCCGTTGGAAGTCGACCTTGCCCGCCTTGGCGTAAAGGTCGAGCACGTCGAGTATCCCCTGGTCCTCGCAGTCGGTCATGACGAACACCCCCGCGCCGTCGGTCCACAGCTTGACCCAGTCCTGCGCCCACTGAGTGCGCTTGGCGCCGTGCCAGAACCGGGTCGCGCCGAGGGCCTCGCCCTTGAGCACGAAAGGCGGGCGTTGGGCGTTGGGCTCTCCTACATAGGGAGCGCGCAAGGCGGCCAGCCCAGGATAGTCGGGGATCTCCACCGTCGACGTCAGGCTGTAGGCCCAGTCGACCAGCCGCCAGTTGAGCGCCCAGACCATGCCCGAAGACCCCTCGGCCGAGCCCTTCACGTTCGGGCGCTCGGTCTCCAGGGCGTAGAGGCCGTAGGGCCAGTCGGCGGGAATCTCGCGGTCGTCAACCTCGTAGATCGGGTCGGCGTCGACCACATAGCGGGCCCAGGCGGCGCTGCCGATCGAGGCGGCCTTGGGGTCGACGCCGGCGATGCCGGCCACCAGCCAGTAGGTCTTGGAGAAGTCGAAACGCTTGTCGAGCAGCAGGGCCGCGACGCTTTCGCGGGCCCGGGCGCGCATGTCGGTCATCACGCCCAGCACGCCGTCCCTGGGCGAATAGCGCGCTGGATGGCGCAGGCCGGGAACCGCAATCGTTTCTGTAAGCGGGAGCCCCTCGACCCAGGGCTGGAACTCGCCCGGGCGGTCGCCCGTGACCGCGCCGATCTCGAAGGTGGTCAGGACCGCCACCTTGACCGGGATCGGCTTGGCGGGCTGGGCGTGCGTGACGGCGCCCAGTCCCAGCCACAACCCCAGGATCAATCCAACCAGCCGCATCGTCTGACGCCCCCTCGCACCTCAGGGCTGGGAAGCTGACGCGCGCCGCCGGGGCTGGCAAGCGCGCTTCGGCAGGATAGGGCGGCGGCGCGCCGGGTGATCAGTCCTTGGTCGGATCGGCGGCGTTGGGGTCGCCGTAGGTCAGGGCGACGAAGACGTCCTCCAGATCGGGATCCTCGGTGGCGATGTCCTTGATGTGGACGCCGCTGGCGCGGACGGCGGCGAGCACCTGCTCGACGCTGGACTGGCCCGTGCGGTAGCTCACCGAGAAGGCGCCGCCGGCGCGCAGCTTGGTGTCGAAGCCTTCCAGGACCGGAGCGGCGGTCACGGGGCTTTCGGGGGTGACCACGACGTTGCGGCTGTCCATGCGGCCCAGCAGCTTGGCGGTCGGCTCGCAGGCCACCACCTCACCCCGATTGATGATGGCGATCTCGTCGCAAAGCTCCTGGGCCTCTTCCAGGTAGTGGGTCGTGAGCACGATGGTCACGCCCAGTTCGTTGAGGCTGGTGACATACTGCCAGAGCTGGCGGCGCAGCTCGACGTCGACCCCGGCTGTGGGCTCGTCCAGGATCAGGACCGGCGGCTGGTGAACCATGGCCTTGGCCACCATCAGGCGGCGCTTCATGCCGCCGGACAGCTGGCGGACATAGGCGTTGGCCTTGTCGCCAAGTCCCAGGGCGTTCAGCAGTTCGTCGGTGCGCCGCTCGCTCTTGGGCACGCCGTAGAAACCCGCCTGCACTTCCAGCGACTCCCGCGGGGTGAAGAAGACGTCCGCCGCCAGTTCTTGGGGAACAACGCCGATCGCGGCGCGGGCGTCGCGCGGGCGTTGATCGATGTCGCGCCCCCAGATGCGCACCGTGCCCGAGCTTTTGCGAACCAGACCCGCCAGGATGTTGATGAAGGTCGACTTGCCCGCGCCGTTCGGCCCCAGCAGGCCGAAGATCGAGCCTCGGGGGATCTTCAGGTCGATGCCGTTCAGGGCCCGCTTTTCCGGCGAGGTCTTGGTGCCGGCGTAGGTCTTGTACAGGCCTTCGGCTTCGATGGCGTAGGCGGGCAGGTCCATGAAACGTCCAAATCGGGGCGGCGGCGGGCCGGGAAACGGCATTAGGGGCGCGCGTCGATTGACGGCGCCTTTCAGCGTCGCATAGGTATGCCTCGTTCGCCGCCGCGCCAAGGCCGCGTTCCGAATTCAGGGATTGCCCATATGGCCAAGGCCAAGATCACGCCCGTTAACGCCACCGTCCCGACGGCCATGGATCCGGCCGCCATCCCGGGCCCCGCGCCGGAGACGATCATGGTCCGCTCGCATCGCATCGCCTGCGATGGCGTCGGCGGGGCCTTGGGCCATCCGCGCGTCTGGCTCGAGATGGGCGCGGCCGGCTTCGTCGACTGCTCCTATTGCGACCGCCGCTTCGTGGCCACGACCGGCGAGGGCGATGAGAGCGAGCAACTGGCGCCGGGCGTCTACGAAGGCGCCGGCGGCCACTAGGCATTGTTCGGGCCTTCATGAGCAGCGTTCCCGCCGGCCAACGCGCCGAAACCCTGGCCAAGGCCTGGGAGAAGGCCGAATGGCCGAATGAGGCGCCGGTTCTCCGCGCCATCGCCATGCCGTCTGACACCAATCCGGAAGGCGACATCTTCGGGGGCTGGCTGCTCTCCCAGATGGACCTTGCGGCCGCCTCCATCGCGTTCCATCGCGCGGCTGGCCGTTGCGCCACCATCGCTATAGACGGCATGACCTTCATCAGCCCCGTCTTCGTTGGGGACGAGGTCAGTCTCTTCGCGCGGGTGGTTCACACGGGCAGGACATCGCTGAAGGTCCAGGTCGAGGCCTGGCGCCGGCCGCGCGACAGCGAGCAGGCGCACAAGGTGACCGAAGGTGTCTTCACCTTCGTGGCCATCGACGAGAACCGGAAGTCGAGGCCACTGCCCTAACTGCCGATCGGACCGGGACATTGGATCCGACTTGCATGACCCCGCGGGACGGGCGTCTGATGCGATGATGAGCACGCCCGTCTTCGACCTGGATCTTCTGCCGTTCGCCGCCCTCATGGGGGTGAGCGTGACTCGCGCCGCCCCGGACCATGTCGAGGGGCGCCTCGTGGTCAGACCCGACCTCTGCACCGCAGGCGGCGTTCTGCACGGCGGGGCCGCCATGGCGTTGGCGGACACGCTCGGGGCGATCGGCGCCTTCCTGTCGACGCCTGAGGGCAAGCGGACGACGACGCTGGAGAGCAAGACCAACTTCATCGGCTCCGCCCCACTCGGCACGACCGTGACGGCGGTCGCGACTCCGCTGCATATCGGCAGGCGTTCCAGCGTCTGGACGACGCGGATCGAGGGCGAGGGCGGACGGCTCGTCGCGGTGGTCACCCAGACCCAGATGACGGTGGACTAGCCGTGGTCGCCTTGCGGGAAACGCGACCGGGCGATCTGGGCTGGATCATCCAGCGGCACGGCGAACTCTATGCCGCCGAGCAGGGCTGGGACCACCGGTTCGAGGGCGTCGTGGCCGGAGTCGTCGCGGACTATGTGAAGGCCCATGATCTGGCTCGCGAGGCCTGCTGGATCGCCGAACATCAAGGCGCGCCGGTCGGCTCGATCATGCTGGCCAAGGAGACCGAAATGGTCGGCCGGCTGCGCTTGCTGTTGGTCGAGCCCTCGGCGCGGGGCCTGGGCGTTGGCGAGACCCTGATCGCCGCCTGCATCGCCCGGGCCCGCGAGGCCGGCTACGCCGAGATGGTGCTGTGGACCCAGAGTATCCTGCTGCCGGCGCGCCGCCTTTACGCCCGCTTCGGCTTCGTGCTGGAAGAAAGCTGGGACTATGACGGTTTCGCCGCAGGACTCATTTCAGAAAGCTGGCGGCTGAAGCTGTGATCAGCCGATCAGGTGATCCTTCCACGCCTGACGCAGGACCTTCTTGTCGATCTTGCCGGTCGCGGTCAGCGGCACGGCGGCGAAGACCACGTCGTCGGGCGTCCACCATTTGACGATCCGGGGCGCCAGGTAGTCGAGCACGGCGGCCTTGCTGACCGCCGCGCCTTCATGAGGCTCGATGACCAGCAGCGGACGCTCTTCCCACTTAGGGTGAGGCACGCCGATCACGGCGGCGATCTTCACGCCCGGGCAGCCGACGGCGACGTTCTCCAGGTCGATCGAGCTGATCCACTCGCCGCCCGACTTGATGACGTCCTTTTGGCGGTCGGTGATGCGCATGAAGCCGTTGGCGTCCAGGGTGGCGATGTCGCCGGTGTCGAAGAAGCCGTCTTCGCGGGCGGCGTCGGCCTCCTTGCGGAAATAGCGCTTCACCACCCAGGGACCGCGCACCAGAAGCGCGCCGGAGGTCTCGCCGTTCCAGGGTGCGGCCTGGCCGTCCTCGGTCTCGACCTTCAGCTCGATGCCGAACTGCAGCCTGCCCTGGCGGGTCCAGATCGCCTCGTCCATGGCCTCTTCGCCCAGCGCGGCGAGAGCCGGCGTCGGGGTGGCGACGACGCCGATCGGGCAGGTCTCGGTCATGCCCCAGATCTGCAGGGTCTGGACGTCGTAGCGGCGCTTGAAGGTCTCGGCCATGGCGCGCGGCACGGCGCTGCCGCCGATGACGACCTTCTTCAGGCTGTCGGGCCGGCGATTGTTCTTGTCCAGCCAGTCCAGGTACATGGTCCAGATAGTCGGCACGCCGCCGGTGAAGGTGACGCCCTCGCCGTCGATCAGCTGGTGCAGGCTGGCGCCGTCCATCTTGTCGGCGGGCAAGACGAGCTTGGCGCCGCAGATGGGCGCGCTGAACGGCAGGCCCCAGGCGGTGGCGTGGTAGAGGCTGGAGCAGGGCATCACCACGTCGAACGGCGTGAAGCCGAAGGCGCTGTTGAGGCCCCCCGCCATGGCGTGCAACACCACGGCCCGATGCGAATAGAGCACGCCCTTGGGATCGCCCGTGGTGCCCGAGGTGTAGCAGAGGAAGGCGCCGGCGTTCTCGTCGAAGCTGGGCCAGGCGATCGCGTTCGGCTCACCTTCGATCAGGGTCTCGTAGCTGATCGCCCCGACCGCGCCAGGGAGGGTCCGCTCGGCGTCCGACAGCATGGCGAAGGTCTTCACCGTGGTCAGCTGCGGCGCGATGCGCTCGACCAGGGCCTGGAAGTTGCGCTCGAAGAACAGCACTGAACTTTCGGCGTGATTGATCGTGTAGACGATCTGCTCGTCGAACAGCCGGGGATTGGCCGTGTGCAGCACCGCGCCGATCCCCGGGACCGCGTAGAACAGCTCCAGGTGCCGATGGGTGTTCCAGGCCAGGGAGGTGACGCGGTCGCCGGGCGTGATCCCCAGTCGCCGGAGCGCATGGGCCGCCTGAGCCGAACGGCGCGCCAGGCCGGCATAGTCATAACGATGCAGGGGCTCGTCGATCAGCCGCGAGACGATCTCGCGCGCGCCATGGGCCTGCGCGGCGTAGGTCAGGATGCCGCTGATCATCAGCGGCGTCGTCTGCATCAGGCCCGGGATCATGGGCTCCTCCCAACTCTTGTCTTTGGGAGGAGGTTAGGGGGTGAAACGGGGGCTGGGGAAGAGCTAATGCCCCCTTCCCCCCCGATGGGGGAAGGGTTGGGGATGGGGGCGATTGCTGCGCTGGCGACGGCGCCCCGTCCGCCGCAGCATCACCCCACCCCTACCCCTCCCCATCAAGGGGAGGCGAGCGCTACTGCTAAAGCGCCGCCAGCACCGCGTCGCCCATCTGCGTCGTGGTCAACGAACCGCCCAGATCGCGGGTGCGGGCGCCGTTGTCGAGAGCAGCCTTCACCGCCGCCAGCAGGGCGTCGGCGGCCTCGGTTTGCTTGAGCGACCAGCGCAGGGCCATCTCGAACGACAGGATGGCGGCCAGGGGGTTGGCCAAACCCTTGCCGGCGATGTCCGGGGCCGAGCCGTGGATCGGCTCGTAAAGGCCCGGCTTGCCCGGCGCGCCCAGGGCGGCCGAGGGCAGCATGCCCAGCGAGCCCGTCAGCATGGCCGCCGCGTCCGACAGGATGTCGCCGAACAGGTTGTCGGTGACGATGACGTCGAACTGCTTGGGCGCGCGGACCAGCTGCATGGCGCAGTTGTCGGCCAGGATGTGCTCTAGCGTAACGTCCGGATATTCACGGGCGTGCAGGTCGGTCATCACCTGCTTCCAAAGCAGACCCGACTCCATGACGTTCGATTTTTCGGCCGAGTGAACCTTGTTGGTGCGGCCACGCGCCAGTTCGAAGGCGACGCGTCCGACGCGCTCGATCTCGCTGGTCGTATAGACCTGGGTGTCGAAGCCCTTCTTCTGACCGTCGGCCAGGTCTTCGATGCCGCGCGGCTGGCCGAAATAGACCCCGCCCACCAGTTCGCGCACGAACAGGATATCCAGGCCCGAGACCAGTTCCGGCTTCAGGCTGGAGGCGCCGGCCAGGGCTTCGAAGCAATAGGCCGGACGCAGGTTGGCGAACACGTCCATCGCCTTGCGCAGGTTCAGGAGGCCAGCCTCCGGCCGAAGGTGGCGCGGGGCGTTGGCCCATTTGGGGCCGCCGACCGCGCCCATCAGCACCGCGTCGCTGGCGATGGCCTGCTCGCGCACCTCGTCGGTCAGCGGCGTGCCGTGAACGTCATAGCTGGCGCCGCCGTAGAGGGCTTCTTCCACCGTCAGATCGGGGGTGAGGGCGGCCGCCACGCGGCGCACCTCCGCGCAGACTTCCGGGCCGATGCCGTCGCCGGGCAGGAGGAGAAGAGTCGCCATCTTAGATCTCGCGATAGTCTGAAACATCGAAGGAGGACATGCGGCGCTCATAGACGCCGAGGTCGGCGCAGGCCGCGCGCCACGCCGCCATATGAGGGCTGGCGCGATGGAATTCCAACGCCGCCGCGTCGGTGAAGTGCTCGAAGACCCGGATCAGGCCGGGGTCGAGCGGGTCTTCGGAAAGGGCGTAGGCCAGGCAGCCCGGCTCGCCGCGCGATCCCTCCACCTGAGCGGCCAGATGCGGACGCAGCTCGGCCAGGCGTTCGGGCGCGATGCGGATCGAACCGGCGAGGATGAGGGTCATCTCTGCGTACTCCCGAAGCTGCTTGTCATCCCGGCCGCAGCGAAGCGGAGAGCCGGGACCACTACAAACGCCGGCGCTTCCCGCGGTCCCGGTTCGGCGCGCTCCGCGCTTGACCGGGATGACAGATTTTAAAGACTACGCCTCCAGCCAGGGCTGGCTGATGGCGCGCTTGCTCTCGAACAGGTCGATATCGCCGCCGTGCATCATCGTTTCGCCGATGGCGTCGAGACCCTTCAGCATCTTCTCTTTGCGGACCGGATCGATGTCGAAGCCGATCGTCTTGCCCGAGGGCGATACGACCGTCTGGGCCTCGAGGTCGACACTGACCATGTGGTTGCCGCCCTTGGCCTCGTCCATCAGGACCGCCAGTTCTTCGGGCGTCACAACCACGGGCAGGAGGCCGTTGTTGAAGCAGTTGTTGAAGAAGATGTCGGCGAAGCTGGTCGAGATCACGCACATGATCCCGAAGTCCATCAGCGCCCAGGGCGCATGCTCCCGCGAGCTGCCGCAGCCGAAATTGTCGCCGGCGATCAACACGGACGCGCTCTTGTACTCGGGCTTGTTCAGCACGAAGTCGCTGATCTCGTTCCCGTCGGCGTCGAAGCGGAAGTCGTAGAACAGGCCCTTGGCCAGCCCCTCGCGCTCCACGGTCTTGAGGAACTGCTTGGGGATGATCTGGTCAGTGTCGATATTGGCCAGTTCCAGCGGAGCCGCACGGCCATCGAGGCGGGTGAAGGCTTTCATCAGGCGGTCTCCTCCAGGAAGGTCCGCACGTCGACCAGATGCCCCGCGATCGCCGCCGCCGCCGCCATGGCCGGCGAGACGAGGTGGGTGCGGCCGGCGCGGCCCTGGCGGCCTTCGAAGTTGCGGTTGCTGGTCGAGGCGCAGCGCTCGCCCGGCTGCAGCTTGTCAGGGTTCATGGCCAGGCACATCGAGCAGCCGGGCTCGCGCCAGTCAAAGCCGGCGGCCTTGAAGATGGCGTCCAGACCTTCCTCCTCAGCCTGTTCCTTCACCAGGCCAGAGCCCGGCACGACCATCGCCTTGACGTGCGGGGCCACGAGGCGCCCGTGCAGGAAGGCTTCCTGCACCACGGCGGCCGCGGCGCGCATGTCTTCGATACGGCTGTTGGTGCACGAGCCGATGAAGACGCGGTCGATGCGGGCTTCCGAGATCGGCTGGCCGGCCTTCAGGCCCATATAGTCTAGGGCCCGATGAGCGGCGGCGCGCTTGTCGGGCGTGGCGAAGCTCTCCGGGTCGGGCACGTGGCCGGTGACCGGGATGACGTCCTCCGGGGACGTGCCCCAGGTGACCATCGGCACGAGGGCCGAGCCGTCGATCACGACCGTGCGGTCAAAGACAGCGTCCTCGTCGGTGAACAAGGTCTTCCAGTGGCTCAGCGCCATGTCCCAGGCCGCGCCCTTGGGGGCGGCGGGCTTGCCCTGGATGTAGGCGAAGGTCTTCTCGTCCGGAGCCACCAGGCCGGCCTTGGCGCCGCCCTCGATGGTCAGGTTGCAGAGGGTCATGCGGCCCTCCATCGACAGGCCGCGAATGGCCTCGCCGGCGAACTCGATGACATAGCCGGTGCCGCCGGCGGTGCCGATCTCACCGATCACGGCGAGCGCCACGTCCTTGCCGGTGACGCCGGACGGCAGCTGGCCGTCGACGCGGACCAGCATGTTCTTGGCCTTCTTCTGGCGCAGGGTCTGGGTGGCCAGGACGTGCTCGACCTCGGACGTGCCGATACCGTGGGCCAGGGCCCCGAAGGCGCCATGGGTCGAGGTGTGGCTGTCGCCGCAAACGATGGTCATGCCCGGCTGGGTGCGGCCCTGCTCGGGACCGACCACGTGGACGATGCCGTTGCGGATGTCGCCCATCGGGAAGAACTCGATGCCGTTGTCAGCGACGTTGCGGGCCAGCGTCTTCAGCTGCAGGCGCGCTTCCTCGTCGGCCACGGCGTCGACGCCCAGGGACTGGCCTTCGGTCGGGATGTTGTGGTCGGCGACGGCCAGGGTGCGATCGGGCCGGCGCACCTTGCGGCCGGCCGCGCGAAGGCCCGCGAAAGCCTGCGGCGTGGTCACCTCGTGGATGAGGTGCAGGTCGATATAGAGGATCGCTTCGCCGTCGGTCTCGCTGACCACGTGAGCGTCCCAGATCTTGTCGTAAAGGGTTTTGCCGGACATGGCCGCGATATAGGGCGGATCGTGCGTCAAAATCCAGAGCTGGGCGGGCTGTGGGCCAAATTCTTGCGCTGTTGATGTCGGCGCGGCGACCCGCGGCAGGCCAAAGCGCAAAGGGCGCGCCCGTCTTTCGACCTGTCGGCGCGCCCTCGCATCGTTTTCAGCCTTCGGGGGCCGATGGCGCCTGCCCGAAGAGGGCCGTCCACTAGAAAGGAGACGGTCTGGAAGCCCGGGCGATAGTCGCCGGGGGTGAATAAAGCGTCTCACGGATCGACGTTTTGTCAAGTCGCGTGCGGTCGCACGTAAGCTTGACCGGCTACGGGTCGCCGCGGGTGAGTGGTGAGGCGGCGGGCGCGTTCAGCGGCGCCATGGCGGCGTATCGGGCGATCAGCGGATCCGCCGCCGCCTGCGCCAGCACCCAGTCGCGGAACGCGGCGATCTTGCGCACCCTGGCCCGCTCGCGCGGATAGGCCAGCCAGTACCCGCCCGTATAACGCGCCACCACGTCGAACGGCATGACCAGCCGGCCCTCCGCCAGCTCGCGTGCAAAAAAGATCGGCGACCCAAGGGCGGCGCCCTGTCCGGCGAGCGCGCTAGCCACCTCCAGCGTCTGGGCGTCTGCGGCGAGGCTGGGCGGCGGGCGATCCGAGGCGCCGCGTACGCCTGCGGCCTGGAACCATTCCTCCCATTCGCGGGCCACGCCGATACGCTGTGCGTTGAGCAGGTCTTCGGGACGGGCCAGGCCGCCGATCTGCTCCAGGAAGCCGGGGGCGACCAGCACGGTCTGGACGGCCGGGATCAGAAAGTGGGCCTCCAGCCCCGGCCACTCGCCGCGACCGCCCCGCAGGGCCAGATCGGCGCCGCCTCCGGCCAGATCGATGACCTGGCTTGTCGCCTCCAGGCGCACGGCGACACGGGGGTGAGCGATCTGGAAGCCGCCCAGGCGCGGGGCCAGCCACAGCCCGCCAAGGCTTTGGACAGTGGTGATCGACAGGACGCCCGCCTCGGTCTCGACCAGGTCAGCGACGGTGGCGCGCAAAAGCGACAGCGCCTCGGTGGCCGCCCGCGAGAGGCGTTCGCCGGCGGGCGTCAGGGCCACCTCGCGGGGCAGGCGATGGAAGAGCGGCTGATCCAGCCGTTGCTCGAGGGCGCGCACCTGCCAGCTGACCGCAGCCTGGGTCATGCCCAACTCGCCGGCGGCGCGGGTGAAGCTCTTCAGGCGAGCGGCCGTCTCGAACACACGAATGGCGCTGAGGGGCAGGCGGGCGAGGACGTCAGACATAAGTAACGCTTATGCATAGCCAAGGAGCGCGCGTTTGTCATTCCCGTCCGTGAGGCCGAAAAGCGCATGAGACCGACCAGGAGGACGACGATGATCGACACCGCCTTCAAGACACATAAGGAAACTTCGTTCGGCTGGGTCTGGGCGCTGCAGGCCCTGTGGCGACTCTTACGCCGGCGCTCAGAGCCCCGGCGATATCCCCGCCTGATCGCGCCGCGATAAGGCGCAAGAAGAAGGCCCCGGTGTTTCCACCGGGGCCTCGTCATTTCCGAATGTCGGACGCTTAGTCTTCCGACGAAGCCGAAGCCTTGGGGCCACCGGCGCGTTCGGCGATACGAGCCGACTTACCGCGACGGTCGCGCAGGTAGTACAGCTTGGCGCGACGGACGACGCCGCGACGCTTGACTTCGATGCTTTCGATGCTCGGCGACAGCAGCGGGAACAGACGCTCCACGCCTTCGCCGAACGAAATCTTACGGACCGTGAAGCTCTCGTGCACGCCGGCGCCGGCGCGGGCGATGCAGACGCCTTCGTAGGCCTGAACGCGTTCGCGCTCGCCTTCCTTGATCTTCACGTTGACGCGCAGGGTGTCGCCGGGACGGAAGTCGGGGATCGCGCGGGCGGCCAGCAGACGGGCCGATTCTTCTTGCTCGAGCTGAGCGATGATGTTCGCAGCCATGGTCATTACTCCTTGGGCTTACCCGGTTTCGGGTCGCCTTTTGCCTGTTGATTGGCGAGGTGGGCCTCCCAGAGATCCGGGCGCCGCTCGCGGGTCGTCTCTTCACGCATACGCTTGCGCCATTGGTCGATCTTCTTGTGATCGCCCGACAGCAGCACCTCGGGGATGTCGAGCCCTTCGAACGTCCGCGGCCTGGTGTACTGCGGATGCTCGAGGAGTCCGTCCTCGAAGCTTTCTTCCAGCGTGCTCTCGATGTTCCCCAGAACCCCCGGGGCAAGTCGAACGCACGCCTCGATCACGACCATCGCCGCCGCCTCGCCACCGGCAAGGACAGCGTCTCCGACCGAGACCTCCTCGAACCCCCGGGCGTCCAGCACCCGCTGATCCACCCCTTCGAAGCGGCCGCACAGCACCACGATACCGGGCGCCTTGGACCACTCCCTCACACGCGCCTGGGTCAGGGGCCGACCCCGGGCGCTCATGTACAAAAGCGGCCGCCCATCGGCCTCCAGGCTGTCCAGCGCAGAGGCGATAACGTCCGCTTTCAATACGGCTCCAGCGCCGCCACCCGCAGGGGTGTCGTCGAGGAAGCCGCGCTTATCCTTGGAAAAGGCGCGAATGTCCAGCGTTTCCAAACGCCACAGGTCCTGCTCCTTCCAGGCGGTCCCGATCATCGAGACGCCGAGCGGGCCTGGAAAGGCCTCAGGGAACATGGTCAGGACGGTGGCGGTGAACGGCATGGGGGCTCTTTAGCCGCTGGGCGCGCGAGAGTCGAAGCCCAGCGGGGCGGGCGGCGTTCACCAAGCGCATTTTCCAGTTGTTCACCGTCATCGGCGAAGGTCACGACGAGAGATAAGGTCCCGTTCAAGCCATGCCGACCCAGAGCCGTTTCTTCCGACGCCTGAGCGAGGGCGTCGCTGCCTTCGCCCGCCGTCTGCGGCGCGACGATCGCGGCGCGATCGCCATCCAGTTCGCGCTTCTGGCCCTGCCGCTTTCGGTTCTGCTGTTCGGTCTCATCGATGTGGGCCGGTTGAGCCTTCAGCGCCGCCAGATGCAGGATGCGCTGGACGCCGCGACCCTGATGGCGGCCCGGTCGACGGCGTCCACGAACGCCGAGCTCGACACGGTGGGCGACGCGGCCTTCCTGGCCGAGATCGCGGGCATGAATCTGGGCCTGACCGCTTCGAATGCGACCTTCTCGGCAGGAACCAACAACCGCGTCATCGGCTCGGTGACCGCGACGCTGAAGCCGATCATCGCCAACCTGTGGCAGAGCGGGGACTTCACTGTCACCGCGACATCGGAAGTGGTGCGCTCGTCCAAGAATCTGGAAGTGGCGCTGGTGCTCGACATCACCGGCTCGATGGACGGCACGCGCATCGCCGACCTGAAGGTCGCTGCCTCGGACCTGGTCGACATCATCGTGCGCGACACCCAGACGCCCTTCTATTCGAAGATCGCGCTGGTGCCGTACGCCGCCGGCGTGAATCTGGACACCTACGCCGATGCGGCGCGGGGCCCGATCCCGGTGCGGAATATCAGTGATGTGGACTGGCTGGCCAACGGAACCTCGATTTCTGGCGTCAGCAAAGCTTCGCCAGCGGTCGTGACCTCGAATGGTCATGGCCTGGCGACGGGGGATCGAGTCTATATTTCCGGGATCAACGGCAACACCTCGACCGGTATGGCGTCGCTCAACGGCGCGACCTACACCGTCACGCGCGTCAACTCCAATCAGGTGTCACTGAACGGCACGGACACGCGCTACAAGTCGAACTATTCGAGCGGCGGCACGATAAAAAAGTGCCTGACGAGCGGCTGCAATCTGGTGGTCACCACCAGCACCGCGCATGGCTTTTCCACGGGAGATCAGATCAGTTTCGCTAGCGTTGGCGGGCTTACGACCCTGAATGGCCAGACGCTCTCCATCACGAACCTGACGAGCACCACCTTCGACACGGGCGTCTCGGGCCTTGGCACGGCGGCTTACACAAGCGGCGGAGCAGCGACTTGCGAGCAGAGCACCGTTCCAGGTTGTCGTCGCCTTGCCTATGTCAGCAACTGGGGAACAGACGAAGTGCGTTCGATCAGCACTTGCGTCAGCGAACGCACCGGGACCCATGCCTATACGGACGCCGCGCCCAGTACGGCCTATGTGGGGACAAACTACCCCTCGACTTCCGCTGACTCCTATTCGCCAAACCCCTGTCCGACGGCGAAGATCATGCCGCTCTCGAGCGACAAGACGGCGCTGAAGGCTCAGATCAACAGCTACACGGTGGGCGGTTCGACGGCGGGCCAGATTGGTCTGGCCTGGGGCTGGTACATGGTCGCGCCCAACTTTGGGTACCTCTGGCCGAACGCCTCCCAGCGCCCCGCCGCCTACAAGAGCCAGGACCTGATGAAGGTCGTGATCATGATGACGGACGGCGCCTTCAACACCCCCTACTGCAAGGGCGTGATCGCCGCCGATGCGGGTGGCGGCAGCGGCAGCGACGACGATCACATCAATTGCAACGCCACCAACGGCGATCCCTACACCCAGGCGCGGGCGCTCTGCACCGCCATCAAGAACAGCGCCAACGACATCACGCTTTACACGGTCGGCTTCGCCGTGGGGGCGGACAACACCGCCAAGACCTTCCTGACCAACTGCGCCTCCGACTCCTCCAAGGCCTTCTTTCCCGCCAACGGCTCTGAGCTGAAGACGTCGTTCAAGGCGATCGCCCAGGAAATCTCGTCCTTACGGATCTCCAAATAGAAAAGCCCCGCCGGTCGCCGGCGGGGCTCATCGCCTTCCGTCGCGCGCGCTAGGCCAGCTTGATCTCGCGCAGGCGCTGCTGGAGGAACTCGTCAGCGGTGATCGACTCCGGATAGCGATCCGGGTTCTGCGCCGTGACGCAGTTGGGCAGGGTCTTGATCTCGTAGTCCGATGCGAAGTGCAGGAAGAACGGCGTCGAATAGCGCGGCACGCCGCGACGTTCCGGCGGCGGGTTCACCACGCGGTGCACCGTCGAGGGCAGGACGTTGTTGGTCAGACGCTCCAGCATGTCGCCGATATTGATCACCAGGCAGCCCGGGGGCGGGTTGATCGGCAGCCATTGGCCGTCGCGGTCCAGAACCTCAAGGCCGCCTTCCTCGGCGCCCAAGAGCAGGGTGATGGTGTTGATGTCGCCGTGGGCCCCGGCGCGCACGCCGGTGGCGTCCTTGGGGATCGGCGGATAGTGCAGCAGGCGCAGCACCGAATTGCCGTCTTGCACCGTCGGCTTGAAGAAGTCGCGCTCCAGTTTCAGGTAGGTTGCGATGGCTTCCAGCACCTTGCCGCCCATGCCGTCGAGGCTGTTGTACAGCCAGCTGACGTCGTGCTTGAACGCCGGGATCTCGGCCGGCCAGACATTGTCGGCCATGTGGGCGCGGAACCGGTGGCCGGGCGGCAGGTCGCGGCCCATGTGCCAGAATTCCTTCAGGTCGTAGTGGTCCGCGCCCTTGGCGGTCTCGACGCCGAAGGGGATATAGCCCCGCGCGCCGCCCTTGACGCCGGCGTACTGCTTCTTGGTCTCGACCGGCAGCGCGAAGAACGCCTTGGCGGAGTCGACGGCCGCGTCGATGCGCGCCTGATCCAGATCATAGTCGGACAGCACGGCGAAGCCGTAGCGTTCGAACGACGCGCCCAGTTCTTGTGCGAAGCGCGAGAAGTCCTTGGCGTAGAGAGAAAACGAAACCGGGTCGATGGCGGAGGTGGACACGTCTGCGAGCCTTGGAATGAGTAAGTTCCTCCTTACTACACCGGACGTCGGGCGAAACGAAGGCTGTTCGTCTCCGTGCGGCGTTGAGGTCGGGAACTTGACCATAAGACGGGCGTTTGCCCGGGTGACTTGATCTACAGCAAAGACGCGAGGGTTGCGAGAATGCCGAAATTTGCTCGAAACATGACGTTGGCGGTGGTGCTGATGAGCGCCGGCGCCCTGGCCGCCTGCACCACCACCGATCCCTATACCGGCATGCCGGTCCGCAACAACACCGGCACCGGCGCGCTGACCGGCGCGGGCGTCGGCGCGGTGCTGGGTTATCTGACCAACACCAACAAGGGCGAGCAGGGCCGCAAGAACGCGCTGATCGGCGCGGGCATCGGCGCGCTGGCCGGCGGCGCCATCGGCAACTACATGGACCGCCAGCAGGCCGACTTCCGCCGCAGCCTCGAGGGCTCGGGCGTGATGATCCGCCGCAACGGCGACCAGATCGTGCTGGTCATGCCCAGCGACGTCACCTTCGCGGTCGATCGCTCCGACGTGCAGCCTCAGTTCACCCGCGTGCTGGATGACGTGGCCCGCACGCTGAACGCCTATCCGCAGACCACGATCGATGTGGTCGGTCACGCCGACTCCAGCGGTCCTGACGACTATAACCAGACCCTGTCCGAGCGCCGCGCCAGCGCCGTCGCCGGCTATCTGACGGGGCCGGGCGGCGTTTTGGTCGACCGCGTCTTCGTCGCGGGCATGGGCGAGCGCCAGCCGATCGCCGACAACGCCACGCCGGCCGGCCGCGCTCAGAACCGCCGGGTCGAGATCATTCTGCGTCCTCTGACCCAGTGAAGCCACGGGGCGGCGTTCGCGCGCCGCCCCGCCCTTAGGGGGAGTAAGTGGTTGCTTTTCCCGCGCTTCGTCGCCAAGTCGTCATCCTTCGAGGGCGCGGCGCGAGGAAGACGTGGCGAAAACGGCGAGCGAAATCAGTCTGACGCGGCAGGCCATGAGCCTGACCCAGGATCTGATGACGCCGAACGCGGCCATCTACTGGACCGACCTGGCGATTTCGGCCGCCGTCATGTGGGGCGGGTTCCTGCTTGCTGCGACGACGCCCAGCCTTCCGCTGGGCCTGGCTGCGGGCCTGCTCAGCATGCTCGCGCTCTACCGTGCGCTCAGCTTCATCCATGAACTGACTCATATCCGCGACGACGAAGCCCCGGGCTTCCGTGTCGGCTGGAACGTGCTGGTCGGCGTGCCGCTGATGACGCCGTCGCTGATGTACGAGGGCGTGCACAACATTCACCACATCAAGGATCGGTTCGGGACCAAGCTCGACCCGGAGTACCTGCCGCTGTCGCGCTTCACGCCGCTTAAGCTAGCCGGCTTTCTGTTTGTCGCTCTGCTGGCCCCGCTGGGCGTGGTTCTTCGCTCGGCGTTGCTGATCCCACTGTCCTTCATGGTTCCCCCGCTGCGTCGTTATCTGAAGACCAAGCTCTCGGCCCTGATCATCAATCCCGACTTCGTCCGTGAAGATCTCAATCGCTGGCGCAAGGCCTGGGTCGTCCAGGACATCGCCTGCTGGCTTTGGTCATGGGCGGTGATCGCGGGGCTGGTCGCCGGGTTCATTCCGCTGCGTGCTGTGGCGACCGGTTTGGCCATCTTTTCGCTGGCCACCTTCCTGAACCAGGCTCGCACCCTGGTGGCTCACCACTGGGACAATGACGGGGGCAAGATGACGCTCGAGGAGCAGTTCCTCGACTCGGTCAATGTGCCACCGCCGAACCTGGCCTCCGAGCTTTGGGCCCCGGTGGGCCTGCGCTACCACGCGCTGCATCACCTGCTGCCGCGCCTGCCCTATCACAACATGGGCAAGGCCCATGCGCGGCTGGTCGAGGCGCTGGGCGCGGACTCGCTTTATCATCGCGCGTCGGAGCCGGGGCTGTTCGAGGCGTTGGGCGATCTCTTCCGCCGTGTTCGCCAGAAGAACGCCGAGGCTCGGAAGCAGCCCGCGCATTAAACGGCGGTTGAGGCGTCTTCGCTAAGACGGATCCGTTTCGTACGGAGACCTCAGGGTGTGAGCATCGCGCAGTCAGGGTTGGACTTCGCCGCCGCCGGCCATCGGTTGGCCGCGCCGCTGCTCGACACCCTGTTACCGCTGGGCTCGACCTTTTCCCTGGTTTCGCTGACCTGTGCGCTGCTAATCGCCGCCGGCCATGTGGTCTCAAGCCGCCGCGCGCGCGGTCGCCGGACCTCGGCGCGACTGCTGGTCCGGGCGCTGTTTCCCCGCAAGATCTGGCTGACGGCGTCGAGCCGCCTGGATCTCGTCTTCTTCGTGTTCAACGTCTGGTGCGCGGGTCTCTTGCTGGGCGCAGCGCTATTGTCGGGCCAGGAGATCACCAAGGCCCTGTCGGGCTGGCTGGCGGCGAGCTTCGGCGAAGGGCCCCTCTCAGCCACCCCGTGGCCGATCGTGGCGGTGGTGGGAACGCTCGCCGGTTTCCTCGCCTATGAGCTGGGCTACTGGGTCGACCATTGGCTGAGCCACAAGGTCAAATTCCTGTGGGCCTTTCACAAGGTCCACCACACCGCTGAAGTCCTCACGCCTTTGACGGTCTATCGCGTCCACCCCATCGAGAGCCTGAAGTTCGCCAATATCGTGGCCCTGGCCACCGGCGTAACCGGGGGCGTTCTGGCCTGGGTCTTCGGAACCGCATGGTATCAGCCGCTGATCTTCGGTCAGAACGCCATCTTCCTGGTGTTCGCGATGAGCGTGATCCACCTGCAGCATTCGCACGCCTGGATGACGTTCGAGCCCTTCGGCAAGTGGCTGCTCAGTCCCGCCCACCACCAGATCCACCACTCGGCCGACCCCGCCCATTTCGGCAAGAACCTGGGCAGCTGCCTGGCGGTCTGGGATAGGCTGTTCGGCACGTTGCATGTCCCCGACCAGCGCCCCGCGGCGCTGACGTTCGGTGCGGTGTCGACCGATCCCCATAGTCTCACGGGCGGATTCGCAACGCCGTTCGTGGAGGCCTTCAAGGGCGAGCCGACGCCGAGATCTGTTCCGCTGGCCGCGGAGTAGCGATCAGTCCGCCCCTTCCTGTTGCGCCCGCTCGCGCAGCTCTTCGTCCAGACTGGCGGTGTCCCAGGCGCCGCCCGCATCGCCCGGACGCATGCGGTGCAGGTCTGCGTTGAGCAGCCGGTCCATGGTCTGGGCGGCGTCGCGCGAGGCCAGGATATAGGCTTCCTCCTGGCCCCACATCGGTCGCAGCTCTTCGAACATCCGCCGGTCGTGGCGGCGGAAGAAGGCGGCCGCCCGGTGCGCGCGGTGCGCGCGGAAGCCCAGCTTCTGCAGCGCGGTCGAGCCCAGCGCCAGGGCCGCCTCGAAGGTCTCGCGCTCCACCGCGTCGGCGCCGTTCGAGAGCAGATCGTAGGCGTGACGGCGGTCCCAGGCGCGGGCCAGGATGGTCAGGTTGGGGAAGGCCTTGCGGGCGGTCTCGACTAGCTCGACGGTCTTTTCCCTGTCGTCGAGGGCGACGATCAGCATCCGTGCGCGATCGGCGCCCGCCTGACGCAGCAGGTCCAGTCGCGTGGCGTCGCCATAGTGCACGCGGCGGCCGAAGCGCTGCAGAAGCTCGATCTGCTCGATGTCGCTGTCCAGAACGGTTGACTTGAAGCCATTCGCTGACAGCAGACGACCGGTCACCTGACCGAACCGGCCAAACCCGGCGATGATGATATCCGGCTCGCCCTCGTCGAAGTCGCCGGTGTCGGGCGTGACATCGGGGATCGCGGCGTCCATCAGGGCCGCGACCCGCTCGTAGAGGATCATCGCCACTGGCGTCAGGGCCATCGAGACGGCGATGGCGGCGGTCAGCAGGGCCGCCAGCTGCGCGCCGATCACCCCGGCTCCGACGGTGAAGGTCAGCAGGACGAAGGCGAACTCGCCGCCCTGCGCTAGCGCTGTGGCGACCGCCAGGGCTCCGCGCTTGGGCGCGCCGAACAGCCGGGCGATGCCGAACATCACCAGGAACTTCAGCACCATCAGGCCCAGAACTAGGCCCGCCAGGGTCAAGGGCTGACGCGCCACCAGGGGCAGGTCGACGCCGGCGCCGACGGTCATGAAGAACAGGCCCAGCAACAGGCCTCGGAAGGGCTCGATATCGGTTTCCAGTTCGCGCCTGAACTCGCTCTCGGCCAGGACGACGCCGGCCAGGAACGCGCCCAGAGCGGGCGAGAGGCCGACCGTCTGCATCAGGCTGGCCACGGCCACCACGATCAGCAGGGCCGAGGCGGTGAAGATCTCCCGCAGGCGCGCCTTGGCGATGAAGCGGAACAGCGGGCGGACCAGATAGCGCCCGCCGCCCACCACAGCGCCCACGGCGGCGAACACCGACAGGGTTTGGGCCCAGACCGGCAGATGCGAAACGAGACTCGCGCCATGGCCGCCGGCTTCGGCCGCGTGCTGTGGGGCGCCGATCGCGAGCAGGGGCAGGAGGGCGAACAGCGGAATGACCGCCAGGTCCTGCAACAGCAACACCCCGAAGGCGGCCCGCCCGACCGGCCCCTGTCGCAGTCCCTTCTCGTCCAGGGTCTGCAGCACGATGGCGGTGGAGGACATGGCCAGCACCAGGCCCACTGCGAGCGCGGTCTGCCACGGCAGGCCAAGGACGAGCGCCGCAGCCGCGATAGCCAGGGCCGTGCCGACCACCTGGGCGCCGCCCAGGCCGAAGATCGTCTTGCGCATGTCCCAGAGCATCGAGGGCTGCACCTCGAGGCCGATCAGGAACAGCAGGATCACGACGCCGAACTCGGCGAACTTCATCACGTCGGCCTGGTCGCCGACCAGAGACAGGGCGAACGGGCCGATCAGCACGCCGGCGATCAGGTAGCCCAGCACCGAGCCGAGCCCGAGGCGCTTGGCGATCGGCACCGAGACGACAGCGGCGCCCAGATAGACGAGGGTCTGGGTCAGGATGTTTTCCATGGCTCAGGCCTCCGTTCGGGTCGGCAGCAGCGAGGCGACCCGGGCGCGGTAGCGTTCGGCCTCGGCCTTCAGCGCCGCATCGTCTTTGACCGCCGCGCCGTGCACGACGAAGGGCGTCTCCCAGTTCATGCCGCACAGGTGCGCGGTCTGCTCGAGCGGGCGCAGGAACTCGTCCATTGAGAAGCGGTTGTAGCCGTGGGCGTGATAGGCCTTGGCGCTGGCGCCCGTGGTGCAGGCCACGAACAGTTTCTTGCCCTTCAGCGCCTCGCCGCCCTCGCCATAGGCGAAGCCGTGCAGCCAGACCAGATCCAGCCACTCCTTCATCAGGGCGGGCGTCGAATACCAGTAGAGCGGAAACTGAAGCGCCACGACGTCGTGTGCGGTCAGCGCAGCCTGCTCGCTCTCGATGTCGATCACGAAGTCGGGATAGGTCTCGTACAGATCCTTGAAGGTGACGCCGGAAAGACCCTTTGCGGCCTTGGCGAGGGCGCGATTGGCGCGAGACCGTTCAAGCGCCGGGTGCGCCAGCACCAGCAGCACGCTGGAGGTGGCGGGCGTCATCGCGCCGGTGCTAGCGTCGGTCATCAAGCAGCCCTTCGGGAAAACAATTCATCAAGGGTTGAATTTCTTCGCGGCGCGGGCGAAACGCTTCGCCCAGCACGGGACGTATAAGTTCCGGAACAGGGAGACACCATGGTCGACAAGGTGAAGAAGGACGCCGTCGAGGCCCTTGCCGGGCTTTTGTTCGACGGCATGACCATCATGGCCGGCGGGTTCGGCCTCTGCGGCATTCCGGAGAACCTGATCGCGGCGATCCGCGAGGCGGGCACAAAGGACCTCACGGTCATCTCCAACAACTGCGGGGTCGACGGCTTTGGCCTGGGCATCCTGCTGGAGAACCGCCAGATCAAGAAGATGGTCTCGTCCTATGTGGGCGAGAACAAGCTGTTCGAACAGCTCTATCTCTCCGGCGAGCTGGAGCTGGAGTTCAATCCGCAGGGCACCCTGGCCGAGCGCATCCGCGCCGGCGGCGCAGGCATTCCCGCCTTCTTCACGCGCACCGGCTACGGCACCCTGGTGGCCGAGGGCAAGGAGACCCGCGCGTTCGACGGCGAGATGTATGTGATGGAGCGCGGCCTGACCGCCGATCTCTCGATCGTCAAGGCCTGGAAGGCCGACGCCGAGGGCAACCTGATCTATCGAAAGACCGCCCGGAACTTCAATCCGATGATGGCCACGGCGGGCAAGAAGACCGTCGTCGAGGTGGAAGAGCTGGTCGCGATCGGCGAGCTGGACAAGGACGCGATCCACACGCCCGGGATTTATGTCGACCATATCGTCAAGGGCGCGAAGTTCGAGAAGCGCATCGAGCGCGTGACCACTCGCCAGAAGGAAACCGCGTAATGGCTTGGACGCGCGACGAGATGGCGGCCCGCGCCGCCAAGGAACTGCAGGACGGCTTCTACGTGAACCTCGGTATCGGGATTCCGACCCTGGTGGCCAACTACATCCCCGAGGGCATGCACGTGACGCTGCAGAGCGAGAACGGCATGCTGGGCATGGGTCCCTTCCCCTATGAGGGCGAAGAGGACGCCGACCTGATCAACGCCGGCAAGCAGACGATCACCGAGCTGGACTCCAGCTCGTATTTCTCGTCGGCCGACAGCTTCGCGATGATCCGGGGCGGGCACATCGCATTGTCGATCCTGGGCGGCATGCAGGTGGCGGAGAACGGCGATCTCGCCAACTGGATGGTGCCCGGCAAGATGGTCAAGGGCATGGGCGGGGCCATGGACCTGGTGGCCGGCGTCAAGCGCGTGGTGGTGGTCATGGACCACTGTGAGAAGTCGGGCGCGCCCAAGCTTCTCAAGCAGTGCTCGCTGCCCCTGACCGGCGCCGCGGTCGTCGATCTGCTCATCACCGAGCTCGGCGTCTTCGAGATCAATCGCGGCAAGACGCCAGTGAAGCTGATCGAGCTGGCCCCGGGCGTCACCGTCGACGAGGTCAAGGCCAAGACCGAGGCGGCGTTCGAGGTCGCGATCTAGTCACCGCTGCAGCCAGTACGGGTGCTCCAGGGTGAGCGCCACATAGCGCGCCGTCGCCTTGCCATAGGCGGCGGCGATCGCGTTGAGGGCGTCCGTCGGATCGGCGTTCTTCGGCGTGATTGTCCGGTCCGCGCGCGGCGGCCTGGATGGTGCGATGATCGTCAGGCCGTGACGAGAGGTCGCCGTCTCGCTCGCGAAGGCCTCTGAACGGTTAGTGCGCGACCAGGCGTCGAGTGCTATGGCGAAGGCCAGATCGTCGAAGCCGTCGGCGATCCGCACCGCGACCTTCTCCCCGCGCCAGGCGTTGGTCCAGCCTGACAGCCCGGTCAGCACAGCGTCGCCGTTGGCCCTGAACGCTCCGCCGTTATGGGTCTGGTCCGGCATGGGTACGCCCAGCCTGGTGGCTGTGTCGCGCATCACCGCGTCCCCGGCCAGATCGCGCAGCAGCACCAGGCTGGCGGGAATGGAAGCGGTGACCCCGGCGGTGGTCGTGATCGGACCATCGACCACCCAGCGCCGATCGCGCCGCCAGCGGACCTTCGGAAACGCCTTGGCGAGGCGGTTCATTTCGTACCAGTGGGTGGTGGCCTCGCGGCCGTCCAGCAGTCCTGCCCTGGCCAAGGTCTCCGCCCCGGCGCAGATCGAGACGATCCGGGCGCCGGCTCGCGCCTGGGCGCGCAGCCAGGCGTCGCGGTCCGGATCGAAGGCCGGCATGAGGAAGGGCACGATGACGACGTCGGGGCGACGGGTCAGTTCCGCATAAGTGGCCTGGGGCCGAACCCAGGCCCGCCCAGGCATCAGGCGAACCGGCTCGAGACTGGGCGCGATAACCTTGACATCGACGACGCCCGACTCCGCCAGCACCGCATAAGGCGCGATCAGGTCGGTCGTCTCGACGCCGCGCGGATCGGCCAGGATCACGACCAGCGGCTTGGCGACGCTCGGCGCGGCGGCCAAAAGGGCGAAAAGGAACACCAGTAGCCGTACCATCGAGACCTCCCATCTGCGCGGGGAAGCATGGTCAGTCAGGCGCGCCGGAAAAGGACGGTGATCCCTCGAAACCCGCCAGACCTACCGGGCGGCGGTCTTTGGCTTGGGCGGTAGGCCGGTGACCGGATCGCGCGGCAGCGGCGCAAAGCCCTCGGCGATGAACAAGTCAACGCGACGCGACCGGGTCTTGTCCAGGCGAACCCGCGCGATCTGCAGGCCGGACACGGTCCTGAAGTCCTGCTCGATCTCGGGGCGGTACTCGCCTTCCAGACTGACGATCAGGGCGCGACGGCCATAGTCCGCGTCGAGCGGGGTCTCAGTCTCCGCCTGGTTCTGCGGATAGGCTTCGTGCACCCACATCCGCAGCGGCGGCGCGCCCGGTTGGCCGAAATAGTCACGGCCGTAGTAGGCGGCGGCGTTGTAGGTAAAGCGGTCGTCCATCGCCACGGCGCTCAGGGGGCCGCGCAGCGCCTGCTCCTCGCGGACCCGCTCGATGATCGCTGCGACCGTCTGGTCCCAACCCCGCACCCGCTTGAAGCCGTTTGACAGGCCCGTGGCGTCAGCGACCTTCGGGTTGATCATGCAGGCGATGAAGAAGACGGCGAACAGCCCCTGCAGGGCGAGTCCTCCGATCAGCCAGCGACGCGCGTTCCAACGCAGCAGCCAGCCGGCGGCCAGGACCGACCCAGAGACAAACGCCGCCCCCGCCCAGTTGGCGTTGGCGCGCGAGACGAACGCCTCGCCGGCGACCACGATCAGGGGCGGCAGGGCGAAGCAGAGCAGCAGCAGATCCGGCGATTGCAGTTTCTTCTTCATGCCCAGCCCGACCGCGCCGCCGATCAGCACCGCGAACGGAACCGGTCCGAACACGCCGAACTGCGAGCCGACGAACTCGATCAGCTCACGGAAGTTGAACAACTGGTGAGCGTTCCAGTTGGCGTTGGCGGCGGTGTGTTTGACCGTGGAAAACTGGTTGGTGGCGTTCCAGACGAAGTTCGGCGCCAACACCAGGGCGACCGCGATCAGAAACAGGCCGGCTACGGCGGGCGACCAGCGCCGCCGTCCTTCAGGTGCGATCACGAAATGTAGCGCCACGCTCCCCAGGGCGTAGACCGCCGCATATTTCGAGAGAAACGCCATGCCCAGAGCGGCGCCCATGCCCGCCGCGAGCGCATAGCGGCGACCCGCCTGGGCGTCCGGCAAGCTCACATAGGCCCAGATCGTCAGGGACAGGAAGAACAGGAGCGGCGCGTCGGTGGCGATCAGGCCTGAGGAAAGCACGACCCCGGGCATCAGGCTGTAGATCGCCGCCGCCGCGAGGCCCGACCAGCCGCCGTAGAGGCGGCGGGCGATCCTGTGGATCACCAAGGCCGTCGCACCGTGCAGGAAGGGCGCTGACAATCGCACCCAGGCCTCGGCGTCACCGCCGATCTGAGTGGTCAGCCAGATCAGCCAGGCGATCATGGGCGGCTTGGAGAAGTAGCCGAAGGCCAGCTCTCGCGACCAGAGCCAGTACTGCGCCTCGTCGGGATAGAGCTCGAGCGGCGTGATGAACAGCGCCGCAAGCCGCACGATCGTCAGCGTCCCCACCATGAGCAGGGTCAACCGCCAGGCGCGGTTCACGATGGGGGGTGACGGAGCGTCAGGAGCGGTCTGCATGACGCCTGATTAGCCAAGTAAAAAAAATCTGACTACTTCTTCCGCGTTTCCAGGGGTTTGTGACACTTTGTGGGCCGGCGTGGCCTTTCCGTCACCAAACCTTCTAAATCTTTCGATAAATGGCCGCCAAAGGCACGAAACAGTGCGACCCAACGCAAGCGTGTCGATGAATGAGGGGATCCTTCAGATGAACATGAAACATTTCGCCCTGGCGACCACCGCCCTTGTCGGCGGTCTGATGCTCGCCAACGGCGCTTCGGCCCAGTCGACCGCCTCGCAGGCGACGGAAGTCGACCAGGTTGTCGTCACCGCTTCGGGGCAGCGCGCCGTCAGCGGTCTGATCGCTGAAACCGCGCCGAAGTCGAAGTCGTCGATCAACCAGGAATACATCGACAAGCAGCAAGCGGGTCAGACCATCCTGGACACGCTGAACCAGACCCCGGGTCTGTCGTTCACCAACTCGGACGCCTTCGGCTCGTCGGGTGGCAACGTCCGTCTGCGCGGCTTCGACGGCAACCGCATCTCGCTGACCTTCGACGGCATCCCGCTGAACGACACCGGCAACTACGCGATCTACACCAACCAGCAGCTGGACGGTGAGCTGATCAGCCGCGCTTCGGTCAACATGGGCACGACCGACGTCGACAGCCCGACCGCGTCGGCCGTCGGCGGTACGATCAACTACGTGACCCTGATCCCGACCGCCGACTTCGGCGGCATGGCGCGCGCCTCGGTCGGTAGCGACAACTACCGCCGCGTTTTCGGCATGCTGAACTCGGGCGAGTTCGGCCCGTTCGGCACCAAGGCTTGGGTGGCCGGCTCGTACCAGAAGTACGACAAGTTCAAGGGCCCGGGCTCGCTGGAAAAGAAGCAGTTCAACGCCCGCATCTATCAGAACCTGGCCAATGGCGACTTCGCCAGCCTGGCGTTCCACTACAACGAGAACCGCAACAACAACTACCGCGCGGTGACGCTGGCGGAGTACCGCGCTTTTGGTGAAAAACTCGACTTCACCGAAACCTGCACGACCCGCACGCTGAACACGACGGCCGCGACGATCACCGAAGCCGCGCCCGCCATTCCGGGTAACTGCGCCGACTTCTACGGCCGTCAGGTCAACCCGTCGAACACGGGCAACATCCGTGGTCAGTTCCTGCACCACATCAACGACAGCCTGCGCATCACCTTTGACCCCTCGTTCCAGTACACCCTGGCGGACGGCGGCACCCAGCTGGGCACGATGTCGGAAACCGACGGTCGCGTTAAGGGCACGAGCACGGTTGGCAAGGACCTGAACGGCGACGGCGACACCGCTGACACCGTGGCCTTCTTCACGCCTTCGGTGACCAACACCCGTCGTTACGGCGTCACCTCGTCGCTGATCTGGGACATCAACGACAGCCAGCGCCTGCGCGTCGCCTACACGGGTGACTTCGGCTATCACCGCCAGACCGGCGAATACACCACGCTGAACGCCGATGGCACGACGACGAACGTGTTCGGCGGCAAGGACGGCCACGGCGAGAAGGTGTTTGGCTCTGACGGCAGCTTCCTGCGCGGTCGCGATCGTCTTTCGAAGGCCTTCCTGAACCAGGTCGCCTTCGAGTACCGCGGCGAATACTTCGACGACAAACTGACCGTGGTCGCGGGTCTGCGCATGCCGTACTTCAAGCGCGAACTGAACCAGTTCTGCTACTCGCAAGACGGTTCGAGCAACGTGCGTTGCACCACCGAAGCCCCTAACGCTACGCTGGCCAACGGCAACGTCACCTTCGCTGGTTCGTCGACCCAGTTCATCAAGCCGTACCAAGCAACGAAAAAGTACGACGACGTTCTGCCGAACATCGGCCTGAACTATCGTCTGGCTGACAACCAGTACCTCTACGGCAGCTACGCCGAGGGCCTGTCGGCGCCGCGTACGGACAGCCTCTACACGGTGAAGCGCCTCGCAGACGGCACCGTGTCGAACCCGGGCGTGCAGCCCGAGACGACCCAGGCGTTCGACATCGGCTATCGCTATCAGACGCCGGACGTGGTCGCCCAGGTGGCCCTGTGGACCAACAAGTTCCAGAACCGCATCGTCAGCGCCTATGACGACACACTGGGCATCTTCGTCGACCGCAACGTCGGCGACGCCAAGGGCTACGGCCTGGACGCCAACGCCTCGTGGCGCCTGGAAGAGTACCTGAGCGTCTTCGGTTCGTTCTCGTACAACCACAGCGAGCTGAAGTCGAACATCCCGCTGAACGGCCAGATCCTGCCCACCAAGGGCAAGTTCCTGGTTGAAACGCCGGAATACACCTTCGGCGGCGGCTTCGACTGGAACATCACCGAGGCCCTGCGCCTGTCGATGGACCTGAAGTACACGGGTGAGCGCTGGTCGACCGACGTCAACGACGAGAAGACGCCGGCCTACACGATCACCAACGTCAGCATCCGCTACGACATGCCCTTCGCGGAAAAGACCTACCTGCAGCTGAACGTGAAGAACCTCTTCGACGAGGACTACTTCGGCAACATCAGCAGCCGGAACAATGCGGTCACCATCACCGGCGTCCAGAACGGCTCCGCGCCGACCTACGCCATTGGTTTCCCGCGTACGATCCAGGCCAGCATCACGACCCGCTTCTAAGCGACGTCGGCTTCGCCGGACTCAAGAGAAGGGCGGCCCGTCTGGGCCGCCCTTTTTCTTTGTCGTATTCGTTTGCTAATGAGGCGCGGCTTGACCCCGGCGTCGTGAGGGGCCATCTGCGCCCCCTTCGTTTTCCCGCTCGTTTTCATTGGGCTTGTCGAATGACCGTGACCGTTCCCGCCGAATGGGCTCCGCACCGCGCCATGTGGGTGGGTTTCCCCAGCCATGCCGAGCTCTGGCAGGAGGATCTGGAGCAAGCTCAGCAGGAAGTCGCTGACCTCGCCCGCGCTCTTGCCGGGCCCGGCGCCGAGCGCGTGCGCCTGATGGTGGTCGGCGACGAGGCCGAGGCCGCCGCCCGCGCCCTGCTGTCCGACACCACGGTCGAGATCGTCCGAGGCCAGTTCGGCGACATCTGGCTGCGCGACACCGGGCCGATCTTTATCGACGACGCCGGCAAGGCCGTGGCGGCCGGCTTCAAGTTCAACGGCTGGGGCGGCAAGTACAGCCTGGAGGGCGACGACATCGTCGCCGAGCAGATCGCCGCCGCCTCGGGCGCGCCCCTGGTCCGCAACGACTTCATCCTGGAAGGCGGCGCGCTGGATCATGACGGCAACGGCACGGTGCTGACGACGCGCCAGTGCCTGCTGAACGACAACCGCAACGCCGGCTGGGACGAGGGCACGGCGAACGCGGCCCTGACCCAGGCGCTGGGCGCCAAGAAGGTGCTGTGGCTGGGCAAGGGCCTGAAGAACGACCACACCGATGGTCACGTCGACAACCTGGCCCGCTTCGTGGCGCCGGGCGTCGTGGCCTGTCCGATGGCCTATGGCCTGGATGATCCGAACGCGGACATCTATGGCGACACCGCTAAGATGCTGGCCGGCATGACCGACAGCCGCGGCTCGCCGCTGCAGGTCGTCCGCATCCCGTCGCCGGGCAAGCTGCTGGATGAGGACGGCGAACCGATCCCGGCCTCGCACATGAACTTCCTGATCGCCAACGAGGCGGTGATCGTGCCGATCTACGCGGAGGAGTCGGGCGCCTTCGCCGTCGAGGTGATCAAGGGTCTGTTTCCCGAGCGCCAGGTCATTGGCCTGCCCTCGACCGCGATCCTGACGGGCGGTGGTTCGTTCCACTGCATCAGCCAACAAGAGCCGGAGACCGCCTGATGGCCCGTACGCTGAGCGTCGCCGCGATCCAGACCTCGTATGGCATGGATCTGCAGGCCAACATCAAGAAGACCGAAGCCTTCATCCGCGAGGCCGCGTCCAAGGGCGCGCAGGTCATCCTGCCGTCGGAGCTGTTCCAGGGGCCGTACTTCTGCGTCGCCCAGGAAGAGCGCTGGTTCGCGGAAGCCCATCCCTGGCGCGAGCATCCGGTGGTCAAGGCCATCGCGCCTCTCGCCGGCGAGCTGGGCGTGGTGATCCCGATCTCGATCTTCGAGCGCGAGGGTCCGCACTATTTCAACAGCCTGGTGATGGCCGACGCGGATGGTTCGCTACTGGGCGTCTATCGCAAGAGCCATATCCCGGACGGTCCGGGCTATATGGAGAAGTACTACTTCCGGCCCGGCGACACCGGCTTCAAGGTCTGGGACACGCGCTTTGGTCGCATCGGCGTCGGCATCTGCTGGGACCAGTGGTACCCCGAATGCGCCCGCGCCATGGCCCTGATGGGCGCCGAGGCCCTGTTCTATCCCACCGCCATCGGCAGCGAGCCGCATGACCCGAGCCTCGACACGGCGCTGCCCTGGCGGCGCGCCATGCAGGGCCACGCGGTCAGCAATGTGATCCCGGTGATCGGCGCCAACCGCATCGGCTTCGAGCCCTGGGACGGCTATCCGAACGGCGGTCAGACCTTCTATGGCTCGTCGTTCGTCGCCGACCATCGCGGTGATCTGGTCAGCGAACTGGGGCGCGCCGACGAGGGCCTGGTCAGCGCGAGCTTCGACCTCGACTTCCTGACCACGCACCGCGCGGCCTGGGGCTTCTTCCGCGATCGCCGGCCGGAGTTCTACACGGCCTTGGCGAGCGGCCGCCCCGCGTGATCGAAACAGACCGCCTGGTGTTGCGCCCGGCGGTCGACGCCGACCGGGACGCCATCGCCGACCTCAATGCTCGGCCCGAAGTCGGCGCGTGGCTGGGCGGGGTGCGCTCGCGCGCCGAAAGTGACGCTTTCGTCGATCGCGTCATGGCTCACGAGGCCGAACATGGCTTCGGCTTCTGGGTCGTCGATCGCAAGGCGGACGGCCGCCTCATCGGCATGACCGGCGTCTGGTGGGTTCCTCCCGAGATGAACATGCCTGGCGCGGCCGAGATCGGCTGGCGATTTCTGCCCGATGTCTGGGGCCAGGGCTTTGCCACCGAAGCGGCGAGGGCCGCGCTCGCCCACGGCTTCGGGGTCCTCAAGCTGCCCGAGATCATCGCCTTCACCGCGCGCACCAATCTGGCGTCGCAGGCCGTGATGCGCCGGATCGGCATGTCGCCAGCGCCCGACCGGGACTTTCTGCATCCCAGGTTATCGCAGGCAGATCCGTTGCGGCCGCACGTCGTTTTCGTCGCGCGCCGCTGAAGTCGCACGCGGCGGCGCTGAGGAACGGCCGCGAAACAGAAGGGCCACACCCCGACGTGAAGTTCATCCGCCAGGCGAAAGCGGATTGACGCTAAGATATGTTATTTCATAACAGTTCCTCGAACAGCCGCTCCTCCGGCTAAGTCTCTCGTGGTTTCAGGACCCAACATGCTCCGTCGCGTCGCCCTTTCCGCCGCGAGCCTTATTGTGCTCGCCGCCGCCACCGCCGCTCAAGCCGAGGACGCCGCTGCGCCGACCGCTTCGACGCAGGACTCCGAAGTCTCGAAGGTCATCGTGACCGCCGCGCCGTACGGCGTCTCGGCGGACGCGCTGACCGCCAGCGTCGCGGTGCTGGATCGCACCGACCTTGATCTCGCCGCTCCGAAAGGGCTGGGCGACGCCCTGGCCGGTCTCCCGGGCGTACGCTCGACCACGTTCGGCGCCGGCGCCAGCCGCCCGGTCGTTCGCGGCCTGGCGGGCCCCCGGGTGCAGATCCTGACCAACGGCGTCGGCCAGATCGACGCCAGCGCCCTGTCGCCTGATCACCAGGTCGCCACCGATCCCGGGGAGGCCGAGCGGATCGAGGTCCTGCGCGGCCCGGCCGCGCTGGCTTATGGCGGCTCGGCGATCGGCGGCGTGGTCAACATCATCGATGACCGCATCGCCAGCCGGCAGCCTGACGAGGGCCTCAGCGGCCGTCTTCTGGCCTCGCGCGGAACCGGCGACGACAGCTACGCCCTCTCCGGCGCGATCCACGCCACAGTGGGGCCGATGGTTCTGACGCTCGACGCCCTCAAGCGCGACAGCAAGGACTACAAGATCCCCGTCCATCCTGAGTCCGACCGCCAGCTCGCCCTCGAAGGCGAGACGGCCGAGGGCGGCGGCGGACGGCTGGAGAACAGTGCGGTCGACCTCGAGACCTTCGGCGCGGGCCTCTCCTATGTGGGCGACAAGGGCTATGTCGGGATGTCGATCAAGCGCACCGACTCCACCTACGGCGTTCCGGGTCACGCCCACGAGGACGGCGGCGAGGAGGAAGCTCCGGTCACCATCGGCCTGAAGCAAACGCGCATCGATCTACGTGGCGAGTCCGACATCAGCTTCGGACCCTTCGCGAAGCTGCGATTCTCCGGCGGTCACGCCGACTACACCCACACCGAGTTCGAAGGTGACGCAGTCGGCACCAAGTTTACCTCGGATGGCTACGAGGGGCGCCTCGAGCTCGTCCAGGTCGAGCGCGGCGGCTGGAAGGGCGCCGTGGGCGTCCAGGCCCTGCGTCGCAACTTCGACGCCATCGGCGACGAGGCCTATGTGCCGAAGACTAAGATCACCGAGTTCGGCGCGTTCACCCAGCAGCGCATCGAGCTTGATGGCTACGGCTACGAAGGCGGTCTGCGGATCGATACGCGGGAGCTCGACAGCCTGAAGGGCAAGGCGGACTTCACCAACCTGTCGGGCTCGGTCGGCGCCTTCTGGCGGCCGACCACTGAAAGCTTCGTGGGCTTGGCCCTGACCCGTTCCAGCCGCGCGCCGACCGAGTCGGAGCTCTTCGCTGAAGGGCCGCACGCCGCCACGCGGGGGTTTGAGATCGGCGACGCCGATCTGAAGGAAGAGACCGCCACGTCACTGGAGGCGACGCTGCACTACGGCGGCGAGCGCGTGTCGGGTGACCTGCATCTGTTTGTCGCGCGCTATGACGGCTTTATCGACCTTCGTCCCACCGGCGCCGAAGAAGATGGTCTGGCGGTCTATCGCTACGTTCAGACCGACGCTGAATTCCGCGGGTTCGAAGCCGAGGTCGCCTACCGTGTGTGGACGGATGGTCAGCGGTCGGTGAACCTGCACGCCGGTGCGGACTTCGTCCGTGGCTCGTCCGACCTTGGCCCGCCTGCTCGCATTCCGCCCTACTCGGTCTCGTTGAAGGCGTCGTACGCGGCGCCAACGTGGTCGGGTGACGTGGAGGTGCGCCGCACGGGCGGTCAGGACCGCGTCGCTGAGATGGAGTTGCCCACCGACGGCTACACGGTGCTCAACGCCACGCTGGCGTGGAAGCCGGCCGGCAACGCGCGCGTGCGCCTGTTCATTGATGGTCGCAACCTGACGAACGAGGAGGTGCGCGAGCACGTCTCGTTCCTGAAGGATATCGCGCCGTCGCCGGGCCGTCAGGTGCGGGCCGGTATCGCGCTGCGCTTCTAAACGCCGCTCCGGTGGCCGCTAAACGGCCGCCGGGGGCAGTTCCAGCGTCTGGAAACAGGAGCCTCGTCCCCATTTCCGGATCATTGATCCGTCGGAGTCGGCTCCTTTGTCAGCCGTGGGCGAGCGCGCGAAGCCCCCCTGCGGGCTTGCCCAGCGCCGGGGCCCGGATCCTCCCTCCGGGCCCCGGATTCGCCTAAAGCGGAGGTCAGATTGCCGCATCCGGCGGGATCGGCTAGAACCGCGAGCCTTTGCGGTCGTCTTCGAAGCGTTCGAGCGTCCGTTTCCAATTTTTTTGTCGTAGAGCTCTTCATGACAACGACCCAGTCCGCCGGCGAGATCACCGGAAACGTCCTGTTCTACAACGCGCCGGAGCCGCTGAACCGCGAGCAGCACGCCAAGCTCGCGCTCGTCCACAAGGACAAGCCGTACGCGTTCGCCGCCGCCGGCACGGCCGTGCCGCTGACCGTCTCGGAATTCGCTCCCGCCGCCCTGACCTTCCCGGTGATCTTCGCCGGCGATGATCGCGTGCCGCTGGCGGTGATGGGTCTGAATCAGCAAGAAAACCTGTTCATCGGCGCCGACGGCTCGATCGAACCGAACGTCTACATCCCGGCCTATATCCGCCGCTATCCGTTCGTGCTGGCCAACGACGACACCCAGGACCGTCTGATCGTCTGCATCGATCGCGGCAGCGACCTGCTCAGCGAGCAAGGCCAGACCCCGCTGTTCGACGCCAAGGGCGAGCCCACCGAATACACCCAGAACTGCATCAAGTTCTGCGACGACTTCGAGGTCGAGCGTCGTCGCACCGACTCGTTCGTCCAGATCCTGAAGGACAACGATCTGTTCGAGCTGAAGAAGGCCACCTTCCAGCCGACCGACGAAATGGGCGCGCCGGTCGGTGAGCCCGTCACCGTCGCCGAGTACTTCGGCGTCTCGGAAGAGAAGCTGAACGGCCTGTCGGCCGAGAAGCTCAAGGAACTGCAAGAGAACGGCGCCCTGGCCCAGATCTACGCGCACCTCGTCTCGCTGCTCGGCTGGGATCGCCTGATCAACAAGACGATGCTCAAGCAAGCCGAAGCCGCGAACCTGAACTAAGGTACGGCGTCAGCTGAAATCGAAGAGGGCGGCGGGCCTGACCCGCCGCCCTTTTTCTTCGGCCCCCTCAGCGCGCGAAGATGCTGCGGGTCAGGCAGGAGAAGACCAGGCGACCGGCCTCGTCGAGGAGGTCGTGTTGGGCGATGACGATGCCCTTGCCTTCACCGACCGGGTCTTTGCCCATCACCGTCATCCGGCCGCGCAGCAGTTCGCCCACGGGCGGATTGCGCATCCAGCGCAGGGCGTCGACGCCCAGACGCTTGGTCTGAGGCCAGGCCGCGCTGGCTTCGGTGTCGAGCCTTGTCCAGATCGCGAAGATCATGCCGTCGGGCGCGCCATTCTCGACGGGCCAGCCCGGCGTAAAGGCGCTGATGAAGGCGTCCAGCGCCTTGGCGTCGACCGCACGCGTGCCCAGTGAAACGACCTGACCGATCTCGATGTCGTCGAAGGCGGCGGGCATGGGCGTCTCCAGGATGATTCCTCGCCCAACTGTCGGTTGGGGCTTGGCCATTGTCGAGAGCGAGCCGGCGGTCCATGTGTACGTCACGTTCTTTTCCGTGTCCGGGCCCGCGCATGTTCCTGAAGAAAGCCGTCCTCGCCCTGCAGGCCTTGTTGATGGCGACATTGCTCGGCGGTCACGCTCTGGCGGGTCCGGTCGTGAACTCGGGCCATATCGAATCTGAGTTGGTGGCCCAAGAGACCGGCATCGCGCCCGGGGGCACGATCTATGTCGCGCTCCGGCAGAAGATCACGCCCGGTTGGCATACCTACTGGCGCAATCCCGGCGACGCCGGTGAGCCGACCAAGATCACCTGGACCCTGCCGGAGGGGTGGCGCGCCGGGGACATGGTTTGGCCGACGCCTCAGAAGGCCAAGCTCGGGCCGCTGCTCGACTACGCCTACAAGGGCGAGGTGCTGATCCCGGTCCCGATCACGGCGTCGGCCGACGCCAAACCGGGCACGACGTTGAGCCTGACCGCCGACGTCTTCTACCTGGTCTGCGAGCAGATCTGCATTCCCGAGGAAGCCAAGTTGTCGCTTCTTCTGCCGGTGGTCGCCGGCGCGCCGGCGCCAGACCCCAAGTGGGGCGCCGTCATCGGCAAGGTGCTGGCTGAGGCCCCGAAGCCCGCCGGCCTGAAGGCGGTCTTCAAGCTCGAGGCGCAGGCTCTGAAGTTGGCTGTGACGGGCGGCCCGCTGAAGGGCTCCGACATGGCGGGCGCCTATTTCTATCCCTATTCCTCGAAGGTCATCGAGCATGCCGCCGAGCAGCTGATCGAGCGGGGGCCGGAAGGGCTGACCCTGACGCTGAAGCCCGGCTACGACTTCGTCGGCGGCGGAACGCCTCCGGCCGAGCTGGCCGGGGTGCTGGCGACCAAGGCCGGCGCGTGGGAGGTCACGGCCACGGCGGGCGATCCGCCGCCGCAGGCCTCAGGATTGGGCCCGCCGCCGGCGGAAGCCGCGCCCGCCGCAGGTCTGGCCGGCGGTCTCGCCGGAGCTCTGCTATTCGCCTTCCTGGGCGGGCTGATCCTCAACCTGATGCCTTGCGTCTTCCCTGTGCTGTCGATGAAGGCGGCGAGCCTGGCCGGTCACGCCCATGAGACGACCAAGGCGCGCATCCAGGGCCTGGCCTTCCTGGTCGGCGTCGTCGCCACCTTCCTCGCCCTGGCCGGCGCGCTGCTGGCGGTTCGCGCCGGGGGCGCGGCGGTGGGATGGGGTTTCCAGCTGCAGTCCCCGCTGGTCATCGCCGGCCTGGCGCTGCTGATGCTTCTGGTGGCCCTGAACATGTCGAGCGTTTTCGAGATCGGGACATCCGTGCAGGGCCTCGGCGCAGGCGCGTCTTCGCGGGGCGGCGTCACGGGCGCCTTCTTCACGGGCGCGCTTGCGGTCGTGGTGGCGGCGCCGTGCACGGCCCCGTTCATGGCCGGCGCCCTGGGTTACGCGCTCACCCAACCGACCGCCGTCGCCCTGGGCGTCTTCCTGGCCCTGGCCCTGGGCTTCGCCGCCCCGTTCGTGGCGGTCACCTTCATCCCCGGCGCCTTGAAGCTCTTGCCCCGCCCCGGCGGCTGGATGGACGTGCTGAAGAAGGGGCTGGCCTTCCCGATGTATGGCGCGGCCTTGTGGCTGGTCTGGGTGTTCGCCCAACAGGCGGGGCCGATCGCGCTGGGCCAGCTGCTGGTCGCGGGTGTTCTGGCGGCGTTCGGCGCGTGGCTCTACGGCCTGGCGCAGGCGCGCCGCGCCATGGGCAAGGGTTCGGTGGTGTCGATGATCCTGGGCCTGCTGGCGGTGATCGGCGCGCTCGGCCTTGCCGCCGCTGCGGCCTTGTCCGCCAAACCTCCGACGGCGGCGGCCGCTGCGGAAGTCTCGACGCCGAGCGGTCCTGGCCTGACGGCGGAAGTCTGGTCGCCCGAAAAGGTGAAGGCTCTACAGGCCGAAGGCCGTCCGATCCTCGTGGACTTCACCGCCGCTTGGTGCGTGACCTGTCAGGTCAACGAGAAGGTCGCTCTTTCCGGCCCCAAGGTCGCTGAGGCGTTCAAGGCCCAGAACGCGGTGCTGCTGAAAGCGGACTGGACCAATCGCGATCCCGTCATCGCCAAGGCGCTGGCGGAGTTCAACCGCGTCGGCGTGCCCCTGTACCTCGTCTATCCGAAGAACGGCGGCGCGCCGGTCATCCTGCCGCAGCTGTTGACTGAGGGCATGGTGATCGAGGCGATCGAGAAGGCGGGAGCTTAGACCTACTTCTTCTTGTCAACCCCGAACGGCAGCTTGGCCTTGACCTGATCCAGCGGCGTCTTGGTCACCACCACCGGCGGCGGCACGTTCACCGGCGCGGTCTTGATCGGGTAGGCCCGCCAACCGGTCTGGATCAAGGCGTTGAAGCCTTGGCATTTTGGCAGGTAGCGCACCATGCCCGCGCGCGGCTTGGCGAACGGCGCCGGCTGGACGAGATCCTGCCGTTTGGGGTCCACGAACCGCCAGTCGGTCGGCAGGCCATAGCCCTTCTCACCGCCGAGGCGGACCGCCTGATAGGCGATGTTCGCCTGGAAGGGCTGAACGCCGTACTTCAGCATGGCGCGCAGGAAAATCTGGTCGGCCTCCTCGCGCTTACCCGGTTCGCCGATCGTGTAGAGCCAGTCGTGGACGATGGCGGCGCGCGCCGTCGGGCCCTGCGGATCGATGAAGGCTTGGCCATACCAAGGCACGCTGGCGAAATCGGTCACGTACCAGCGCGGCACCACGATCACCTTGCCGGTCTCCACGTCGCAGTAGGGGAACTCGGCGTCCAGCGTGAAGAGCTTGCGACCATCCTTGGTCTGGTTGAACAGCATGATCGGCTGCGGCGTCAGAGAACTCGGCGGCGTCGGCGCCACAACGGGTACGAAGACGGTGGTGCTGGTCTGCGTCGCGCAGGCGCTCGCCAGCAGAGCGGCGCCGATCAGGGCAAAGGCGGTTCTCGAACGGGACATCGGCGCGGATCTTCAGAGCAGGATGGGCACTTCTGGGAGGCGGGAGCCCAAGGATCAAGCCACTATGGCGAAGTTTCGACCCCCACAGAATTGCGACTGCGAATCTTCCGCAGGTCATCGGTTTGTGAGAGGCTGAGCTGAGTAGCCGTTGCTGGAGACCTGACATGTCGATCACGCGCCGCCTTGTGGCCGCCGCCCTGCCGCTGACCGCTCTTGTTCCCACGCTCGCCCATGCCCGCCCCGCGCCCGACTTCACGGCGATCGACGCCGACGGCAAGGCCCGCTCGCTGTCGGAGTTTCGCGGCAAGACCGTGGTCCTCGAGTGGACCAACGAAGGTTGCCCCTATGTCCGCAAGCACTATTCCGGGAACATGCAGGGCCTGCAGCAGGCTGCGCGCGCCGACGGCGTGGTCTGGCTGACCATTGCGTCGTCCGCGCCGGGAAAGCAGGGCCACTTCGCCGATGGCGCCGCCGCCAAGGCCTGGATGAACGCCAAGGGCGCCAAGCCGACCGCCTTGCTGCTCGACGCCGACAACAAGGTCGCCACGCTCTACAAGGCCAAGACGACGCCGCACATGTTCGTCATCGATAAGACCGGCGCGGTGGTCTACGAGGGCGCCATCGACGACAAGCCGACCAACAAGGTCGAGGACGTCCAGGGCGCCAAGAACCTCGTGGCCGCGGCTCTCTCCGATGTGAAGGCCGGCCGCAAGGTCGCCACGCCGTTCGTCACGCCCTATGGCTGCGCGGTGAAGTACAAGGACGCCTAACCGCCGCCGCGCCGCCTACGCTGCAGGCTGAGGCGGCGCGGTGATGACCTCGACATTGTCGTTGAGCAGATAGACCATGTCGCGGAGCGCTAGGTCCTGGGCCTTGATGGTCGTGGCGGCGCGCACGGCGGCGAGCTTCTCGGGCAGGTCCTGGCTGATCCCGCGCAGGATGCACTTGAGGTCGTCGACCGCGCCGCGATCCCTCAGGGTGACGTGGCCCTTCATATCCAGCGCCGCGAGATCGCTGATCTTTCCCGAAAAGGCGTCAAAGGCCTTCAGCGGCGCGGCGGCGCTGCCCGGCTCGGCCTTGGCCAGTTGCGCGCGGTAGGCCTCGGTCTGCGCCTTGAGCTGGCGCGCCCGCTTGACGATGTCGATGAACAGAGGCTCGCCCGCGACCGAGGCGGGAACCGCCGGCGCCTGGGCGATGGCCGGCGCAGGGCCTGCGCCCTGCCCTGGATTGAACGACGCCATCCAGAGCATGGCGGAAAAGGCGACGGCGTCACAGGACATGGGGACTCCCGCAAAAAACGTCATTGGTCTGCCATGACGCGGCGGCGCCTGTTTGATAAGCCCGGGTCCGTAAACAGCGATTTACCAAACCTGTGAGGACGACATGGCCGATCTCGACGCCGCCTGGACCCGCCTGGAAGCCGCCGCCAAGGCTGCGGGCGACAAGCGTATCGTCGAGTTCTTCGACGCCGAGCCGGGACGGCTGGACGCTCTGACCCTGGACGTCGCGGGTCTTCACCTGGATCTCTCCAAGCAGGCCTGGGACGAGGCGGGCCTTGAGGCTGCGCTCGATCTCGCCCATGCGGCCGATGTCGAGGGCGCTCGCGGCCGCATGTTCGGGGGCGAGGCGATCAATTCGTCCGAAGGTCGCGCCGTGCTGCACACGGCCCTGCGCGCCCCCGCCGATGCCGATGTGAAGGCGCTGGGCCAGCCGGTCATGGCCGAGGTCGAGGCCGTCCGCCAGCGGATGAAGGCTTTCGCCCAGGCCGTTCGCTCGGGCGCGATCAAGGGCGCAACCGGCAAGCCGTTCAAGGCGATCCTGCATATCGGCATCGGCGGGTCGGACCTGGGTCCGCGCCTCCTGTGGGACGCTCTGCGACCCGTGAAGCCGTCGATCGACCTGCGCTTCGTGGCCAATGTCGACGGCGCCGAGTTCGCCCTGACGACCGCCGACATGGATCCGGAGGAGACCCTGGTCATGGTGGTCTCCAAGACCTTCACGACCCAGGAGACTATGGCCAACGCCGGCGCCGCGCGCAGTTGGCTGGTGGCGGCCCTGGGCGAGCAGGGCGCGAACCAGCACTTGGCGGCCATCTCGACCGCGCTCGATAAGACCGCCGCCTTCGGCGTGCCGGACGAGCGCGTGTTCGGCTTCTGGGACTGGGTCGGCGGCCGCTATTCTTTGTGGTCGTCGGTCAGCCTCTCGGTGGCCGTCGCGGCGGGCTGGGACGCGTTCCAGGGCTTCCTCGATGGCGGCGCGGCCATGGATGAGCACTTCCGCACCGCGCCGCTGGAGAAGAACGCGCCGGTGCTGGTGGCCCTGGCCCAGATCTTCAACCGCAACGGCCTGGACCGCCGCGCCCGCTCGATCGTGCCGTACTCGCATCGCCTGCGCCGCCTGGCCGCTTTCCTCCAGCAACTGGAGATGGAGAGCAACGGCAAGTCGGTCGGTCCTGGTGGCCAGCCCGCGAAGCGCGGTACGGCCACGGTGGTGTTCGGCGACGAGGGCACCAATGTCCAGCACGCCTATTTCCAGTGCATGCACCAGGGGACCGACATCACGCCGATGGAGCTGATCGGCGTGGCCCAGTCGGACGAAGGTCCGGCCGGCATGCACGAGAAGCTGCTCTCGAACCTCCTGGCTCAGGCCGAAGCCTTCATGGTCGGGCGGACCACGGCCGATGTCGTGGCCGAGCTGACGGCCAAGGGTGTCTCCGAGGTCGAGATCGCCACCCTGGCCCCGCAGCGGACCTTCGCCGGCAACCGGCCCTCGACCCTGGTGCTGCTGGACCGTCTGACGCCCCAGACGTTTGGCGCCCTGATCGCGCTCTACGAGCACAAGACCTTCGTCGAGGGCGTGATCTGGGGGATCAATTCCTTCGACCAGTGGGGCGTCGAGCTGGGCAAGGTGATGGCGAACCGCATCCTGCCCGAGCTGGAGAGCGGCGCGGCCGGAGACCATGATCCGTCGACCGCGGCGCTGATCGCCCGCCTCAGAAAATAGCTTGGCCAAGCCCCTTCCCCCAATCCGGGGGGAAGGGCGCCTAGAATGTCTTCCGCACCCGGAAGCTCATGAAGGTGCGGGGATTGATCGCGCGGTCCTCGACGAAGGCGATCGCGCGGTTCGGGCCGCGATTGGCGAAGACGGTGCGGCGGATGCTGAAGTCGTCCCACAGGTTCAACTGCGCGCGGATCGCCAGGGTCGGGGTCGGCTTATACTCGGCGAAAGCCTCGTAGTACTGCGCCCCGCGCCAGACGCTGGTCTGGTCCACGTCATAGGTGCCCTGACCCAGCAGTGGCAGCCAGTTGATCCCCCATTGGGTCTTGTACTTGGTGAGGTCCTGCTGGAAGCCGATATTGGCCTGGGTCGGGCGCACGCCCGAGATCGGACGGTCCTTACCGGTCGTGGGATCCTTCACGTGGGTCTCGTTCCAGTCGTTCCGGAACGTGAAGCGGCCCCCCTTGATCCCCAGCTTGTCGGTCGGCACCACGATGTTCAGCGACAGGCGGTCCAGGGTGGCGTCGCCGATATTGCCGACCGCCGACAGGCCGCCGGGCAGGGGCAGACGGTCGATCACCCCGATGATCTCGTCATGGCGATAGGTGACGGCGACGATCCCTTCGCCCCAGAAGCGGCGCTCATAGCCGATCTCGGTGATCCAGCGTTGCTCGGGCTTCAGCTCGACATTGCCGCCATAGACGTTGCCGTCCTCCAGGTCCGACGAGGCGGCGAAGTCTTCGAAGTCCAGCTGACCAAGTTCCCGCTCGAAGCGGAATCGAAGCTGGTTGTTGGCCACCGGGGTCCAGGTCGCGAGAAACCGGGGCTTGGCGTAGAAGAAGCTTTTCTCGTTATCCGCGTCGCCCGACTGCTTGATCGTCGAGGTCTCCAGGCGCAGGCCGCCCTCCAGGGTCAGGCGCGGATTGACCCGCCAGGTCGCCTTGGAGAAGGCCTCGCCGCGTAGTTCCTCGACCTTGACCGACGCGCTGGGCAGCGGCACCGCCGCACCGCCCACCGAATAGGCCTGTTTCACGTCGAGCATGTTGTAGGCCGCTTCCGCGCCGGTCTCGACGGTGATGGCCTTGCTCCAGTCGTGGCGGACCAGGGCCCGGAAGATCGACTCGCCGCTGTCACCCTCGGCGGTGAAGCGCTGCTGCGCCGCCTTGACTCCGTTCAGAGTCTCGTCGCTGACCGAGGCGCTCTCAAAGCTTTCAAAGCTGTGGATGGCCCGTGTCTCCAGAGCCCAGTTCGGCGCCAGTGGACGGGTGTAGGTCACGCCCAGCTCGCCCGAGTGATCCTCGTCGGCGTAACTGCTCCGGCGCTCGGCGATGGCCGAGGTCAGGGTCTGCCACTGGTTCCAGTCACCAACACCGAAGCGAGCCGTCGCCTCGATCTTGCCGCCGGCCAACGGGGCCGAATAGTTGCCCCGGATGCTGCGTCCGCCGCCCCAGCTGTCGTTCAGGAACTTCTCGTCGCGGATGATCTTTCCGGTTCCGTCACGACGAATATTGGTCCCCGGACCGTTGGAGTCGCTGCTGCCGATGCCGTCGTTCAGCGTCACGCCCCAGCTCTTGTCGCCGTTCGTGGCGGTGAACTGGTAGCTGCCGCCGTAGAGATCGCGGCCGCCGTCGAACTGGCTGGTGTTCCAGGTCAGGATCGACTGGCGCGTGGCCCCCTTCTTGAGGATGACGTTCACGACCACCGAATAGCCCTGCATGTCGACGCCCGGCGCGCCGCCACGGATCAGCTCGATGCGCTCGACCCGGTTGGCCTGGGTGCGGGACAGCACGTTGCTGCCGGTGTCGTTCTTAGACGCGGGGCGAGCCCCATTGATCAGGATGTTGCCGACCGCGCCCTCGAAGCCCCGGGCGCCGCTGCCGTCCTGCACCGAGAAGCCGGGCACCCGTTGCACCATTTCCAGCGCCGTGTTGGGGCGCTGAGCGGCGAAGAAGTCGGGCTGAAAGATCAACACGCCCCGCTGAGCGGCTTCGGCCTGGGCGGCGACTTGCTCGGGCGTCAGGTCAGCGGCCTGGGCGGCGCTGACCAGCAGAATGGCGGCCGCGCTGGCCAGAAGCATGGTCTTGGTCATCACTGGTTCCCCTCAGTGACGACAGGTCTGGACGTCGCGCTCGTTCACCTCAAGTTACAAGACCGAAATGTACATTACATATTGGACAGCATTACGGGAATGTCATCTTAACTCTTCAAACAAGATTTGGACATATTTATGTATCGGCGGCTATCTACTCCATCTAATCGTTAAAGTGGCGATGTCTCACAAGCATTGTCGGCTGGTCGCGCGCCGCCTGTCCTGAGCATTCTCCACTCTGACGAGTTTGGTCAGACCGGAAAGGGCTCGAGCAAGAGCTTATGGCCCAGAAGTCTCGATCATCTTGAGGTTCCGCGGGTCTTGCACCATGCTGTCGCCAGAAGCTGATCCAGTGTGGTTCATGTCCGAGATTGCGCGCGAGGCCCGGGCCTAACAGGCTCCGAACCTCGGTTCGAACGTCGTTAGGCCCGCTCCGCCCGCGCTTCCCGCCTGGTGGAAGCGCGATCATGCGCCTCGATCTCTCGGACAATCCCTTGAACATCTCAAAGTCGCAGCAACGCACGCTGCACGCGCTGGCCCAAGGCGGCCGCATCGAACTGGAACGCAACGACAAAGGCCGGGTAGTCTCTGCCGACTGCATGACGCGCGATGGCTGGACTCTGACCGACTGCACGGTCGCTGTCTTTCAGGCGTTGAGGCGAAAGCGGCTGATCGCCAGTCAGGGCAGTGGCCCTTATCGGATCACCCGGCTGGGTCTCGCCAACCTTCGCGCCCAACTCGACAATCGGGTCGGCGCCAAGGCCTGGTGATCAGTCCAGAAACTTGAAGAACAGGACGCGCGCGGCGCCATAGTCGCGCGCGTCGATCTGCTCGAAGCCGTCCAGCGCCGGATCGACCTCGCCCCGTCCGCGCTCGAACATCAGGATCGCGCCGGGAGCCAGCCAGCCGTGCGCGCGCAGTTCGGCAACGGCCTTCTCGCCAAGACCCTTGGCGTACGGCGGATCGAGGAAGACGATGTCGAACGGTTCGCCGGCGCTGGCGGGGCGCGGTCCAAGATCGGTCGCGTCGCGGCGATGGACGCGGGTCACGCCGAACAGGTGCATGGCGTCGATGTTCTCGCGGATTGCGCCGCGTGCGGCGTCGTCGGTTTCGACGAACAGACAGAAGGACGCCCCACGCGACAGGGCTTCCAGGCCCAGGGCGCCGGAGCCGGCGAACACGTCGATCACCCGCGCGCCATGCAGCTCGGGCGCCCAGGCGGCATGTTCCAGGATGTTGAACACCGCCTGACGGGCGCGGTCAGACGTGGGGCGCGTCGCGTCGCCGGGCGGGGCGGCGATGGCCTTGCCGCGAAACTGGCCAGAAACGATCCGCATCAGGCGACCCTGCTTTGAGCTGGGCTGGCGATCGCGTGGCGCTGGCGTCCCGCAGCCGAATCCAGATCGCTCATGTCCGCCCCCTTACAAGTCGTAACCGGATGTGTGCCGCCGTCCATGCCGTGCGGCAAGCAGGCGCTTTACAAGATCGCGGCCGCCCCGTCTTAGTCGATCGTGGGTGATGACGGGCGGACAAGATCGATGAGCGCGCTATTGGAGACCGTGAGGCGTTCGCGCTTCCTGGCCGACCTGTCGCCTCTGGACCGCGATCTGGGGCGGACTGCGCTCGTTGTCCCTGTCGGGATTTTGACCGGCGCCGTCACGGGTCTTCTTGGCGCGCTGGCGGCGATCCTGGCCTTCATGCTGGTTGTCGGTGGCCTGGATGGGGCCGCTGCGGCCGGAGCGCTGTTCGACGTCTTTTCCACCACCGAGGCGGGCGACCTGACAGGACGCCAGTCGCTTTTCATTCTCGCTGTGCTGGCGGGCCTCAATCTCGGCGCAGCCGTCGGCTTCGTGATGGCCAGCGGCGCGATCCACAAGCGGCAAGTCAGTGGCTACGTCAATGACGGGCAGCCCCTGCGCTGGCGGTTGGTGGTGGGAGGTCTCGTCTTGGTCGGCGTCGTGATGGCTGTGATCATCAGCGGCGTCGCCGTGGTTTCCGGTCGCCCGCTTGATCCCGTGATTCTTCGGGTTTCGCCCAATCTGGTGGGGCGATCGCTTTACGCCCTCATCGCCATTGGGCTGCTGATCCTCGCCTCCGCTGCGGAGGAGCTCCTGTTTCGCGGGTGGCTGTTGAAACAAAGCGCGGCCTATATTCGAAACCCGATCGCCTTGATGGTGCTGAATGGCGTTCTTTTCGCTGCGATCCACCTGGACCCCAACCTCGACGCTTTCCTGTTCCGCGCCGCCATGGGGGCTGGCCTGACCTGGATGGCGTTGCGCCTGGGCGGCGTCGAGCTCGGCGTCGGCGTCCACGCGGCCAACAACGTGGCGATCGTGTTACTGCTGCGCCCTATCACCTTGCAGCCCGACGCCCCGCGTGAGTTCCACATCGGAATCGTCGCCAGCGCTGTGGTGATGCTGGCCGGCTTTGTCGGCGTTGCGGAGCTCTGGATGCGCTGGCCCGCCCTGCGGCGCTGGACCGGCCTGTCCGCCCCAGCCGCCGCCTGATCAGCGTTTGGGGCTGCGCGACGGGCCCGGACGCGCCGTGGGCTTTCCAGGGCGTTCGGATAGGCGCCTCGCCGCCCCCTCGGTAGGCTTCGCACCGGGACGGGCTGCCGCCGGCTTGCCGCGTGCGGCGGGTTTGCCGATGTCGATGAACTTGCTTTCGATCGATTTGGCCGGGCGCTTGGTCTTGGCGGGGCCCTTCGCCGGGCCTTTTGCGGCGCTCTTGGGCGGACCATGCGGCGAGAGCTTTTTCTTGGGCTTGGCCCAGCCGGGCTTGTAGGCGGGCCTTTCGGGTTTCTCCGGCGTGTCCAGGACAACCGCCCGGTCGGCGCGCGGAGCGCCGCGTCGCTGCAACTCGCCGCCTCCCTCGGTGCCGGGCGCCTTAATGGGATTGGCGATCCCGACGAACTTGGGCCGATCGCCGGTCGGCATGTTCTCGGGCGAGACAACGCCCTCAAGGAGTTCGCGAATGACGCGGGGCCCGACCTCTTCGATCTGGCCGGCCGCCAGAGTTCCCAGCGCGAACGGGCCATACGACAGGCGGATCAGGCGATTGACCTTCAGGCCGATCGACTCCAGCACCTTGCGGACTTCGCGGTTCTTGCCTTCCGACAGGCTGACCGTGATCCAGACGTTCTTGCCGCCGCCGGCCTTTTCGTGGGCCTTGTCGAGCTTGGCCTCGATCGCGCCGTACTTGACGCCCTCGATGGTGACGCCGTCCTTCAGCTTGTCGAGCTTGGCCTGGGTCGTATCGCCGAAGGCCCGGGCGCGATAGCGGCGAACCCAGGCGTTGCTGGGCGTCTCGAGCGCGCGCGACAGCTCGCCGTCATTGGTCAGCAGCAACAGGCCTTCGGAGTTCAAGTCCAGGCGACCGACCGAGATCAGGCGAGGCAGATCCTTGGGCAGCGCGCCGAACACCGTCGGGCGGCCCTTGGGGTCATGGTGGGTGGTCATCAGGCCGGTGGGCTTGTGATAGCGGAAGATCCGCGTCGGCTCGCGCTCGGCCACCAGCTGACCGTCGACGGTGAGAAAGTCGCCCGGAGCGACCTTGACCGCGGGCGTCGTCAGGACCTTGCCGTTGATGGCGACACGGCCGGCCTCGATCAGCCGCTCGACCTCGCGCCGTGAGGCGACGCCGGCGCGCGCCAGGGCCTTGGCGACACGCTCGCCAGGTCCGCCGTCGAGATCTCCGTCTTGACCGTCGAGGTGAGGCTCGTACAGGGGATCGTGGGGTTTGGTCATGGCGCGTCCTTCTTGGGCTGGGCGCATCTCTCGATGGGCTTCGGTTTCTAATGCGCACTGATGCGAGCGAGGATCAAGACCACCGCATGATGCGGCTCGCGCTCGACGCCGCGCGCGCCGCTGCTGAGGCGGGCGAGACGCCGGTCGGCGCGGTGATCCTTGATCCCCGTACGGGCGAGGTGATCGCGACCGCCGGCAATGGCCCTATCGCGGCCCATGATCCGACCGCCCATGCCGAGATCGCCGCCATGCGGGCGGCGGCGGCCAAGCTGGGCAACTACCGCCTGACGGACCTGACGCTGGTGGTGACGCTGGAGCCCTGCGCCATGTGCGCGGGAGCCATCAGCCATGCCCGGATCGGGCGTGTGGTGTTCGGGGCGGACGACCCCAAGGGCGGGGCTGTGGTCCACGGGCCGAAGTTCTTCGGCCAGCCTACCTGCCACTGGCGGCCCGAGGTGACCGGCGGCGTGCTGGCCGAGGAAAGCGCCGACCTGCTGCGTGGCTTTTTCCGCGCCCGTCGCAAGGCCAGGGGCTAGTTGATCATCGCCGAGGTCAGCAGGACCTTCGACCCGGGCTTGCCGAGAACCTGGTCGGCGGACTTCTGCAGTTCGCGGCTCATATGGTCGATGTCCGGGGGCGAACCGCCGCGCAGTCCGGCGGCGTAGACCATCAGGGTCTGGGCGAAGGCGGCGCGCAGACGTGGTGTCGACGCTTGGGCGCGCTCCATCAGCTTGGCGTCCTTGATCTCCAAGCCTGTCTCGACCGTCATCACGCCCCGGCGGCCGTCACGACGCAGGACCACCGCGTTGATCGGCGCCAGTGCGAAATAGGTGACCTGCTCCTTCTTGTCCTCCTTCGCCATACTGGCGAAGGCGGGCGCAGGGGCGAGCAGCGGCGCCGTGGAAAGGGCGGCCAGCAGAGCGAGAGGCAGGAGACGATGTCGGCGCATGCCGCCTTCTAGCGCGGCGTGGTTGACGTCCTCTTTACGTCTGCAGGCGCATCAAGGGGCGTTAACCACGATTCGTCGCCACGCCCCCGCGCCGGGTTGGTCGTCGGCAGCGTCGCAGGAGGCTGAAATTGGGTCGTTTTTCCCCCAAATCCCTCGATCTGGACGGCAAGGTGATCCTGGTCACCGGCGGCACCGGCTCTTTCGGGCGGCGCTTCATCGAGACCGTGCTCCGCCGCTATGATCCCCGGAAGGTCATCGTCTACTCCCGCGACGAATTGAAGCAGAGCGACATGCAGATCGAGCTGCGCGAGCAGTTCGACGAGGCGAAGGTCGCCAAGATGCGCTTCTTCCTCGGTGACGTGCGCGATCGCGAGCGCCTGACCCTGGCCTTGCGCGGTGTCGATATCGTCATCCACGCCGCCGCTCTGAAGCAGGTGCCGGCGGCCGAGTACAACCCATCGGAATGCATCCACACCAATGTCCTGGGGGCCGAGAACGTGGTTTGGGCCAGCTTGGCCAACGCTGTGAAGCAGGTGGTCGCCTTGTCCACCGACAAAGCCTGCAATCCGACCAATCTCTACGGTGCGACGAAGCTGGCTTCGGACAAAACGTTCGTCGCGGCGAACAACCTGTCTGGCGACATCGGCACGCGGTTCTGCGTCGTGCGCTACGGCAATGTCGTGGGCTCGCGCGGCAGCGTGGTGCCGCTCTATCGCCGCCTGCTGAGCCAGGGTGCAACCGAGTTGCCCGTCACCGACCCTCGCATGACCCGCTTCTGGATCACCCTGAACGAGGGTGTCGAGTTCGTGCTGTCGTCACTGACCATGATGCGCGGCGGTGAGATCTTCGTGCCGAAGATCCCTTCCATGGCCATGCCCGACCTCGTGAAGGCGATGTCGCCGACGGCCGCGATGAAGGTGATCGGCATCCGCCCGGGCGAGAAGCTGCACGAGATCATGATCAGCGCCGACGACGCCCGCTCGACGGTGGAGTTCGACGACCGCTACGCGATCGAGCCGAACTTCGCGGAGTTCGGCCGCGAGCCCTACGCCGTTTCGGACGGCGCCAAGCCGGTCGCAGAGGACTTCTCGTACAGCAGCGACAACAACCACGACTGGCTCAGCCCCGAGGGCCTGCTGGCGATGCTGGAGGAGAAGGCCGCGCGATGAGCGGCTTTCTTCCCTATGGCCGGCAGACGATCGAGGAGGACGACATCGCGGCCGTGGCGGAGGCCCTGCGCGGGGACTTCCTGACGACCGGGCCGACGGTGGAAGCCTTCGAGGCCGCCTTCGCCGCCAAGGTCGGCGCCGATCACGCGATCGCCGTTTCCAACGGCACCGCGACTCTGCATCTGGCGATGCTGGCGCTGGGAGTCGGCGAGGGCGATGTCTGTGTCGTCCCATCCGTCACCTTCTTGGCCACTGCCAACTGCGCTCGCTATGTCGGGGCCGAGGTGGTGTTCGCCGACGTCGATCCCGACAGCGGCCTGATGACGCCAGACACACTGGGCAAGGCCTTGGCCGGCGCGCGCGACAAGCGGGTGAAGGCGGTGCTGCCTGTGCATCTTCGCGGCGACGTCTGCGATCTTCCGGCGCTAAAGGCCATGGCGAGCGCGTCTGGCGCGGTGCTGGTCGAGGACGCTCCCCATGCCCTGGGCTCGGTCGGAACTTTCGGCGGGGTGGCTCACCCTGTCGGCGACGGCGCCTATTCCAGCTTCGCCAGCTTTTCGTTCCATCCGGTCAAGACCCTCGCGACGGGCGAAGGCGGCATGCTGACGACCAATGATCCGGAGCTGGCGGCCAAGGCGCGCCTGCTTCGTTCGCACGGCATGGTCCGCCCCCCCGGAGGCGACCCGTGGTGGTACGAGATGCCGGAGCTCGGCTTCAACTACCGGATCCCGGACGTGCTCTGCGCGCTAGGCCTGTCGCAGCTGGCGAAGCTGGATCGGTTCGTCGCGCGGCGTCGCGAGCTGACGGCGCTCTACGCCCGCCTTCTGCCGGAGCGCGCGCCGCGCGTCCGTCTGGCGACGAGCCCTGACCAATCGGACCCCGCGCTTCACCTGTTGACCGTGCTGATTGACTTCGAGGCCGAAGGAATTTCGCGGCGGACCCTGGTCGAGAGCCTCAAGGCCCAAGGCGTGGGGACGCAGGTCCATTACATTCCAGTCCATCGGCAGCCGTACTACGCGCAACGCTATGGCGTCGCCGACCTGCCGGGCGCGGACGCTTGGTACGCGCGCTGCCTGACCCTGCCGCTCTATCCGGCGATGACGGACGGAGATGTCGAGCGCGTGGTCGACGCCCTGGCCAAGATCCTGGGCTAGGGCAGCCGAGCGCTGTCTCAACCGCGCTGTGTGATGGGCGCCGCCATTAAATAAAATTCAGGCGCCTCTGTTTGGGAGTCTTTAGGCCTCTACAGCTCGACACCGTTCGAGAGGTTCCGCCGTGCGCTTCCAACTCCGCCTCCTCATCGCCAGCGTGGGGGCGCTGGCCCTGGTCGCCGGCGCCGCTCAAGCGCAGGACTATCGTCCGAGCTTTCATCCTGACACGTTGAAGGTGCCTGCGGGGCGCAAGGCTAACGAGGTCATGGTCCTTGGCACAACCCACCTTTCAGGCTTGCCCAAAACCTTCGACATGGGGCTGCTGGCGCCGCTGCTCGACCGCCTGGCGACTTGGAAGCCGGAGGGTGTCGCGACCGAGGATCTTTCGGGGATGCAGTGCGATGCGCTTCGGCGCTACCCCAGCCGCTACGCCGAGACCGTGAAGACCTACTGCGCCGACCCGTCCGTGGCCGGCGCCGCGGTGGGTCTGGATGTACCTGCGGCCAATGCGGAGGCTGAACGTTTGCTGGCCGCCTGGCCTGCGACCCCTACCGCGGCGCAACGTCGCCGTCTGGCGGCGGTGTTTCTGGCGGCGGGCGAACGTGGCTCAGCCCTCGTGCAGTGGCTGCGGCTGCCCGAAGCCGAGCGCAAGGCGGCCGACGGCCTGACAGACGCCATGGTCGAGACGCTAGAAAAGCGCAGGGTCCGTCGTAATGAGACCGACCAGATCGCCGCCGTGCTGGCCGCGCGCCTTGGCCATGAGCGCCTTTGGAGCGTTGACGATCACACGGCGGATTGGCCGGAGCCGACGGACGCCGCCGCGCTGAAGGCCTTCGAGGCGGCGATCATGACGGCATGGGACAATCCCGTCTCCCACGCCCGTCGCGCGCAGGACCAAGCCCTGACGGCGGACCTGAGCAAGCCTGACGGCGTTCTAAACCTCTACCGAGCCTACAACAGCGCTGAGGCTCAGATGATGGCCTACAAGGGCGACTTCGGAGCGGCGCTCGCCGAGCCTTCGCCAGAAGGGTTTGGGCGTCGCTATGTCGGCTATTGGGAGACGCGCAACCTGCGGATGGTGTTTAGGTTTCTTGGACGCCCGCCAGGCGCGGCGATGGGTTTGCCCCCGCAGGCGGGTGTCTGAGAATGTTTAGGTTTCTTGGACGCCCGCCAGGCGCGGCGATGGGTTTGCCCCCGCAGGCGGGTGTCTGAGAAAGCTCAAAGTCTGACCCGCGGGATGGCGGTATCGGCCTATGGGGATTTGAGCGACGCGCTTGTCCCATGAGGTCGCTGACGATGCGCTGACCGGC
>NZ_JAVDXI010000010.1:0-74338 GCF_031457805.1 Caulobacter sp. BE264 | reverse complement strand
GCCGCCGATCTGGCCATCAAAGCCTCAAGGACAGGGGGTCATTTTTGGACGCCGATATCCCCGAGATGGGGGTCACTTTTGCAAGCCGAAACACACATGTTGCCGGCTATCGCAATCCAGAGCCGTATCGTGGGCGGCGCGTGGTGGTGGTCGGAGCCGCTAACTCTGCTGTCCAAGTTGCGGTCGAGCTCGCTGCTGAGGCTGACGTGACGCTGGCGGTGAGGAGTCGCGTGCGTTTCATCCCGCAGACCTTGTTGGGACGCGATATCCATTTCTGGTTCAACTTGGCTGGCGTGGATCGTTCGCGGCGCCTGTCGGATCAAGGAACGCCAGTGCTCGACGACGGTCACTACAGCGCCGCACTGAAGCGGGGCGCGCCATTGGCGAAGCCGATGTTCACCAGCTTTACCGAGACAGGTGTGGTTTGGGCTGATGGCGTTGAGGAGCGAATCGATGCGGTGATCTTCGCGACCGGCTACCGACCGAACGTCGGTTTTACGAAGCTTCCCGGCCTTGTGGATGGCGCAGGCACGCTACTTCAGCGTGACGGTAGGGCGATTGGGCAGCCCGGAATTTATTTCGTCGGACAACCAGGTCTGCGCAGCTTCAGTTCAGGCGTGCTGCGTGGGGTAGGGCGCGACGCCGCTGCTGTTGCAGCACAGATCCGGAGAGTGATGACCTAGAGCACCGGCATGAGACTGTTCGCGCCTAGGTTCTGGCTTCGTACTGCTAAGCGTACATTGGCGCACAAACCTCGAGGTAAGCCCTACATCAGGCGGCTTACCACCTAGTTCTGGGTTTGTGCTTTCAAGCGAGGTTTAGCGAACAAACCTTGAGGTGCCCCCTAGAACTTGAAACTGTTCCGCCGAAAAAAGCAGGCAGCGTCTGGCGCTTTGCCCGAAGGATAAGATGGGATGTTTGCCTCTCTCGCTTTGATAGTGGCCCTACAAGCGGCTGCAGCCAATTATCGTTTCGAGCCCAGCAGCCCAGTCATTCGGGGCGTCGCGGCCAAGGTGACGGTTCAAGTGACCGATACAAACGGCCGCGCTTTGCCTCGGTTGGCTGTAAGCGACGCCAACGTCAGCCGCGATGGGGCGTCACGCCCAGCGTTCTTTGAGCCGTCCTTGGAGTATGGCTCGTTGCGCTTCCGCGCCGACCTGCCAACCAGCGGCGATTGGGTTTTGAACTTCACGCTGCAGGCTGGTTCGGATAACGCGCAACCGGTCGCCGTAGCGTTCAAGGTCAACGATCCTGTTCGTCCGGACGCAACGGCGCCCCGTCGATGACGTGCGGGCCCGCCAATCGTGCGCCGGTCAGGCGCGCTCGAACGCGCCCTATTCTTGGCCTTGACCACGGCCCTGCAAGCGTCTGTGGGGCTCACCGTGACTATGTAACACATTCCCACCTCGCCCGGCCGAAGCTATAGGGGCATTGATGATGGCTTTGAGGACATGGTTCCAGCAGATGGGGGGCGCGTTGATCGCGTGCCTTTTGCTCGCCCTTGTCGTCGCCCCAACCCTCGACACGGCCATTTGCGCAGGCGACGGCGAGCGGGCGTCCGCAGCCAGCGTCCAGATGTCCGACCAAGGCGTCGACGCCGATCATCAAAAAAACAAGAGCCACGACGGCGGCTCGGATGTCTGCATCCACGGTCACTGCCATCACGCCTCGCCGGCGCTTGGCTGGAACGACGCTCAGTACAGCGCCCGCGATCCTGTGACGTCGCACACCGCGCCCCGGAACCTCGGTTTCCCGCCGTCCTCGGCCCAAGACCGCCTCGAAGAACCTCCTCGCGCCTGACCCGGCCGCGCTCACGCGCGTGTTCGCCTTTGTCAGAACGCAAGTAGGGATCTCCCATGCCATCGCTATCTGCCTGGCCCGTCGCCTTCGGCGCGGTTCTAGGCTTCGTGAGCCTCGGCGCGCCTTTAGGCGCTGCTGCCGCTCCGGTGACGCTCGCCGCCGCGCTTGAACGCGCCCAGGCCCAGTCACCGCTCATCACCTCGGCGCAGGCCGCTCTGGCCGCCGCCCAAGGTCGCGCGCGCCAAGCCGGTTTCGCGCCCAATCCGGAAGCCAGTCTTCAAAGCGAGAACATCGCCGGCTCGGGACCCTATGACGGGTTCTCCAGCGCCGAGACGACCTTCTCGATCGGTCAAAGACTCGAACTGGGCGGCAAGCGCCGCACCCGCGCCGCCGCCGCCCAGGCCGAGGTCGAGGCCGCGGTCGTGCGCGTCGCTATCGCCCGCGCGGACCTCACTCGGGAGGTGAAGGCTCAGTATGCTCAGGCCCTTGAGGCCGACGCCCGCGTCGCCCTGGCCCAGGAAGCCGCCGAGCGAGCGCGCGATCTGGCGAGCGTGGCCGCCACCCTGGTCGAGGCCGGGCGCGAGCCGCCGCTGCGGGCCCTGCGCGCCAGAACCGCCAGCGACGAAGCCGAAGCCGCCGTCTTGGCGGCGCAGGCTCAGGCCGCCGCCGCCCGGCGCGCCCTGACCAGCCTGTGGGCCGATCCCGATCCGCAGATTGAACTGGTCGAGCCCTTAGCGACGACAGCTCCATCAGTTGCCATCGATCCGACCGCCTCTCTGGATGTCCGATTGGCGCAGGCTGAGCGGGCCAGCGCCGAGGCCGCGATCGATCGCGAGCGCGCGGCGGGCAAGCCCGACCTGACCGTCCAGGCCGGGGTTCGCCGGTTCGAGCAGACGGGTGACCAGGCTCTGATCGTCGGGTTCACCGCGCCCATCCCGATCCGCGACCGCAACCAGGGCAACGTCGCGGCCGCGCGGGCCGACGCCAACGCCGCCGAGGCGCGTGAGCGCCTGGCGCTGGCGCGGTCCGTTCGTGCGGTGCGTGACGCCCAGGCCTCGCTCAAGGCCGCCGAGGCCCGGCTGGAAGTTCTTTCCAGCCGTACGGTTCCGCAGGCTCAGCAGGCCGTGGACCTGGCGCGCCAGGGCTTCCAGGCCGGGAAGTTTTCGCTGCTCGACGTGCTGGACGCCCAGGCGGCCCTGTCGGCCTCCCGCAACGACCTCATCGCCGCGCGCCTCGAGCGCGCCACGGCGTTGGCCGCGCTCGAACGCGCCGCCGCGCAATAGGACCTGACATGACCAGAACCACTGACAAGAACAAGCTGCTGGCCGCCGTGGCGATCAGCAGCCTGCTGGCGGCCACGACCGGCGTCCTGATCGGACGCTCGGTCCTGGCACCCAAGACCCCCGCTGCTGCGGCTTCCGTGAAGGCGGAGCAACACGAGGAAGGAGAAGCCGGCCACGCCGAAGGCGAGGCCAAGACCGGCGAAAAGGAAGAAGAAGGCTACATCGAAATGAACGCCGAACGCCTCGCCGCGTCCGGCATCCGTGTCGAAACCCTGGCGACCGGCGGGCTCTCGGCCGGCATCGTGGCCCAGGCCTCCGTGGTGGGCTCACCGGACGGCGCCGCGACCTTGGCGGCTCGCGCCGACGGCGCCGTGGTGCGGATCAACAAGCGCCTGGGCGACACAGTAGCGGCCGGGGAGGCCCTGGCTTCGATCGAAAGCCGCGACGCGGCGGCCATCAGCGCCGAGCGTTCCGCCGCCGCCGCCAAGGCGACAGCGGCCCGTCAGGCCTTCGCCCGCGAAAAGCGCCTATTCGACGCCAAGATCACCGCGCGTCAGGATTTGGAGTCCGCCCAGGCCGAGGTCGCGATCGCTGAGGCCGAGCTACGCCGTGCTTCGAGCGCCGGCGCCGCCGCAGGGGTGAGCGCCAATGGCCGCTACGTGACGGTGTCGAGCCCCATCGCCGGGAAGATCACCGCAGCGCCGTTGGTGCTTGGCTCCTATGTCACGGCGGGCACGGAACTCTTCCGCGTCGCCAATCCCCGCAAGATCGAGGTCCAGGCTTCGTTGCCGGCCTCAGACGCGGCCCGCATCGCAGCTGGCGATCAAGCGCTGATCGAGACCCCGCAAGGCACCATCCCCGCTGTTGTGCGGTCGATCACGCCAGGCGTGGATGTCGAGAGCCGCGCGGCGACGGCCATCCTGACCTTGGCGCAAGGGCAGGCGGGCCTGGTTCCCGGCCAGGCCGTGCGGGTTCGGATCGTCCCGCGCGGCGCGGCTGCTACGGATCGGTTCTCGGTTCCCGAGGAGGCGGTGCAGTCGGTCGAGGGCGCTGACAGCGTGTTCGTGCGCGGCAAGGACGGCTTCACGGCTCGCCCGGTGAAGATCGGTCGGCGCGGCGGCGGACGCATTGAGATCCTATCGGGCGTCACCGCTGGCGAGCAGATCGCCGGCCAGGGCGCGTTCCTCCTGAAGGCCGAGCTTGGCAAGGGGGAGGCCGAGCATGGGCACTAGGCGCGTTCTCATGAAACCCCTTTTCATCGTGGCCGGCGTCCTTGGATTGCTGGCCCCCACAGCCGTGACCGCGACCAGCCCCCAGGCCCAAGGCAGGCTGAAGCCCCAACCGACTTTCCAGCTGCTGAGCCAAGGCCATTTGAAGGTCCTAACGGCGTCGGCTTGGAGCGAGCCTGACGGCCTGAGTGTCTCGGGACTAGTTCGTCGCGCGCCGCTCTGGAAGACCGGCGTCAAGGGACACCTCGACATCGAAGCCTTCGACAACGCAGGCCGTCCTTTGGGATCGACCTCCGTGGTCTGGCGCGGCTCACTCGGTTCGAGCGGCCACAATCAAGCCGCGCGCTATGACGCCCGCCTTGTTGGGGTGAACCCTAATGAGGTGACACGCGTCGCGGTCGCCTACCATCCCGTCGCCCACGCGGCCGAGCCCGTGGAGGCCGCGCGATGATCGGCAGAATTCTTGATTTCTCCGTCCGCGCGCGCTGGGCGGTCATCGGCGTGGTGGCGTTGATCGCCGCGCTGGGCGTTTACAACCTGGTGCGACTGCCGATCGACGCGGTGCCCGACATCACCAACAAACAGGTGCAGATCAACACGGTCGTTCCGGCCCTGGCTCCGGCCGAGGTCGAAAAGCTCGTCACCTTCCCGGTCGAAACCGCCATGTCCGGGATCCCCGGCCTGGAAAGCACGCGCTCGATTTCGCGTAACGGCTTTTCGCAGGTCACCATCGTCTTCAAGGAAAACACCGACCTCTACTTCGCGCGTCAGCAGGTTTCCGAACGTCTGACCGGCGTTGGCCAGACCTTGCCCGAGGGCGCCCAGCCCGCCATGGGCCCGATATCGTCGGGCCTGGGCGAGGTGCTCATGTGGACGGTCGCTTATGACCACCCCGGCGGACGCGGCGCCAAGATCAAAGAGGGCGCGCCTGGTTGGCAATCGGACGGCGCCTATCTGACGGTGACCGGCGAGCGCCTGACCGACGCCACCGCTCAGGCGGCCTATCTGCGCGAAGTGCAGGACTGGATCGTCCGGCCGCAGATGCGCGGCGTGGCCGGCGTCGCTGGCGTCGACTCCATCGGCGGCTATGAAAAGCAGTTCGCCGTCCAGGCCGACCCCGCGCGCATGGCCGCCTATGGCGTGTCGTTCAGCGAGCTGGGCAAGGCCCTGGAGGCGGCCAACATCGCCGTGGGCGCCAACTTCATGGAGCGCGGCGGCGAAGCCTATCTGGTTCGCGCCGACGCGCGCGTGCGCAATATCGACGAGATCGCAAACGCCACGGTCGCTACCCGGCAAGGCGTCTCGATCCGGGTCGGAGACGTCGCCACCGTCAAGGTCGGCGGCGGCCTGCGGACCGGCGCGGCCTCGGAAAACGGCGAGGAGGTCGTGGTCGGCACCGTGCTGATGCTTACGGGCGAGAACAGCCGCACCGTGGCCGGCGCTTCGGCTGAGCGGCTCAAGGAGATCGCCAAAAGCCTGCCGCCCGGCGTGAAGGTGCAGATCACCTACGATCGCTCAAAGCTCGTCAACGCCACGATCAAAACCGTCGAGAAGAACCTCGTCGAAGGCGCCTTGCTGGTGATCGTGGTGCTGTTCCTGCTGTTGGGGAACTTCCGCGCCGCCTTGATCACCGCCTTGGTGATCCCGTTGTCGATGCTGATGACGGCGATCGGCATGAACAGGCTTGGCGTCTCGGGCAACCTGATGAGCCTGGGCGCGCTGGACTTTGGTCTCATCGTCGATGGCGCTGTGATCATCGTGGAAAACAGCCTGCGGCGCCTCGCCGAACGTCAGCACCATGAGGGCCGGCTTCTGACCCTCAGCGAGCGCCTTCGCGAAACCCGCGAAGCGGCTCGTGAGATGATCGCCCCGACCGTCTACGGGCAGGCGATCATTCTGCTGGTCTATGCGCCGCTGCTGACCTTTACCGGCGTCGAGGGCAAGACCTTCTCGCCGATGGCTATCACGGTGATGCTGGCCCTGGCCGCGGCCTTCGTGCTGTCGCTGACCTTCATCCCGGCGATGATCGCTCTGCTCATTCGCGGCAAGGTCGCGGAGAAAGAAGTGGCCATGGTCCGCTGGACCAAGGTTCGCTACGAGCCGCTGCTGCGCAAGGCAGTCGCCAAGCCGTGGCCGGTGATCGGCGCGGCCGTGGGTATGTTCGTCCTGGCCATGGTCACCTTCTCGTTCCTCGGCCGAGAGTTCACGCCCCAACTGGACGAGAAGGACTTGGCCGTCCAGGCCCTGCGCATCCCCTCCACGTCGCTTGAGCAGTCGCTGCGCATGCAGCGGCAGATCGAACGGACGATCGCCACCTTCCCAGAAGTCGAGTTCGTCTATTCCAAGACCGGCACGGCAGAGGTGGCCAGCGATCCGATGCCGCCCAACGCCTCGGACAGCTTCATCATCCTCAAGCCGCAGGACGAATGGCCCAACAAAAAGGAAAGCAAGGCGCAGCTCGTCGCGCGTATGGAAAAGAAGCTCGAGGGTCTGACGGGCAACGTCTACGAGTTCAGCCAACCCATCCAGATGCGGTTCAACGAACTGATCGCCGGCGTGCGCGGCGACGTGGCGATCAAGGTCTATGGCGATGACCTGGACGCCATGACCGCCAGCGCCGGCCAGATCGCCAAGGCGCTGCAGAGCGTCAAGGGCGCTGCCGACGTCAAGGTCGAACAGACGTCCGGCTTCCCGACCCTGGACGTGTCGCTGGACCGCGACGCGATCGGGCGACTGGGACTAACCGTCGAGGAGGTCGCCGACACCCTGGCGGTGGCCATGGGCGGACGCGAGTCTGGCCTAGTGTTCCAGGGCGACCGACGCTTCGACATCGTCGTGCGCCTGCCCGACGCCACCCGCAACGACCTGGACGCGGTCGGGGCGCTGCCAGTGATGCTGCCTGAAAGGGCGGGGGGCGGCGCGCGCCTGTCGGTGCCGCTGCGTGACGTGGCCCGTTTCTCCTATTCGGAAGGCCTCAACCAAGTCAGCCGCGAGAACGGCAAGCGTCGTGTCGTGGTGCAGGCCAACGTGCGTGGCAACGACCTGGGCTCGTTCGTCTCCGAGGCCCAAGCCAAAGTCGGCGCGCAGGTGAAGCTTCCGGCCGGGTCCTGGATCGAGTGGAGCGGGCAGTTTGAGAACCTCAAGGCGGCGCAATCGCGTCTGGCCCTGGTCGTTCCGCTTTGCTTCCTGCTGATCTTCGCCCTGCTCTACATGGCGCTTGGCGGCTTTGCGCCCGCCCTGGCGGTATTCTCGGCCATCCCCCTGGCCCTGGCCGGCGGGGTCTTTGGCCTGGCGCTGCGAGGCATCCCGTTCTCGGTCTCGGCCGCCGTCGGGTTCATCGCGCTATCAGGAGTCGCCGTGCTCAATGGCCTGGTGATGATGACCGCCATCCGCCAGCGGCTCGCCCAGGGCTTTGAACTGGAAAAGGCGATCATCGACGGGGCCATGGAGCGGCTGCGTCCGGTGATGATGACGGGTCTGGTCGCTTCGCTCGGCTTCGTGCCCATGGCGCTGGCCACCGAAACTGGCGCTGAGGTCCAACGCCCGCTGGCCACCGTTGTCATCGGCGGCCTGATCACCGCCACGGCCCTGACCCTGTTCGTCCTGCCGGCCATCTGCCGGTTCGTCCTGCGCAAGACGCCCAAGGCCTCGGTCGAGCCTTCCGCGCCGTCTCTAGAGCAAGGAGCCTAAGATGATCCCGGGCCAAGCACTGCTGCTACGGATCTACACCGACGAAAACGCCATGACCGGCGATCGCCGCTTCTTCGACATCCTCGTCGAGCGGGCGCGATCGATGGGCCTGGCCGGCGCCACCGTGCTGAGGGGACTGCGAGGCTTTGGAGCCTCCAGCACCCTGCACGGCGGCCAGCCGTTCGACCTGGTGCCCAACCTGCCGGTCGTCGTCGAGATCGTCGACGAGGAGGCCAAGCTCAAGGCCTTCATCGACACCCTGACCCCTGACGATGAGGTGGGGCTGGTGACCTTGGAGAAGGTCGAAGTGGTCCGTTACGGCGGCCATCGTCGCCGCTTCTGATGTCTTCGCCGGCGCGCAGCCCATCGCTGCGCGCCGACCCCTTCCTTTTTCTTGACGGAGATCCGCCCATGGGCGCGGAACAGGGACACGACCACACCGCCGGTCAGACCAACGGCAAGATGCTGGCCATCGCCCTAGGACTGACCTCAACCTTTCTGATCGCCGAGGTCGTCGCCGGCATCCGGTTCAATAGCCTGGCGCTACTGTCGGACGCCGCCCACATGTTCACCGACGCCGCGGCGCTGGCCGTGGCCTTGGTGGCCATCAAGATCGGCGCGCGCAGCGCCGATGATCGACGGACCTTCGGCTATCGCCGTTTCGAGATCATCGCGGCTGCCTTCAACGCCGTCCTACTGTTCGGCGTGGCCGTCTACGTCCTGGTCGAGGGCGTCAAACGCATCATCGACCCTGAACCCGTCCAATCAACCGGCATGCTCGTGGTCGCCGTAATTGGCCTGGTGATCAACCTGATCGCCATGCGCCTGCTCAAAGCGGGTAAGGACAAGAGCCTCAACGTCAAAGGCGCCTATCTGGAGGTCTGGGCCGACATGCTCGGCTCGCTCGGCGTCATCGTGGGCGCCCTGGTCATCAAGCTGACGGGCTGGAGATTTGTCGATCCGATCGTGGCCATCGCGATCGGGCTGTGGGTGCTGCCGCGCACCTGGTTGTTGCTCAAGAACGCCACCCAGATCCTGCTCGAAGGCGCGCCGAGCGGCGTGGATCTGACGAGGATCCGCGCGACGATGGCCGCCACGCCCGGCGTCGCCTCGGTCCACGACCTGCATGTCTGGGTCAGCGGCGCGGACCAGCCCAGCTGCACGGCGCATTTGGTGCTCGCGCCGGGCGCCGATTTCGAGGTCGTGCGCCTGGCCGTGGCCGGGCGGCTACAGGACGAGTTCGATCTGCATCACTTGACGCTCCAGACCGAGCGCGATGCCTGCGCTGGCCAGGAAGAGGTGCATTCATGACCCCTTCCGAGCCCCAAGATGCGCTCACGCTAACGACCCGCCAAGTGATCGCCGTAAAGCCCCAGGCGGTGTTCAAGCTGCTCAGCGACTTTCCTGCCTATGGCGCCTGGGCCCCGTTTCTGACGCTGGCTCCGGCCGGGAAATTCGCGGAGGAGGGGCAGCTGGATTTTCGGATCCGGGTCGGCAGGCTGCCGATCCCCATCTCGATGGCGGGGGAGATCGTCACCCTGGAGCCCCCGCGCCTCATCGCCTGGCGCATGGGCGGCTATGGCATCCGGCTGCTTGAGACTTTCCGCGTCGACCCTGTGCCGCAGGGCGCCCGGGTCACCCACACCGTCCAGTGCGTTGGCGGGCTCAAAGGCGTCCTCGGCGAGGGCCTGCTGCGCACCTATGGCGGCGTCATGCGCCAACTGGACGTCGCTCTTGCCCGTCGGCTGACCAAGCCCGGGAAGATCCGCCGTTGATGCGTCTCGCGCATTCATCACCAAGACCGCTTGGCTACGGAGCACCTCATGGCGTCTGATCACCTTCACCTGTTGCGGATCTATACCGACATGGACGCGATCCTGGAGGGGCAACCCTACGCGCAGGCTCTCCTCGCTCGGGCCCAAATCCTGGGGGTCGCCAACGCCGCCATCCTGCAGGTGGTCGATTCATACGGCGACGCGGGCATTGTGCATGGGGCCAAGGCGGTCGATCTGGCCCCCCGCCGGCATGTCATCGTCGAACTGGTCGATGAAGAACCGCGCCTGCGCGGGTTTCTGGACAGCCTGCGCCAGGGCGAGGACGTCGGCCTAGTCACCATCGAGACCATCGCGATCGTCGCGCACGGCGGTCACCGCCATCACAGCCCTTCCTGATCCTGGAGACGACGTCATGGCCACCGCCACGCAGCCGCCCGAAGCGCGCCACGAGCAGGATCCTGATCACGGGCATGACCACGGCCACGACCAGGACGGCAACGCCGGCGCTCACAGCCACGCCCACGGCGGGATATTCGGTGAACGGACCGAGCTGATCTTCGCGATCGGTTCCGGCGTCGCCCTGGCCGCGGGCTGGCTGATCAGCCTTCGAGCGCCAGGCCTGGTCCCGCTGATCTGCTTTCTGATCGCCTACGGGCTGGGCGGCTTCTTCACGCTGAAGGAAGCCATCGAGAACCTGCGCAAGCGCCAGTTCGAAATCGATAGCCTGATGCTGGTGGCGGCCGCCGGCGCGGCGGCCCTGGGTCAATGGGCCGAGGGCGCGCTGCTGCTCTTCCTGTTCAGCATCGGCCATGCCCTGGAGCATTTCGCGATGGGCCGCGCGCGCCGGGCCATCGAAGCCTTGGCCAAGCTGGCGCCGGAACACGCCAGCGTCCGGCGCGGCGACACCGTGGTCGAGGTGCCAGTCGAGGATCTGCAAATCGATGACATCGTGCTGGTCCGGCCCAATGAGCGGATCCCATCCGATGGCGTGGTCATCGCCGGCCAAAGCAGCGTTGATCAGGCTCCCGTCACCGGTGAAAGCGTGCCTGTCGACAAGCGGCCCGTCTCCGACCCGGCCCTAAGTTTCGAGCGCGCTAGCGCCGAGCATCGGGTGTTCGCCGGGACGATCAATGGGGCAGGGGCCCTGGATGTCCGGGTGGCCCGCAAGGCGTCGGAAACCACCCTGGCGCGGGTGGTCAAGATGGTCGCCGAGGCAGAAGCCCAGCGTTCGCCCACGCAGCAGTTCACAGACAAGTTCGAGCGGATTTTCGTGCCATCGGTGCTGGTCGGGGTCGGGCTATTGATGCTCGCCTTCCTGGTCATCGACGAACCGTTCAGCGTCAGCTTCTACCGCGCCATGGCGGTGCTGGTCGCCGCCAGCCCGTGCGCCCTGGCAATCTCAGTGCCGAGTGCTGTTCTCAGCGGTGTGGCGCGGGCCGGGCGCGGCGGTGTCCTGGTCAAGGGCGGCGGCCCCCTAGAGAACCTGGGCACCCTCCGTGCAATGGCTTTCGACAAGACCGGGACCCTCACGGAGGGGAAGCCACGGGTGACCGACGTGCAGCCCATTCAAGGCGTGGAGGAGCGTGAGCTGCTAGCGGTCGCTGTCGCCGTCGAGGCGCTGAGTGACCACCCCCTGGCCGCGGCGGTCGTCCGCGATGGCGGCGAACGTTTGGGCGACCACACCCCGCTTGTCGCTGATGGCGTCAACAGCCTGACCGGCAAGGGTGTTCAGGCGCAGGTTTCCGGCTCAGCGGCGCTCATCGGAAAGCCCGCCCTGTTCGACGGCAAGGACGCACCAGCGATGTCAGACGCCGTGCGAGCTTTGGCTGAGGACCTCGAAGCGCAAGGCCGGACCGTGATGGTCGTTCATCACGGTGAACGCTTCCTGGGCGTGTTGGGCTTGATGGACACACCTAGGTCGGCGGCCAAGGGCGTCATCCAACGGCTCCGCAAGCTGGGCATTGAGCGCATCGTCATGCTGTCGGGCGACAACCAAACCGTCGCCGACGCCGTGGCCAAGGAACTGGGCCTGGACGAGGCGCGCGGCGGCCTGATGCCCGAGGACAAGGTGGCCATCATTCAGGAGTTGGCGGCCTCAGAAGGCAAGGTCGCCATGGTTGGAGACGGTGTCAACGACGCGCCGGCGATGGCCAACGCCACCGTCGGCGTCGCCATGGGAGCTGCCGGGTCGGATGTGGCGCTGGAGACCGCCGACGTCGCGCTGATGGCCGATGATCTAAGCCATCTGCCGTTCGCCGTCGGCCTCAGCCGCAAGACCAGCTGGATCATCAAGCAGAACCTTTGGGTTAGCCTGGGCATGGTCGCGGTCTTGATCCCGGCCACGCTGTTTGGCCTGAAAATTGGCGCGGCCGTCGTCTTCCACGAGGGCTCGACACTGCTGGTTGTCGCCAACGCGCTGCGGTTGCTTGCATACCGCGATAGACCGGCGTGAACGCAAGGCTAGGCCCTACGGCCGCCTTGTTGCGCTCGACCACGATCGCGCCGATCAATTCGTGCCGCGTCCCGAAGCTCTAGAATCGCTCGCGGTCCTTCGCGTACATCTTTCTTACGATTAGGATGCCGGCGATGACCGGGGGAGCGCCAGTTAAGCCTACCCGGCCAGCGCTTCGATCACCCTGCAATCGGCTGCCCGCCCGTCACATGTCGCTTGGACCAAGCGCCGAAGTTCGCCGCGCAAGGTCTCCAGTTGAACGATCTTGGCTTCGACGTCGCCAAGCTGCCGGGCGGCCAACAGGTTGGCTTCGCCGCAAGGCCGTTCGGGATGGTCTGAAAGATCCAGCAGATTACGGATTGCCTCGACCGAGAAGCCAAGCTGGCGCGCGTGACGGATAAAAGCCAAGCGTCGGACAGCCTCCTGGCCATAGACACGCCGGTCATTTGAGGTCCGGATCGGCTCCGGTAGCAAGCCGATCTGTTCGTAGAAGCGTATGGTAGGGATCTTGACGTCCGAGGCCTTGGCCAATTGGCCGATCGACAGGGTCATGGATTTTCCTCGCACAATCCAAATAGGCGCTTGATCCTCTAGTGGCTAGAGGATGCAGGGTGGCGCCATGAGCGAATCCTGTTCCAGCGAGCCGGCCACGTCGGGGTGCGGCTGTGGAAGCGACGTCAAGTTCGACGGCGCCTCACCCGAGTACCGTCGCGCCCTGACCTGGGTGATCGCAATCAACCTCGTCGGTTTCGTGGTGGTGCTTGTCGGGGGCCTCGCTCAGGGTTCGGCGTCCCTGTCGGCCAACGCCTTGGACTTCCTGGCCGACAGCGCCACCTACGCCATCAGCTTGTGGGCCATAGGCAAATCCGTCAGCATTCGCACCGGCGCGGCCCTGTTCAAGGGTCTTAGCCTCGGCGCCGTCGCTCTGTCTGTCGCCGGCTTCGCCGCTTGGCGGGCCTGGACGGGCGCTGCGCCGTCTGGTGAGGCGATCTCGGCCCTGGGGCTGTTCGGCGCTCTGGCCAATCTCGCCGCTGCCGGGCTGCTGGTCCGTTACCGCGATGGCGATGCCAATGTCCGCTCGGTCTGGCTTTGCACCCGCAACGACCTGATCCAATGCCTGGGCGTCGCGGCCACCGGCGGGCTAGTCTGGCTGACCGGTTCGCGCTGGCCGGACCTGATCGTCGGGGTGCTTCTCGCTGGGGTCTTCCTCAGCTCCGCCTACCAGATCATCCGCCAAGCCCGCGCCGAACATCGCGCCTCTCTCGCGACTTCCTGACGCATGCTCAAGCTATTGCCACATGCGCCATTTCGCGCCCATGGATTGATAATGATTACTGGTCTCAAGGGGCGCGTGGCCTCGTTCCTCGCCAGCCTGCTGGCGGTTCTACTTCTCGCGGCCGCGCCGATGGCCCAGGCCCAGGAGGCCAGCTCGTCCCAGACCGCCTGGCGGCTGCTCGACTACCTGTCGGTCGACTACGCCGGGGCGGTGAAGGACGGCAAGATCATCAGCCCGTCCGAATATGCCGAGATGAACGAGTTCGCCGGCCAGGTCCGCGAGCGCATCGCCGGCCTTCCCGCCACCAAGGCCCAGCCTGATCTCCTGGCCAAGGCTGAGAGCCTGCAAGCCACGATCGCCGCCAAGCAGGAGCCGGCAGTGGTCTCGGCCAAGGCCCATGCCCTGGCCAATGATCTGCTGGCCGCCTATCCCACGCCCCTGGCTCCGCAGCGCGCGCCGGACCTGGCGCGCGGCGCGGCGCTCTATGCCGAAAACTGCGCGGCCTGCCATGGCGAGACCGGCAAGGCCGATGGCCCCAACGCGGTGGGTCTGGATCCGCCGCCGATCGCCTTCGCCGACGTCGAGCGCGCCCGACAGCGCAGCGTCTTTGGCCTCTACCAAGTGATCCAGCAGGGCCTGGATGGCACCGCCATGGCCAGCTACGCCCACCTGCCGTCCGACGACCGCTGGGATCTGGCCTTCTATGTCGGTCGCTTCGCCTTCAGCAACGCCGAGGCCGCCGCCGGCGAAAAGCTCTGGAACGAGGACGCCGCCGTCCGCGCCCGCTTCCCCGACCTGCAGACCTTGACCCAGACCACCCCGGCCGCCCTGGCGGCCGCCGTGGGAGAAACCAAGGCCCGGGCGCTGACCGCCTATCTGCGCCGCCATCCCGAGGTCGTCACCCGCACCGGCGGCGGATCGCTCGACGTCGCTCGCCAGCAGCTGGCCGCCAGCCTCAAGGCCTATGAGGCCGGCGACCGCAAGGCCGCCGCCGACCTGGCCCTGGCCGCCTATCTCGACGGCTTCGAGCCGGTCGAACCGTCACTGGGCGCTCGCGATCCGGCCCTGATGCGGCGGATCGAAGGGGCGATGGGCGACGTGCGCGGCGCGATCGGCAAGACCGCGCCGGCCAGCGAGGTCCGCGCTCAGATCGAACGCCTGGACGCCCTGTTCGCCGCCGCCGGCCGCGCCCTGGCCCCGGAAAAGGCCAGCGGCCTGTCGAGCTTCGCCGGCGCCTTCACCATTCTGCTGCGCGAGGGCCTGGAGGCCTTGCTGATCGTGGTCGCCATGATCGCCTTCCTGCGCAAGGCCGAGCGGGCCGACGTGCTGCCTTACGTCCATGGCGGCTGGATCGCGGCCCTGGCGGCCGGCGGCCTGACCTGGGCGGCGGCGACCTTCTTCATCTCGATCAGCGGGGCCAGCCGGGAACTGACCGAAGGCTTCGGCTCGGTGATCGCCGCGGCGGTGCTGATCTCGGTGGGCCTGTGGATGCACGGCAAGGCCCAGGCCGACGCCTGGCAGGTCTATATCCGCGAGAAGCTGTCCCACGCGCTGTCCAAGCAATCGGCCTGGTTCCTGTTCCTGCTGGCCTTCATCGTCGTCTATCGCGAGGTGTTCGAAACCATCCTCTTCCTGACAGCGCTGTGGACCCAGGGCGGGGCCGGCGCGGTGCTGGCGGGAGTCGGCAGCGCCGTCATCGTCCTGGCCGCCATCGGCTGGGCCATGCTGCGGTTCTCCAAGCGCCTGCCGATCGGCCAGTTCTTCGAATACAGCGCCATCCTGATGGCGATCCTGGCGGTCGTCCTGGCCGGCAAGGGCGTGGCCGCCCTGCAGGAGGCTGGTCTTCTGGACCTGCATCCTCTGGCCTTGCCGCGCATCGAACTGCTGGGCTTCTTCCCGACGATCGAGGGCGTCGCGGCCCAGGCCATGACGCTCGCCATCCTGGTCGGCGGGTTCTGGTGGTCGCGGCGCAGCGCTGGCGGCGAGGTGACCAAGAGCGCCTAGAAGACCCAACTCAAGACCGGGCGAGGCGCGTCGATCGCGCCTCGCCGCCGCGTCCTACGACTTGGCGATCGCCGTCACTTCGCCCAGGCGGTGACCATCACTACCGGTATCGGCGATGGCCTACCGAACTGGACCAGTCGTCGAGACAATTCTGAGAAAACCGCCAGGCGCGCGCCGACATCATCCGCAGCACGCGCCGCCTCCGGCCTGGATCGGAGGGCAGGCAACGTCGCCGTAGGAACAGTAGACGCAGCAGTCGCCAAGCTTGGGCTTGAGTACGGCGCCGCAGCCTTTGCAGTCGTAGAAGTACTGACAAGCGTCTGTCGGCATGGTCTCGGTTGTTTGATGCCCGCATTGCGGGCAAGTCAGGGTGGACTGGGACTGGATCTTATCGCTCATGCCCGCACACTCCGGATCAGGGCCAAGGCCCAAGGTTCGATGATCGGCCGCCAGAGCAGGGCGAGAACCACGAAGAGGGTGGCTGCGGCCAGCAGGTTGACTCCAAACCGTGACGGACCGGCGCAAGCGCCGTCGATCCGGCATGCTCGCGCTCGACGCCAAGTCACGATCCAGCCGGCGCCGACGACGCCGAGCGCGAGGATCGTCAACCAAGTGCGCTGACCCGCGATCCAGCCAAGGCCGCCCAGGCCCAACCCCGCGAGCGCCAGGGACATCGGCAGAATGCAGCAGGCAGCCCATGCGAACACCGCGCCTACCGCTGCGACCAGCGCCCCCCAAGTCAGGGCCGTTTGGGCGGGGTGTTCGCTTCCCCCGCCGCGCGGCGTTTCAAGGCTGTCTTGCGTCGTCATCTTACCACCTCCTGGTTCGACGCGGACCCAGATGCCATCTGTAGCCACTACAGACTCAAGCGCTAATCGAGGGCGCCATGACCAATCACGCGATCCAGATCGGCGAACTCTCTCGCCGAACCGGCTGCAACATCGAGACGATCCGCTATTACGAGCGGATCGGCCTGATTTCCGCCCCTCCGCGGCGCGGGCGCTACCGGAGCTATAGCGCCCAAGACGTGGGGCGACTGAGTTTTGTGCGCAGGGCGAGGGAGCTGGGGTTTAAGTTGGATGAGGTCCGCGCCTTGCTGAACCTTGCCGCCAACGAACAGGCCGCGTGCGCCGAGGTGCGCGACCTGACCGCGGCGCATCTTGACGATGTCCGTTCCCGGATCGCCGACCTTCAGCGGATGGAGCAGGTTCTGGCCGCGTCGGTGAGAGCTTGCGACGCGGGACGAGATCCAGGCTGCCCGCTCATCCAAACGCTGAGCGCAAAGGGCGAAATGGTGGGCTGAAGCGCGGCCTAGCCGATAGCGAAAACTGGAGTTTCGCAGCTTGTCGGGTTGGCGCGATCCCCTGTCCGCGCCAACCCCACTGGCGACTATTGTCTGTGGATCGAGGTGACTTCGCCTGCGCCGTCACGGAGCTTCAGGTCGAAGGCGACCTTGTCGCCGACCGACATCCCGTCCAGCAGGGCCGGGGCGATCTTGAAGCCCATGGTCATGGCCGGCCAGCCGGCGTCGGGAATGGCCTCGTGATCGAGGGTGATCGTGCCGCTGGTCTTGTCGATCGCGGTCACCACGCCAACGCCCTTGGCCATCTTGTCGGCGGGGGCCATGTCCATGCCGGCCATGTCGTTGCTCGCCGCCGGTGCGGTGGCGGCGGCGGGCGCTGGCGCGGCGGGGGCCGCCGGCGCCTCGGTCTTGCGGCCGCAGGCGGCCAGGCTGGTCGTCGCCACCAGGGCGGCGAGGATCAGAGATAGGGTCTTCATCAGCGTATCTCCTTAGGCTGAGGTTGAAGCGGATTGGGAAGTTCGGGTCTGCCGGCGGCACAGCAGCAGATAGCCGGCCGGGATCACGAACATCGACAGCAGGGGCGCGGTGAGCATGCCGCCGATCATCGGCGCGGCGATGCGGCTCATCACCTCGGAGCCGGCCCCGTGACCCCAGAGAATGGGGGCCAGGCCCGCCAGGATCACCGCCACGGTCATGGCCTTGGGCCGCACCCGCAGCAGGGCGCCTTCGCGCACGGCCGCCTCGACCTGATCTGGCGTCGGGTTCGGGCCCAGGGCGTCCATGGCGTGCTTGAGATAGATCAGCATCACCACCCCGAATTCGGCCGAGACCCCGGCCAGGGCGATGAAGCCGACGCCGGTGGCCACCGACTGGTGGAAGCCCGCCAGGTAGAGCGTCCAGATCCCGCCGGTCAGGGCGAACGGCAGGGTGGCCATGATCAGCCCCGCCTCGTCGAAGCGGCGGAAGATCACGTAGAGCAGGACGAAGATGATCAGCAGGGTGGCCGGCACGACGATCTTCAGCCGGTCGGCGGCTCGCTGCAGATATTCGAACTGGCCCGAATAGGAGAGGCTGACGCCGGGCGACAGCCTGACTTTCTGGTCGACCGCCTGGTGCAGGTCGCCGACGACCGAGGCCAGATCGCGGCCCCGCACATCGACATAGACCCAGGTGGTCGGCCGGCCGTTCTCGCTCTTGAGCATCGGCGGGCCGTCGGCGATCTGGACTTCGGCCACCGTTCCCAGGGTGATCTGCGCGCCGCCCGGGGTCAGGATCGGAAGGGCCCGCAGGCCTTCCAGGCTGCCCCGCAGCTCGCGCGGATAACGGACGCTGATCGGATAGCGCGCCAGGCCTTCGACAGTCTGGCCGATGGTCTCACCGCCGATGGCCCCGGAGACGATGGACTGGACGTCGTCGATGTTGAGCCCGAACCGCGCGGCGGCGACCCGGTCGATGCGGACATCGACATAGCGCCCGCCGGTCAGACGCTCGGCCAGGGCCGAGCTGACGCCGGGCACGCCCTTGGCTACGCCCTCGACCTCGCGGGCGATGCGGTCCAGTTCGGCGAGGTTTGCCCCCGAGACCTTGACCCCGATCGGGCTCTTGATGCCGGTGGCCAGCATGTCGATGCGGTTGCGGATCGGCGGAACCCAGACATTGGTCAGGCCCGGAACACGGACGCGCTGGTCGAGTTCGGCCACCAGCTTGTCGGGGGTCATGCCCGGCCGCCATTGGTTGCGCGGCTTGAAACGGATGGTGGTCTCGAACATCTCCAGCGGCGCCGGATCGGTGGCGCTCTCGGCCCGGCCGGCCTTGCCGAACACGCTGTCAACCTCAGGCACGGTCTTGATCATCCTGTCGGTCTGCTGGAGCAGTTGACCCGCCTTGGCCGCCGATAGGCCTGGCAGAGCCGAAGGCATGTAGAGCAGGTCGCCCTCGTCCATGTTGGGCATGAACTCAGCCCCGAGGTGGGCGAGCGGCCAGGCCGTGGTGGCGAAGGCCAGCAGGGCGACCAGCAGGGTGGTCCTGGGGCGGCGCATGACGCGGTCCAGCAGCGGACGGTAGGCCGCCGTCAGCACGCGGTTGATCGGGTTGGACCCCTCGTCGGGGATACGCCCGCGGATCAGGTAGCCCATCAGCACCGGGATCAGGGTCACTGACAGGATGGCCGCCGCCGCCATGGCGTAGGTCTTGGTGAAGGCCAGCGGACGGAAGAGACGTCCTTCCTGCGCCTGCAGCGTGAAGACCGGGATGAACGACAGCGTGATGATCAGCAGGCTAAAGAACAAGGCTGGCCCCACCTCGGCGGCCGCCTCGGTGATCACCGTCCAGCGCGTCTCGCCTGTGAGGGTCTCGCCCGGATGATCGTGCGCCCAGCGCTCCAGCTTCTTATGGGCGTTCTCGATCATCACCACGGCGGCGTCGACCATGGCCCCGATGGCGATGGCGATGCCGCCCAGCGACATGATGTTGGCGTCGACGCCCTGGCTCTTCATGACCAGGAAGGCGGCCAGGACCCCAAGGGGCAGGGAGATGATCGCCACCAGCGCCGAGCGCAGATGGCCCAGGAAGAGCGCGCAGACCAGGGCGACGACCAGGAACTCCTCCAGGAGCTTGCCGGTCAGGTTGTGGACGGCGCGATCGATCAGGCCCGAGCGGTCATAGGTCGTGACCACCTCGACGCCCGGGGGCAGGCTCTTCTTCAGCTCGGCCAGCTTGGCCTTAACCGCCGCGATCGTCGTGCGGGCGTTTTCGCCGGAACGGAGGATCACCACGCCGCCGGCCACCTCGCCCTGGCCATTGAGTTCGGCGATGCCGCGCCGCATCTCCGGGCCGACCTGGATCATGGCCACATCGCCGAGGCGCACGGGGACGCCGCCGGCCGCCGTCCTCAGCGGCACGGCCTGGAAGTCCTCGATCGTCTTCAGATAGCCGGTGGCGCGGACCATGTATTCGGCTTCGCCCTGCTCCAGCACCGAACCGCCGGTCTCGGCGTTGGCGCCTTTCAGGGCGGCGACGACCTGTTGGTGCGTGACCCCGAAGCTGGCCAGCTTCTGCGGGTCGAGCACGACCTGGTACTGACGCACCATGCCGCCGATCGCCGAGACCTCGGCCACGCCCGGCAGGGTCTTCAGCTCATAGCGCAGGAACCAGTCCTGCAGGGATCGCAGTTGGCTGAGGTCGTGGCCGCCGGTTCGGTCGACCAGGGCGTACTCATAGACCCAGCCGACGCCGGTGGCGTCGGGGCCAAGGGCCGGGCGGGCGCTTTCGGGCAGGCGGGCCTGGACCTGGTTGAGATATTCCAGCACCCGCGAGCGGGCCCAGTAGAGGTCGGTTTTGTCGTCGAAGATCACGTAGACGAAGCTGTCGCCGAAGAACGAGTAGCCGCGCACGGTCTTGGCCCCCGGCACCGACAGCATCGTGGTGGCCAGGGGATAGGTCACCTGGTTCTCGACCAGTTGCGGGGCCTGGCCCGGATAGCTGGTGCGGATGATCACCTGGGTGTCGGAGAGGTCCGGCAAAGCGTCGATCGAGGTCGAGCGGACGGCCAGGCCGCCGGCCACGATCAGCGCCAGGGCGCCCAGCAGCACGAAGAAGCGGTTGGCGACCGACCAGCGGATCAGGGCGGCGATCATGCGCCACCGCCGATCTTGGCGATGCGCCGGATGATCGGGTCGGCCGGCGGCGGGTCGAAGGCGAAGCGGACCTGGTCGCCGGCCTTCACGCCCTTCAGCAGCCTCGGGTCGGCGCGGAAGGTCATGGTCATGGCCGGCCAGCCGATGGCCGGCACGGGGCCGTGCGAGAGGGTGACGCCGTCCGGGGTCACCTGCTCGACGCGGCCGGTGGTTTCGGCCAGGGCCGGCTTGGCCGGGGCCATCGGCTTGGCCATGGGCGTGTCGCCTGGGGGTGTTTGAGGGCCCAAGGCCGGAAGCGGCCGGACCTGCAGGCCCGCCAGGCTGGCCTCGGAATCGACCAGGAACTGGCCCGAGGCGATGACCTTCTGGCCGGAAGACAGGCCGGCCAGGATCTCCGTCCGGCCTCCGGCTTCGCGCCCGGTCCGGACCTCGACGGCCTGGTAGCGGCCGCCGTCGGCGGCCAGCATCACCACGTCGCGCGCCCCGGTGCGGATCACCGCCTCGGACGGGATCAGCAGGGCGGTCCGCGTCGCCGCGTCGAAGGCGATGGTGGCGAACAGGCCAGGCTTGAGGCGGCCGTCGCGGTTGGCCAGTTCGATCCGCGCCTGCAAGGTGCGGCTGTCGCCCTGGGCCTGCGGGAGCACGGCCTGGACCGTCCCGCGCAGGGTCTCGCCCGGATAGGCCGCCAGGGTGACGCCAACGCCCTGGCCCGGACGCAGCTGCCCGGCCTGCGCCTCGGGCACGGCGGCCGTGACCCAGACCCTCGAGAGGCCGTTGATCTCGGCCAGGGTCTGGCCCGCGCCCACGGTCATGCCGGCGCGCACGTCGAGCTTGGAAACGACCCCGCCGAGCGGCGCGGTGACGGTGATCGTCGTGCGCGGCCGCCCGTCTCGGTCGAGACCGGCGACCACGCCGTCGGGCATGCCCAAGAGGCGCAGGCGCTGGCGGGCGGCGGCGCTCAGGGCCGCGTCTCCGGTGCGCCGGACCGCCAGATATTCGGCCTGGGCGCCGCCCCATTCGGGAACCAACAGGTCGGCCAGCGGCGCGCCGGCGGCGATCACGTCGCCCGGCGCGCGGCCATAAACCCGCTGCACGAAACCGCCGCTGCGGGCCTGGACGACGGCGACGTCACGCTGGTTGAAGTCGACGATCCCGGTGGCGGTCAGGCCGCTGGAAAGCGCGCCTTCCTCCACGGTCGCCAGCCGGAAGCCGAGGTTCTGGGCGGCCGAGGGGTCGATCCGCACCCCCGCCGCCGGACCACTGGTTTCGGCCTCGCCGGCGTATTTGGGCGTCAGCGGCATGTCCATGAACGGCGACTTGCCCGGCTTGTCGAAGTGCTGGGCCGGGACCATCGGGTCGTACCAGTAGAGCACCTTGCGGCTGTCGGCCGAGGTCGCCGGCATCGGCGGCTTGGCGGTCAGGCGGGCCAGGCCATAGCCGCCGGCCCCGGCCAGCACGACCAGGGCGGCGCCGGCGCCGAGCAGGGCCTTCATCGAGGGGGAGGGGGTCATTGATCGTCGCTTCCGTAGGTGAGGGTCAGGCGGGCGGCGTCGATGGCGACGGCGGCCTCGCGATCTAGGGTGGTGAGCTGGGCCTCGGCCAGGCTCGAGAAGGCGATCAGCACGTCGGGCAAACCGGCCGCGCCGGAGCCATAGGCGGCGGTCTCCAGCTGGGCCCGCTGCTTGGCCAGCGGCAGCAGCGTGTCGCGGGCCCGCAGCCATTGCTCGTGATGCATGACGTGGTCGGCCAGATCGGCCTCGAGCTGGGCGCTCAGCGCTCGGCGGGCGTCCTCGCGCTGGGCGTCGGCGCGGCCGGCGCTGGCGGTGCGCGCGGCGATCATCGGATCCTGGCGGCTCTTGCCCCACAGCGGCAGGCTGATGCTGACCCCGGCCGAGACCATGTCGCCGAACATCGGGTCGCGGCGCTGGTAGGCCACTTCCCAGCTCCAGTCGGGCTGCTTGTCGGCCTTGGCCAGGGCGACGTCGGCCTGGGCTTGGCGGGCGGCGGCGTCCTTGGCCAGCACGGCGGGATGGCGGTCGATCGCGGCCCGAAGACTGGCGGGGGGGAGATCGAGGTCGGGCGCCGGACCGAGCGCCTCGGGGTCGGGATCTCCGGTCCAGCGGGTCAGGGCCGCACGGGCCCTTCCCAGGGCCGAGACCGCCTCGCTGCGGCGATCCGCCAGGGCCGCGCGCATCTGCGCGGCCTCCAGCGCCTGGGCGGGCCGCGAGCGTCCGGACGCGACGCCGGACGGGGCGGCGCTCCACAGGGGAGCCAGCTGGGCGACCACCCCGTCCAGGGCGGCGAGCTTGCGCTGGGCGTAGAGCAGTTCGATCCAGGCCAGCGCCGTGGCGACCCGGACCTGGCGGGCCTCGACCGCGCCCTCGGCCCCGGCCGCGACGATGTCGGCCTGCGCCCGGCCGATCCGCGCCTGGCGCTTGGCGGCGCTGGGCATGTCCTGGCTGAAGCCGACCTTGCCCATGGTCATCTCGTCGGTTCCGAACCGGCCGGCCGGCGGCCCCGAGACCGGGAAGTTGTCGAGGCCGACGGCGAGCTTGGGATCGGGCAGGGCGCCGGCCGCCTTGGCCGAGGCCTTGGCGGCCTCGACCTGCAGGGCCGCGGCGCGCAGCGCCGGCGCATTGGCCGCGGCCGCGTCGAGGCTCTGGGCGTAGGTCAGGGGCGCGGCGTGGGCGACGCTCGCCAAGCTCAGCCCGGCCAGAAGGGGGAGAATACGCATGGAGACGAAAATCCTGGAGGAAGCCGTGAGGGGCCAGCGCCCCGGCGAAGCGTTTGCAGCCGCTTCGCCGGGGCCGGACGGGACGGGCGAAGACAGGGGATCGGCCCCACCCGTCCCGGCCGAGCTAGCGAGCCAGGCAGGCCGGTTGGGCGGCCCGCAAATAGCCGCAGGCGCGTGGCGTGGCGGCCGAGACGGTCGTCGCGGAAGCTAGGCCGGAGACGAGCGCCAGCGCGGGAAGGCGGGGAGACATGAAGGTCATCCTTGAAGATCGAAAAGCCAGCCGGCGAAAGCGCGGGCGATCACGCGCGCCCGGCAGGACCGGGGCGTGAAACCAGCGATGGCGGGGATCGGCCCTCGGGCCGGTCCTAGGCGATCGTTCGGGGGGGCGGATCTTCGGGGATGAGGCGGTGGGTGCGGCCGCTGGTGTTGGACCAGCGGGTCTCGACGCGATAGCCGACGGCGATCGGGGTCTCCGAGCCCGGGCAGGGGGCCGCAACGGACAGGGCGCAACTGATCGCGCAGGCCTTGGCGCAATCCTTGGCCGACATGGTCTTGCCGTGATCGCAGCAGGGCTCGGCCTGGGCCACGTCGTCGCCGGCGGGGGCCATGGCGATCATGCTCATCGCGTCCATGCCGGCCATGTCGCAATCAGCCCGCGCGGCGTTGACCGCCAGCGGACTGAACGCGAGGGCCACGGCGGCCAGGAAAGCGAGCGCATGCCTTAGCATCGGGCGAGCTTAGCGCGGTCACACGGCCTCGTCATGTCCGGACAATCCCCGAATGCGATTTGCCGCGACGCGCGCGGACTGGCGACGGCTTGGAGGCGGGGCCTGAAAGCCGCCATCTGGTCCAATACGCAGCGGCCTGGACCATCCCTCGACCTTTGGCGCGGTCGCGGTGAATATTTTCAGAGGCGGAACGGGGGCGCCGTTCGCCGGTTGTGGGAGCATCGCAACCCGCTGGAAAACCTCGCCCCGGCGCGTGGTTGCGCCGGGCTCCAGGAGCGGAAAACAGTCATGGCCGAGCACCACGCGCCCAAAGACCATCAACACCACAGGCCCTACCTGCGCCTGGCCGCCATGACCGTGCTGTCGTTCCTGGCCATGTATGTCCTGATGTACGCCATGGTCGACAGGGCCGCGAACATCCATCCAAGCTTCAACCAGGCCTACATGGCCGGCCTGATGACCGCGCCGATGGTCATGCTCGAACTCGTGCTCATGGGCATGATGTATCCGCGCAAGGGCCTCAACCGCGGCTTGGTCGCGTCCAGCCTTGTCATCGGGGTCTTGTGCTTTGCGGCCATTCGCCAGCAGTGGCTGGTCGGCGACCGCGAGTTCCTGCGCTCGATGATCCCGCATCACGCTGGCGCGATCCTGATGTGCGGACGCGCGCCGGTGAAGGATCCTGAGATCCGCAGCCTTTGCGCCACGATCATCAAGGGCCAGCAGCAGGAGATCGACCAGATGAGCGCCATGCTCGCGCCCCTTCGCTGAGCATCGCCCGGTCGCCCCCGCGGCGATGGCGGGGGTCAACGCAACGGCCAGCGGGGGATGAAGGCGGGAACCCGCGCCCTGTAGTCGCGATAGGCGTCGCCGAACTGCGCCAGCGCCGCCTGCTCCTCGTGACGGGCCAGGCGGACGTACATCACCACCAGCACGGGGAACATCGCCAGCGTCAACAGCGTGGGCCACTGCAGCAGGAAGCCTAGCATCACCAGGATGAAGCCGGCGTACTGGGGATGGCGCACCCTGGCGTAGACCCCCGTGGTGGCCAGCTCCCGGTGGCGCTGACGGGCGTGCAGCGCCACCCAGCCGACCGAGATCAGCCAGAACCCGGTCCCGATCAGCACGAAGCTGGCGATATGGAACGGTCCGAAGTGGGGATTGACCCGCCAGCCGAACATCATCTCCAGCAGGTGGCCGGCGTCGTGGCTCCACCAGTCGACACTGGGAAAACGCGACTGCAGCCATCCCGAGAGCAGGAAGATGGTCAGGGGGAAGCCGTACATCTCGGCGAACAGGGCGACGATAAAGGCGCTGAACGCGCCGAAGCTGCGCCAGTCGCGGCCGGTCGCGGGCTTGAAGAAGCTGAACGCGAACAGGATGAAGACGGCGGCGTTGACCAAAGCCAGTCCCCAGAGGCCGTAGCCGTAACCGGGATGGGTCATCGCCGCTGCCTCTCGACCGGTTCGTTGGGATTGGCCGGCGCGTCCGCCGGGATGCGGCCGGGCGCGTCCTCTCGCCCGTGCTGATGGGCGCCATGGCCATGGTGCATGAACAGGTGCATCAGCGGACAGGCCAGTAGGAGCAGATAGGGCAAGACGCCGAGCACATGCGCGGCGTGCTCGGTGGTCAGGAAGAAGCCGGCGATCAGCAGGAACCCGACCAGGACGATCGTTCCGCGCCGACGCAGCTTTTGGTGTTGAACATCCATGGATCGCTCACTTCAGGCCTTGACGCCCTATCATAGGCCCGCGACCCGGGCGCCAAGTATAGGTAGAGGCCGCAGCGGCGGGTGGGGGCGGCGCCCGCGGGTCCCCGGAGGCAGGCGGCGATGTCTGCGGCCTTTGCGTATTGGCCCGCGGCGACCGAGCCTGAAAGGCTGCGCGGCGAGCATCATCACCAGAGGCAAGCCGCCCATGCACAGGAACAGGAAGAAGCAACGGCTCCACGGCAATTTCGGAACGGCCGCCCTTGAACGCGAAGCGCGCATCGACCTTGCCGAGCGGCCGGCCGGCGGCCTTGCCGTGGCCTTCCTCGGCGCGTCGGGCACGGTGACGGGCTCGCGCTACCTGCTGGACGACGGCCAGACCCGGATCGTGGTCGATTCCGGTCTGTTCCAGGGGGCCAAGGACCTGCGCCGCCTCAACTGGGCGCCGCTTGCGCCCGAGGTGGCCGACGTCGAGCAGGTGCTGCTCACCCACGCCCATCTCGACCATTCGGGCGCCCTGCCACGCATGGCCCGCCTGGGATGGGATGGGACCGTCCTCAGCACGCCGGCCACGGCGGCCCTTTGCCAACTGCTGCTCGCCGACAGCGGGCGCATCCAGGAGAAGGACGCGGAGTTCGCCAACCGCCACGGCTTCTCGCGCCACGATCCGGCGCTGCCGCTCTACACGGAGGCCGACGCGCGCCTGGCCCTGCGGCTGTTCGAGACCATCGGGTTTGGCGAATGGCGCTCGCTCGCCGACGGGATCAGGACGCGCTACCATCGCGCCGGCCACATCCTCGGCGCGGCGTCGATCGAGATCGACTGGAAGGGCCGGTCGGTTCTCTTCTCGGGCGATATCGGGCGCTATGACGACGCGGTGATCAAGGACCCCGAACCGCCGGCGCGGGCCGACTACGTCATCGTCGAATCCACCTATGGCGACCGCCGCCATGACCGCGTGGATCCGTCGCGGGCGCTGGGAGACCATATCGAACGGTGCATCCGACGCGGGGGAACCGTGGTGATCCCCGCCTTCGCGGTCGGTCGCGTCCAATCGCTGCTCTATCATCTGTCCCGTCTGCGCGCGGACGGCCGGCTGCGTGATGCGCCGATCTATCTGGACAGCCCGATGGCGATCGACGCCAGCGGGCTGATGTGTGATTTCATGGACGAACACAGGCTGAGCCGCGCGGCATGCGAAGCCGCGTGCGGCGTCGCGCACTATGTGCGCGAAGTCGAGGAATCCAAGGCGCTGACCGCGGACGCCACCCCCAAGGTGATCATCTCGGCCAGCGGCATGGCGACCGGTGGCCGCGTCGTGCACCATCTCAAGCGGTTCGCCCCGGATGAGCGCAACCTCATCCTGTTCTCCGGCTTCCAGGCGGCCGGCACGCGCGGCGCTGCGCTCGTCTCGGGGGCCCGGACGATCAAGATCCACGGCGAACACGTCCCCGTCCACGCCGAGGTGGCGAACCTGACCATGCTGTCGGCCCACGCCGACAGCGACGAGCTCATGCGGTGGCTGGGCGCCATGCAGGCGGCGCCGCGGCATGTCTATGTCACCCATGGCGAGCCGGCCGGCGCGCAGGTCCTGGCCAAGCGCATCGGCGAGGAACACGGCTGGCCTTGCACCGTCCCGACCCTCGGCAGCTGGGGGCGGCTGGCGTGAGCGTCCCAAGGCACGAGCAGGCCGACGCGAGGCCGGCGTCGGCCACGCTGCGCGCGCGTCGCATGGGGCTCACCGCGGCTGGCGGCGACATGATCGCGGTGATGCGGCACGACTGCCCGGTCTGCCGGTCCGAGGGCCTGGGGTCGCGCGCCCAGGTCGTCCTGCGCGCCGGCGGCCGCGAGGCGGTGGTGTCCTTGTTGCACAGCTCGGGCGACACGCCAGACCCCGGCGAGATCGGCCTTTCCGAGACCGCATGGGCCCGGCTCGGGGTCAAGGCGGGCGACCGCGTGGAGGTCGCCCACGCTCCGCCGTTGGCCTCGCTGCGGGCGGTGCGCCGCCGGATCTATGGAGAGCGCCTGAGCCAGGCGGCCTTTTCGGCGATCGTCGCGGATATCGCCGAGCATCGCTATAGCGACGTCCACCTCTCGGCGTTCGTCACCGCCTGTTCGGCGGCGCCGCTCGATCAGGCCGAGACGATCGGACTGACCAAGGCCATGGTCGAGGTCGGCGAGCAGTTGAGCTGGCCTGGGCCGATCGTCGTCGACAAGCACAGCGTCGGCGGCTTGCCGGGCAACCGCACCACGCCGATCATCGTCTCGATCATGGCGGCCGAAGGCCTGGTCATGCCCAAGACCTCCTCGCGCGCGATCACCTCACCGGCCGGCACCGCCGACACCATGGAGGTTCTGGCGCCCGTCGACCTCGACATCGCCGCGATCCGCCGGGTGGTGGCGCGCGAGGGGGGCTGCATCGCCTGGGGCGGGGCGGTTCGGTTGAGCCCGGCCGACGACGTGATCATTGGCGTCGAGCGGGCGCTCGACATCGACGCGGTCGGCCAGCTGGTGGCCTCGGTGCTGTCCAAGAAGATCGCCGCCGGCGCGACCCACCTGGTGATCGACGTTCCTGTGGGACCGACCGCCAAGGTGCGGAGCCTGGAGGCCGCGCGGGATCTCGAGGCGGCGCTCACCTCGGTGGCCGCCGCCTTCGGCCTGCGCACGCGGGTGATGTATGGCCCTGGGGCTGAGCCGATCGGACGCGGCATCGGGCCGGCGCTGGAGGCGCTGGACATACTGGCCGTGCTTCAAGGCGAGCCCGGCGTCGAGGATCTCGCCCATAGGGCCTGTGAACTGGCCGGGGGATTGTTCGAGCTGGCGGGCGTGGCGGCCCCTGGCGCTGGCCTCGCGCGCGCGCGGCAAAGCCTCGAGAGCGGCCGCGCCTGGGCCAAGTTCAAGCGCATCTGCCAGGCCCAAGGCGGCATGCGCTCGCCGCCGGTCGCCCGCTTCCAGCGAGACCTGACCGCGCCCTCCAGCGGCCGGATCGCCAGCATCGACAACCGCAAACTCGCGACCGTCGCCAAGCTCGCGGGCGCGCCGATGGCCAAGGCGGCCGGGGTGGCGGTCCACGCCCGGCTCGGCCAGTCGATCGTCGCGGGGTCGCCCTTGTGCACCCTTCACGCCGAGAGCCCCGGCGAACTGGACTATGCGGCCGCCTTCGCCTTGAGCGACGGGGCGATCTTCGCGATCGCGGCGCCATGACGCCGCCGATCGTCTTCGCCTTGGACGGCGGCGAGCGCCTGGCCCAAGCCCTTGGCCCAGCGCTCGGCGCGGAGGCAGGGGTCCTGCTGCAGCGCCAGTTTCCAGATGGCGAGACCTACCTTCGGATCGACAGCGACGTCACCGAGCGCGATGTCATCCTGGTCTGCGGCCTCGAGCGTCCGGACGCGAAATTGCCGCCGCTGCTCTTCGCGGCGGACACGCTGCGCGAGCTTGGCGCGCGCGGGGTGGGCCTGATCGCGCCCTATCTGGCCTACATGCGCCAGGACACCCGTTTCCATCCGGGCGAGGCGGTCACGTCGCGTATTTTCGCGGCGGTGCTCTCGCGCCACCTCGACTGGCTGGTGACCGTCGATCCCCACCTGCACCGCCATCACGCCCTGGCGGAGATCTACCGAATCCCCAGCCAGCTCGTTCACGCCGCGCCGCTCATGGCGTCGTGGATCAGGCGGAACGTCGCCCGACCGGTGATCGTCGGGCCCGATCTGGAGAGCGAGCAGTGGGTGGCGCAGGTGGCGGCCGGCGCCGACGCGCCGTTCCTGGTCTGCCAAAAGCAGCGGTCCGGGGATCGTGAGGTCGACATCTCGATCCCCAACGCCGGCGCCTTCCTGGGCCGCCAAGCCGTGCTCGTCGACGACATCGCCTCGTCGGGCCGCACGCTCGCCGTCGCGGCCCGCCAGCTCAAGGCCCTGGGTTTTGCGCCGCCGGACTGCGTCGTGGTGCATGCGCTGTTCGCCGGCGACGCCGCCCAGGTCCTGGGCGAACACGTCGCGCGCATCGTCAGCACCAACACGGTCGCCCATGCGTCGAACGCCATCGACATGACGCCGGCGATCGCCCAGGCCGTGCGCGCCCTGCTGTGAACGGCGTTCGCCAATCCTCGGCCAGCCGCCGGGAGGCGAACGGCGAAGCCTCTTGACCCTGGACCCCGGTCCAACCCGCACAAGGCGTCCGCGAAGCGGCGCCGCATTCGCCGCTGCAGCCTGGCGCCCGCTCAGTTCGCCTGAGGAGGCCCATGGGGGACAAGCGTGTCGTTCATATCGTCGACGACGAGGAGACGATCCAGCGGTCGGTCGGCTTCATGCTCCGCGCCACGGGCTTCAGCGTCGAGACCTATCCGTCGGGGACGGCGTTTGTGGCCGTCGCGACGCAGGCCAAGATCGGCTGCGTCATCCTGGACATGCAGATGCCGGGCCTGGGCGGGCTTGAGGTTCAGGTCGCCCTGGCCGATATCGGCGTCGACATGCCGGTCGTCGTGCTGACCGGCAATGGCGATGTCGCCCTGGCGGTCCGGGCGATGCGGGCCGGGGCCGTCGACTTCCTGGCCAAGCCTGTTGAAAAGGCCATGCTGCTCGAAGCGCTCCATCGCGGCTTCGCGCGCATCGACCGGGCCGATGGCCGGGCGGCCGAGGAAGCCGAGGCGCAGGGCCGCGTCGAGGCCCTGTCGCCGCGCGAGCGGGATGTCCTCGAAGGTCTCGCCCAGGGGCGCGCGAACAAGGCCATCGCCTATGATCTCGGGATCTCCTCGCGCACGGTCGAGGTCTGTCGCGCGAGCCTGGTACGCAAGCTCGGCGTCCAGACCTTGGCCCAGACCCTGCGGATCGCCTTCGCGGCGGGGATGGGACGGCCGCCGCGAGCCTAGACGCTCGCCGCGGCGGCCGCCCCGGCGATCGCTAGTCCGCGATCAGATGAAACCGCTCGACCAGCTTGGCGATCTCGGTGCCTTCCAGCGTCTTCAGCAGCAGCTTGCGCAGGATGGCGGGGCCGGGGATCTCGATGCCCTCGCCATCCCGCAGCGGCGCGACGGCGGCCAGCAGAGTGCGAATGTCATAGGTCGAGTTGAACACTTCGGGCACGCCGCGCTCGACATCGAGCAGCGTGTAGACCGCCTCCATCGGCGTGCGGACCGAATACTCCGTGGTGAAGATGCAGTCGCGCTGCTTGGACTCGGCGAACTGGCCGATGAAGGCGAAATTAACGGCCCCCGCCGGGACCACGTCCGGCCGGTCTCCGGCCTGGCGGGGCATGAAGAAGGCGGTGATATAGGGCATCATCACCGGCACGGTCCTGGCGCCGCTCGCCGCGAGATCGGCGATATCCTCGACCGGGACGCCGAGGTGATAGAGCCATTCCTGGGTGATCTCCTCGCCAGTGCAGGCCTGCATCGGCTTTTTCACATAGTCGCCGGGCCGATCGACGAACAGGGCGTAGAACCAGGCCACGAGCTGGTCCTTCGGCTGCTTCTTGAAATGGGGCTGGCGGCTGACCGTCCAACTCAGCAGCCAGCTCGAATCCTTGGCCGTGACGATGCCGGCGGTGACCACCTTGCCGCTGAACGGATCGCGCTTGGCGATCTTGCGGATGTACTGCGGAATACGCGCGTCGAGCGTGGTGATGGTCGCCGACGCCCATTTGGTCTGCGCAATATGGGCCCCGAACACGTCGGGACGTCCGAAGGCCGGGTCCTTGGCCGCGATGCGCCGCCACAGGTCCCAGGCGGGCGCCGGGCCTTGATTCAGCTTGGCCGGGGTCTGATGGTCGCCGCTGTCGGAATTTTCGGTCAGCGACCCGATGGTGATGAACACCAGATCGTCGGGGCCAAGATCGACGCCGCCCTCGGCGCCCTTCTCGATCCAGCCGATCCGCGTCGCCTGCTTGCGTTCGGCGTCGATCGCGAAATCGATGTCGGTGACCTGAACGCCGTAGCGGAACCGGACGCCCTGATCCTGCAGCCACTTGACCAGCGGCAGGACCATCGACTCGTATTGATTGTACCGGTTGAACTTGAGCGACGAGAAGTCGGCGAGCTGGCCGATGTGGTGGATGAAGCGGTGGAGATAGAGTTTCATCTCCAGGGCCGAATGCCACTCCTCGAACGCGAACATCGTACGCCAGAACAGCCAGAAATTGCTCTTCAGGAAATCGGGGCCGAACACCTCGTTGATCCGCTTGTTCTCCATCTCTTCGCGGGTCGCCAGGAAGACGGAGAGGAGCTCTCGTTGGGCCTTGTCGTTCAGCGTCAGCAGCGCCTTGTCGGGCACATCCTGCCCGCGGCTCTGCGTGACCCGCTGCAGCGAGACGTTCGGATCGTCCTTGTTGAGCCGGTAGAATTCGTCGAGGACGCTGGCGTCTTCGATCTCGAGCGAGGGGATCGAGCGGTAGAGATCCCAGAGGCACTCGAAATGCGCCTCCATCTCGCGCCCGCCGCGGATGACGAACCCCTTTTCCGCCACGTCCAGGCCATCAAGGGCGCCGCCGGGAAGCTCCAACTCCTCGAGAAGCGTGATGCGCTCGCCCGCGACGCCGCCGTCCCTGATGAGGAAGGCCGCGCCCGCCAGGCCGGCGAGGCCCGCGCCGACGAACCAGGCCGTCGCCCTGTCGGCCCGCTCCGGCTTGCGGGGACGGACGAACGCTTCATAATTTCCGCGGCTGTAATGCATTGGCGGGCTCCTAGGGGCGGCGAGCGGTTTGGGCGGCGGCTTCGGGACGAGCGCGCATGCTCATATCTTCTGCCGATTGAGCCGCAGCGCGTTGGTGACCACGCTGACCGAGGACAGCGCCATCGCCGCGGCCGCGATGATCGGCGAGAGCAGGATGCCAAACAGCGGATAGAGCACGCCGGCCGCCACGGGCACGCCCGCGACGTTGTAGATGAAGGCGAAGACCAGGTTCTGGCGGATGTTGGACATGGTCGCCTGGCTCAGCCGCCGCGCCTTGACGATGCCGTTGAGGTCGCCCTTGAGGAGGGTGACGCCCGCGCTCTCGATCGCCACATCGGTCCCCGAGCCCATGGCGATGCCGACATCGGCCGCGGCGAGGGCCGGCGCGTCGTTGACGCCGTCTCCGGCCATGGCGACCACGCGCCCCTCGCGCTTGAGACGCGCGACGACGGCGCTCTTCTGGTCGGGCAGGACCTCGGCTTCCACTTCCTCGATGCCCAGACGCCGCGCGACCGCCTCGGCCGTGGTGCGGTTGTCGCCCGTCAGCATCACCACCCGGATGCCTTCGGCCTTGAGGGCGGCCAAGGCTTCGGGCGTGGTCGCCTTGACGGGGTCGGCGATGGCGAAGGCGCCGCCGACCCGGCCGTCGACGCCGATGAAGATCGCCGTGGCCCCGTCGCGGCGAAGGGCGTCGGCCTGCTCCGCCAGGGCCTCGGTCGCGACGCCCTCGTCGGCTAGGAACCGGGCGTTGCCGAGCACGATGCGGCGGCCCTCGACGGTTCCCAGCGCGCCGCGCCCGGTCGGGGAATCGAAATCGCTGACCTCGGCGACCGCGACGCCGCGCGCCTTGGCCGCTTCGACGATGGCCAGCGCCAGCGGATGTTCGGACGCCCGTTCGACGGACGCGGCCAGCCGCAGCAGTTCGACCTCGTCAAACCCCGCCGCGGGCACGACCTGCGTGACCGCCGGGCGGCCCTCCGTCAGCGTGCCGGTCTTGTCGACGACCAGCGTGTCGACCTTCTCCATATGCTCGAGCGCTTCGGCGTTCTTGATCAGGACGCCGACGCCCGCGCCCCGGCCGACGCCGACCATGATCGACATCGGCGTGGCGAGCCCCAGCGCGCAGGGACAGGCGATGATCAGGACGGCGACGGCGGCCACGAGTCCGTAGGCGAAGCGCGGCTCGGGCCCCCAGACGCTCCAGGCGATGAAGGCCAGGACCGCCACGCCGATGACGACCGGGACGAACCAGCCGGAGACCTGGTCGGCCATGCGCTGGATCGGCGCGCGCGAACGCTGGGCCTCGGCGACCATCTGGACGATGCGGGCGAGCATGGTGTCGCGACCGACCTTGTCGGCGACGATGACCAGCGCGCCGGTCTGGTTGAGCGTGCCGCCGATCACCTTGTCGTCCTTGGCCTTCGTGACCGGCATGGACTCGCCGGTGACCATCGACTCGTCCAGCGAGGAACGGCCGTCCTCGACCACCCCGTCGACCGGGACCTTTTCGCCGGGCCGCACGCGCAGACGATCGCCGACCGTCACCAGATCGAGGCTGACCTCCGCCTCCGACCCGTCCGCCGCGATGCGGCGCGCGGTCTTGGGCGCCAGATTGAGCAGCGCCTTGATCGCGCCCGATGTGCGCTCGCGCGCCCGCAGTTCAAGCACCTGGCCCAGCAGCACCAGCACGGTGATCACCGCCGCGGCCTCGAAATAGACCGCCACCACGCCGTCGGTGTTCTGGAACGCGGGTGGGAAGACCTGGGGCGCGAGCGTGGCGACGACGCTATAGATCCAGGCCACGCCCGTCCCCATGGCGATCAGCGTGAACATGTTGAGGTTGCGGGTCTTCAGCGAGGCCCAGCCACGCTCGAAGAACGGCCAACCGGCCCATAGGACCACCGGGGTAGCCAGGGCGAACTGGACCCATATCGAAACCGGCATCGGGATGATGTGATGCAACGCGGGGAATAGATGGCCGCCCATCTCGAGGATCAGCACCGGGATGCTGAGAGCCAGACCGACCCAGAAGCGGCGGGTCATGTCGATCAGCTCATGGCTGGGACCGGCGTCGGCGGTCACCGTCGCCGGTTCGAGCGCCATGCCGCAGATGGGACAGGCTCCGGGATGGTCCTGGCGGATCTCCGGATGCATGGGGCAGGTCCAGATGACGCCTTCGGGCGCGGCCGACGCGGCCGACGCGGCCGGCGCGCCGAGATAGCGGTCGGGATCGGCGATGAATTTGGCCCGGCAGCCCGCGCTGCAGAAGTGGTGCGGCTTGCCGGCGTGCTCGGCATGGTGCGCGGTCTTGGCCGGGTCCACGCTCATGCCGCAGACCGGGTCCTTCACCTGGTCGGCCGCCGGGGCGCCATGCGCCGTGGGCTTGGTCTCGTTCATCCGCGCGTTCCTTTCGCCAGCAGCCCTTGTAGGGTCTGAGATCGTGCCGGGGTCAATACGTACTCTCCTCAGACCCGCGGCTGGAGAGGGCAACAGGCCGCGAGGCGTTCGACAAGCCGCGCGGGCGCCAAGCAACGGCGCGGCCGCACTTTGCGCTGAAATTCTGAGGGGACCGGCCGGCCCGCGCGTAAACGCGATAGGACCCCGCGGATACAAGCGAGACCGTGACCCATGGATGCACTATCGGACCCGCGCGCGTGGGGGCTGAAGGCTGGCGCGCGGCGTTGTCGGGCGGCCTGCCGGTCCGGCCCCGCGGGGTGTCGCCAAGCTCGCGCTCGCGCCGCATCGCCGCGCCTGCGCGCCGCGGATCTGGCCTGAGCCGGCGGCATGCGCGACCAGGATCAAGGCCCCGAGGCGGGCGTGGCCGCCGTCGAGCAGCTTGCGCGGCTGTTTCTGCGCCAGGCCGGCGGCTATGTCCTGACGCTGCTTGCCGCCTCGGGACGGGTCCTGAGCTACAATATCGGCGGCGAACGGATCGAATGCTGGTCAGCCGATCACGTCGTCGGCCAGCAGCACGATGTCTTCTATCCGCCCGATGAGATCCACGCCGGGCGTCCCCGGGCGGATCTCGCCGCGGCCTTGCGCGACGGCGTGCTGGAGCGCGAGGCCTGGCGGGTCTGCGAAAACGGCGCTGAATACCTCGCCCGCCTGACCGTCACGCCGCTGTTCGACGCGGGCGCGCATCGCGGCTTCGCCTGCATCGCCCGCGACATCACCGACGAGGCCGCGGTGCGCGCCTCCATCGAAACGCGCGAGCAGCATTTGCAATCGATCCTGGCGACGGTGCCGGACGCGATGATCATCATCGACGAGGCCGGCGCCATCACCTCGTTCAGCGCGGCGGCCGAGCGCCTGTTCGGCTATCGCGAGGCCGAGCTGATCGGGAGCAATGTCGCGTGCCTGATGCCGGAGCCGGACCGTGGCCGGCACGATGAATACATCGCCCACTACCTGCAGACCCGCGAGCGCCGGATCATTGGCGTCGGCCGCGTCGTGGTAGGCCTACGCCGCGACGGGTCGACTTTCCCGATGGAGCTCTCGGTCGGCGAGGCCGGCGAGGACGGCCAGCGGCTGTTCACCGGCTTCATCCGCGATCTCACCGCCAAGGAGCGGGACGAACTGAAGCTGAAGGAGCTTCAGGCCGAACTGGTCCATGTCTCCCGCCTGAGCGCCATGGGCACCATGGCCTCGACCCTGGCGCATGAACTCAACCAGCCCCTCGCGGCGGTCTCGCTCTATCTGGAGACCATCCGCGACATGCTGGAGGCCGAACCCGGCGAGCCCTTCGCCACTTTGCGCTCGGTGATGGACGAGGCCGCGCAGGAGACCCTGCGCGCCGGCCATATCGTGCGCCGGCTGCGCGACTTCGTGGCGCGCGGCGAGGTCGAGAAAAGCCTGCACGACCTGGCGCATGTGGTCGGCGACGCTAGCCAGCTGGCGCTCGTCGGCGCGCGCGAGCGGGGGGTGCGCAGCTTCTTCGACTTCGATCCGGCGGCCACGCCCGTCCTCGTCGATCGGGTGCAGATCCAACAGGTCCTGGTCAACCTGATGCGCAACGCCATCGAGGCGATGGCGGACTCGCCGATCCGCGACCTCAGGATCGCGACGAGCCTGCGTGACGACGGCCTAATCGAGGTCACCGTCGAGGATAGCGGGCCGGGCATCGCCGAGGACATCGGCGAGCAGCTCTTCACGGCGTTCGTCTCGACCAAGGCCGACGGCATGGGTCTGGGGCTCTCGATCTGCCGGACCATCATCGAAGCGCACGGCGGGCGAATCTGGTTGGAGCGGCCCGCGCTGGGCGGGGCCCGGTTTCATTTCACCTTGATCCACGCGGCGGGGGAGGAGGACTATGACGGATAAGCGGGTCATTCACCTCGTTGACGACGAAGAGGCCATCCGGCGCGCGGCCGGGTTTGCGTTGAAGGCGGTCGGCCTTGGCGTTGAGACCTACGCCTCGGGTGTCGAATTTCTGGCCCGGGCCCGGCCCACGACCCAGGGGTGCGTCATTCTCGACGTGCGCATGCCGGCGATGGACGGCCTTGAGGTGCAGACAGCCATGGCCGAGCGCGGCATCCACATGCCGGTGATCGTGCTGACGGGTCATGGCGACGTGTCGGTCGCCGTGCAGGCCATGAAGGCCGGCGCCGTCGACTTCCTGGAAAAGCCCTTCGAAAAGGCCGCGCTGTTGCGCGCGGTCGAGCGGGCGTTCGCGCGCATCGCCGACGCCGACATCCGCGCGATCGAGGCCGCCGACGCGCATGTGCGCATCGCCGCCCTCACGCCTCGGGAACGCGAAGTGCTGGAGGGTTTGGCCCAGGGCTATCCCAACAAGACCATCGCCTATGACCTTGGATGCTCGTCGCGCACCGTGGAGGTGCACCGCGCTAGCCTGATGGTCAAGCTGGACGTGCGCAACCTGTCCGAGGCGCTTAGGATCGCCTTCGCCGCCGGGATGGGCCGCAAACCCAAGTGACTGCGAGGTTTACGTAGCGACCTGGAGACGGCCGACGTGCGAGGTTTGGCGGGCTTCAACCGGGTGTTTTGATCGCGCGATGTTATCGGTCAGTCCCTCGCCGCGCGATCGCCGCTATACGGTTCTGGTCTCCGACGATGATCCGGGCGTGCGACGCGGCCTGCTGCTCTTGCTTCGAGCCCGCGGCTACGCGGTGAGCGGCTACACCACCGGCAGCGCCCTCTTGGCCGACCCACGCGCCAGGGAAGCCGATTGCGTGATCCTCGACTACCGGATGCCCGACTTCGACGGCCTGACGCTCCTGGATCATCTCCGGCGCCAGGGCTGGCGCGGCGGCGCCATCCTGATCTCCGGCTTCTACGACGAGGATCTCGAGCAACGCGCGCGCGCGGCCGGCTTCGATCAGGTGATCCCCAAGCCGGTGATCGGCCGGGCGGTGCTCGAAGCCTTGCGTCGGCAGTCGGGGATGTCGCGCGACGCGCATTGACCCGACGCCAGCCCATGGCCCTGACCGTTGGAGGTCAGTAGCGGGCGAAAACCCGCGCGCCGGCCGGCCCGAAGGCCACGACATCGTAGTGTTGCCGCGCCCCGCTCGGCGCCGCCATGCCCTCCGAGCCGATCGGCATGCCGCCGACGGCGAGCCCCTTCACGCCAGCCGGCCGGGCGGCCAGGAGACGCTTCACCTCGGCGACCGGCACATGACCTTCGATAACGAAACCGTCGATGATCGCGGTGTGGCAGGAGGAAAGCGCCGGCGGCAGGCCGGATTGGCGCTGCAGGCGCACGCGGGCGACCTGATCCCTGACGATGACCTTTCTGTCCAGTTTCGCACGGACGGCCTGGGCCCAGGCCTCGCAGCAACCACATCCAGGGTCGCGATAGAGCAGGATGTCGCCAGCCGCCAGCGCGGCGCTGGGCAAGGCGAGCAACAGCAGAACGGCGGCGAGGCGGATTTTCATGGGCGGACTCCTTGGCGTGAAGCTGGGCGCGTGGCGGACGCGGCTCTCGGACGTGGCGGCGCTGTCACGCCCTTTCCCCGGCTGGATGGACCGGTGTCGACGTCCGGCGCCATATCGCCGGCAGAAGCGCGAGCAGACCGAGCGACAGCCAGCCGATCGCTTCGACGACGGCCGCTTGCCGATGGGGTGACACGACGGCGAGCGACATGGGCGCCAGCGCCTGGCCGAGGCTCGCGGCTGTATGCTGCAGCCCAAGCATGACTCCAGAGGGCCGCATGGGGCCGCTGATCCAGAAGCTCGTGACCAGCCGAAGACTGGCTGAGCTCCAGCCGGCGACGGCGATGAGACCGGCCATTTCGACCACGGTCGTTCCAAACCGAAAGAGAAACAGCGACAGGGCTAGAAGCGCGAGCGTGAGGCAGGCCAGGCGTCGAGGCGCGGTCACCAGCCAGGTGACGCGGGTGTGGAAAAGCTGAGCCGCCAACATCGCCAGCCCGCAGAGACTGAGCATCCCGGCGATCGCCTCGCGGCTCAGCGCGCCCTCGGAGCGGGTCACGAGCAGGCTGACATGCATGGCGGCGAGTCCGCCGCCGCCGACGATGGTGACAAGCAGGAGGACAAGCGTGACGACGCGCGGCGGGGCTTGCAGGCGACGTCCCTCGGGACGGGCGGCACAGCGGGCCGGCAAGCGCACAATGCCGGTCGTCAGCGCCAGCGCCAGCACGGCGATGACGAGCGCGAGCACCAACAGCGGCGTGCGGGGAAAGAGCGACGCGGACGCTTCGGCGAGCAGGGGGCCGAACAGGTCGCCAAGAAACATGAAGGCCGTCAGCCAGGTGAAACGCCTCGCCTGCTCGTCCCGGCCACCGGGTGCGAAGTTCGTTGACAGCAGCGCCAGCGGGATGATGGCGGCCGCGGACAGCCCAGCCAGCAAGCGAAGTCCATACAGCATGGGGAGCGGGACCGCCCCGACCGGCGCGGTCGCCAGCGCGAGGACGACCAGGGCCGTGCGCAGAATGATCCGGTAGTCGATGCGGTCGGCGAGCCATCCCCAGAGCGGCGCGAAGACGAGCGCCGCCAGCGGGTGGGCCGCCGTCAAACTAGCGACATGGACATCGTGGATGCGCAGCGCCAAGTCGGCCTGGCCTCCGTCGACGAGGGTCGGGAGAAAGGCGAGGACGGCGGTCTGGCCCGCAGACGCCGCCGCGACCGCGAGAAGCAACAGGATCGACGCAGCCGTCTGGCTCCGGCCAGGGCTATCGTCCGCCGCAGAACACGTCAGGCCGTCTTCCGGTCGCCAAGGCGCCGCGCAGCGCCTCACCACCATGATCGCAAGCCGACAACCACCCGATGCTCGGCCGGGCGCTGGCGATCGGCACGTCGGAAGTCGGCGGTGTCGTCCAGCGCCCGCTCCCAGACGAAGCCGACATAGGGCGCGAATTTCCGCGAGACCTCGTAGCGCAGCCGAGCGCTCAGCTCGACGTTGCTGAAGCCGCCGCCGAGCTCACGGTCGGTCGAGCGCTTGGAATAGAGGTTGGTTTCGACCTGCGGGGTCAGGATGAGGCGATTGGTGAAGCGGACCTCGTAGGCGCCCTTGGCGCGGGCGCCGAGGCGGCCGTCGTCGCCGACGTAGCCGGTCAGCTGGACATCGAACCAGTAGGGCGCCAGGCCCTCGACGCCGGCGGCGAGCCAAGTGGTCGCCCCCTTGCCGAGATCCTGACGAACGCCCAGCAACGTGCCCCAGAACGGGCTCTTGCTGCGCCACCACAGCGCCTCGACGCTGCTCTCCGGATCGAGGCGATCCTTGGAGTTCTTGAGGCCCTGGCTGCGCAGCCAGAGCTTGCTGTCGTCCTGGCCCTGGGTGACGAGGACGGTCCAGCCGACGCCCTGCCCCTCGTTGCCGCTGGCGAACTCCAGTTCGTCAACGAGAACCTTGGGGATCGACAGCTTGTCGGCCATCTCGTAGCCCGGCAGCGTCGAATTGCGATAGCCGTCCGCATAGTCGTCGGAGTTGCGGGCGTCCGGCGGAGCCTTGCCGCCCTGCATCCGTCCCATGTCCATGGTCATGCCGCCGGCGGGCGTCCCCGCGCCGGACATATCCATGCCGGACATATCCATGCCCGCGTGATCCGCAGGCGCCGCGGGGGAGGCCGTTGGGGCCGGGCTCGGCGGCGGTGGCGCGGCGTGCTGATGGGGGGCGTCCTGGGCGATTGCGGGCGCGGCCACGGCCGAAACGCTCAGAGCCAAGGCGAGCAGAGACGCTCGCGAGAGGGCCAGACGGGTCATGCGACGACCACCTCCCGGAACATGCCGGCCGCCATGTGGTAGAGCAGATGACAGTGGAAGGCCCATCGCCCCATGGCGTCGGCGGTGACGCGAAAGCTGATCCGCTGGGCGGGCTGGACCACCACGGTATGCTTGCGGACCTGGAACGCGCCGTCCGGGCCTTCGACATCGCTCCACATGCCGTGGAGGTGCATCGGGTGGGCCATCATCGTGTCGTTGACGAGAACGATGCGCAGCCGCGCGTTCGGCTTGAAGTGGAGCGGACGGGAATCGTTCAGCTTGATCCCGTCCAGCGTCCAGATGAAGCGCTCCATGTTGCCGGTGAGGTGCAACTCGATCTCACGCTCCGGCTCGCGAGGATCCGGATCGCCGCCGGGCGTGCGAAGGTCGGCCAGGGTCAGCACCCGCCAGGACCGCTCGCGCAGGCCCGCGCCGGGATCGTCGAGATTGGTGCGCGGATAGTCGACGCGCATGTCGGTGTTGGCGCCGTACTCGGTGCGCGCGTGACGCGCCTTCGGGGGCGTGTCCGCCATGCCGTGGCCGGCGTGTTCGCCGCCCATGGCGGCCATGGCGCCCATCATGTCGACCGGATCGAGCCAGGTCCGCGCATCGAGCGCCGGCGTCGGCGCCGTCATGCCGGGCGCTGGGGCGATGACGCCGCGGGCGAAACCCGTCCGGTCGATCGATTGGGCGAAGATCGTTCGGGCGCCCTCGGGCATGACGAACTCGACATCGTAGGTTTCGCCCGGTCCGATCCGGAACTCCTCGACCGTCACCGGCTCCACCGGCTGGCCATCGGTCGAGACGACGGTCAGCGGGACCCCAGGAAGGCGCACGTCGAAGAAGGTCGCCGTCCCCGCCCCCACGAACCGGAGGCGAACTCGCTCGCCGGGGGCGGCGATCGCCGTCCAATTCCCGGCCGGCGGCGTTCCGTTCATCAGGTAGGTGTAGGTGGCGGCGGAAACGTCGCTGTAGTCGGTCGGGTTCATCCGCGACCGGTTCCACATCCGCCGCCGCGCGAGGGCCTCGCCGAACCCCAGCTTGCCCACATCCTTGAGGAAGTCTCCGGCGGTCGGCTGCGCGAAATTGTAGTAGCTGCTCAGCTTCTTGAGGTTCGTGAAGATCTGCAGCGGCGGTTCGTCCGACCAGTCGCTCAGCAGGATGGCGTAGTCCCGATCGGGCGCAGGTCCGGTCGGCGCGCGCGGCTCGACGATGATCGCGCCATAAAACCCGGTTTGCTCGGCCAAGGTGTGCGCGTGATACCAGTAGGTGCCCGCCTGACGCAGCTCGAAGCGATAGGTGAAGGTCTCGCCGGGCGCGATCCCGGGAAAGCTGATGCCTGGTACGCCGTCCATCTCGGCGGGCAGGATGACCCCGTGCCAGTGGATGCTGGACATCTCCTTGAGGCGGTTGCGGACGCGCAGGGTGACGGTGTCGCCCTCGCGCAATCGCAGCACGGGGGCGGGCACGGCGCCGTTCACCGCCGTGGCGATCCGACGCTTGCCGGTGAAGTTGACCGGCAGTTCGGCGATCTCGAGATCGAATTCGGTCCCGCGCAATTCGGCGGTCGCGGCGGCGGCGGGGCCCGCCAGCAGCGCCGGCGAAACTCCGGCCACCGCCCCGCTGACCGCCAGGCCCTGGACGAAGCGGCGCCGTGTGGCCGGCAAGGTAGGACTGTCGAACATGGTTTGCTCGCGGTTCGTCGCGGGGGGGATTAGGCGAGGTCGAGGACGATGCGGCCCTCGATGTCGCCGTGGTGCATGCGCGCGAAGACGTCGTTGATCTTCTCGAGCGGTTCGGTGTGGACAGTCGCGTGAACCTTGCCCTCGCCGGCGAAGGCCAGCGCCTCCATCAGGTCGAGCCGGGTGCCGACGATCGAGCCGCGGACGGTGACGCCGTTGAGCACGGTGTCGAAGATCGACAGCGGAAAATCGCCGGGCGGCAGGCCATTGAGGGCCACCGTGCCGCCGCGCCGGACCATGCCGAGCGCCTGCTGGAAGGCCTTGGGCGAGACGGCGGTGACGAGGACGCCCTGCGCGCCGCCGATCGCCGCCTTGATCGCGGCGGCGGGATCCTGCTCTCGGGCGTTGACGGTCACGGCCGCGCCAAGGCGTGTCGCCAGATCGAGCTTGCGGTCGTCGATGTCGACCGCCGCCACGTTGAGCCCCATCGCCTTGGCGTACTGCACGGCCATGTGACCCAGGCCGCCGATGCCGGAGACCACGACCCACTCGCCCGGCTTGGCCTCGGTCGCCTTCAGTCCCTTGTAGACGGTAACGCCCGCGCACAGGATCGGCGCGATGTCGATAAAGCCGACATTGTCCGGCAGGTGGCCGACATAGTTGGGGTCGGCGAGGACGTATTCGGCGAAGCTGCCGTTGACCGAATAGCCGGTGTTCTGCTGGCTCTCGCACAGGGTCTCCCAGCCCCCCAGGCAATGCACGCAGTGGCCGCAGGCGGTGTAGAGCCAAGGCACGCCGACCCGGTCGCCCTCTTTGACGTGGGTGACGCCCGACCCGACCGCGGCGACGTGGCCGACGCCCTCATGGCCAGGAATGAAGGGCGGGTTCGGCTTCACCGGCCAGTCGCCCTCGGCCGCGTGCAGGTCGGTGTGACAGACGCCGGTGGCGGCGATCTTCACCAGGATTTGTCCGGGACCGACCGTGGGGATCGGCGCTTCCTCGATGACCAGCGGCGCCCCGAATTTGCGCACGACGGCCGCCTTCATGGTCTTGGCCATGGCTGTTGCTCCTTTGCGAGGGATCAAAACAGACCGAGGCCATGCTCGTCGTAGGAGACGAGCAGGTTCTTGGTCTGCTGGTAGTGATCGAGCATCGCCTTGTGGGTCTCGCGCCCGAACCCCGAGGCCTTGTAGCCGCCGAAGGCGGCGTGGGCCGGATACTGGTGGTAGCAGTTGGTCCAGACCCGTCCGGCCTCGATCGCGCGGCCTAGACGGTAGGCGGTGTTGCCGCTGCGGCTCCAAACGCCTGCGCCGAGGCCATAGGGCGTGTCGTTGGCGATCGCGATCGCCTCGTCGAGGGTCTTGAAGGTCGTCACCGACAGCACCGGGCCGAAGATCTCCTCCTGGAAGATCCGCATGCTGTTGTCGCCGACGAAGACGGTCGGCTGCACGAAATAGCCCCCGTCGAGTTCGCCTCCGGGCAGCGCCCGCGCGCCGCCGATCAGGCATTGCGCGCCCTCGTTCTTGCCGATCTCGATATAGCCGAGGATCTTGCGCAGCTGGTCTTCGGACGCCTGGGCGCCCAGCTGGGTCGCGGGGTCGAGCGGGTCGCCCTGACGGATCGCCGCCACGCGGGCCACGGCCCGCTCCATGAACCGGTCGAAGATCGATTCATGGATCAGGGCGCGCGAGGGACAGGTGCAGACCTCGCCCTTGTTGAAGGCGAAGAGCGTGAACCCTTCCAGCGCCTTGTCGAAGAAGGCGTCCTCCTCATCAAGGACGTCGGCCATGAAGATGTTGGGCGACTTGCCCCCGAGCTCCATCGTCTGCGGGATCAGGTGATCGGCCGCGGCGTGCATGATCGCCTTGCCCGTGACCGTCTCGCCGGTGAACGAGACCTTGGCGATCCGCGGGTTGGCGGCGATCGCCTGGCCGACGGTTCGGCCGGGCCCGGTCAGGACGTTGAGCACGCCCGGCGGCAGGATGTCGGCGGTGAGTTCGGCGAGCATCATCAGCGTCAGGGGCGTCTGGGACGCTGGCTTGATGACCGTGCAGTTGCCGGCGGCCAGCGCGGGCGCGATCTTCCAGGCCGCCATCAGCAGGGGGAAGTTCCAGGGAATGATCTGGCCGACCACGCCAAGCGGCTCGCGGAAATGGTAGGCGATGGTGTCGGCGTCGATCGTCGAGATCGCGCCTTCCTCGGCCCGGATGCATCCAGCGAAATAGCGGAAGTGATCGACCGCGAGCGGCACGTCGGCGCCGCGCGTCTCGCGGATCGGCTTGCCGTTGTCGAGCGTCTCGGCGAGCGCCAGCAGGTCGAGGTTCTGCTCCAGGCGATCGGCGACCCGGCTCAGCAGCCGGGACCGCTCGGCCGGCGACAACCGCGCCCAGCCGGCCTTGGCGCGATGGGCGGCGTCGAGCGCCAGTTCCACGTCGGCCGGACCCGACAGGGCGAACTCGGCGATCCGGTCGCCATTGATCGGGCTGTGGTCGGCGAAGTACTCGCCCGTGGTCGGGGCCGACCAGGCGCCGCCGATGAAGTTGTCGTAGCGCGCCTTGAACAAGGGCGCGGCGCGCATCGTCTCGATGGCCTTGTGGAACATCGCTTGGCTCCCTGCTGGTGACGACGAGCCTAGTGGCGGGCGCGGCCGAGGATATCCGTAGATGTCACATCGCCTGGCGGCGCCCGGACGTGAAAGAACCTGCCGGGCGTGCTCGCCCGGCAGGTTCTTCGGCGCGTCGCGGCTTGAGCGGGCGTTACATGTCCTTCATGGGCATGGCGGGATCCTTGGCGTCCTTGGGAGCCATGGGTTTGCCTTTCGGGGCCATCGGCTTGTCCATGCAGCAGCCCTTCATGGGCTTCTTGGCGGCGGGATCCTTGGGCGGCGTGGCCGGCATGTTCGCCATCCCCTGTTGATGGTCCTTCATCATCTGGTCGTGCATCTGCTGGCCGCCATGGTCCATGCCCTGCATGTGGGCGTGGTCCGGCGGGGTCTGGGCGGAGGCGGCCGGCGCGGGCTGGGTCTGGGCCTTGGGCGCGGGGCCGTCGGCGAATGCGGCGGTCCCCATGGCCAGAAGGCCGACAGCGCCGGCCACGACTGCGATCTTGCGCATCATTTCTGATCTCCAACTTATGACGTTCGCGTCCGATGGCGTCGTCTGCATCTCGAACGGCGTGACGCTTGCAATGCCCGCAATTGGCGGCCGCGCGTATACGTAAGGTCCGAAGGCGCGGTCAGCGCGACATCTGTCGGCAGCCCGCGGCGCACACCCTGCACGTCTCGGCGCACTGGGCCATCGGGGCGTCGGCGCGGGGTTTCGAACAGGCCGCCGCGCACAGGTCGCAGGCTTCGGCGCAGGCGCGGCAGAGCACCGGGTGCAGGGCCGAGCCGCGGAGCATGGAGTTGGCGGTCGCCTGGCACAGCTCGGCGCAGTCGGTGAGCATGGCGATCAGGTCGGGGGCGGCGAGCGCGCCGCCTTGACCGAGGGCGTAGGCGGCGGTCTCAAGGCACCGGCGATGGGAAGCCAGGCAGTGATCGATGCAGTCGCTCATCGACATCGCCATGCCGGGCATGGCGTCCATGCCCTTCATGTCGTGGGCCTGGGCGGCCGCCGCGGCGGGCTGGGCGGCGCCGGCCGCCAACAGGGCGGCTCCCGTGAGCAGGTCTCGTCGTTGCAGCATGTCAATCTCCCGGCGGGTGGGCGGGTCTGGTCAGACCCGCGGTGAGGAAGGTTCGCGGCCCGTGGCCCTGGCCATGCGCGTGTCCTCCCAGGGCCAGTGGCCGTTGATCTCGACGCCGAGCGAGATGCTAAGGAAGGTGCGCACGAAGACCAGACCGGCCAGGACGATGAGATCGTCCAAGGTCGGGTTGATGACGAGCGACTTGACGATGTCGCCGGCGACCAGGAATTCGAGGCCAAGAAGGATGCTTCGGCCGAGGGCGGACCGGAACGCGCCATAGGCCTTGGCCCGGTCGCCCGATCGGGCCCGCAGGGCGAACAGGATCGTCGCCAGCGCCGCGCCGCTGAGGATGGTCAGCGTGCCCGCCAGCTCGAGGATGATCACCGCGAGCCTGAAGAAGGCGCTGAGCCAGCCGGACTCAATGGTGATCATACCAGCCTCGGCGGCGGATGTTGTTGAAGCTGTCGGTGGTGTGACAGGCGTAGCATTGTTCGACGCGCGCCTTGGAGCCGGCGGCGCGCTGGGAGACCATGCTGAAGTGCTCCATGAAATGACTGGGCGGCGCGGTGTGGCACTCCGAGCATTGCGTCGAGCTGACCGACGGATGCCGGAAGTTGGGAACCTTCCAACTGCTGGTCGCGTGGCAGCTGGCGCAGTCCTGGCCGAAGAGTCCCAGATGCGGATCGCGGACGGAATGGCAGCTTGCGCAATTGAGCGCGGCTTCGGGCGGCAAGGCGTGCGGATTGGGTGGCGAAACAGCCGGCCCTCGCCACACCGCCGGATCGAGCAACGCCTGATGGTCCATCTTCACGATGGCGCGCGCGCCTTCGTGCTCGACGTGGCAAGCCGTGCACTCCTTGGCCTGGGCATGGAACTGGGTCGACTGTTTGTTTCCGAAATCGGTGCTCGCGTGGCAGGCGACGCAGGTCTTGCTCTCCACGCCCTTGAGAGGCGTGTGGCAACTGGCGCACTGCGCGCCGAAGGCTTGGTGGGCCGGCGACAGGGGGCCTGGCGCGACAAGCTGAGCCACCGGTCCGGCGCCGGGCGGCGCGCTTGTCTGCATCATCGCCGCGACGCCCAGCAGCGCCAGGCCGGCGGCGACAAAGATCCAGTAGAGGAGGCGGTCCCGCATCATAGCCAGCGCAGCCCGAAATAGATGGCCGCGGCGATGTGCAAAAGCAGCACCAGGTAGACCAGCGCCCCCAGGACAGCGTGCAGCCACCGCCAACGCGACAACAGCCGGTTGGTCGCACCCTCCGCGCGGATGGCGAACTCGGTGTCGGCCAAGGCCGCGGCCAGGGCCTCGGCCCCATCGGGCGGCGGCGCCGGCGGTTCGCCGGCGACGAAGAACAGCCGCTTCCACCGGGAAAGCGCAACGGCCGCCGCCGTCGGCGCCGGGGGCGCCGGCAGGTGGAGATACGCCGCTTGCAGGGACGCCAGCTCGGAGCGGCGGCCGCGCAGGGCCCGCGCCGTCTGCGCCAGCAGGTAGCGGCCGACGAAGCCGCTGAGGACCGTCAGCAGCACAAGGCCGGTCAGCGTTAGGCCGACGGGGCTGCCGAACTTGTGGGCGGCATGAACCAACCCCAGGATCGGAGCCAGCACGCCCGCATACACATGCAGGGCCAGCAGCGTCGGCTTGCTGACGAACCGGCCTGTCCACCGTTCCGCCGCCTTGACGTGCTTGACCACCACATAGGGCAGGGTCAGCAGCATGAGGACGGCGGCGACGACGCCGATGACGCCGCCGACCAGGCTGCCGGGAAAGCGCGGCGCGACGTGCAGGACGTAGCCCAGCGGAAAGAGCAGCAGGAAGGCCACAAGCAGGCCGACGGCCATGTCGCCGCGCTCGCGCATCAGGCCTCCACCACGAGCGGCTGGCCCGTGCTCTTGGCCTGGCAGGCCAGGATGTAGCCCTTGGCCTTGTCGGCGGGATCCAGGCCGGTCTCCACCGCCATGGTGACCTCGCCCGAAATCAGCCGGGTGACGCAGACGCCGCATTCACCCGAGCGGCAGGCATAGGGGATTTCCACCCCCGCGCCCTCCGCGGCTTCCAGGACGGTCTGGCCGGCGGGGAGCGGGGCCGACACGCCCGCCACGGAAAAGGTGATGGTGGCCGCGGCGACCGCCGGCGTGGGGGGCGCGACGACGCTCGGGGATGACGGCGCGGGGGGCGGCGCCTTGACCTCGAGCTCGGCCGCGTCGGCGGGCAGCGACGCGGGCCCGAAGGCTTCGGTGTGAAGTTGAGCGTCCGGGACGCCCAGAGCGGCCAGCTCCCGGCGCATCGCGGCCATCATGCCCGGCGGCCCGCACATGTGAATGCGGCGGCGGGCGATGTCTGGGACCGCGTCGAGCAGCATCTGGCGGGTGAGCGGGCCTTGCGGCCCCAGCCAGACCGTGCCGGCCGAGCGTCGCATGGCCGCCATCACGTGCAGATTGGAGAACCGCCGCTCGAGCCGCTCGAGCTCCTCGCGGAAGACGAATTCGTCGGTCGAACGGGCGCCGTACAGGAAGAAGATCTCGCCCGACCAAGCCGTGTCGGTCAGGTAGCGCAGGACCGACATCATGGGGGTGATGCCGACCCCGCCGGCGATCAGCACGATGCTGTCGGCGTCGGTTCCGGTGAAGGTGAACGCGCCGAAGGGGCCCGTCGTCTTCAGCAGGTCGCCGACGGCGACCTTGTCGTGCAGAAAGCACGACACGACGCCCTGCTCCTCGCGCTTGACCGTTAGCTCGACATAGGCGCGCTGCGTCGGCGAGGAGGCGATGGTGTAGGATCGCCGCGAGGGCTTGCCATCCACCGGCTCCACCTCGACCTGGAGAAACTGGCCGGGCAGAAAATCGAAGGGCAGCCGATCGGCGGCCGGGTCGGCCAGCCGGAAGGTCTGAATCGTCGGCGTCTCCCGCACGATCTGGACCACCCGCAACGGGCCAGACCAGCTCCTGGGCTTGCGCAGCGACGCCCCGGCGGGCGGCGCGGCGTTGCTCGGCGTGAGCGTTTCAGCGCCCGGCTCAACGGCCGCCGCCTGGCGTGGCGAGGCCGTCGCGGTCGCCGGGGCGGGCGCGGGGGCCGTCGACCCGCCGGCGTCGACGATCTTGCGGACCCGCCGCAGGCGCGCGACCTGCAGGCCCAGCAGCATCGCGCTGACCATCGCCAGGACGAACATCAGCATGAAATGGGGCGGCGAGACGCCGAGCCACCGGATCGGCGCCGCGTGCGGCGGCGCGCCCAGGCTCATCTGATCCCGAAACCAGGTGATCGCCGCCGGCTGCGGGGACGCGCCGCGGTCGAGGGCGGCGAGCGCGGCCGATCCGCTCGCGAAGAGGTCGCTTGCTTCACGCAGGCGCCGCGCCGCGCTCGCCCGGGCGGCCGGATCTTCGGACCGCGCGGCGGCGGAGGCCTCGGCGGCCATGGCCAGTCCGCGCTCCACGCGCGCTTGGGCCTCGCCCATCAACCGGTTGCGCCCCTCGGCGCTGAGCGACGGGGCGGCGAGCAGTTGTGAGACGAAGGGCGTGCGCCGGGCGCCATGCTCGCCTTCGCCCTCCATCATCTCGTCCATCATTCCGCTCATGCCGGCTGCCGCGGGGCTCGGCGCGGCGCCCATGACGCCGGCGTCCGCCATCGCGCCGCCTTGCGCGCCCGGATGGTGGGCCGCGTGCTCGTCGCCTTCCTGGGCGATGGCCGCCGTCGAAAGCAGAAGGCAGGCGGCGGCCAGACCCAAGCTCCATCCCTGTCGGCTGGTCGTGCCGCGCATCGGGCTTGCCCTCGTCTTCACATGTCCTTCATCGGAGCCGATGGGCTCATCGGCGCGGCGTCGGGTTGGGGCGTCGTCCCCGTGGCCGCGCCGCCCTGGCGCATGGCGTGGTGATCCATCTCCTGACGATGATGGCGCTCCATCGTCGCCGCGTCGTGATCGGCGTCATGTTGCCCGGCGGCGTTGTTCGAAGGCGCCGTCGAGCCGCCGACGCCGGGATCCGGATCGGCGGCGCTGGGGACCGGGGCCGCGGCGGGCGACGGGGCCGGGGCCTGGACCGAGGCCGCGGGCGGCGGGGGCTCAGCGCCCTTGTCGCCGCAGGCGGTGAGGGCGAGCGCCGCGGCGCCGATCACAAGCGCCTGGATGGGCGCGCGAAGTGTGTGGCGGATGTCGATCATGGCAAGTTCCTCCCTGGAGATCATGGGCTCGACACCGATGGCCTTCGCCGCGGACGGGCGCGCCAGGGGCGAGCGGTGGAGCCGGCGAGGTCGCCGGCCAAGGATTGACGTGTCGCCGCGCGCCCGGGCGGGTCAGAGCGCCTCCCGCGGTGCGTCGCCGCGGGCGTCCGACCGCCGGACCCGTCTTTCGGCGAGGAAGGCCAGGATCGGACAGTCCGAGGCCGCCACGTCCATCGGGCAATCGTCGGCCAGCGCGCTGAGCACGTCACGGATATCCGACAGCCGCTGAATGCGGCGTTCGGCGTCGCGGATCTTCTCGCGGGTGATCTCCAGCACCGCCGACGCCTTGGCGGTGTCGGAGGCTTGAAGCGCGAGCAGGTCGGCGGTTTCGGCGAGCGTGAAGCCGAGCTCCTGCGCGGCCCGGATGAAATGGAGCCGCAGGAGGTCGGCGTCCTCATAGACACGGTAGCCGGCGCCGGTCCTGCCCGGATCGCGCAGCAGGCCGGTGCGCTCGTAGTACCGGATCGTATCGCGCCGCACGCCGGCGGCTGCGGCGAACGCGCCGATCTTGAAGGTCGTCATGATACTCGTCGCCTCGCTCGTTGGACGAAAGCCCAAGGTCAGCGGAGGGGCGCGCCCGCCGGTCGCTCCGGCGAGACGGCGTGGGCCATCCCGCCGCTGGCGAACCGATCGCCCGCTCAGTTCTTGCGCAGCTCGACGATGTCGTGCTTGGCCGGCGTACCGTCGGCGACCGTGACATGGGCGAAGTGGTCGTCGAAGACGTGGTCGATCTTCACGTGCCCGACGAGGTCGCGCCGATAGGACGGCGGGGCCTTGTTGGGCCCCGGCAGCTGCTTGACGCGGTAGACTTCCAGGGTCTGGCCGACCTCGGCGCCGTCCGCCTTGCCGATGCAGATCACGGTGCCGTTGCTGTCGTTCGCGACGATCGAGCCCTTCATGAAGAAGGTGTGGCCGATCCCTTGCGCCAGAACCGGCGTCGCACTGAGCATCGCGACGCCGGCCAAGGCGGCGATGACGGACTTTTTGATCATCTTCGACTCCTTAGATGTGTAGGTTTGGCCGCCGCTTGATGATCGACGGGAAGAAGCTGTTCTTCGAGTCTAGGACTAGGGTCCTACGTCCCAGGTCGGAATACGTAGATTCCGAAGCGTAGACCTCGCCCCACTCCTAGCTGGTTGATGACCCCGCAGCGAGAAGCTGGACTGGTGTCAGCTTAGGCATGGCCGGATAGGTCAGGCCTTCGCGCTTCAGCCACTCCTGCAACTGCAGCGTAGACTCGTGGTCTGCCCTTAGGCTGGGGTCGGGTGTTTGCGGGTCGATGATCAGAGCGCCGTAGAGACCCTGCCCCTGCTGGCGGTCGACATGGTCGTGAGAGTGATAGAGGTAGGTGCCGCTCTGCACCGCCGTAAAGGCGTAGCGATAGACTTGGCCGTTTTTGATGGGGGCCTGGGTGATCATCGCCGAGCCGTCCATCACATTGGGCAGGATCAAGCCGTGCCAATGAACAGTGGTGGTCTCGGGCAGCCGATTGATCACGTCGATGCGAACCTTGTCTCCCTGATTGAAGCGGATCGTCGGGCCGGGAACCTGGCCGTTGTAGCCATAGGCGTCGACGGTGACGCCAGGCAGGATGGTCCAGCCGAATACAGAGGTCTCCATTTGGAAGACCTTGACGCCGTTCTCCATGCGAAAGGGCAGGGGACGCGCACCTCGCACCTCAACGCCGTAGGTCACTTTGACCTGTCGTGGATCTACCGCAGCCATATCGATCATGGCTTCGGCCGGAGTGTCGCGACCCATAATCATGCCGGGCGGCGTGAGCGTCGTGCGCCTGCGCGGCATGGTCTTGGTCGACGGACATCTGGTGACCGGCGTGCCCACCGTGCGCCGTCTGCGCCTTGGCGGCCCCCTTGTTCGTCAGATCAAACTTCGTGCCTGAGGGGCGCTGGGTCATCAAGCCGTGTTTGAGCGACTTGGAGACCAGCCAGACATTGGACGGGAAAGCCAGGGCGAAGCCGGCGATCACGCCCACACTCATCACGCCCCAGAAGATCAGTTCGGTGGGGACCATGGCGCGCATGTCACGCCCTATCATCAGGAAGCTCATCACCGGCGCCATGCCCGCCATCATGAAGTTCATGCTGATCAGTTCGGGCACGAAGCTGCGGCGGACGTTCTCCCAATAGGTCCCGCCCATCATCGACTTCATGAACAGGGCCTGGAAGATAAAGAGGCCGAAGGCGAAGCCGAAAATGTATTCGACGATCAGGTCCAGCCACATCGGCAGGCTCAGGGCAGCGGTGATGACCGCCGCCAGGATGATTCCGGTCGCATCGCCCGCGATGCAGTGGATGGTGGAGCCGACACCTTGCTTCCAGAGCGGCTTGACGAAATCCTCGTGCTCGCCGGGCCTAGGCTCCTTGTCGGCCAAGACATACAGCAGGAACCCGATCGGACCGGTGTAGAGCGTCACCAGGATGAAGCCCCACTTCATCACCCCCGGTTCGGGATTGTTTCGATACCGATCGATCCGCGACATAGGCCGTGCACAGCGCGGCAACCACGAACCAGCCCACAAGGAAGTAGTCGATCGGTTGGATCAGCATCAACGCGCCCTGCCGTAATAAAGATTCCAATGATGGGAAGGGTGATGCTAGGATAAATTCATCGTTCCTTGCTCTCGACCAGACAACGGCGAATGAGCGGGCAAGGTCGCCAGCGTCTTGACTTGGAAAGCAAGGCAGGGCCGCCTATTGACCAAGGGTGTAGGCGGGGGAATCTGGATTGTCTGACGATTTGATGCGCGACCTCCTGCGGCGTTGGCGCGAAGACCCCCGAGGCGCCTATCGAACCTGGTTTCTCTGGGAGGATCGGATCAAGAACTTCCGCTCCATCCGGCGTGGCGTGCAGCAAGTCGCCGAAGAGATCGCCGATGGCCGGTTCGGCGTGGCCTATCGGGGCTCCTCCCTTGAAACCGTGGTCCATTCGATCGCCGAGCAACGCCAAGTCTTCAAAGGCGCGGATCATGCCTTCCTCTGGAAGCCCAAGCTTCGCATCCCCGATATCTACGAGCATCCCAGCAACCAGCGGGCCTTCGGGCGCCTGCTGGACGCCTGCGTCTGCTGCGACACCGCCGAGCATGTGCTGGCCGAGATTCACCGCATCGACGCCCTGCAAATAAAAGGGCTGGGACCTGCGGTCGCCAACATCCTCTACTTCCTGCACCCGACGATCGCCCCGCCGTTCAACACCGCGATCGTGCGCGGCTACAACGCTCTGTTCGGCGCGAACGTGAAGCTGGGACGTTGGGAGCAGTATCTGGCCATGCGGCAGGGCCTGATGGCCTTCAACGCCAAGCATCGCGATCTGTTGTCCAACGATCTGGGCGCGGTCGCGGCCTTCTGCTTCGATATCGGCATGGGTCTCTACGCGCCACCGCCACGCCAAGACGATGAGGCCGCCCTTGCGTCCTGGCGCCAGGACCTTGCCAAGGTCCGGCAGGCGGCCGTGCTCAAGCCTACCTCAGAGCAGGACGAGCGCACCCACACCCAAGTCCAAGGTTGGCTGCGCGATCTGGGCCTGGCGCTGGGATACAAGGTGTTCATCGCTCAGAACGACCAGGGACGTCTCTATGAGGACGGAAAGCTGGGCGAAGGATGTATGGCGCGCTTGGGCCCCAAGCTCGAATCCGCTGCTGGCGCGGACGCCGTGCGATTGATCGACGTGCTGTGGTTGTCCGACCCCGACAGCATCATCGCCGCTTTCGAGGTCGAGCATAGCACTTCGATCTATTCGGGTATCGTGCGCATGCTCGACTTGGCGCTCGGCGGCGCGGCCGACAGTCTGCACGCCCTCTATCTGGTCGCCCCCGACAAGCGCGAAGCCGACGTCCGAGCGCAGATCGCTCGTCCAGCCTTCAGCCGGATCGGTGATCTTTCGGTCCGCTATCTGCCCTACGGCGAACTGGAAAAGCACCGCGAGGCGATGGGGCGATTTGGCGCGGGCATCCGGGCGTTGGAGACGGTGTCTCACAGGCTCACGTCCGGTGAGGGGCCGTTGGCCTAACGATCGCGGAAGGCTTCAGGGTCTAACGTTGTCGCCAGGGTCTTGCGGGCGCGGTAGATTCGGGTTTCGACGGCTTTGGCTGTGACGCCCAGGATGGCGGCGGCCTCCTCATGGGACAGGCCCTCGAAAGCGGTGAGCACAAGCGGAGCCTTCAAGGCGTCGGGAAGTTTCGCAACCGCCTGCTCCAACAGGCCCATGGTTTGGCGTTGGCGCAACTGGTCGTCGGCCGCGAGGCCTGGATCGACCGCACGGGCCAGCGCATCGTCCGGCGCGACGGAGCCGAAGAAGAAGCGACGCACAGCCATCTTGCGCCCGCGGTCGCGGGCCTTGTTGATGGCGATGGTGCGCAGCCAGGGACCGAAAGCGCGCGCGGGATCGTAGCGGCCCAGCGCCGCCCAGGCCGCAACGAACGCCTCATGCACGGCCTCATACGCTTCGTCGGCATCGCCGGTGTAGCGTCGCAGCAATCGGTAGAGGGCTTCCTTGTGTCGACCAACCAGAAGCGCGAACGCGCGCTCGTCGCCCTTCGCGGCTTGACCCGCGAGCACCTCGTCGGTTGGCGTCGCCGCGGTCACTGCGCCTGTTCGGTAAGGTTCTTGACGACTGTATCGTCGAAACGCGCGGCTTGCTGCGGAGTGAGCACAGCGCGCATGGCGATCACATGCTGAATGCTTTCCTTTTGCAAAGCGCCCATCGCCATGTGGAAGCGATCAATCGCTGCCTGCACCTTGGGCGTATAGCTGTGCTGTTCCTGGATGGCCTGGGCCAGCTCGGCGTTGGCGGCCCGCATCTCCGCTTCCAGCGCCTTGCGCCTTGCCGCGTACTGACGCTCCAAGCCGTCGATGCGCTGCTCTTGGTCGGGCGTCAGATCGAGTTTCTCGTGAACCATCTGGTGCAGCGGCGTGGCGTGATGCATGCGGCGAACGACATATTGCCCACCGGCCCAAGCGCCTATCGCGGCGGCGAGGGTCGATAGCACCAGCGTAAGGACGATACTGCGGGTGATGCTCACCGGTCGCCCTCTAGCAGGGTCGATGGCGCGAGGTGAGCCGAGACATCGAAGGTGCTCAGTTGCTGTGGCGCCGACACCGTGCTGGCGGCCGCCAGGCCCCCGGCGGTGACGCCGATCGCCAGGGCCAGACCGATCGAGGCGACGCGGACGGGCGCCAAGGCGGCGCCGGTCTTCAGGTCCGCGCTCCGGCGCGCGATACCGCGCGCCACGTCCCATTCCAGACCGTCCAACGAGCGGTCGAGCGGCTGAGCCGCTAACCTGTCGATGAGATCATCGATATTCAAAGTCATGCTCGGTCCTTCGCCCCCGGAGGTGTCCCGCTGACTATACGCGGCAGAACCCCTTATCCCGCAAGTATGGACCGCGCGAAACCGACGCGCGACGCCAAGGGCGTCGTCGCCGGTCTTCGCCAAGTCGCGACGTTAGCCGCCGTGCTTGCGGACAAAGGCCTCCAGGTCGGCCTTGGCTTTGGTGTTCTCGTCGATCGTCATCTGCGCCATGCGTTTGGCGTCTGCATCGCCGCCGTGCTTGAGCAGCGATTTGGCTCATATCGATAGCTCCTTGGTGGTGCGCGATCATCTTCTTAGCCCACAGCAGGTCGAAGTCGGACGCCTTGGCCGCCATCATCGCCTTGCTCATTCGCATCTCGTCCATCTTCAGGGCGTCACGGCCCATTTGCGCGTGGCCCTTCATGCCGCCCTTGGACATGTCCATGCCCTTCATGTCGTGGCCGGCCATGGACTGAGCCGAAGCGCCTGCGACGCCGGCGGCGCTCAGGAGGCTCACCGCGTAAACTGCGATTAGAATCTTGCGCATCTCTATTGCCCTTCAGATTGTTGAGCGGCCTTGCGCGCCTAAATTGGCGCTCGCCGTCAGACTAAAACAGCGTTTGCGCGTATTCGTTGCCTCTACGATATTATAGCTCACCAACGGACGTTCCAATCATTGTAACGATGGAGGCCCGAAGCGCGCACGACTTGTCGTTTGCTGCTCCAACTCTCGATTCATCACCAACAAACCTTCCGATTAGGGGAGGGCTTGGGTCCGCACGTATTTCCTACTGACGCCGACGACAAGGCCTTGACCTTCCTATGATGGGAAGCCTCACAAAGCCGGGCATCGACAAGAGGAGAGCGCCGATGCCCGACCAAATTCTCAAGACACTCGACCTGCCCGTGCTTGGGATGACCTGCGCGTCGTGCGTGCGGCGGGTCGAACAGGCGGTCTTGGCGACGCCGGGCGTGCGCGCCGCTACGGTCAATCTCGCAGCGCAACGGCTGCATGTCGAAGGCGGCGACCCTCTCGCGATCGGCGCCGCGATCCGCCAGGCCGGCTATGATCTCACCCCTCAGACGATCGAACTTCGCATCGACGGCATGACCTGCGCGTCCTGCGTCTCGCGCGTCGAAAAGGCCTTGCTTAAGGTCTCGGGCGTCGAGCGCGCCGTCGTCAATTTGGCCACCGAACGCGCCAGCGTCGGCGGTGCGCGCGGAATGCTCGATCCCGACGCGCTGATCGGATCCGTTGCCGAGGCCGGATACGCAGCGAGCCTGGTGCAAGACACCGAAGCTGGCGCTGACGACGAGGAAGCCCAGGCGCGCGAGACCGAGATCGCCGACCTCAAGCGTGCTGTCGTGATCGCCGCCGTTGCCACCGCGCCACTTTTCCTGGTCGAGATGGCCCGGCACTTCATTCCCGGTGCTCACCATCTATTGGCCGCGACGGTTGGTGAACAGGCCTGGCGGCTGATCAGCCTAGGGCTTGCCAGCGTTGTCCTGTTCGGACCCGGGCTGCGCTTCTATCGCAAGGGTGTGCCAAATCTGCTGCGCCTGACACCCGACATGAACAGCCTGGTCGTGCTGGGCGCGAGCGCCGCTTTTGCCTATTCGCTGGTCGCCACCTTCGCGCCGGGCGCGTTGCCGGCCGGCACGGACGGCGTCTATTACGAGGCTGCGGCCGTCATCGTCACCTTGATCCTGGTCGGACGCTGGTTCGAAGCTCGGGCCAAGGGCGCGACGAGCCAAGCCATCAAGCGATTGATGACCTTGCAAGCCAAGACAGCGCGGGTCGAACGCGGCGGTCAGGCGGTCGAGATCGCGATCGGCGAGGTTGTTCCCGGCGACCTGGTCCTGATCCGTCCCGGCGAGCGGATCCCGGTCGATGGGGTCGTCGAGGAGGGCGTGTCGTTCGTCGACGAGGCGATGATCACCGGCGAGCCGATCCCGGTGGAAAAGACGGTCGGCGCAAGCGTGGTTGGCGGCACGGTCAACACCACCGGCGCCATGCGGTTCAAGGCCACCAAGGTCGGCGGCGATACCCTACTCGCCCAGATCGTACGCATGGTGCAGGCCGCGCAGTGCTCCAAGCTCCCGATCCAGGCCCTCGTCGACAAGATCACGGCTTGGTTTGTGCCCGCCGTCATCGTCGTGGCCGTCGCGACCTTCCTGGCCTGGCTGGTGTTGGGCCCGCCGCCCGCTCTGGGCCTGGCGCTGGTCCACGCGGTGGCGGTGCTAATCATCGCCTGTCCGTGCGCCATGGGCCTGGCCACGCCGACCTCGATCATGGTCGGCACCGGCAGGGCCGCCGAACTAGGCGTCCTGTTCCGCCGTGGAGAAGCCCTCCAGGCTCTGCAGGAGGCGAAGGTTGTGGCTCTGGACAAGACTGGCACCCTGACCAAGGGGCGTCCGGAATTGACCGACCTGATCGTCGCGGACGGGTTTGCCCGCGGCGAGGTCCTGAGCCTGGCTGCGGCGGTCGAGGCGCGCTCGGAGCACCCGATCGCTCAGGCCATCGTCAGCGCGGCCAAGGCCGAAGGGGCAGCGCCTGGCCCACTGCGTGACTTTGCTTCGACCCCAGGGTTTGGCGCGCAGGGGATCGTGGCAGGGAGCCGCGTTGAGGTTGGCGCGGATCGCTACATGCTGCGCCTAGCGCTGGACGTCGAGCCTTTCGCCGAGGAAGCCGCCCGTTTGGGCGACGCCGGCAAGAGTCCGCTCTATGTGGCGATCGACGGGCGTCTGGCGGCGGTTCTGGCGGTGGCCGATCCCATTCGCGAGACCACGCCCGCCGCCATCGCCGCCCTGCACGCCCAAGGCCTGAAGGTGGCGATGGTCACCGGCGACAACCGGCGCACCGCCGACGCGGTCGCCAGGATACTGGGGATCGACGAGGTCGTGGCCGAGGTGCTTCCTCAGGGCAAGACCGAGGCGATCGGGGCCTTGCGCTCCCGGTATGGCCCAACGGCCTTCGTCGGCGACGGCGTCAACGACGCGCCGGCCTTGGCCAGCGCCGATGTCGGCCTGGCCATGGGGCAGGGAACCGACATCGCCATCGAGAGCGCCGACGTCGTGCTGATGGGCGGGGATCTGCGCGGCGTCGTCAACGCCCTGGCGCTCAGTCGCGCGACCTTGCGCAACATCCGCCAGAACCTGGCCTGGGCCTTTGGCTACAACGTGATCCTGATCCCCGTGGCGGCGGGGGCGTTGGCGCCGGCCCTTGGCCTGTCGCTTTCGCCGATGGTGGCGGCCGGCGCGATGGCCTTGTCCAGCGTCAGCGTGCTGTTCAACGCCTTGCGTCTGCGCGCCTTCACCTCGCCCCTGCCTGCAGCCAAGCCAAGGACGCCCCCCAAATGAACATCGGACAGGCTGCCAAGGCGTCCGGGGTCTCGGCCAAAATGATCCGCTACTACGAGCAGATCAAACTGATCACGCCGGCCGGCCGCACCGACAGCAACTATCGCAGCTTCAGCGAGCGTGAGGTCAACGAGCTGCGGTTCATTCGTCGCGCCCGTTCGCTCGGGTTTTCGGTCGAGGAGATCGCCCACCTGTTGTCGCTGTGGCGTGACCGTGTCCGCCCAAGCCGCGAGGTCAAGGCGATTGCCGATGGTCATGTGCGGGCGCTGGAGGCCAAAATCGCCGAAATGCGGGCCATGGCTGACACTCTGCGCGACCTCTCGCGCGACTGCGCGGGCGACGAGCGGCCTGACTGTCCGATCCTGGCCGACCTTGGCTCCGGCCAACCGCCCCGGCGCGAGCCGGCCCCGGCGCGGGGCTTCCGTTGAATTGGCGGCTGGCCTTGGTGTTGGGCGCTGGCCTGATCGCGGCTCCGCTCGCCGTAGAGGCCGCCGACTACAGGTTCGAAGTCGCCTCACCGAGCTTAACCCGCGGGATCGCGACGACCGTTCTGGTAAAGGTCAGCCCCGTCGAGCCGGGCCGCATCATGCCCGCGTTCTCGGCGCGAGACGCCACTGTGAGCACGACCGGCTCGGCGGTGTTTCCAGCCTTTTTCGAGCCGTCGCTCGACTATGGATTACTACGCTTTCGGGCCGATTTTCCGACCAGCGGCGACTGGGTCCTGGCCTTCATCCTTCAGCCCGTCGGTGAGCCCGCAAAAGCCGCGAGCGTCAACCTCAAGGTCGTCGACCCCTCGCGCACCTTGCAGCCGTCGCAGGTCAACGGACCCGTTCGCCCGCCGCGTTAAAGAGCGGCCGAACGGGTTGAGGGCTACTTTGCCGACATCGCCACGACTTCGGCCGAAGCGCCCATCGGCTTAAGCTTGAAGGTCACGGCTTGGCCGACCTTGAAGGGCTTCAGAAGGGCGGGGGCGGCCTTGAACTTCATGGTCATGGCGGGCCATTTGAGCGCCGGGATCGGTTGGTGCTGCAGGGTGACCGTGCCGCCAGCCGCGTCGATGCCCTTGATCACTCCTTGGCCGTCGGCCGTCTTGGTCGCCGCCGGAGCGTCATGCTTCATGCCCGCCATATCGTCCATCTTCATGTCGCCCATCTTCATGTCGGCTTGAGCCAGGGCAGGTCCCGTGAGCGCCAAGGCCAAGGCACCGGCGGCGAGAAAGGTCTTCATCGAATTATGTCTCCTGTCGGGGCGGATGGGCCGGGGAGGGCCGACCTACGCCAGGAAGATACGCGTCAACCCAAGGCGATCCCTCAGCCACGATTTCCCATCAGCGGCTCTTGACCTTGCCATGATGGGAAGGCCCATCTGTTGCAGCGAAGTCGAACAAGGAACGCCAGATGCTTCGCTACACCATCGAAAACATGACCTGCGGCCATTGCGTCGCAACTGTCACTAAAGCCGTACAAGGCGTTGACGCCAACGCGATCGTTCGCGCCGACGTAGCCGGCCGAAGTCTCGAAATCGACACCGGCGCGACCTCGGAGATCGTCTCCGCCGCCGTCGCGGCGGCGGGCTACCGTGTGACGCCTGCCTGAGGCGAGAGGGCGGGCGTAGATCGCGCCCGCCCTCCCTCTGACCTAGATGCCGTGACGCGGGCGCCGCCGACGCTCGATCAACAGATAGGCGGCCGGCACCACAAACATCGACAGCAGCGGCGCGCTGAGCATTCCGCCGATCATCGGCGCAGCGATCCGGCTCATCACTTCGGAGCCGGCGCCGTGGCCGATCAGGATCGGGATCAGGCCCGCCAGGATCACCGCCACGGTCATGGCCTTGGGCCTGACCCGCAACAAGGCGCCCTCGCGGATCGCTTGGCTGAGGTCGGCGTCGCTCAGAACACCCTGGCGCTCCGCCAGGGCCTGCTTGAGATAGATCAGCATCACCACCCCGAACTCGGCCGAGACGCCGGCCAGGGCGATGAAGCCGACGCCAGTGGCCACCGACTGATTGAAGCCCAGTAAGTAGAGCGCCCAGAAACCGCCGGTCAGGGCGAAGGGCAGGGCGCCCATGATCAGGGCCGCCTCGTCGAACCGGCGGAAGGTCAGGTAGAGCAGCACGAAGATGATCAGCAGCGTCGCCGGCACGACAATCTTCAGCCGCTCGACCGCCCGCCGCAGATATTCGAACTGCCCCGAATAGCTGATGGTCACCCCGGCGACCGGCTTGATGTCCTTGGCCACCGCCCGCTGCAGATCGGCGACGACGGATGACAGGTCGCGCCCGCGCACATCGACATAGACGAAGGTGGTCGGCCGCCCGTTCTCGCTCTTGAGCATCGGCGGCCCCTCGCTGATCGCCACCTGGGCCACCGTGCTTAGGGTGATCTGCTGCAGCGATGGGGTGAGGATCGGCAGGACCCGCAGGGCTTCGAGATCGCCGCGCACTTCGCGAGGATACCGCACGCTGATCGGATAGCGGGCCAGGCCCTCGACGGTCTCGCCGACCGTCTGGCCGCCGATCGCACCCGAGACGATAGCCTGGACGTCGGCGATGTTGAGGCCGTGGCGGCCAGCGGCGGCTCGGTCGATGCGGACATCGATATAGCGCCCGCCGGTCAGCCGCTCGGCCAGGGCCGAACTGACCCCTGGCACGGTCTTGGCGACTTGGGCGATCTGCTGGGCGACGCGGTCGAGGTCATCAAGGTTCGCGCCCGACACCTTGACCCCGATCGGGCTCTTGATGCCGGTGGCCAGCATGTCGATGCGGTTGCGGATCGGCGGCACCCAGACGTTGGAGAGGCCCGGAACCGCCACCGTGCGGTCCGATTCCTCGACCAGCTTTTCCGGGGTCATGCCGGGGCGCCACTGGTCGCGCGGCTTGAAGCGGATGGTGGTCTCGAACATCTCCAGCGGGGCCGGATCGGTCGCTGACTCCGCGCGGCCGGCCTTACCGAACACGCTGTCGACCTCGGGGACGGTCTTGATCAGCCGATCGGTCTGCTGAAGAAGCGCGCCGGCTTTGGCCGCCGACAAGCCTGGAAGGGCCGATGGCATGTAGAGCAGATCGCCTTCGTTCAGGGTCGGCATGAACTCGCCGCCTAGCCGAGACAGCGGGATCAGGGTGGTGGTGAAGACCAGGGCGCCGATGACCAGCGTGGTGCGCGGACGCCTGAGCACCCAGTCCAGGGCCGGCGCATAGATCGCGCTCAGCAGCCGGTTGATGGGGTTGGCGGTCTCGGCCGGAATCCGGCCACGGATCAGATAGCCCATCAGCACCGGGATCAACGTAATCGACAGAAGGGCCGCGGCGGCCATGGCGTAGGTCTTGGTGAAGGCCAGGGGCGCGAAGAGCCGACCTTCTTGGCCCTGAAGGGTGAAGACCGGGATGAACGAGAAGGTGATGATCAGCAGGCTCAGGAAAAGGGCCGGTCCGACCTCGACGGCGGCGGCGGCGATCTCGTCCCAGCGTTCCTTGTCGCCGATCGTCTGGCCGGGGTGATCGTGCGTCCAGCGCTCGAGATGCTTGTGCGCGTTCTCGATCATCACGACCGCCGCATCGACCATGGCCCCGATGGCGATGGCGATGCCGCCCAGCGACATGATGTTGGCGTTGACCCCCTGGGCGCGCATGACGATAAAGGCGGCCAGCACGCCCAGCGGCAGGGCGATGATCGCCACCAGGGCCGAGCGCAAATGCCAGAGGAAGAGCGCGCAGACCAGGGCGACGACGATGAACTCCTCGAAGAGCTTGGACTTCAGATTGTCGATGGCGCGGTCGATCAGGCCCGAGCGGTCATAGGTGGTGACGATCTCCACGCCTGCCGGCAGGGTGGTCTTGAGGATCTTCAACTTGTCCTGCACGGCCTTGAGGGTGGCGCGGGCGTCCTCGCCCGAGCGCAACACCACCACCCCGCCGGCGACCTCGCCCTGGCCGTTGAGCTCGGCGATCCCCCGGCGCATCTCCGGTCCAATCTGGATCGTGGCGACCTGGCCCAGGGTGATGGGCACGCCGCCGGCCGCGGTCTTGATGGGCACGGCGGCGAAGTCGGCCAGACTGCTCAGATAGCCGCTGGCCCGGACCATGTATTCGGCTTCGGCCATTTCGACGACCGAGCCGCCGGCTTCCTGGTTGGCGCCGTTCAGCGCCTCGACCACGGCTTGGTGGGTGAAGCCGTAGGCCGCCAACTTCTGCGGGTCGAGCACAACCTGGTACTGGCGCACCATGCCGCCGATGCTGGCCACCTCGGCCACCCCCGGCAGGGTCTTCAGCTCATAGCGCACGAACCAGTCCTGCAAGGACCGAAGCTGGCTCAGGTCATGGCGGCCGGTTCGGTCGACCAGAGCATATTCGAAGATCCAGCCCACACCGGTGGCGTCGGGACCCAGCGCCGGGCGGGCCCCGGCCGGAAGCCGGCTTTGGACTTGGCTCAACGACTCCAGGACCCGCGAGCGGGCCCAATAGGGATCGGTTCCGTCGGCGAACAGCACATAGACGAAGCTGTCGCCGAAGAACGAGTAGCCGCGCACGGTCTTGGCGCCCGGCACCGACAACATGGTGGTGGCCAGGGGGTAGGTGATCTGGTCCTCGACCAGGCGCGGAGCCTGGCCCTGGGCCGGCGTGCGGATCACCACCTGCACGTCGGAGAGATCGGGTAGGGCGTCCAGTGGCGTCTCGCGCAGCGCCACAAGCCCGCCGGCCAGCAGGACCAGGGCCCCGAGCAGCACGAAGAACCGGTTGGCCAGCGACCAGCGGATGACGGCGGCGATCAACGGCTTGCCTCCACGCGGTGCAGGCTGCGCACGGCGGGGCCGTCAGGACGTTGTTCGAAGCCGAAAGCCGCCTGATCGCCCGCCTTCAATCCCCGAGCCAGGCTTGGCGGGTCGAGCTTGAAGGTCATCGTCATGGCCGGCCAGCCGATCGCGGGCACGGGGCCGTGGCTCAGGGTGATCGTGTCGGCGGTGATCTCTTCGACCCGTCCCTTCGCCTGCAAGAGCGGCTTGGCGGCGGTGGGGGCGAGCTTCATCATCGACGCGGCCGCTCCCATGGCCGGAGCGGTGGCCGCTTGGTTCGTCAGCGGCCGGGGTTCCAAGCCGGCGAGGCTGGCTTCGGAATCCAGCAGGAACTGGCCGGAGGCCACGACCTGATCACCGGCGCTGAGGCCGGCGAGGATCTCGGTGCGATCGCCGGCCTGGCGACCGACTCTCACCTCGGCGGGCTGATAGCGGCCTCCGGCCTGGGCCAGCATCACTAGGTCGCGCCGCCCGGTGCGGATCACCGCCTCGGTGGGGACGGCGAGGACAGGCGCGGCCTCGCCCCCGACACTGGCGGTGGCAAACATGCCCGGGCGCAGCCTGCCGCCGCGATTGGCCAGCTCGACCCGGACCTGCAGGGTACGGCTGTCGGCCTGGGTGGCTGGGAGGATGGCGCTGACACGGCCGCTAAAGGTCTCACCAGGAAACGCGGGCAGCTGGGCCGAGACCGACTGGCCGATCCTGATCTGCCCGGCCTGGGTCTCAGGCGCCGACAGGGTCAGCCAAACGGTCGCAAGACCGCTGATCTGCGCCAAGCTCTGGCCCGCGGCCAGGCTCATGCCGGCCCGGACATCGAGGGTCTGGATCACCCCGCCGATCGGCGCGCGAACCGTGGACGTCGTCTGGGCCTTGCCGCCGTGTTCGACCGCGGCGATTAGGGATTGGCTCATGCCAAGCAAAGTCAGGCGCGACCGGGCGGCGGCCGTCAGGCGCGGGTCGCCGATGCGGCGCACGGCCAGATATTCGGTCTGCGCGCTCGCCCAATCAGGATTGAACAGGTCAGCGATCGGCGCGCCAGCCGCAACGATGTCGCCGGGGGCATGGCCATAGACGCGCTGGACGAAGCCGGCGGTGCGGGTTTGGACGATAGCCAGGTCACGCTGGTTGAACTCGATCGATCCTGGAATCGTCAAGCCGGAGGCGAGCGACGTCATCTCTGCGCGGGCCAATCGCATGCCCAGAGTCTGAGCGCCGCGCGGATCGACGGCGACGCCGGGCGCGCTAGTCCCAGCGCCCTCGTCCGCGTAGCGGGGGACCAATTACATGTCCATGAACGGCGACTTGCCCGGCTTGTCGAAGCGCTGGGCAGGGACCATCGGATCATACCAGTAGAGGATCTTACGGTCAGGCGCTTCGCCTGCGGCCGGGGCGGGCGCCTTGCGCCACTGGCCCAAACCATAGCCCCCCGGCCGTGGCCAGAAGGGCGATGGCGGCGACGCCCGCGATCAGGGATCGGGTCGAGAGGGTCGTGACGCGGCTCATGACGCGGTTCCGTAGGTCAGGTTGATCTTGGCGCTGTCGCGCGCGACGAGGGCTTGGCGGTCGAGGATCGAAAGCTTGGTCTCGGCCAGGTCGAGCAAGGCGCCGAGCACATCGCTCAAGCTGGCGCGCCCAGCGGCGTAGCTGGCGGTCTCCAGGTCGGCGCGTTGCTGGGCCAGTGGGGCCAAGGTCTCTTGGGCGCGGGCCAACTGTTCGTGGTGCATCTGGTGGTCGGCGAGGTCGGTCTCCAGCGCGGCGAGCAATTGGCGCTCGCCCGCAGCCTTTTGACTTTCGGCCCCCCGGACCCTGGCGCTCTGGGCCGCGATCAGCGGCTCGCGCCGGGCCTGGCCAAACAGCGGCAAGCCGAAGGTCACCCCGACCGACACCATGTCGCCATAGGCGCCGTCGCGCTTCTGGTAGGCGAGATCCCAGCTGGTGTCGGAGTGGGCTTCGGCGCGCGCTTGGGCCAACTGGGCGCCGGCGGTTTGGCGCGCCGCGTCCAGGGCGAGAAGACCAGGATGGTCTGGCAGGCCGGCGCGCAGGGCCTCGGCGTTGATGACAAAGTCCGGAGCCGGCCCGATGGGCTGAGGTCCAGGCTCGCCCGTCCAACGGGTCAGTTCGGCGGCGGCGCGGGCCCTATCGGCTAGCAGTTCGCTTCGTCGATCGGCCAGTGCGGCCAGCTTCTGTTGCGCTTCCAGGGCTTGGCCAGGACGGGCGTCTCCGGCCGTGACGGCGGCGGGCGCGGTGTCGCGCAGCGGTGTGATCGCCCGTTCGACCGCGGCCAGGGCGGCCAGCTTCTGGTCGGTGTAGAACAGGTCGATCCAGGCCAGGGCCGCAGCCACTTGCGTCTCGCGCGCCGTCAAGGCCTGGCGGGCGCCGGCGGTCGTGACTTCCGCCCGGGCCGCCTGACGCGCGGCCTCGCGCTTGGCGGCGCTGGGCCGGTCCTGCATCAGGCCGACGCTGACCATGGTCATGCTGTCGCCGCCAAAGGTCCCGGCCGGTGGACCGGAGATCGGGAAATTGTCCAGGCCGACGCGCAGCTTGGGGTCGGGCAACCTGCCTGCCGCCTTGCCCTGGGACTGGGCCGCCTCGAGGTCGGCCGCCGTCGCGGCCAGGGCGGGCGATTGCAGGGCCAGCTCTTTTGCGGCGTTGAAGGTCAGTGGGCCTGCCTGGGCGGCGTTGGCCAGCCCTAGGCCCGCGAGAAGCAGGATAAGGCGCATGAAGGAGTCCTGTCGGATCGTGCGAACGACGTCGGCGAAAAGGCCAGACGGGATGCCTCGGCGGGGCGTTTGCAGCCGCCCGCCGAGGCCGGCCGTCCAGGCGGCGGGAGGGGATCGCCCGCCACCTGGTTCAGCCGATCCCTAGCCTTGGGGCGAGGCGGCGGCGGGCTGGGCCGCGCCGGGCTTGCGGGGCATCATTCCGCAGTCGGCCGGCATGTCGCAGACGCGGACCGCGGTGCGAAAGACATCCTTGGGGTTGGACGGCGGGGCCCCCGTGCGCGGATGGCTGCAAGCGGGGAAGGTGGCGGCGAGGGCGGCCGAGGCGCCGAAGGTCAGGCCGGCGGCCAGGGCGCCCAGGAGGGCGTGACGCAGAGTCATGGGATCGTTCCTTGAGATCGTGATCTGAAAGCCCGCGAAGGGGCAAGCGACCGCGCCGTTCGGCCGCGTGCGAAGACGCACGACGGCGGGCACGGGAGCGTCAGACCGGCGGTTGGCCGGTCGTCAGATCAGCAATCTGGGAGGCGGGTCTTCCTGGCCCGGATCATGGGTCCGGCCGCTGGTGTTCGACCAGTGCGTCTCGATCCGGTAGGCGATCGGCGAATAGTCGATCGCGCCCTCACCCGGCGCGGCGACAGCCAAGGCGCAACTGGTCGCGCAGGCCCGGGCGCAGTCCTTGGCCGACATCGCCTTGCCATGGTCGCAGCAAGGGTCCTGGGCGGTGTCCGAAGCCGTGGCGGCCGCGGGCATGGCCATGCTCATAGCGCCCATGTCCATGCCCGCCATGTCGCAATCGGCCTGGGCGGCGTTGACCGCCAGCGGGCTAAAAGCGAGGGCCAGGGCGGCCAGGAAAGCGAGCGCATGTCTCAGCATGGCGTCACCATAGCGCCGCCGCCCGCTGGCGTCATCAGGCGTTGACGATGGAAGGAGCGGCGGCCCGCCATGGTCAGAGCGAGGCCGGCGGGGCCAGCGTCCCCAACCAACTGACCAAGATCAGAACCGAGAGGCCGGCGGCCGACTCCACCAGCAGGCTTCGCCGCAGGGCCGCCAGCGCTGAGGCGGGGTCGAAGCTGGCGAGCGCTCGCTGTAGTCGCGGCGTCAGCACGAAGCGATTGAGCGCGGCCAGGCTCAGCATCAGCGCGAAGACGCAGAGCTTGGCCAGGAGCACGGCGCCCCAGGTGGTCGTAGCCGCCGCGAGGATGTGGGCGGGTCCGACCAGGAACCAGCTGTTGATGAGGCCGGTCAGCACCAGCGCGGCCACGACCAGGGAGCCGACGCCGGAAAACCCTTCCAGCGCCCCGTGGAGCGTCCGTACGGCGGCGGCCTCGGCCCGACGCACGCCCAAGACCAGGAGGAGCAGGGCGGCCAAAGCGCCGAGCCAGACCCCGGCGGCCAGGAGGTGGAGGACGTCGGCGGCAAGTTTGAAGAGGCCGGCCGCCCCTTCGCCGTCAGCGCCGTGTCCGCTCCAGGCGAAGCTGGCCAGGGCCACCGCGCCCAGCCCGGCGCTGGCGCGCCAGAGACGGGTCGATGGACGTAAGGTCGCGGCGACTGCCAGGGCCGCCAAGCCCGCGACCGCGCGGGTCACGACCGAGGCGCCGAACTGGGTGCCGGTCGCCACCATGACCAGGGCCTGTGGGTCTAGGGCGTCGGCAAGCGCGCCGGTCATCATCGCCGTCTGAGCCAGTAGCGCCAGGCCAGAGCCGATCGCCGTCAGCAGGCCGGCGATTACGATCAACCCCCTTGTCCCGGCGCTGGTTCGCGCCGCGCCGGGGCCGTCGGCGGGCAGGCCGTAGAGGTAGAAGAGCGGCGCACCAAACAGCATCGCCGTTCCGGCATATTGGACAAGGCGCGCCAGAACGACGAGTGACTCGATCATCGCCTTAGCGGACCGTGAAGCTGTAAGCGCCGTTGATGCGATGGGCGTCGGCGGTGACCGCGCGCCAGCTGACCTTGTACGCGCCCGGCGCAAGCGGCGCGGCCAGGGCGCCGTCGATGACCATCCCGCCCTTGGCGACCTTGATCTTGACCGGCACGGCACCGCCCGAGGCCTTGGCGATTTCGAAGCTGGAGAACTTGGCTTCGAGTTTCTCGCTAAATTTCAGGCTGATCGCCTTGGGGGCGGCGACTGTGGCGTCGGGCGCGGGATTGGCGCTGACCAGCTTGGCGTGGGCTGCGGCCTGGGAAGCGGCGAGCATCAGGCCGCCTGCGGCGATCATCGCCAGGACGGTGGAGGTGGTCTTGGTAGTCATCGGATGTCTCCAAGGTGCGACGCCCCGGTCGCCCACAGATCATACGCACGGCCCGGGCCCTGTCCCTCGCGGCGAAGCGCAAAAATCGGTGTCAGGCGCCGATCAGCCATGGCGGGCGAAAACCCGGGTCGCGCCCTTGGCGTCAAGCAGCAGCAGGGTCGCGTAGGGCTCGGCGACGGCTCCGGGCATTTCCATGCCGGGCGATCCGATCGGCATTCCAGGGACCGCCAGGCCCAACGCTTTGGGGCGTTCTTGCAACAGCCGAAGAATGTCGGACGGCGGTACGTGACCCTCGATGGTGTAGCCGCCGATCCGTGCGGTGTGGCACGAAGACAGGGTGTCGTCGACGCCGTAGGTGGCCCGCACCGGCGTCAGATCGTCCAGCTCGTTGATAGACGGCTTGAGGCCGGCTGCCCTCAAGGCCTCGACCCACTTGGTGCAGCATCCGCAGAACGGGGTCTTGTAGACTTGGATAGCCAGGGGTTCGGCGCCTTGCGCGCAGGCCGCCAGTAGAGTGGCGGCGCCGGCCCCCAGCAGCAGTGCGCGGCGCGCGAGGAGGGGGCGACGGATCAAGCGGGTCACGGGTGGGCTCCGGCAGGGCAGGGGCGATCGACTATTTCGGCTTGGCGGCCCGGGAAGACCAATGGATATGGACAATCTTCCAACCCGCCGGCTCGTGGCGAAGGACCATAGTCTCGGCCGACAGGCGGTCCACCGGCTTGCCGCCGTAGACACCCGTCGTGCGGCTTTCGCTGACGATATAGGCTAGGTCGCCTTGGGCCAGGCCCGACCGTGACAGCGGCGTGCTGGGCACAGCGCGGGTAAAGGCCGCGTCGGCGGCCAAGTGATGGCTGGCATATTCGGCCCGCGATCGCTCCGCGCCGCCCTCCTCAACCACCAGAACGTCGGGCGCCAACAAAGCCAGGGCTTTTTCGGTGTCGCCCGCCGCCAGCGCCGCATGGAAGCCGTCTACGGCCAGGGCTGCGGACTTGGCCGCCGGGGCCAGGCTGTTCGAGGATGCGGTGGCAGGCTTGGCTGGTTCGTGAGCCAGCGCTGTGCCGGTGATCAGCAACAGGCCGGCGCCAAGCGTCGAAAGTAGGTGTTTCATTCTCAGGGTCTCCTGCCGCACGCGGCATATTGGGTCAGAACCAGGCCCGAAGGCCAAACACCAGGCGAGTATCCTCGACATCCTCGCCGGCGGCGCGGCTGTAGTCGGCTGTCTTCCCGAATTTTCGGTCGTAGGTGACGCCGATATAGGGGGCGAACTCCCGGCGGATCTCGTAGCGAAGCCGCAAGCCTAGCTCCGCGCTCGACAGGCCAGAACCTATCCCGGTCGCCGCGTCATTCGAGGCGGCGAGGTTGAACTCCGCGCGCGGCTGCAGGATCAGGCGCTGGGTGATGCGCTGATCGTAGGAGCCTTCCAGCCGCCCAGAGAGATCGCCTCTGTCGGATAGGAAGGCCGCGCCGCTCACCTCGAACCAATAGGGCGCCAGGCCCTCGAATCCGACAGTCGCGTAGGTGCGGGTGGGATTGGGCTCGAAATCATGCCGCACCCCTACCTGCAGATTGAAGTAGGGACCGATCGCGCGGGAATAGAGCGCTTGCAGTTCGGCTTGCTCAAGGCCGTCGCCGACGACGCCTTCGCCTTCGCCTTCGGTCTTGATCACAAGGCGATGGATGTCGCCGCCAAACCATGCCTCGCCTTCCCAGCGATAGCCGTCCTTGCCTGACCCGGGCGCCCACTCGGCGATGTTGGCTATGACCATGGAGCTGCTTATGCCGCCATGCTCACGCCGAAGTTGGCCGCGCGCGGTGGCCATGGCGGCCGGCGAGAACACGCGGTCGGCGGCGTAGTCGATTGGCGCCGCCGGCGGCGGCCCCGTTGGGACCTCCAGATCACCCATTGTTGTGCTGGTCTCTGTTGGCGCCCCCATGTCCATGCCCGGCATGGCGGAATGGTCCATCGTTCCCGCCGACATGTCATGTCCGGCGTGCGGATCGGCTTCGCCGGCTGCGGGCGTCGCTGGCTTCGCGGTCGCTGCAGCGGGGGCCACCTGATGCTGATGAGCCGCCGCTTCTGGCTTGGCAGGTTTGGCGGCCGGCTTGGCCGGCGCGGCGGGCATGGTCATGCCCGGCATCGAGGAATGATCCATGGTCTGGGCCATGGCTGGCCCGGCCAAGGCGAGCGGCAACAGGCTGACTACGACGAGCCGGTTCATGCCGCGCCTCCTTCGAGAGGCCGCACGCTGAACACCTGAAACATGCCCGCGTGCATGTGGTAGAGCATGTGGCAGTGGAAAGCCCAGTCGCCGGGATCGGCAGTGAAGTCCCAAGACACCTTGCCTCCAGGCAGCACGATGACTGTGTGCTTGCGAGGTCCAAATCCGACCGGCGCGTGGGTCAGCTCGAAGAAGTGGCCATGCAGGTGGATCGGGTGGGCCATCATGGTGTCATTGACCAGCGTGACCCGCACCCTTTCGCCCTTGTCGAAGGCGTAGGGCTTGGTCGCGTCGCTGAACTTCTGGCCGTCGAACCCCCACATGAAGCGTTCCATGTTGCCGGTCAGCCGGATCTCCAGGGCCCGGGTCGGGGTCCGGGTGTCGGGATTGGGCGTCAGGGCCAGCAGATCCTTGTAGACCAGGACTCGGTGACCGACGCTTTCCAAGCCCTGGCCAGGCTCACCGGTCCGGTCGATCGGCATCGGTGTAATGGTCTGCACGCCAGGGCCTAGCTTGATCTGAGGCGCGTTCAGCGGGTCGCGCATCGACATCTTCATGCCGCCCATGTCGCCCATGACATCGGAGCCGCGCGGCTTGGGCGCGGCCATGCCAGGAGCGGCAGCCATGGCCGCCATGTCGTGCCCCATGGCGGCATGGTCTATGCCGCCCATGGCGCCTGAGCCGCTCATGTCCATGCTGCTCATGTCCATGCCCATGTCCTTCATGGTGGCCAACGGACGTTCGCGCAGCGGCGGAACTGGGGCGGTCATCCCGGCGCGCGGGGCCAACGTCGCTCTACCCATGCCGGAGCGGTCAACCGCCTCGGCCACCAGGGTGAAGGCCTTGTCCTGCGTCGGTTGGACGATGACGTCGTAGGTCTCGGCATTGCCGATCTGGAACTCATCGACTTCGACCGGCTTCACGGTCTGACCGTCAGCGGCGACCACAGTCAGCTTCAGCCCGGGAATCCGCACGTTGAACATCATCTGGGCGGCCGCGTTGATGAACCGCAGGCGGACCCGCTCGCCGGGCGTAAACAGGCCCGTCCAGTTGTCGGTGGGGCCGTGGCCGTTGACCAGGAACGACATGACCGCGCCAGTGACGTCGGAGATATCGGTGGGGTCCATCCGCCACTTGCCCCACTCCATCCGCTCCTGGAGCGTCTGGTCCTTGCCGGCCATCAGGCTGGAGAGGGTCTGCTTTTGGTAATTGAACACCCCGGCCTGCTGCTTCATGCGCTTGAAGATCAGGTGGGGGTGCATGAAGCTGAAATCGGAGAGCACGATCACATGCTCCCGATCATAGGCGATCGGGTCAGGCTCGGCCGGCTCAATGACGAGGGGGCCGTAGTGACCCTCGGCCTCCTGAAGGCCCGAGTGGCTATGATACCAGTAGGTGCCCGACTGCTTGACCGGGAATTCGTAGACGAAGGTTTCGCCGGGCGGAATGCCGGGAAAGCTGACGCCCGGCACGCCGTCCATTTGGAAGGGAACGAGCAGCCCATGCCAGTGGATCGAGGTCTCCTCATCTAGAGCGTTGGTGACCGAGAGCCGGACGGTCTGACCTTCCTTCAAGCGGATCAGAGGGCCAGGAACGGTGCCGTTGATTGCCACGGCGTGTCCACGCTTACCGTCGATCGTCACCGGCGCATGGCCGATGGTCAGCTTGATGTCCTGACCCGACAGCGTTGGCAGGGTCGAGAGGAGGCCCGGCGTCGCGCTCTGTGCCCAACTGGGAAGAAGAGCGACTGTTGCGAGGCTGGAGCCCAACGCGGCTGCTCCGCGCAACAACTGCCGGCGGTCAAATTGAGTCATCGTCTAAGGTCCTGCGACTGGTCACTAAGATGCAGCTAGGGCGATCTCGTCCCTGTCACTACGTTTCGGTGCGATCTTAGCCCTCGCCGATCCTGATGATTTTTGGCGCGCTCCATTTGCGTCCGTCACTGGCGTGCCGACGACTGGTGGAATTGCGGTTCAATAAGACGATGAGGGTTGACCTGCTCCCCGCGCGTATACGCAGCAGGGCGGGGGCTAGAATGCAAATCGTTGATCAGATTGGGCGTGAAACAACGTCCTTCCCCAACAGTCTACCCGCGCTGACCTCGGTCCGCTTTGTGCTGGCTCTGGGAGTCGTGCTCTTCCACTACCAATTGCAATGGCCCTGGAACGCCATGGCCTCGACGGGCATCTTCAATCGAGCCGGGCTCGGCGTCGACGCCTTCTTCATCTTGTCTGGCTTCGTCCTCACCCATGCCTATCGTCAGGCGCTAGAAGACGGGCAGTTGAACTATCGCCGCTTCTTGGCGGCGCGCTATGCACGTGTTTACCCGGCCCATATCGCCGTTTTGGGGTTCGTGCTGGTGATGGTCGGCGCGGGAACCCTAGTCGGCGCAGAGTTCGATCGACGCCTCTACAATCCCCTCGGCCTGCTCACGACAGTCCTACTGGTGCATGCTTGGCTGCCGGAAACGGTCGTGGCGGCATGGAACGGTCCCTCATGGTCGCTTTCCGCCGAATGGTTCGCCTATCTCGCCTTTCCCGCCTTCGCCTGGATCGGCCTCGTCCTGGCCCGTCGACCCTGGATCCTGCTCGCCCTGTCGGCACTGGTCTTCGTGGCGCTGGATCTGGCCTATCAAGCGGTGTTTGGTGACTTGGTCGTCCACGCGCAACTGAACATGGGCGTGCTGCGGATCATACCCGAGTTTCTCTATGGGATAGGTCTCTACCGGCTGGGACAGCGGGTGCACCTGCCTCGGCCGCACGCGATCGGCGCGGCCTGGCTGTCGGCAATCATTCTGTTGCTGCTGATGCACTTCAAAGCGGACGAGCGGGTAGTGGTGGCCGCAGCCGGACCCTTGGTCCTCAGCCTAGCCCTTCTGTCCAAATCGGGCGCCGATCGCGCGGTCGCCCTGCCGTCGATGTTGGCCGCAGGTGAAGCCTCTTACGCCTTGTACTTGGTGCACATGCCCATCCTGATTGGATGGAAGGGCGTCAACTCCGCTCTGACCCAACGCTCGAGCGCCTACGTGCTGGCGTGGTGGGAGGTGGCCTGCCTGCTCATGCTCACGCTCGTTGCCGCGTTCGCCGTGCATTTCTTTGTCGAGAGACCCGCGCGAACATGGATCCGGCGCTGCGCAGACCGTTTGTGGCCCGCGTCTGGCACAAAGGTAGTCGTAGTCCGCAGTTCTTCGGCGTCTGAAAACTAAGAATCGAGACGGCTTGAAGGTCACCGAACTGACGAGACTGAGCGATCAATCCTTATTTCCGATAATCTTTGTTAGACGATAGACAATTGTAATTCACCGATAGAGATGTCACCCGCCTCACCGTTAGAGATGACACAGTCGCTTCTTTCGGCCTTGGCGTTGAAGGTGGCGGCGGATGACGGTGATCACGATGAGCCGCACAGAGCTCAGCCGGCTGCGTGTCATGATCGATCTGGCGGACGGTCGGACGCGCGTTGAAGACGCCGCAGCGCTAATGGGGTTGCAGCGCCGCCAGGTGTACCGCCTGCTCGACGCCTTCCGCGCCCACGGCCCAGATGCTCTGATTTCTAAGCGCCGTGGCAAGCCGAGCAATCGTGCTCACGGCGCGACCTTTCGCCAGACCTGTTTGGCCATCGTCCGCGAGCGCTACGAGGATTTCGGACCGACTCTAGCGGCCGAGAAGC
>NZ_JAVDXI010000009.1:0-140416 GCF_031457805.1 Caulobacter sp. BE264 | reverse complement strand
AGGTGTCGGCGAAGCCGACGGAGGGGGAAGAAGCCGGCTCAGCAGCACTTCCCCCTCCGGCCTTCGGCCTCCTCCCCCTCTGGGGGGAGGATTTTTCAACCATCCGACTAGGGTCGCTAGCCGTCTCTAGCCTCCCGCCAGAAACCCGACACTAACGGCTACAGGTAAGCACGGCCTTCGGAGAGGATCACGACGCCCCCTACCCCTCCTGGCCGTCCTTCTTGCGCTGGCTGGGCTTGAGGATGACCTTGTCGATGCGCGAGCCGTCCATGTCGACGATCTCGAGGTCGAAACCGCCGATCGTGACATGCTCGCCCTCGGTGGGCAGGCGGCCCAGGCGGTCGAGGATCAGGCCGGCCACCGTGTGGTAGCCGCCCTCGGCCTCGAAGTTTTCGCCCAGGTGATCGTTCAGCTCCTGGATATCGAGGCGGGCGTCGATCAGCCAGCCGCCATCATCGCGACGGATGATGCGCTTCTCGTCGTCATCGTGATCTTCCGGGAAGTCCCCGGCGATCATTTCCAGCAGGTCCAGCGGGGTGATGGCGCCCTGCAACGAGCCGAACTCGTCGACGACGAGCGCCATGTGCAGGCTGGTCGACTTGAAGAGCTGCAGCGCCTTGAGCAGCGACATGGTCTCGGGGATGGCCAGCGGCTGCTGGACGTGGGCTTTAAGGTCCAGAGGCTCGCCCGACAGGCAGGCGTCCAGCAGGTCCTTCTTCAGCAGCACCCCGACATCACCGTCGAGGTCGCCCTCGGTGGCGACCACAATGCGCGAATGGGCGCTGGCGCGGATTTCGGTGAGCACGGTCTCGGTGTCGTCGGCCAGCGACACCCAGAAGAGGTCGCGGCGCGGGGTCATGGCGACGCGCACGGGACGATCGCCCAGGCGCAAGACCTCCTGGATCATCGAGCGCTCCTCGGGCTCGATCAGGCCCGCGTCAGCGCCCTCGGCCAGGACCGCCTCGACCTCTTCGGAGGTGACGCTGGTGTTGCGCTCGTCACGCACGCCCATCAGGCGCAGCACGGCGGCGGTCGAGACGGTGAGCAGGGTCACGAAGGGCCGCAGCACCGTGGCCACAATCGCCAGGAACGGCGCCATGCGGCGGGCGATGGCGTCGGGGAAGATCAGCGCCAGCCGCTTGGGCACCAGTTCGCCCAGGATCACCGACACATAGGTCAGGCCGATGACGACGATCGTGGTGGCGATGGCCTCGGAATACTGGGCCAGGGCCGGGACGCTGGCCTCCAGCCAGGTGTCCAGCGCGGCGGCGATGGTGGCCTGGCCGTAGGCGCCGGCGAAGATGCCGATCAGCGTGATGCCCACCTGGACGGCCGAGAGAAACCGCGTCGGGTGCTCCGACATCTCCAGGGCCAGCTTGGCCCCCCGATCTCCCCGCTCGGCGAAGCCCTGCAGGCGCGCCTTGCGCGCCGAGACAACGGCCAGTTCGGACATGGAAAAGACCCCGTTCAGCAGAACGAGGAAAAGGACGACGACGAGCGCGACGAGGATCATGGCCCTTCAGGGTCAGGGACGCGTCGCCGGACGGCGACTGCGACCGGCGCATGGGGAGGTCCGGCGCGCCACTATACAAACAAAAACGCCGCGGCCCATAGAGCCGCGGCGCGATTGCTGGACAGGCGCCCTCTTACGAGGCGGGACGCGCCATGGTCACCTTCTTGGCGGCCAGGTCCTTCTGGGCGTTGTGCTGGCCGGGGGGCAGCGGGATCAGACCACGGCCCTGCAGATAGCCGCCACGGCCCGTCGCGGCGTCGGACGTGAACTCGCGAACGAACTCTTCCAGGCCCGGGGTGACGCCGAGGTTGGCCTTCTTGACGTAGATGAACAGCGAACGCGCGAGCGGGTAGGAACCGTCCGAGATCGTCTGGGGGGTCGGACGCACGCCGTTGACGGTCGCGCCCTTCACCTTGTCCATGTTCTCTTCAAGGAACGAGAAGCCGAACACGCCCAGGGCGCCCGGCGTCTTGGTCAGGGTGCCGACGATGGCGTTGTCGTTCTCGCCAGCGTCAACCCAGCCGTCGCCGCGCAGCGGGTCGACCAGCGACTTGAACTTCTTTTCGTTGTCCGAACGGATCGCGTCGACCGTCGGATACTTGCGGGCGCCGGCCTCGATGGCCAGTTCGACAAAGGCGTCGCGGGTGCCCGAGGTCGGCGGCGGGCCGTAGACCTGGATGCGGTTGCCCGGCAGGCCGCCGGCGACGTCGTCCCAGCTGTTGTGCGGGTTGGGAACGAACTTGCCGTTCTTGAAGACCTGTTTGGACAGGCCTTGGTACAGGTGCTCGAGCTTGAAGTTGTAGTCGGCGCCGTCCTTGTCGGTGGCGACCACGATGCCGTCGAAGCCGATCTTGATCTGGATGATGTCCTTGACGCCCTTGGCGGCGCACTGGTCGAACTCCGACTTCTTCATCGGACGCGACGCGTTGGCGATGTCCGGGAAGCCTTCGCCCGTACCCGAGCAGAACAGCTTGATGCCGCCGCCGGTGCCGAGGCTTTCAACCTTCGGGGCCTTCTTGCCGGTCTTCTTGGCGAAGTTTTCGGCGACGCGGGTGGTGAACGGGAACACGGTCGAGGAGCCGGCGGCCCAGACGTAGTCGCGGGCGGCATGGGCGGGGGCGGCGGCGAGGCCCGACAGGGCGACGGCGGCGGCCGCGCAGGAGAGAAGCTTCTTCATGACGAACTCCGGAGGAGACGGAAGGGGAAGGCCGGGCGGCTCCATGACGGGCCGCCCGTTTCATTTCGAGCTTAGAAGTCGAACTGAGCGCGAAGCTGGAAGGTGTTGACGTCGACGTCGTTCAGCTGGGCGTTCGTGCCCGTCAGGACGGTCGGGTTGTCGTTCTTCGACTTCGTGTAGTTCGCCTGGAAGCGGACGTACGAGAAGGGGTACCAGTTCAGACCTGCGGTCCAGGCGGTGTACTTGCCGGCCGTAGCCACGCCCTTCAGATCGGTCAGGTCGGTGCTGTCGTAACGGATGGCCGCTTCCAGCGCGCCCATGCCGCCGGCGGTCACCGGGTTCAGGATGCGGGTGCGGTTGAACTCGCCGCGGGCGGCTTCATAGCGGCGGGTTTCGCCGGTGAGGAAGACGCTGGCGGTGACATAGTAGGCGTTCAGGTCGACGTCCGCAGCCTTGTTGGCTCGTTCGGCGGTGATGCGAGCGTACTCGCCTTGCAGCGAGAAGTTCTTGTGCAGCAGCACGCCTTCCAGGCCGATGGTCTTGTCGCTGACGCCGACAGCGCCGGTCGACACGTAGCGCACGCCATAGTTGGTGTTGTTGCGGACCTGGTAGGTGAAGTTGGCCTGGTCGCCGCGGTTACGATAACGATACCAGCCGCCGACGTGGACCGTCGTGTAGTCGGTCATCACCGGCGCGTAGGTCACGCGGCCGTTATAGCCGAAGGTTTCGCGCGAACCGGTCGCGGCGTTGGTCGCGACATCGGCGCTGTTCAGGCTGTCACCCGACACCGCCACGGCGGCGGTCCAGTTGAAGCCGGTCTTCTTGACCTGGACGTTCATCACGCGGCCGGCGTTGATGAAGTCGTTGAACGCGCCGCGTTCCATCATCGTGTTGTAGCGCGACGAGGTGATGTCCTCGAGCGACACGGTCTTGAAGTTACCGACGATGAACGAGGTCGTTTCGTCCGGCTTGTACTCGAGGGTCAGGTCTTCCCACTGCGTGGTGCCGCCGCCGCTCGAGATCGAGGCTTCAGCCTTGTAGGCCCAGTTGGCGTTCCAGGTGCCTTCAACGCCCAGGCGCGCCGTGCGCAGACGGGTGTTCGAAGCCTTGAAGTCCACGCCCGTGCCCGTGCGGTCGACGTCTTGGAAGACGGTGTCGACATAGACGCGGCCGCGCACCTTGAAGGTCAGCGACTCGTTGGCGAACTGCGGCGCGCCGCGCCAGGTGGTGGTGGTGTCCTGGGCTTGGGCGGCGACGCCCAGGCTCAGAGCGAGCGCGACGCCCAGCGCCGAACCAGCGACCAGCGAGCTCTTGGTGCTCATCGTGAGAAATCCCCTTTTGCGCCCCTGTTCTCGCGCCCGTTCGTCGAGCGGATCAGGAATGCTTGGGGGCTTACCGACGAGACGTGACGCTTCCGCCACAGCTTTATGACAGCCCAGCGACAAGCGTTTCCGAAGGGTTAAGCTGTGGCAAAGGGGCCACAAAACATCGCCGCGACGCTGCGAGATTCTCCGTCCACCGACGACCTGTCCTCAAAACGGGGAGCCCCGAAACGACGACCGCCTCCCTGGTCGGCCAGGGAGGCGGCGAAAAGTCAGGACTGCGGATCGATCACAGCAGCCGGGTGCGGATGACCTGGGACAACAGGTCGATCATCGAGACGGCCACCACGATGACCAGCACGATGCAGCCGGTCTGGTCGAACTGGAACGCGTTGATCGAGTCGTAGAGGATCTGGCCGATGCCGCCCGCGCCGATGATGCCCAACACCGTGGCGGCGCGGCTCGACGATTCGAAGCGATAGAGGGCGTAGCTGGTCCACAGCGGGGCCACCTGCGGGATCACGCCCCAGACGATCTCCTGCAGCTTGACCGCGCCGGTGGCGCGCACGCCCTCGACCGGGCCCTTGTCGATCGACTCGACCGCTTCGGCGAACAGCTTGGCCAGAACGCCGCCGGTGTTGAACATGATCGACATGACGCCTGCGAAGGGCCCCAGGCCCACGGCGGTGATGAAGATCAGCGCCACGACGAGGTCCGGGATCGAGCGGATCAGGTCCAGGACCCGGCGCACGGGCTGCTGCACCCACACCGGCGCGATGTTGCGCGCCCCCAGAAGACCCAGCGGGATGGCGACGATGATCGCCAGCGCCGTCCCCCACATCGCCATCTGGATCGTCTGCCACATCTTGCCGATGAACAGGCTCCAATCCATCGACATGAACAGTTCAGGATCACCGAACGGCTTGAAGAACAGCTGGGCGAAGCCCTGCGTCTTCTCCGTGTCGGTGAATAGCTGCGGAAACTTGTCGATCTCGGCCGGCTTGAAGCTGATGATCAGCAGCAGGATCACCCCGCCCCACAGCAGGGTGTCGAAGGCCAGGGCCGAAGTCGAGCGCTTCGGCGGGGGCGGGATCGCCCCGTCCATTTTTGCGGCTTGGCTCATCCAGGACCTCAGTTGGCCGGCTGAGCGACGACGCCCGCCTTGCCCTCGGCGGCCACACGCTCGGCCTTGACGCCGTCGAGGACCTTCTGGGCGGCGGCGAGCTTGGCCTGGTCACCCGCCTCGCGGGCCAGGCCCAGCTGTTCTGTCGCTTCCATCTCGCGCACCACCAGCAGGTGGGTGTCATCGGCCGGCTTGAAGCCGCCGATCGAGAGTCGCTTCAGATAGCCGCGTTGCTGTTCGGCTTCGGGCGTGTCGCCTTGCGCATAGGTCAGGAAGAACTGGCGCAGCTTCTCCTTCACGACCGGGTCGATGTCCTTGCGCCAGACGATCGGATCCTCCGGCAGCGTCGGGGATTCCCAGATAATCCGGATCTTGTCGGTGACGCCCTCGCCGCGAGCCTTGGACAGGTTGATGGCGGTGGAGTTGTTGGTCGAGGCGTCCAGCTTGCCGTTGGCCACCGCGAACAGGTTCGCCTGGTGGTTGGCGCTGATCACGGTCTTGAAGCACTCTTCGGGCTTCTTGTTGGCCGGGATGAACACATAGGTCATCGGCGCGAGGGTGCCCGAGGTCGACTTCTTGTCGCCGATCCCGAAGTCCAGGCTCTTGTCGCACTTGAGCAGGTCCTGGACGGACTGGATCTTGCTGTCGGCCGGAACAATGATCACCGACTTGTAGCCATCCGTACCCGACGGATCGAACGTGCGGGCGAACACTTCGCCATTCGCGCGGCGGACCGCCTCCAGGCCCGACTGGTTCGAGAACCAGCCCAGATCCGTCTGCTTGGCGCCCATGGCCACGATCAGCGACGAGTAGTTGGACGAGAAGAACGGCTTCACCTTGAGGCCGGTCTGCTTCTCCATGTCCTTCAGGATCGGCGTCCAGTAGCTCTCCATGTTCTGGGCCGACTCGGTCGACAGGATGGAGAAGGTGACCTCGTTAGTGGCCGCCGGCGCGTCGGACTTGCCCGAGCACGAGGCGAGCGCCAGGGCCGAAAAACCGGCGGCGATGACGAGAGCCGAACGACGGCTGATCATTGGGGAGCTCCTTCCCAGAACACGTCTTCGAATTCCGGGCCGTAGATATCGATGAGTTTTTCGCGCTTCAGGTCGGAGGCCGGGCCGTCATAGACCTTCTGGCCGGCTTTCAGGGCCACGACCCGGTCGCAGTAGCGCAGGGCGTAGTCCACCTGGTGCAAGGTGACGACAACCGTGAGGCCGTCGCTTTGATTCAGGTCACGAAGGATCTCCATGACCTTGCGCGCGGAGACCGGATCCAGCGAGGCGACCGGCTCGTCGGCGAGGATGATCTTGGCCTTCTGGACCAGCGCGCGCGCGATGGCGCCGCGCTGCTGCTGGCCGCCTGACAGGGTGTTGGCGCGCTGGGCGGCGTATTCGGAGACCCCGACACGGTGCAGCGCCGCCATGGCCGCCTCACGCGTCTCCTTGGGCCACCAGCCCATGAGCCCCTGGAGCAAGGGGATCCGCCCCAGCGAGCCGAGGGCGACGTTGCTGAACAGCGACAGCCGGCCGACCAGATTGAACTGCTGGGCGATGAAGCCGATGCGGACCCGCGCCTTGCGCACCTGATCCGAAACCTTGCCCCGCGCCTGCACGGGACCGCCGAACGCGGTGATGACGCCTTCCCCTTCATCGATGGTCTGGAGGCCATCGATGGAGCGCAGGAGCGTGGATTTGCCCGACCCCGAGGGGCCAATGAGCGCGATCATCTCGCCCCGATTTACATCGAGCGAGACAGTGTCCAGCGCGCGGCGAGACCCGAAGGTCTTCGAGGCGGCGCGGATCGAGAGAACAGGGTCCGACGTCATGGTCGGGACGAATCCTTAACGTGGTTTCACAGGTTGGGAAATGCGTTCTCCGGTTTGCGGGACGGACGCAACGGATTTGTGACAGGCGACTGCGTTTTCTAGGCCCGCCACGGACCGCCACCCCAGCAGGGAAGCCCCTGTATTTTCAGCCTTGGCGAGGTGAAAGGCGGTGAAAAGGGTCGCCCCAGCCCCTGCGACCCGGGCCTGGATCAATTCGCCCCGAAACGGGGCCGCAAAAGGGTCTTTACATCCCGGATCAATGCCCCTATTTCGCACGGCTCCGGCGGACCCGAAGTCCTCTAAACGCTGCTAACGCCGGCCTGGGTTTAACTTCCAACAGGGGGTTACGTGAATTGCGCACGTACCATTCGCCCCTGGACCTGGTCCGTGAGCGGTCACCGGAACGTCCCGTCGCACTCGTGCGGCCTGACGCGGTTGCCGTAGCTGCGCGCTGGTTCCAGTCCGAATTTAAAGGCGACGTCTTCTACGCGGTGAAGGCCAATCCTTCGCCGTGGGTGATCCGTGAGCTGGCGCAGGCCGGCGTGCGATCCTTTGACGTCGCATCGTTGAACGAAGTCGAGCTCGTGGCCGCCGAGGCCCCGGGGTCGCGCATGGCCTTCATGCACCCGGTCAAGAGCCGCGCCGCCATCTCGGCCGCGTACTTCGACCACGGCGTGAAGACCTTCTCGTTCGACACCCATGAAGAGCTGGCCAAGATCCTGGACTCCACGGGGCAGGCCAAGGACCTCAACCTGATCGTCCGCATGGGCGTGCAGGCCGAGGGCGCGGCCTACAGCCTGTCGGGCAAGTTCGGCGTCGAGATGCATAACGCACCGGGTCTTCTGCTGGCCGCGCGTCGCGCGACCCAGGACCTGATGGGCGTGAGCTTCCACGTGGGCAGCCAGTGCATGCGCCCGACCGCCTTCCAGGCGGCGATGGCACAGGCCTCTCGCGCCCTGGTCCGCGCCGGCGTGCTGGCCGATGTCGTCGACGTCGGCGGCGGCTTCCCGTCGATCTATCCGGGCATGGTCCCGCCGGATCTCTCCGAGTATCTGGCGGCCATCGACCGCGGCTTCGCCGAGATGATGGTCCACGAGACCACCGAACTCTGGTGCGAGCCGGGCCGTGCCCTGGTGGCCGAGGCCTCGTCGCTGCTGGTCAAGGTCGAGCTGAAGAAGGGCGACGCGCTCTATCTGAACGACGGGTCCTACGGCTCGCTGTTCGACGCCGCGCACATGAAGTGGCCCTTCCCGGTGAAGCTGTACCGCAAGAGCGGCGAAGTGGTGGAAGAAGGTCTCAAGCCCTTCCGCTTCTATGGCCCGACCTGCGACAGCGTCGACCACATGCCCGGCCCCTTCTACCTGCCGGAGAGCGTCGACGAGGGCGACTATATCGAGATCGGCATGCTCGGCGCCTATGGCGTGGCCATGAACACCCGCTTCAACGGCTTCGGCGAGACCGACACCGCACAGGTTCAGGACGCGCCGATGGCCTCGATGTACGGCCTGGCCAAGCGCTCGATCCCGGTCGTCCGTCAGGAGACGGAAGAGCGCAAGATCGTCCGCTTCTCGCGTCCGAAGGGCGCGGCCGGCAAGCGCAAGCGCCGTCGCTAGGTTTGATACAAGGTCTTTCCGCCGTGCGTCCTTCGAGGCTCGCCGGCGGCGAGCACCTCAGGATGAGGAACGCCTTGCACTGAACTCCTCATCCTGAGGCGCCCACGCAGTGGGCCTCGAAGGACGCACGACGCGAAATCGTCACTAAGCCTCGCGATAGAACTGAGTTACACCGCGCCGCACTCAAGCCGTGAGCGTTTGGGTACGAACCGCATTTCCACCGGTCGGTCGCTCCGTCCCGGCAGGTGGCTAGTTTCAACGACGGGCGTCCAAAGTCAGGGAAACCGAAGCGATGAACGCTCCCGTTCCGAACAACCAGAAGGCCGAACTGCTCCAGAAGGTCGTCGAGCACGTCGACATCACGTCGTACGACGCCCGCCCGATCATCGACTCGATGCGCAAGATGTCGTTCAGCTCGCGCGACACCGCCCGCGCGGCCGACATCTTCAACATGGCCCTGGCCGACAAGGGCTGCTCGACCTGGCTGATCCTGGCCGGTTCGACCTCGGCCGGCGGCTGCATGCACGTCTATCGCGACATGGTGAAGAACGGCATGATCGACGCCGTGGTCGCCACCGGCGCCAGCATCGTCGACATGGACTTCTTCGAGGCCCTGGGCTTCAAGCACTATCAGGCCGCCGGCCCGGTCGACGACAACGTCCTGCGCGACAACTACATCGACCGCATCTACGACACCTATATCGACGAAGAAGAGCTGCAGGCCTGCGACCACACGATCCTGGAGATCTGCAACCAACTGGAGCCCCGCGGCTATTCCTCGCGCGAGTTCATCTGGGAGATGGGCAAGTGGCTGGCGGAGGGCAACGCCAAGAAGGAAGGCTCGCTGATCCAGACCTGCTACGAGGAAGGCGTGCCGATCTTCTGCCCGGCCTTCGTCGACAGCTCGGCCGGCTTCGGCCTGGTCAAGCACCAGAAGGAAAAGATCGCCGAGAAGAAGCCCTACCTGATGATCGACGCGGTCGCAGACTTCCGTGAACTGACGGACGTCAAGATCGCGGCCGGCACCACGGGCCTGTTCATGGTCGGCGGCGGTGTTCCGAAGAACTTCGCCCAGGACACCGTCGTCTGCGCCGAGATCCTCGGCGTCGAGGCCGACATGCACAAGTACGCCATCCAGATCACGGTGGCCGACGTGCGCGACGGCGCCTGCTCGTCGTCGACGCTGAAGGAAGCCGCCTCGTGGGGCAAGGTCTCGACCACCTACGAACAGATGGTCTTCGCCGAAGCCACCACGGTCGTCCCGCTGATCGCCAGCGACGCTTACTGGCGCAAGGCCTGGGAAGGCCGCGAGAAGCCGCGCTGGAACAAGCTGTTCGGCAAGTAAGGCTGACGGTCCGGCGGGCTTGATCGACCGGACTTGAAAATGCAGGGTCTCCGAAAGCGATTTCGGGGACCCTTTTTTCATGCGCGCTGTCTGGCTCGTCACCACCGCCGCCCTGATGCTGACCGGCTGCGCCACGTTGGGCGGCGACGCGCCCAGCAACCGCTACCTGGCCAAGGGCGTCTTCGACGCGCGCGACCACCTGCCGCCGCCGCCCGCCAAGGGCTCGCCGGCCGCGTTGCGCGATCGGGCGGTCTTCCAAGCCACCCGCACCCTGAAGGACACGCCGCGCTGGTCCCTGGCCCAGGCCGACGACGTCGAAGAAAACGTGCTGGACGGTTACGCCTGCGCGCTCGGCGTCAGCCCCTCGTTCGAGCGCAATCCCAAGCTCGCCGCGACCCTGCTCCGCATGAGCCGCGACGTCCGCTCGGCCGTCGCCGGACCCAAGCTGAAGTACCGTCGCCCGCGCCCCTATTTCAGCGAGGAAGGCCCCATCTGCATCAAGCGCAGCCTGGGCCTGGCCTTGTCGCCGGACTACCCTTCGGGTCACGCGACCTGGGGCTGGAGCGTCGGCCTCGTCCTGGCCGAACTGGCCCCCGACCGCCGCGATGCGATCCTGGCGCGCGCCAAGGCCTATGGCGAAAGCCGCGTGGTCTGCGGCGTGCACAACATGAGCTCGGTCGAGGCGGGTCAGATGAACGCGGAGAATCTGCTGGCGGCGCTGAAAGCGTCGGACGCGTTCAAGGCGGATCTCGCCGCCGCCCGGGCCGAACTCGACGCGGCGCGATCGGCAGGGCCTGCGCCGGCCCCGGCGCGCTGCGAGGCCGAGGCGGCGGCGTTGTCCAAACCGCTTCTGTAGCTTGCGCCCGCGCCACCCGACCTCTACCTCTTGACCATGGCCAACGCCCCTTCCTGCGGACACGACCACCACAACCACGGCGTCGCCGGCGCGGCGCTGGCGGCTGAGCTCGATGCGGCCGAGGCGCGCTGCACGGCCGCCGATCAGCGCCTGACCGCACCGCGGCGCCGTGTGCTGGAACTTCTGCTCGAAGCCGGCCAACCGGTGAAGGCCTACGACCTGATCTCGTCCTTCGGGGGCGATGGTCCGCCGGCCAAGCCGCCGACCGTCTACCGCGCGCTCGACTTCCTGGAGAAGCAGGGCTTCGCCCACCGGATCGAGAGCCTCAACGCCTATGTTGCGTGCCGCAAGGAAGCCGACGGCCACGCCGCCGCCTTCCTGATCTGCGACTGCTGCGGCGCGACGCGGGAAATCGAACCCAAGGCCAGCGCCGAGATCATCGCCGCCGGCGAAGCAGCGGGCTATGCGCTGACAGGCGTGACGATCGAGGCCCATGGCCTCTGCGCGGATTGCAGAAGCTGACGCAACCCCGCTAGACTCGAACGACCGTTCCATTCGTTCGAGAGTCCTCATGACCGCCCAGTCCCTTCCCGGCGTCGAGATCTGGCGCGGCGGCGTGAACACCTGGGACTGCGACGAGATGGGGCACATGAACGTGCGCCACTACGTCGTCCGCGCCCAGGAGGGGCTGATCGGCATGGCCGCCGAACTGGGCCTACCCCACGCCTTCTCGCCCCACGCCAATGCGACCCTGCTGGTCAAGGAACAGCACATCCGCTTCCTGCGCGAGGCCCACGCCGGCGCCCCGCTCTACATGCTGGGCGGGGTCATCGAGATGAGCGAGACCGAGGCGCGGATCCTGCAACTGCTGATCCACCCGGCCTCCGGCGAACTGGCGGCCACGTTCCAGACCACCGTCGTCCACGCCACGCCGCGGGACGGCCAGCCCTTCCCCTGGCCCAAGATCGCGCGCGAGCGCGCCGAGGCGCTGAAGATCGCTGTTCCCGAACGCGCCCAGGCCCGCAGCATCGACCTGTCGTCGTTCACGCCCACGGCCAGCCTCGCGCGCGCCGACGCCCTGGGTCTGGCGCGGATCGGCCTTGGCGGCCTCCTGCCATCGGACTGTGACGTGTTCGGAAGGATGCGGACCGAACAGTTCATCGGCCGGGTGTCGGACGGCATCGGCACGTTCATCCATCCCTTCCGCGACGTCGTGGTCGAGCACGCCGAGCACAAGCCTCAACGGATGGGCGGCGCGGTTCTGGAGTACCGGATCGTGCATCTGGCCTGGCCGCGGGCCGGCGATCGGATCGAGATCCGTTCGGGCCTCCTGGGAACCGACGCCCGGACAATGCGCGTCGTCCACTGGATGTTGGACCCCGCCACGGGCGAGCCTTGGGGGACCTCCGAGGCGGTGGCCATCACCTTCGATCTTGACGCCCGCAAGGTGGTGCCGGTCAGCGACGCGGCCCGGGCGGCGCTGGCCGCCCATGAGGTCAAGGGACTGGCGCTTTAAGCCGTCGCCATCTCAAAAAGGGCGTCGCGCACCAGGTCCGGGCGCTCCATGGGCAGGAAGTGACTCGTGCCTTCGACCGTCTCGATCCGCACGTTGCGGCCCCGGCGCCCGAAGCCGTCGCCTGCGCGGCAGGTGGAGTGCTTCTGCGCCTTGAGAATTCTCACAGGCGCGGTCACACGTCGGACCGCGCGCCAGGGATCATGCGCCTGGGCCGCGTAGTTCGAGGCCTCCCAGGCCGGCGCGCAAGCCAGGCGGACCTTGCCATCCGGGGCGTCGACAACCCCACCGGCCACATAGTCGGCCAGCATGGTTTCAGGCCAGGTCTTGAAGGCGCCGCGTCCCTTGTAGCCGGCGAACACCGCCTCTCGGTTGTCGAACACCTCGCGCCGCTTCATCGCCGCCTGGGCGATCGGTAACTGCAGGAAGCCTCGGCCGGAGGTCCAGGGGGCTTTGGCGTAGAGGTTGGCCAGCCAGGGCATGATGACCGGGTCCAGCAGCAGCAGGCCCTTGACCCGTTCAGCGCGCTCGGCGGCGGCCAGCAGGCTGACGGTGCCGCCCATCGAGTGACCCGCCAGCACGACCGGCGGCCCGTCCAAGGCGTCCAGCAAACCGACGAGGTCGTCCCGCAAATCCCGCCACGAGCGCCGGCCCCTAGGATCGGCCGGCAGACTCGTCGCGCCGTGACCGCGCTGGTCGATCGCCAGAATCCGCAGACCTGCCGCCAGCGGCGACAGGAGCGTCCGGTAGGTCTGGGCGTTGAAGCCGTTGGCGTGCACGAAGACGATGTCGATCGCCCGATCCTCGGGACCAAACTCCAGGGCGGCGATCTCGCCGCCGGGCACGGCCACGACACGTCGGCGAGGTTCGCGAAAAACGGCCGCGTCCATGGCGTGGCTCCCTCAAAGTAATCAGCCGTAAGGTAGGCGTCTCCCGCCGCCGCGTCCATGCAGCTCAGCATGGCGTGACGATTGGCGCCGCGCCCGCGCCCCGAGCGGCCGGGCGCACAACGACAAAAGGGATCGCCCGTCTAAGCCAGACGAACGATCCCCTCTCAACCGCCATTGGCGGAAAGCGACTCTGTGAAGCGTTAGGCCTGGGTCAGCTGCCACTCGCCGCGATTGTCGCGGCAAGCGCTGTAGCGCTGGGTCGAGGTCGCCTGGCCGCCGCCCGAAACCGCAGCGTCGATCACGCGGCAGCTGGCCGCCATCTGGCCGTTGGGACGCACCAGCGAGGCGGCCGCATAGCCGACGCCAAAGCCGCTGCGACCGACCAGCACCCAGCCGCCCGTCGGCGCCTGGCCGATGGCGTCAAAGGTCTCGCCCGCCGCAAGCTTGCCGACCACGGCGGTCTTGGTCGAGGGACCCGCACGCAGGTTCACCGTCGACGCGGCGGTGTAGGCGCCGGCGGTCGCGGCCAGGGTTGGCAGGGTCTGCACGCCCTGGGCGTAGCGGATGTTGCGGCCGTCGATCGGCGGCCCGTAGCTGGACGAGACCACGTTGATCCGGCCCGAATTGCCGGTGCGGCTGTTGCTCCAGGTCTGGGCGACACCCGTCTCCAGCGCCTTCTTGGTGGCCTGCTCGGCCAGGGCGGCGTCGGTCGACTGCATGCGGCAGCCGATATAGGCGCCCGCCGCCGCGCCGGCCGCGGCGCCGACCAGCGCGCCCAGGGTCTTTTCGTTCTTGGAGACCTTGCTGCCCAGCAGCGCGCCGGCGGCCGCGCCGATCAGGGCGCCGCCTTCCTGCTTCTTGCCGGAGCCTTCGCAGCCGAAGATGCCGCCGAGCGGCTTGGATTGCTGGGCCAGCACCGGAGCTGGCGCGACCGTCAGGCTGGCGCCCAGGACGGCGGCGATAGCCAGGGCGGTGGCGGGGGTCTTGCGCGTCGTCATGTCGTTTCCCTTTTCCGTAGGGTCAGTGTTGTCGCCGCCCTCCCCCCGTCCGATAGTCGCGGACGACATAAGGGAGGCCGGCATGAGCAACCAGGATCAGGCGAACTATAGCTGTTTCAAGGTCGAGATCGAGGCTGGCGTCGCGCACATCCAGTTGAAGCGCCCCGAAGCCATGAACACCATGACACGGCCGTTCTGGAATGAGCTTCCCGCGATTGTAAAAGATATTGATGACAATGCGCGGGCGCGCTGCATCGTCATTTCCTCGACCGGTAGGCATTTCAGCGCCGGCATGGACCTGTCGGTGTTCACCGACGACGAGGGCGTCACGGTCCGCAACGAAGCCGACCGTTGGGTGGCGGCCGAGAGCTTCCGCCGCTTCGTCCATCACCTGCAGGACACCTTCAGCTGTCTGGACAAGGCGCGGATGCCGGTGATCGTCGCGATCCAGGGCGGTTGCATCGGTGGGGCGGTCGATTTCATCAGCGCCTGCGACATCCGCTACGCCACCACCGACGCCTTCTTCTCGATCCAGGAGATCAACATCGGCATGACCGCCGATGTCGGCACCTTCCCGCGCCTTTGCAAGCTGATCCCCGAGGGTTGGGTGCGCGAGCTGGCCTATACGGGTCGCCGCCTGCCGGCCCAACGGGCCCGCGACATCGGTCTCGTCAACGAGGTGTTCGACACCCACGAGGAAGTCGTCGCCCACGCCCTGGCCACCGCCCGCGAGATCGCCGAGAAGTCGCCGCTGGCCGTGGCCGGCAGCAAGGTGATGATCAACTACGCCCGCGACCACACGATCGCCGACGGCTTGGACTACATCGCCACCTGGCAGACGGGCATGTTCTCGGGTCCGCACATGGCCGAGGCCTTCACGGCGAAGGCCCAGAAGCGCGACGCGGTCTATCCGGACCTGCTGCCGCTGAAGAAGAAGATGTAGTTCAGGAGGATCGGCGCTTCCTGGGGGCGCCGATTTCCTTGTTCATCGCCTGGAGGGACCGAACCAGGTCGTCGCAGGCCAGCTTCGACGCTTCGCAGAGCACCTGCATCTTCACATAGACCTTGCCGCCCGGCCCGGTGACGACCTCTCGGCGGACGGCGGCCGGATAGGCGGGGTGCTTGGCGTCTGGGAACGACCACAGCGTGCGCGGCTGCGCTTGGATAATGATCGTCCAGCCTCCCTGGACAGACGTCTGGACGTCCGACCGCGTCTGCAGATCCGCCAGCGCGGCGGCGACCGACGGATAGCCGATCGGAGACTCGCTGACCTCGGGCAGAGGCCCGCTGTCCTGCGCTAGGGCGTGGGCGAAAGACCCGGCCACCAGAATGGCCGCCAACAGCATCACTCGCATCGCACGCCTCCAACTCAACCTCAGGATGCGCTCGCGACGCGCTCACGTCAAGCGGCGTTCATCCCATCAGTAAACGAATGTCATCGGCGTATCCGCCGCCGGCAGGCAGCTGCGGTCCACCGGCTTGGTCGGATCCTGGAAGAAGCTGCGGATCATCTTGCGGGCGCACGGATGACGGCTGACGCCGTGGGTGGCGTTGGTCACGATCACGACCTGCGAACCCTGATACCCCTTGGCGGCGGCGCGGGTCAGTTCAGGCGGGCAGCCGGGGTCGATCTCGGCGGCCAGGAACAGGGTCGGGATGGCGGTCTTGACCGGCGCCTGCTCCAGTTTGGAGATCGGCCCGAAATCCAGGCCGGCGCAGACGTCGTGGATGCGCTGCATCGAGGCGACCATCAGGCGGGCGACAGGATCCTTTTCGGTCCCGTCCGCCACGGCGGCGCGGGCCTCGAAGGGGATTTCCTCCTTGCACAGATGGGTCATGAACTGACCCTCGCTGTAGTAGTCACGGCTCTCGACGAACTCGGCCACCGGCGAGATGTCACCCTCGATGATCTTCCAGAGGTCACGCGGCAGGACGCTGGCGGTGAAGTAGCTGGCGTCCATCAGATAGCCGCCGAGGTCGTCGGCCGTGTAGGTCTTGCCGTTGATCGTCTGGGGCCCAGCCAGCCAGCGCTCGGCCACGACGGCCAGCTTGGCCTTCAGGTCCGGATAGCGCTTGGCGCACTCGGCGACCTGCGCGCACTTGGCCATGACGATATCGATCGAGCCCGAGACCATCGCCGGACCGCCGACCGTCCAATCGGCCTCAGGCGGCCAGGGCGAGTCCTGGACCACCGCTCGAACGCCTTGCGGCGTATGCGCCTGGATCGCCGCCTCGATGCGCGTGCCATACGAGCCGCCGTAGAGGTCGATCAGCGGCAGCTTCAGAAGCTTGCGCAGGTCCTGGACGTCCTTGGCGACCTCGACGGCGTTGTATCGCGACAGGTTCACGCCCTGGGCCTGGAACGCCTTCATGCACGCAACGATGGCCTGGGCGTCCTTATCGCTGGGCGGGCCCGCGTCGGTGAGGTTCGCGCCCGGACAGTCCAGGTTCGGCTTGGACTGCCCGCCGCCCCGCTGGTCGATGAAGATCCAGTCCTGGTCGACGGCGACATACTCCAGCGCCGCCTTGCTCTTGAGCATGCGCGGCAGGCCGCCGACCGCCGAGCCGCCGGGCCCGCCGTGCAGATAGACGACCGGCGGCTGGCCGGCCTTGGGCTCGCTGGCCTTGACGATGGCCACGGCGACGTCGATCCGGCGGCTCTTCGGGTCGCCGCGCGTCTCGTCGACAATAAGAGTCCCGCACCGCACCTGCCGCGCGGCGTCCTTGTAGTCGCCCTTGCAAGCCGACGGCTTGAACTGCGGCGCTGCGGCGTGAGCAGCTCCGCTGAGGCCGGCCAGCGCCAAGGCGCCGGCGGCGATCATCCAGGACAAACGCGACATCAAAGACTCCTACGGTTCGCGTGCATCAACACCAAGGTTAATGCGCACCGCAAGACTCAGCGCGAAATTATGCCCGGATCACTAGCTGCGGGGGGCCGGCCCGCCCCCAGCATAGGACTAGAAGCGGTAGGCCACCGAGAGCACCGCCGAGGGCTGGGTGGCCTTCACGACGAGGGGGCTTTTGCGCGCATCGCCGGTCAGGCGGCTGAGGCTGGTGGTCGCGCCCAGGCTGATCTTGTCGTTCAGGCGGTAGTTGGCGCTCAACGACATGGAGACGTCCTTGACGCCGCCGCCGGGACGGTAGACCGGCAGCTTCGAGGTTGCGGCCTGGGCGGCGCTGATCCCGAAATAGGCGCGGTTGTACTGGCTGTCGGCCCAGGTCGTCGAAACGCTGGGCGTCAGGCTCAGGCGATCAGAGACCCGGATCGGATAGGCCAGGCTGGCGTCCACCAGAGCCCCGTCGACGTCGCCGGAAACCACCTTGGTCGCGCTCACCGTGGCCAGCACCTCGCCCAGTCGCATGTCCGCCGCGACACGCAGCCCGGCGCCGCCGTCCAGACGCCCAACACCGGTTGGGACGTCGCGTCGACGATAGCCCGGGACATAGGTGGCGCCCGCGCTGACCTTCACCGGCGATCCGTCGATGACGGTATAGCCGACGCCCTTGCGCCCGCTGGCGAAGAACCGGCCATAGGTGACGTCGATCACCGGGAACGGCATCAGCCGATAGTCGTCCGCGCCCTGATAAGCGGGCGCATAGACCGCAGCGATCCCGATCACGGCGCGATCCGGCGCGCGCGACTGCGCAGCGGCGGAGGTCACCATCGCGAAGGCGCCCACGGCCGCCAGGCCGCCTGCAGCGAGCGTGGAAAACGAGGTCATGGTCAGCGGGCTCCTCTAGGCATGCCTCGTGTATACGCGAACGCCCTCGACGCGGATGTGACGATGAAATTGAAAGTTGAGAGCCCCTAGCCAGCGACCCGCGCTAAAGCCAGGTCTAGACCGGCATCTCGGCGCCGCTCAGGTCAGCCCCTTCGAGCCGCGCGCCGGCGAGATCAGCCTCAATGAACCTGGCCCGCTGCGCGCTGGCCCCGCGCAGATTGGCGCCGCGAAGCGCCGCCCGGGTCAGGTCTGTGCGGATCACGCGATCCTCTGCGATCCTGAGCGGGCCAAGCTTGGCGTCCGTCAGATCGGCCCTGGAGAGCTGGGCGCCGACCAGCCGCGCGCCGCGCAGGTCGGCGCCGCGCAACTTCACCCCGCGAAGATCCGCCCCGGCGAGATTGGCCCCCTGCAGTTGCGCGCCTTCAAGGTCCATGCCGAAAAAGACCGCGTTGGGAGCCGACAGACCACTGAGACGACGGTTCTTCAAGCGGCGCAGTGGACGAAAGTCGACGTCGGCGACGCGTGCGATCGCGCCGTCGCGGCCGTCGGTCTTGCAGAACAGCTCGTGCGCCTCCAGCACCTCGTTCAAGGGCAGATCATCGACATAGATGATCGGTGGCGGCGCGCGCAGCACCTCAGTCAAATCCGCGCCGGTGAAGTCCGCGCCGCTCAAGTCGGCGCCTGTCAGAACCGCCCGGCGAAGCGACACCCTCGACAGGTCCGCGTTGTGCAGGATGGCGCCGGTCAGGTTCGCCCCATCCATTACGGCGTTTGTCAGCCGGGATCCTTGCAGCGTGACGTTCGAGAGGTCGGCGTCGGTGAAGTCGGCCTGACGCGCGAACGCACCGGAGATCTGGGCGCCGTTCAGGTTGGCGCCTTGCAGCATGGCGTAGTCCAACTCTCCCGGGCGCTTGGAATGTTCCAGGATCCGAAGGCCCTTCTCGTCGTCCTGCACCGCCGTGACGCCTTCGCGCAGGTCGCAGTTGGACAGGTTGGCCCCGCCAAGATTGGCGCCCCGCAGGCACGCGCCGCGCATGTCGCACCGCGAGAGGTCCGCATCGCGCAGATCGCAATCCCGAAGATCCGTTCCAAAAAGCGTCGCGCGGCTCAGCTTGGCGCCGCGCAAGGACGCGCCACCCAGCAAGGCGCCGGTAAGGTCGGCCTCCGATAGATCGGCCCCGTCGAACTCGTAGTTGTTGAGGTTCACATACTGCAGCGTCGCACGCCGGCCCTTGGGAACCCCCTTCAGATACCGGGCGTGCGCCTCCAGAACCTCGCGCACCACCGACGGATGCACGTTGCGGATGAGACTCGGTCGTGACGGTGCGACGGAAGGCATCGTGCGGGACGGACGCTCAAGGAGGACGGAATGACGCGGGAACAGTCCCGAGCCTCCCACGACAGCCTTAAGCAACAGTTCAAATCGCGACAGAAAGCCGCATCGCCCGACGCGCCTCGCCTCCGGAGGGGCGACCGTCAGGGCGCCTGGTCAGCGAGACGCGGTGTGACGCGTGAGCGGCGAATAGCTTCGGCGGAAACCGACGCCTTAGCGCGGCGCGTTCGGCTTGTTGCTGGTGTCGCTGGGCGCGGCGGCGCCGCCGGTCGCGGCCTCGATCAGGGCTGCAATGCGGTCGGTCGAATCGGCGGCCTGGGTGATGATGTCCAGCGGCGAGGCGCGAACCGAGGCGGCCACCTGGTTGGCGGCGGACTTGGCGGCCGAGACCACCGCGTTCTGCGCCATGGCGATCTTGCTGGTGGCCATGGCGATCTTCATCGCCTGGGCGTCCTGATAGATGAAGCCGTTGGTCGGATAGACCGTGGTGCCAAGATCGCGGATCGGATCGTACCAGACCTTGACCTGCGTCCAGTCGCCGTTGGGCGAGACGTCCACGACGGTCACGTCCTTCTCAATCTGGCCGCGGTCACCTTCGATGACGGACCAGTTCGCGTGGGTGACCTGGATGACCCGATCGGTCAGCACCTGGCTGACGAACGCCACATGGCCAAGGTTCATGCGGGCCGTGGGCTTGAAGGAAAGGACCGAACCGATCTTCGGGGCCGAACCCGTGTCGTACTTGCCGGCCGCCTGGCTCCACCAGGTGCGGGCGTCGCCGAAGATCTGGATGCCCGACATCAGACGCGCAAACGGTACGCACTGCCAGTAGCCGTCAGCGTTCGCGCCGGACACCGGCACAAGGCTGATCATGGCGGCAGCGGCCAGGGAACCCAGGAGGGTCCTCGTCCGTTTCGTCATGCTGTGGGTACTCCCCGCGTCACTGGGTGAAGGGATAACCCTACCGGCGATTGGTGAAAAGAGTATTTATCAGGCGCCCGCCGCGGCGAGGCGGCGCTTCCGCCACGTCGCCGCCCAAGCTTTCATCTGTTCCCGGCACGGATTCTCAATGACGTGGTAGGAAATCGCGGACAGAGGGACCAACGCCGCGACAATCAAAACCCAGACTAGGAGCGGCAACTTGTCGCTATCGGTATTCAGGATTTTCGTGGCGACGTTGATCGCCACGATCTTCCAGGGGATGCAGATCATATAGGTCGAGTAGCTGATCTCACCGAGATAGACGAAAACCTTCTGACCGACGAAGGTGGAGCTCGCCGACGCCCGGCTCGCCAGCATGAAGATCAGCCCGCCCAAAAGCATGACAATGCCCAAATCCGGGGCGCCGATCTGGATGGCGACAAGGATCAGCAACGCCATAAGGGCCATTCCGGGCGAAGCGAGTCGGCTTGGGAACCGTCCCGAGCGCCACAGGGCGTGCAGCGCGCACCCCAAGGCGAAGCACGGCACGATCCGCAGCGCGCCCCAACGGATCGTCGCTTCGGTCAGAGGGAAGCCTGCGAGGGTCTGGAAAAGGGGGTAGATCACGGCGATCAGCGCCAGGGCGGCCAGAACCGCAGCGATCGGCCGCTCACGCAAACGCCAGGCGAGGAAGGCGAACCCCGGGAAGGTCAGATAGGCGAACCACTCGGCGGAGATCGACCACGAGGCATGGTTCCAGCCAGCAACGGGCGCAAAGCCCCAGGCATGAACGAGCAACAGGTTCGCCGGCAACGACTCCCAGGAAAGGATGTTCGGATCGACCGCCATCCCCGCGAGGGTTCCGGCAATCGCCATGCCCCCAACGCCGATCAGCGTCGCCAGATGCAGGGGATAGACCCGCGCCAGTCGGTTCCACAGGAAGTCGCCGTAGCGGAACCGCCCTTCACCGAAGCCGGCGAGATAGACGTGGCAGAGAATGAACCCCGACAACACGAAGAACGCCTCGACGCCCAGATAGCCCTTGGCCGCGACGGCCGGCGTGAAGCCCACATCGAGATTGGGCCAGTAGTGGTAGAGCACCACCCAGAACGCCGCGAAAAATCTAAGGGCCGTGAGCGGCTTGATGTGGGCTGCGTCGGGCATAAATCGTCCTCCGGCGTCGCTTTTCGAGACACAAGGTCTCGACAAGCAGGGCGCTCGTCCCCCATTTGGTCGCTCTCACGGTTCCGTGCGGGGAGGCGCGGCGCCAGAACCCTATTGGGGACCCATGAACGAAATCCTTAGCCTTGCTGTTGATCCGGCCGCCTGGGCCGCTCTTGTCACGCTCGTCGTGATGGAAGTGGTGCTGGGCATCGACAACCTGATCTTCATCTCGATCCTGTCGAACAAGCTCCCTGAAGAGCATCGGCAGAAGGTCCGCCGGATCGGCATCTCGCTGGCGCTGATCATGCGCCTGGTTCTGCTCTCGACCATCGCCTTCATCGTCGGCCTCACCGCCCCCGTCTTCGACCTCGGGATCAGCGGTCCTGTCGGATCGCACGGCGAACCCGGCTTCGAGACCGCCTTCTCCTGGCGCGATCTCATCCTGATCGCTGGCGGCGTCTTCCTGATCTGGAAGGCCACCAAGGAAATCCACCACGCGGTGGATCCCGGTAAGAGCGATGACGTGCTCGAGAAGGACAAGGCCACCGTTGTGATCAACAACGTCGGCTCGGCGATCTTCCAGATCATCCTGCTGGACCTGGTGTTCTCGATCGACTCCATCCTGACCGCCGTGGGCATGACCGAGCATCTGCCGATCATGGTCATCGCCGTGTTGGTCGCTGTGACCGTGATGCTGCTGGCCGCCGACCCGCTGGCCAACTTCATCAACAACAACCCGACCATCGTCATGCTGGCCCTGGGCTTCCTGCTGATGATCGGCACCGTGCTGATCGCCGAGGGCTTCGGCGCTCACGTGCCGAAGGGCTACATCTACACGGCCATGGCCTTCTCGGCCGGGGTCGAAGGCTTGAACATGCTGGCGCGCAAACGCGACGCGAAGAAGCAGGAACCTCAGGCCTGAGGTTCAACCTAAAACGGTTGACCAGAAATCCCTGGAGCGGCTCGCTCCGGGGATTTTTTTGTAAGGCGCGCCGAAGATCGGCTCAGAGGAAGCTGTAGGGGTCGACGTCGATCACGACCCGCACAGAGTTGGGAACCTTGGCCCGCGCCCGCCAGGCGGCCATGAAGCCCTGGAGGTCGACATTGCGCGCCGCCCGAACCAGGAACCGCTTGCGGCGACGGCCGCGCACCAGGGCCAGCGGCGCGTCGGCGGGGCCGAACACCTCCACGCCCTCGGCGTTGGGAATGACCGCCGCCAGCGCCTCGACATAGGCGTCCAGCGCCGCCCCGTCCGGCCCCGAAGCGATCACCGCCGCCAAACGCCCGAATGGCGGCAGGCCGGCGTCCTCGCGCATCGCCATCTCAGCGTCGACGAAGGCGTCGCGATCCTGCGCCGCAAGCGCCTGCATCACCGCGTGGTCTGGCGCATAGGTCTGCAGCAGCGCACGCCCGGGCTTTTCGTGTCGTCCCGCCCGGCCGGCCGCCTGGGCGAGAAGCTGGAACGTCCGCTCCCCCGCCCGCAGGTCGCCGCCTCGTAGCGAGAGATCCGCATCGACCACGCCCACCAGGGTCAGGTTCGGGAAGTTGTGCCCCTTGGCGGCGGCCTGGGTCGCCACCAGAATGTCGATCTCGCCGGCCGCCATGCTGGAGACGAGCGCCTTGGCCCCCTCCGCATCCATCACCGTGTCGGACGAGAACACCGCCACCCGCGCGTCGGGGAAGATATGCCGCGCCTCTTCCTCGACCCGCTCCACCCCAGGACCGATCGAGACCAGCGAGTCCTTGGCCCCGCAGTGTGGGCAGGCCTCGGGCTTCTTCATCGAGAACCCCGTCAGGTGGCAGACCAACCGGCCGGTGTAGCGGTGCTCGACCAGCCAGCTGTCGGTGTCGGGCGATTTCATCTTCTCGCCGCAGGCCTTGCACAGGACGAGCGGGGCGTAGCCGCGCCGGTTCAGGAACAGCATGGCCTGCTCGCCGCGTTGCAGCGTCAAGGCCATCGCTTTGATCAGCGGCGGCGATAGCCAGCGGCCCGGCTCCGGCGGGGTCTGGCGCATGTCAATCAGACCGATGTCCGGCAGTTGCGCCGCCCCATGCCGGGCCGAAAGCCGCAGCCAGCGGTAGCGGCCGGTCTGGGCGTTGTAGAGGCTCTCCAGCGATGGGGTCGCCGAGGCCAGCAGCACGCTGGCGCCCTCGATCTTGGCGCGGGCCACGGCCAGGTCGCGGGCCTGGTAGATGAAGCCCTCTTCCTGCTTGAACGAGCTGTCGTGCTCCTCATCGACAACGATCAGTCGCAGCTTGCGGAACGGCAGGAACAGGGCGGAACGGGCCCCGACCACGATGCGGGCGTTCCCGTTGGCGACGGCTTCCCAGACCTGCCTCCGACGCGGCGGCGACACGCCCGAGTGCCACTCGGCCGGGACCGCGCCGAATCGCTGCTCGAACCGCGCCATCACCGCCTGGGTCAGGGCGATCTCAGGCAATAGGACCAGCACCTGCGCATCCGGGTCCCTCAACGCCTCGGCGACCGCTTCCAGATAGACTTCGGTCTTGCCCGAGCCCGTGACGCCGTCCAGCAGCGCAGCCTGGAAGCCGCCGCTGTCGAGCATATCCTTCAGCACCTCGACGCAGGCGGCCTGACCCGGGTTGAGCGCGCGGGCCGGCAGCGACAGGTCAGGCTGCGGCAGGCCGCGTTCGGGCTCCACAAACTCGACGGCCAGCACGCCCTCGTCGAGCAGCCCTTTGACGACGCCCGCGGAAACCCCCGCCGCCGAGGCCAGGGCTGCGCCGGAGAGCCTGGCGCCCTCGGCGGCGGCCATGACCTTGAGTCGCGCAGGCGTCACGCGCGCGGGCTGAGCGCCGGTGAGCGCCAGAACCTTATCGGGCTTGGGCGGCGGGTGGCGCAGCCCCCGCAAGGCCATGGCCAGCGGCCAGCCAGGGACATCGACCGAGTACCGCGCCGCCCACTCGACGAACGCCAGCGCTCCAGGCGGCAACGGCGGATCGTCGACCCGCTCCAGGATAGGTTTCAGCGGTCGGTTGCCGCCCGCGCCATCGCGAACCGCCGTCACCACGCCCCGGACGACGCGCGGCCCGAGCGGCACGGTCACATGATCGCCCACGGCCAGCGTAAGGCCCTCCGGCTCGGCGTAGTCAAAGGCCTCCGGCAACGGCATCGGCAGCAGGACGGAAGCAATGCGCGACATGGTGCGAGCTTCTGCCGCGAAACCGTCCCCAGGTCGAGAGTGTCGGACGCGGGCGGCATCAAGCCGCTGTTAACCGTCTTGGCGCTTCATCTGGTCGCCTTGAGTCTGTAGCCGGTGGGGACGAGATGAGCGACGCGACGCGAGCGACCAGAACGACGGTCGTCGATGCAGAGAGCGTGCGTGACTTCCTCCGCACCGAACCGGAGTTCCTCCGCCAGGACGAGAACCTGCTGGGCGAGCTGGGCCTGCGGGTCGACGCGGCGAACGTCGTTGACTTTGGCCCCCGCGCCCTCGCCCGCGCCGCCGCCGCCCATCGCCGCGAAGCGACCGTGCGGCAGGCCATCGAAGCCAACGCCCGCGCCAACTACTCCGCCCAGGCCCAGACCCACGCTGCGGTGATCGACATGCTCGACGCCCGCAACCACTCCGACCTCGCTCGCCGGGTTGATGAGATGGCGCAACTGCGCTTTGGGCACGCCGCCGGCGTGATCGCGCTGGAAGGTCCCCACCGCGTTCCGGCGGGCTGGCGGGCCCTGGCCGAGAGCCAGGTCGACATGCTGCTGGGCGATGCGCCGATCGCGCGCATGGGCTTCTTCGCGCCCGCGCTGCCCCTGTTCGACGACAAGGCCGAGACGATCCGCAGCATGGCCATCGTGCGCATGGCGATCTGGGAGCCCCGTCGCGAGGCGCTGATCGCCTTCGGCTCGACCGACCCCGAAGGCTTCACGCCGGACATGGGGACCGAACTGGTCAATTTCCTGGCCCGCGTGGTGGAGCGTACGGCCGAACGCTGGCCCGTCCTGTGAGCGCCCGCCAGGCCTACGCCGCCTGGCTGGACCACCTGACGCTGGAGCGGCGGGCCTCGCCGCGCACCGTGCGGGCCTATGGCGACAATGTCCTGGCCTATCTGAATTTCCTCGAGATCCATCGGGGCGAACCGCTGAGCCTTACCGCGATGGGCGAAATCGCGGCGGCGGATCTGCGCGGCTATCTGGCCTCGCGCCGTCAGGGCGAGAACGCCCTGGCCCCGCGTTCGCTGTCCCAGGCGCTGTCGTCGATCCGCGCCTTTCATCGCTATCTGGACCAGCGCCACGGCGTGCCGAACGCTGCAGTGGAGCTGGTGCGCGGTCCCCGACTGAAGATCGGTCTGCCGCGCCCCGTCTCCGAGGATCAGGCGCGCGATCTGATCACTGAGGCCGCCGACGACACCGAACGCGACCCGTGGGAGACCGCCCGCGATGAAGCGGTGCTGACCCTGCTGTGGGGTTGCGGCCTGCGGATCAGCGAGGCCCTCTCCCTGCGCATGAGCGACGCGCCTTTGGCCAGCGCCCTGCGGATCACCGGCAAGGGCGGCAAGACCCGTATCGTGCCGGTGCTGGACGCCGTCCGCGATGCGATCGCGGTCTATCTGGATGAACTGCCGTTCAAGCTGGGCCCTGATGAGCCCCTGTTCCGCGCCAAGCGCGGCGGGCCATTGTCGCCGCGCCACGTCCAGGGCTTGGTGCAGACCCTGCGCGGGCGGCTGGGCTTGTCCGATCGGGTGACGCCCCACGCCTTCCGGCATGCGTTTGCGACGCACCTCCTGGGCGCCGGCGCAGACCTGAGAGCTATCCAGGACCTCCTGGGTCACGCCTCATTATCGACCACGCAGCGCTACACCGAGGTGGACGCCGCCAGCCTGCTGGCCGCCTATCAGGCCGCCCACCCAAAAGCTTGATGAAAGACAAGGCCGCCGTCGCGCCGGAGTTGATAGCGAGGCTAGATTTGGGTGCGTCAGACTGTCGCTACACCCGCCAGGCGCGCGCGCGTTAACCGCGATTTTACCGCGCAGGGGCGTTGTGGGAGTCGAGAAAAGGACGACTGCGCGACCGCTCGTCGACGAGGCCCCCATGAACTTCGACAACCTGAAGATCTCAACAAAGGTGGCGTTGCCCGCCGTCGTCCTGACCGTGGTCGCCCTGGCGATCATGGGCATGGACGCCCTTCAGGCCCGTAAGGCCGAGGACAGCACGCGCACCGTCATTGAGAATCGCGCCCCTGCGGAGCTTGCGGCGTCTCGCTTCAACCGGCGTCTGATGGCGATTGGCTATGCCTCCTATCGGACGGTCGCGAACGAAGGGACGTCGGCGGAAGCAAAACAAGCCAGCGACGATATCGATACGGCCTACAAGGAGGCCAAGGAGCAGCTGGCGGTCGTCAAGAAGAGCGACCCGAGCACGGCCAAGACGGTTGCGGACTTTTCCGCGCGCCTTGAAAAAATCTACACCAGCGCACGTCAAGGCGCGGACCTGGGCCTTCAGGACATAGATCCGGCCGCGATGATGGTCCTGGCGGTGATCGACCCCGAGATCGCCGCGCTCAACAAAGACGTCTCCAAGTTCACCAACACCCGCAACGACGAAACCAAGGCCATGGCCGAGGAGGCCTCGAAGAAGGCCGCCGCCGGAATGATGTTCTCGATCATCTTCGGCCTCGTCGCCGCGGGCAGCGCCCTGCTGTTCGCCCTTTGGATCGGCTCCAAGAAGATCGCCGCCCCGCTGATCGCCACCGCCAAGACCATGGATATCCTGGCCCAAGGCTCGGTCGATGTGGAAGTGCGCGGCGCGGATCGCAAGGACGAGGTCGGCGCCATGGCCCGCTCGGTCCAGGTGTTCAAGGACAACGCGGTGGCCCTGCGCACCGCTGAGGCCGCGCAGCAGCGCGCCAGCGCCGAGGTGGAGGCCGAGCGTCGCCGCAATCAGGAAATAGCCGACGCCGCCGCCAAGGAGCAGGCCATGGTCATGGAAGCCATTGCGGGCGGCCTGGCCCGCCTGTCGGACGGCGACCTGACCTACCGCCTGGATCAGCAATTCCCCGAGGCCTACAAGCGCCTGCAGAGCGATTTCAACGGCGCGATCTCCCAGTTGGAAGAAGCCATGGGCACCATTGTCCACGCCGCCAGCAGCATTGGCGCCGGCTCGGATGAGATCGCCTCGGCCGCCGACGACCTGTCGCGCCGCAGCGAGCAGCAGGCCGCCAGCCTTGAAGAGACCGCAGCGGCCCTGGATGAGATCACCGCCACGGTGCGGCGCTCTTCGGCCGGGGCGCAGGAAGCGTCCAAGGTGGTCGGCTCCACCCGTTCGGACGCCGAACGTTCCAGCGTCGTGGTGCGCAACGCCGTCGACGCCATGAACCAGATCGAGAAGTCGTCGCAGTCGATCAGCCAGATCATCGGCGTCATCGACGAGATCGCCTTCCAGACCAACCTGCTCGCCCTGAACGCCGGCGTCGAAGCCGCGCGCGCCGGTGAAGCGGGTCGCGGCTTCGCCGTCGTCGCCCAGGAAGTGCGGGCCCTGGCCCAACGTTCGGCCGATGCGGCCAAGGAGATCAAGACCCTGATCTCGACCTCGTCCCAGCAGGTCAATCAAGGCGTCGCCATGGTCGGTCAGACCGGCGAGGCTCTGCAGGCCATTGTGGTCAAGGTCGGCGAGATCGACGCGCTGGTCGGCGAGATCGCCGCCTCGGGCCAGGAGCAGGCCACCGGCCTCAACGAGGTCAACGCCGCCGTCAATCAGATGGACCAGACCGTCCAGCAGAACGCCGCCATGGTCGAGCAATCGACCGCCGCCTCGCATGCGCTCAAGAACGAGGCCGGCAATCTGATGCAGATGATCTCGAAGTTCCGAGTCAAGGGCTCGGCGAGCGTCGCTGCTGCGGGCGGCGCCACGCGCGCCAGCCGCTCGGTCGCCCCGCCGCCCGCCGCACCGCGCGCTTCGGCCCCAACCCCGTCGCCGTCCTCGTACTCGGCGTCGCCCGGCCCGGCCCTCGCCAGCGCGACCAGCCGTCCGGGCGCCAACCCGGTCGCCGCCGCCCAGGCCAAGCTGGCCAAGGCCGTCGGCGCTTCGTCCAGCGACGACTGGGAAGAGTTCTAAACCGTTTCAGTACGCGTAAGCCCCGCCGCCCCTCTGGCGGGGTTCCTCCCCTCGAAAAACAGACTGGCCCCGCCTTCCCTCAAAGGCGGGGCCATTTTTCTGCGCGCGTCTTCGGTTGGGTCGGGCGGACCTCAGATAAGAAAACGGCGGGGTCCGCCTTGCGAACCCCGCCGGTCTTCAAGCGGCTTGTGCGCGGCGTTACGCCTGCATCGTCCAGCCTTCGACGCCCATGGCCGCCTGGCGCAGGGCTTCCGAACGGGTCGGGTGCGGGTGGCAGGTGCGGGCCACGTCTTCCGAAGCGCCGCCGAACTCCATGGCCACGCAGTACTCGGCGATCATGTCGCCGACGTTCGGACCCACCATGTGGGCGCCCAGGATGCGGTCGGTCTTGGCGTCGGCCAGGATCTTCACGAAGCCGTCGGTCTCGTGGTTGATCTTGGCGCGGCTGTTGGCCAGGAACGGGAACTTACCGACCTTGTAGGCGACGCCCTCGGCCTTCAGTTCGTCCTCGGTCTTGCCGACCGTGGCCACTTCCGGGCTGGTGTAAACGACGCCCGGGATGATGCCGTAGTTCACGTGGCCAGCCTTGCCCGCGATCAGCTCGATGCAGGCCACGCCCTCGTCCTCGGCCTTGTGGGCCAGCATCGGACCCGAGGTCACGTCGCCGACCACCCACACGCCCGGGACGCCGGTCTTGAAGTGGTCGTTGGCGATCATGCCGCGCTTGTCCGGCGTAATGCCGACCGTCTCCAGGCCCAGACCCTGCGTGTACGGACGACGGCCGATGGCGACCAGCACGTAGTCGGCCTCGATCGTCTGGGCGTCGCCGCCGGCGACCGGCTCGAAGCTCAGCTTCGCGCCCTTGGCCGTAGCCGTCGCGCCGGTGACCTTGGCGCCCAGTTGGAACTTGAAGCCCTGCTTGGTCAGGATCTTCTGGAAGGCGGTCGCCACCTCGGTGTCGGTGCCCGGCAGGATGCGATCCAGGTATTCGACGACGGTGACCTCCGCGCCCAGGCGCTTCCACACCGAACCCAGCTCCAGGCCGATCACGCCGGCGCCGACGACGACGAGGTGCTTGGGCACTTCCGGCAGCGACAGGGCGCCGGTGGAGTCGATGATGCGCTTGTTGTCGACGGTCACGCCCGGCAGCGGGGTCGGCTCGGAGCCCGTGGCGATGACGATGTTCTTGGTCTCGAGGGTGGTTTCCGAACCGTCCTCGGCCTTAACGATCACCTTGCCGGCGCCGGCGATGCGGCCCCAGCCCTTCACGTAATCGACCTTGTTCTTCTTCATCAGGAACTCGACGCCCTTGGTCAGGGCTTCGACGCTCTCGGCCTTCTGGGCCATCATCTGGGAGAGGTTCAGCTTCGGCTTCACCTCGATGCCCAGCTTGGCGAACTCAGGACCCGTCGCGGCGGCGTACAGCTCCGAGGCGTGCAGCAGGGCCTTCGACGGCATGCAGCCGACGTTCAGGCAGGTGCCGCCCAGCTTGCCGCGTCCCTCGATGATCGCAACCTTCAGGCCCAGCTGGCCCGCGCGGATCGCCGCGTTATAGCCACCAGGACCGCCACCGATGATGACGACGTCGTACTGAGCCATGGGTCTATCGCCTTCAGGACGCGCCATAAGCGGCGCCGGACAAATGTAGGGCCTCGCCGGCCGCTTTGTCAGACCTCTGGAGGCGCGTGTTCCTTAGAGGGAACCCGGCTAAAACGAAACCCGCTTTCGACGCGCGCCCCTTGAAAATCAAGGGAAACGTCGTCGTCACCCCTTCGATGGCGACGACGCCACGCACCGACCAAGCGGTGCGGCGGGCGAGCCGTCCGAGCGGGGCGCTGTTCAGGCCGACCAATCTCTGAGCACCAAGCCATCGATGCGCGAGAACTCCCGCGTATTGCCAGTGACCAGTGTCCAGCCGCGAGTGAGCGCCTGGCCGGCGATCAGCACGTCATAGGCGCCAATCGGAGTCCCCGATCGCCTCAAGGCGACGCGGACACGGGCGGCCATGGAAACGTCTTCTCGGGAAAGAGGCTCGAAGACGACGTGGCGCGTCACGTCAGCGAATACGCCTGCGGCCCTAATCGGATCGCGGCTCGCCAAGACCCCGAACTCCAGTTCATGCTGTACGATCACCGATGCGACCATCGGCTCGGACGTTAAGACCGCTTCGATGAAGCGCTCCTCAACCTGCCTCCGCTTGCCGTGCATCAAGTCGATCAGCACATTGGTGTCGAGCGCCAGTGTCACCAGTCGAAGTCACGCTCTTGCTGGGGCGGCTGCTCACGATCGGGGAAATCAGCGCCGCCCAGAGCGCGAATGCGCTCGAACATGGCCTCCAGTTCGGCTCGTGTGCGGAGAGGCTTTGGAGGCGCGGGCTCCAAAATGACGGCATCACCCTCGCGCCTGACGGTGACCTCGGCGCCGTCAAACCGAAAGGCTTTCGGCAAGCGCACGGCTTGGCTGCCACCATGGGTGAACAGCTTTGCGCGGACGGGTTCGACGTCGATCTTGGCCATCGGCTGATCCATATCTACAAAGTGTAGATACATCATCTGCCGGCCGTCATCAATCATATCACAACGGCGACGCCAGACCGTGACGGTGCGCCAACCATCGCGTGATGGGCCGAGCATCGCTCAGAAAGGACAGACCCTCCGCAAACTGAATCTCGCCGTGCGGGCCAGCGTCCGGAGCGGGCTGGGCCAGGATGAGGGTCGGAGCGTTCTGGTGGCCTTCGCCGAGCCGCTCGACGAGGGCCGCGCGGGGACGGGCGTAGTCGACATAGACGATGTCCAGCGTGTCGCGCAGCGCCGGATAGGTCGCCAGATAGCCCTCCATCATCGCGCAGTCGGGGCAGAAGCGCTGAGCGCCGTCCTTCTCGAAGTGCGGCTTGAGGAGATAGAGCGTGTCCTTGGCCATCGTGAGGGGTCCCAGAAATGCGAACGGCCCCGACGTAGGACGTCGGGGCCGCGATTGCAAAGAGGCCTTGGAGGCTTCTCGTGAAGCCTAGAGCTCCAGCAGCAGGCGCTGCGGGTCTTCGATGGCTTCCTTGACCTTCACCAGGAAAGTCACGGCGCCGGCGCCGTCGACGATGCGGTGATCGTAGGAAAGGGCCAGGTACATCATCGGGCGGATCTCGATCTTGCCGTTGATGACCATCGGGCGTTCCTTGATGGCGTGCATGCCCAGGATGCCCGACTGCGGCGCGTTCAGGATCGGGGTCGACATCAGCGAACCGTAGATGCCGCCGTTGGTGATCGTGAAGGTGCCGCCCTGCATGTCCTCGATGGCCAGCTGGCCGTTGCGGGCGCGCTTGCCGAGGTCGCCGATGGTCTTCTCGATGCCGGCCAGGTTCAGGGCGTCGGCGTCACGGACGACCGGAACCACCAGGCCCTTGTCGGTGCCGACGGCGACGCCGATGTCATAGTGGTTCTTGTAGATGACGTCCTGGCCGTCGATCTCGGCGTTGACGTCCGGGATTGCCTTCAGAGCGGCCACGCAGGCCTTCACGAAGAACGACATGAAGCCCAGCTTCACGCCGTGCTGCTTTTCGAAGACGTCCTTGTACTGGGCGCGCAGAGCCATGACGGCGCTCATGTCGACCTCGTTGAAGGTCGTCAGCATGGCGGCGGTGTTCTGGGCTTCCTTCAGGCGACGAGCGATCGTCTGACGCAGGCGCGTCATCTTCACGCGCTCTTCGCGCTCGTGCAGGGCGCGCGGCGCGGCAGCGGCGGCGGCTGGGGCCGGCGCGGCGGCGCGGGCTTCCAGGGCGGCGAGCGCGTCACCCTTGGTCACGCGGCCGTCCTTGCCGGTGCCGGCGACCTTCGAGAGATCCAGACCGGACTCCGCAGCGATGCGGGCCGGGGCCGGGCTGACCGGCGCGGCGGCGGGCGCAGCAGCCGGGGCAGGGGCGGCGGCCGGAGCCGGCGCCGGCTTGGGCGCTTCCGCCTTCGGAGCCGGGGCTGCGGCGGGCGCGGCCGAAGCGGTGGCGCCTTCCGTCACGACGCCCAGCACCGTGCCCGGAACGACCGTCGCGCCTTCCTCGGCGCCGATGGCCGACAGCACGCCGTCGGCGGGCGAGGCCACTTCGAGCGAAACCTTGTCGGTTTCCAGCTCGACGAGGATCTCGTCCTTCTTCACGGCCTCACCGACCTTCTTGGTCCAGCGCGCCACCGTGGCTTCGGTGACGGATTCGCCGAGGGCGGGCGTATTGATGTCGGCCATGGGGCTTTCCGAGTCTCTCTTGCTTGGTCCGGCGGGTTTGTTGGGTGCGAGCCCCTCGCTTACGCGAAGGCCTCGTTGAGGAAGGTTTCAAGCTCTTTCAGGTGGCGGCTCATCAGGCCGGCGGCGGTCGAGGCCGAGGCCGGACGGCCGACGTACTTGGCGCGCTTGGCCTTGATGTCCAGCTTGTCGAGGGTCAGCTCCAGCCACGGATCAACGAACGTCCAGCCGCCCATGTTCCGGGGCTCTTCCTGACACCAGATCAGGTCGGCGTTCTTGAAGCGTCCCAGCACATTCATGAGCGACTTCATCGGCCACGGATAGAACTGTTCCAGGCGCAGCAGATAGACGTCGTCGCGGCCCAGCTTGGCTCGCTGGTCGACGAGGTCGAAATAGACCTTGCCCGAGCAGACGATGACACGCTTGATCTGATCGTCGCTCTTCAGCGTGATCCCGCCGACGTCACAGCCCGCTTCGGCGCCGTCCACCATCACGCGGTGGAAGGCCGAGCCCTCGGTGAAGTCCGAAAGGTTCGAGACGGCGCGCTTGTGGCGCAGCAGGCTCTTGGGCGCCATCACGATCAGCGGCTTGCGGAACTCGCGGTGCATCTGGCGACGCAGGGCGTGGAAGTAGTTGGCCGGCGTCGTGCAGTTGACGACCTGCATGTTGTCTTCCGCGCACGACTGCAGGAAGCGCTCAAGACGCGCCGAGCTGTGCTCGGGGCCTTGCCCCTCATAGCCGTGCGGGAGCAGCATCACGAGGCCGCTCATCCGCAGCCACTTGCGCTCGCCCGAGCTGATGAACTGGTCGATCACCACCTGGGCGCCGTTCACGAAGTCGCCGAACTGGCCTTCCCACAGGGTCAGGGTGTTCGGATCGGCCAGCGAGAAGCCGTACTCGAAGCCCAGCACCGCCTCTTCCGACAGGGCCGAATCGATCACTTCATAGTGCGCCTGGCCAGGCCGGATGTTGTTGAGCGGCGTGTAGTGCTCTTCGGTCTTCTGGTCGATGATGTCCGAATGGCGCTGGGTGAACGTGCCGCGGACCGAGTCCTGACCCGACAAGCGGACCGGAATGCCTTCGTCCAGCAGGGTGGCGAAGGCCAGGTGCTCGGCCGCGCCCCAGTCGATGCCTTCGCCCTTCTCGAACGCGTCGCGACGGTTCTCGATGGCGCGGCGCACGGTCTTGTGAGCGTCGATGCGCTCGGGGATCGTGGTGATCTGGCGGCCCAGTTCGCGCAGACGCGTTTCGGGGAAGGCCGTCTTGCCGCGACGGTCTTCGTCGCCCGGCAGGGTCAGGCCCGCCCACTTGCCGTCCAGCCAGTCGGCCTTGTTGGGCTTATAGGTCTTGCCGGCGTCAAACTCGGCGTCGAGGAACTTTTCGAACTCCAGCACCCAGCCGTCGCTGTCGGCCTGGGTGATCACGCCCTCGGCGATCAGGCGGTTGGAATACAGTTCGCGCGTCGGGGGATGACCCTTGATCTTCGCGTACATGATCGGCGACGTCATGGTCGGATCGTCGCCTTCGTTGTGACCGAAGCGACGGTAGCAGACCATGTCGATGACCACGTCCTTGCCGAACTTCTGGCGGTACTCGGTCGCGACCTTGGCGGCGAAGACGACGGCTTCGGGATCGTCGCCGTTCACGTGGAAGATCGGGGCCTCGACCATCAGCGCCATGTCGCTCGGATACGGCGAGCTGCGCGAGTAGCGCGGGCTGGTGGTGAAACCGATCTGGTTGTTGACGATGAAGTGGATGGTGCCGCCCGTGCGGTAGCCCTTCAGGCCCGACAGGGTGAAGCACTCGGCCACCACACCCTGACCAGCGAAGGCGGCGTCGCCGTGCAGCAGCAGCGGCAGGACGTGGCCGCGGCCGGCGTCCGGCTGCTCGCGCAGGGTGAAGGCCTGCTTGGCGCGGGCCTTGCCGATCACCACCGGGTTGACGATTTCCAGGTGCGACGGGTTGGCGGTGAGCGACAGGTGGACCTTGTTGTCGTCGAACTCACGGTCCGACGAGGCGCCCATGTGATACTTCACGTCGCCCGAGCCCTCGACGTCCGAGGGGACCGACGAGCCGCCTTGGAACTCGTGGAAGATCACGTGGTAGGGCTTGCCCATCACGGCGGCCAACACGTTCAGGCGGCCGCGGTGCGGCATGCCCAGGACGATGTCCTTCACGCCCAGCGCGCCGCCGCGCTTGATGATCTGCTCCAGCGCCGGAACCATGGCCTCGCCGCCGTCCAGGCCGAAACGCTTGGTGCCGGGGAAGCGCTTGTGCAGGAACTTCTCGAAGCCCTCGGCCTCGATCAGCTTCTTCAGGATGGCGACCTTGCCCTCCTTGGAGAAGGTGATTTCCTTGTCGCGCCCTTCGATGCGCTCCTGCAGCCAGGCCTTCTCGGCCGGGTCGGAGATGTGCATGTACTGCACGCCGACATTGCCACAGTAGGTGCGGCGGACGATCGACAGGATTTCGCGGACCGTGGCCGTCTCCAGGCCCAGCACGTAATCGAGGAAGATCGGACGGTCGTAGTCGGCTTCCGAGAAGCCGTAAGACGCCGGGTCCAGCTCGCTGGCGTCCTTGGGCGGATCCAGGCCCAGAGGGTCAAGGTTCGCGGCCAGGTGCCCCCGCATCCGGTAGGCGCGGATCATCATGATGGCGCGCAGGCTGTCCAGCGTGGCGGCGCGGACAGCTTCGGCGTTGGCGCCGGGCGCCTTGGCTTCGATGGCCTTGGAGACCTTGGCCTCGACGGCGGGCGCGACGGTGGCCCACTGGCCGTCCAGGGCCGACAGCCAGTCCGGACGGACGGTGGCCACTTTCTTCGGGGTCCAGGCCGGGTCCTGCGCCGCGCGCTTAACCTGGTCGGCCTGTTCCTGCAGGCTGGCGAAGAAGGCGTTCCACGAGGGCTCGACCGAGGCGGGGTTCTCCGCCCACTGGGCGTAGAGATCTTCCACGAACGCCGCATTGGCGCCGTAGAGGAAGCTGGTCTCGGTCAAGACCTGGTTGATGATGCCTGCGTCGTCCGCCATGGATTTGTCGCCTTCAGATCCGCTGCTTACGGGAGCGCTACCGCACAGCCCGTAAATATAGTCTCTCAATCACCTGGGCGCCCGTCGCTTAGCGGGGGCCCAGGTGATTTTTTCGGATCGTCGACTGGCGGTCGCAAAAAACCTGGGCCCCGCGCGAGGCGGGGTCTCGGTGTCTAGTTTAGCCCTTCAGGACTTCCAGCAGGGTCTCGCCCAGCTTGGCCGGCGACGGCGAGACGCGGATGCCCGCCTCTTCCATCGCCGCGATCTTGTCCTCGGCGCCGCCCTTGCCGCCCGACACGATGGCGCCGGCGTGACCCATGTGACGGCCGGGAGGAGCCGTACGGCCGGCGATGAAGCCGACCATCGGCTTCTTGCGGCCGCGCTTGGCTTCGTCCTTCAGGAACTGGGCCGCTTCCTCTTCGGCCGAGCCGCCGATTTCACCGATCATGACGATCGACTTGGTGGCTTCGTCGGCCAGGAACATCTCGAGGACGTCGATGAACTCGGTGCCCTTGACCGGGTCGCCGCCGATGCCGACGGCCGTGGTCTGGCCAAGGCCGGCGTTCGTGGTCTGGAACACCGCTTCGTAGGTCAGGGTGCCCGAACGCGACACAACGCCGACGCTGCCTTCCGAGAAGATCGAGCCCGGCATGATGCCGATCTTGCACTGCTTGGGCGTCAGCACGCCCGGGCAGTTCGGGCCGATCAGGCGCGACTTGGAGCCGGCCAGGGCCTTCTTGACCTTGACCATGTCCAGCACCGGGATGCCTTCGGTGATGCAGACGATCAGCGGGATCTCGGCTTCAATGGCCTCGAGGATCGAGTCGGCCGCGAAGGGCGGCGGGACATAGATCACCGAGGCGTCGGCGCCGGTGCGGTCCTTGGCTTCGGCGACGGTGTCGAACACCGGCAGGCCGATGTGCGTTTGACCGCCCTTGCCCGGGGTGACGCCACCGACCATCTGCGTGCCGTACGCGATGGCCTGCTCGGTGTGGAACGTGCCTTGAGCGCCGGTGATGCCCTGGCAGATGACCTTGGTGTGGGAACCGATCAGAACCGACATTTAGCGGGCGCCCTTCACAGCGGCGACGATCTTCTCGGCGCCGTCAGACAGATCGTTGGCGGCGATGACGTTCAGGCCGCTTTCCGAGATGATTTTCTTGCCGAGTTCGACGTTGGTGCCTTCCAGACGGACGACCAGCGGAACCTGCAGACCAACTTCCTTCACAGCGGCGATGACGCCTTCCGCGATGATGTCGCAGCGCATGATGCCGCCGAAGATGTTGACCAGGATGCCTTTGACGGCCGGATCGGCGGTGATGATCTTGAAGGCCGCAGTGACCTTTTCCTTGCTGGCGCCGCCGCCGACATCGAGGAAGTTGGCCGGCTCGGCGCCGTACAGCTTGATGATGTCCATGGTGGCCATGGCCAGACCCGCGCCGTTGACCATGCAGCCGATTTCGCCGTCGAGGGCGATGTAGGCCAGGTCGTACTTCGACGCTTCGATTTCCTTGGGGTCTTCTTCGGTCTCGTCGCGCAGCGCCTTGATGTCCGGGTGACGGAACAGACTGTTGCCGTCGAACGACAGCTTGGCGTCGAGAACGCGCAGGTGATCATCCGCCGTCACGATCAGCGGGTTGATCTCCAGCATGGCCATGTCCTTGGCCATGAACGCCGTATAAAGCTGGTTCAGCAGCGAGGCGGCTTCCTTGGCCAGACCGCCGGTCAGGCCCAGAGCCTTGGCCAGGGCGCGCTGGTGGGTCGGCCACACGCCCGTCGCCGGGTCGATGGTGAAGGTGTGGATCTTCTCGGGCGTCGAGTGAGCGACGTCTTCGATATCCATGCCGCCTTCGGTCGAGGCGACCACCGAGACCTTGCTCGAGGCGCGGTCAACGAGAAGCGACAGGTAGAATTCCTTGGCGATCGCCGCGCCTTCTTCGATGTAGAGGCGGTTGACCTGCTTGCCCTTCGGGCCGGTCTGGTGCGTCACAAGGACGCGGCCCAGCATTTCCTCGGCGTTCGAGCGGACCTCGTCGACCGACTTGACGACGCGGACGCCGCCCTTGGCGTCAGGGCCCAGGCCCTCGAACTTGCCCTTGCCACGGCCACCGGCGTGGATCTGGCTCTTCACGACGAAGACCGGCCCGCCCAGCTTCTCGGCGGCGGCGGCGGCTTCATCGGGCGTGAACGCGGCGAAACCGCGCGGCACGGGGGCGCCGAACTCGGCGAGTACGGCTTTGGCTTGATGTTCGTGGATGTTCATGAGGGCCCGGTCTCGACGACGGCTTTCTGAAATGTGGCCGGGTTATAGGAGCGCTATTTCGCAGGCGCAACCGCGTGTGGGCGATAAGGTGAAGGCTTGCGCGGTTATCTTGTCCGGTAGGCCACCGTCGCCGCCCGTTTAGGCGAGCGTGGCAAGGAAGCCCTTGACGCGGCGACATTGTTACCGGTCCCAACCCTTTCGCGAAGCCATGCTGCGCGGGCCGCGTGGCGACGACTGCACAATGGCAACGTTGTCATTGCGCGGTCGCGCCCGCAGACAGTCGCGGCAAGCGCCGCCCGGGCCTACTCAGCCCAATCCTTCTGCAGCCGCCGTGAGGCGATGATCAGCAGAGCGGCGGCCAGGACATAGAAGCCGAGCCCGTAATAGAGCGCGTACCGCATCGACTCCGCGCCAAAGCGCGGGGTGAGCAGGTCCGAGACGTAGCCGAAGAACCAGAGCCCGACAGCCAGGCCCAGCAGATTGTTGATCAGCAGGAAGAGGGCCGAGGTCGTCGTCCGCATCGACGCCGGCGCCAGATGCTGCACCGCCGCCACCACGGGACCCAGCCAGGCCAGGTTCAGACCCGTGGGGATCAGGAACAGCAGGAACGCCACCACCATCGACTGGACGTTCATCGCCAGCAGGAAGCACGGCAGGGCGACCAGGAAGCAGATGGCCGGCGCCAGGGCGTACGCGGCCTTGTTCTTGGCGCCGAAACGGTCGGCCAGCACGCCGCCCAGCCAGATGCCCGCCACGCCGCCGATCAGCGACAGCGCGCTGTAGTACAGCGCGCGGTCGGTCAGCGAGAGCCCGAAACTGCGCTGGAAGAAGGTCGGCAGCCAGAACGCCACGCCATAGCCGCAGATCGACGAACAGGCCGCGCCGAACGACAGCAGCCAGAAGCTGGGCTTGGGCATGATGGTGGCCAGCACCTTGCCGAACGCCGGCGCCTTGGGCGGTTCGGCGGGCGCGACCTCGCCGGGCGCGCGGTCAAGGCCGCCGCGCACCGGATCCTTGACCACCCACTTGAAGATCGGCGCCAGCAGCACGCCAGCCGAACCAACAGCGATGAAGGCGAAGCGCCAGTCGACATAGGCCGCGATCAGGCCGCCGAAGAGCACGCCCAGGGCCGTGCCGAGCGGGATGCCGAAGGAATAAACCGCTAAAGCTCGGGCGCGCTGCTCCTTGGGGAAATAGTCTGCAATCAGCGAGTAGGCCGGCGCCACGCCGCCCGCTTCACCGACGCCGACGCCCATGCGCGCCAGGAACAGACTCCAGAAGCCGCCGGCAAGCCCGCAGGCGACGGTAAAGCCGCTCCATACGGTCAGGGCCACGGTCATGATCCAGGTGCGGCTGACTCGGTCGGCCAACCAGGCCAGCGGCACGCCCAGCGTGGTGTAGAGCGCGGCGAACGCCACGCCGCCCATCAGGCCCAGTTGAGTGTCCGTCAGATGCAGCTCGGCCTTGATCGACCCGGCCAGGATCCCGAGGATCTGCCGGTCGAGGAAGTTGAAAGTGTAGGCCAGGATCAGCATGGCCAGCACCACGTAGCGGTAGCGGCCGCCCCGCCCCGCCGTTTCGGCCTTGTTCACGTCCTCGCTCATGCTCGCCCTCCTCAACGCCCGCCCAGATACAAAAAGGGCGGGACCTGTTGCAGCAAGTCCCGCCCGAGCAGCTATCGCCTAGATTAGAACGCCACCTCGATCGAAGCGGCCACGGTGCGCGGCGGACCGTAGAAGCCGATCACCGAGTTGTTGTAGGTCGCGACCCCGAAGTTGTAGCCGCCAGTGCGGTACTTTTCGTTGGTCAGGTTCTTGCCGGTCAGGGCCAGCTTGTAGCGGCCGCCCGGCGCCGTCCATTGCGCCGTCAGGTCGACCAGGGTGAAGGCCTTCTGGTCCAGCAGCGGCAGCGGCTGCTCGAACTGCTGGTAGGCGTCGCGATAGCTGACCATCGGCGTGATCGCCAGATCGCCGCCGGCCAGCTGGCCGCGCCAGGTCAGGCTGACATTGCCCGTCCATTCCGGCGTGTTCTGGAAGCCGTAGAGGTCGGCCACGTTGACGATCTGGCCAGTCGCCAACGTCGTCGACGGGTTCAGCGGGTTGGGCGCGCCGGCCGGCACGAAGCGGCTGAAGGTGTCGTACTCGGCGTGGATGTAGCCGAGGGCGACATTGGCCGACAGGCTCGCGCTCAGCTTGGCGTTGGCTTCGAACTCGACGCCATAGAGGGTCGAGGCGCCGGCGTTGTCGACCGAGCTGGCGATGCCCGAGGGCACCACGACCTGGGTCGTGACCTGCTGGTCGGTGTACTTCGACAGGAAGGCGGCCGACGAGAACGAGACGCGACGCTCGAACATGTAGCCCTTCAGGCCGGCTTCATAGGTCTTCACGACCTCGGGCCGGTAGCCGTTGACCGTCTGCGGGGTGATGAACGCGTCGCCGCGCATGTCCCAGCCGCCCGACTTGTAGCCCTTCGAGAACGAGACGTAGGTCGTCAGGTCGTCGTTCAGGTCATACGAGGCCGAGATGCGCGGCGTGAACTGCTCGAAGGTCTTTTCGGCGTTGTAGTTGGTGCGCGTCTGCAGGATCGGACGGGGCGTGCCGCCTTGATAGGGCGTGCGCGTCGCGCCGAGATAGAAGAAGCGATAGGCGTTGGCGCGCTTGGCGTCGCGGGTGGCGCGGGCGCCCAGCGAAACCTTGAACTTGTCCGTCAGGTTCGCGCTGAAGTCGAAGAACGCCGCGAAGCTCTGGGTGTTGACCTTGCCGCCGTTGGCGATGGCCACGCCGAGGTTGCCGGCGATCGTGTCGAACTCGCCCGAGGCCTGGCTGTTCATATAGTACAGGCCAAACACGCCCTGGACGTTCTCGTCCGAGTAGACGGCCTGCAGTTCCTGCGAGAACGAGCGGTCGTCATAGGTGGCCGGCACGTCCAGCGTCGGCAGCGGGGTGCCGTCGAAGTCGATGACGGTGTCGGTGTGGCCGCGACGGCTGGCGGTGATCGACTTGAGCGTGACCTTGTCGGTCGCGTTCCACTGGGCGGTCAGCGACACGCCCTTGGTCATCACGTGGTTCTTGTCGCCCAGGCCCGCCTGGGTGTCATAGATGTCCAGCACCTGATAGCCGCCGACCAGGGCCGGCAGTTCACGGTGGCCGTGGCGGGCGTTGGAGTCGTCGACGACCTTGTCATAGGCCAGACGGAAGAAGAGATCCTCGGTCGGCTGATACTCGGCGCTGAGGCGGAAGGCCTCGACGTCCTTGTTGTAGTGCTCGGCGCCGGTGGTCAGGTTCGAGCCGTAGCCATCACGCTTGTAGAGGGCGTAGGCGCCGCCGACCGACAGGCCGCCGCCCACCGGGGTCTGGCCCGAGACCAGGACGTCGGTCTGGTTGTAGCTGCCGTAGGTGCCCTTGATCTTGGCGCCGGCTTCGTCGCCGAGGCGCTTGGTCACGTACTTGATCGCGCCGCCGATCGTGTTGCGGCCGTACAGCGTGCCTTGCGGGCCGCGCAGGACTTCGATGCGCTCGACGTCGAAGATGTCGAGGACCGCGCCTTGCGGGCGATAGATGTAGACGTCGTCGACATAGAGGCCGACGCCAGGCTCGTAGCCCCACAGCGGATCCTGCTGGCCCACGCCGCGGATGTAGCTGATCAGGGTCGAGTTCGAACCGCGGGCGGTCTGCACCGTGATGTTCGGGGTGGTCTGCGACAGGACGGTGATGTCCGTACCGCCCGAGCGCTCCAGCTTCTCGGCCGAGAAGGCCGAAACGGCGACGGGCACGTCCTTGAGGTTTTCCTCGCGACGACGCGCGGTGACCGTCACCTCGTCGACCGAAACCGAGTTGTCAGCGGCCGGAGCCTGCTGAGCCGACGCAGCGCCGGCGATCGTGCTCCACGCAGCGCCAGCCAGCAGCGCGGCCTTCCACATCGAAGTCATGGGTTTCCCCTCCCTTGTGTTCCGCCCTCCCGAGCCGGATCCGTCTTTCGCGGACGCGCGCTCAGGGTTCGCCATTTCATCGAACGGCGAATTGGGGACACCATCACCCGAACTGGCGCGGGACGCCAGCCTTTTTTCATCAAGTGATGAAAAGGGGGCGCGTGCGGGGGATCAGCCGCTCGACAGGGCCTTGTTCTGCTTGGCGATCACCGCCTCGAAGCCGGCGGCGCAATAGGCGAAGAGGCGCTGGCGGACAGACTCAAGATCGCTGGAATGGCATTCGCCTTCCGACAGGGAGTCGATCCGGCCGGTCTCCGATAGGGTCAGCATCATTGAGCCGGTTAGGAACTGGTAGCACCAGTAGAGGTCGCGATAGGCCGCCTCTGGCCGCACAGACTTGAGCGTTTCGACCAACTGATGGACCACCGGATCAAAGAAGCGGGTCATGGTCTCGCCGCCCCAGGCCGGGGTGTTGTTCACCTGGGCGACCAGGACGAAGTAGCTCTTCCAGCCCTGCCCGCCGTCCTGCGAGATCCGCAGCAGCGGATCGATGAACGCCTCGATGACGCCCTCGACGGTCATCGCGCCCGCGTGCGCCTTCACGTAGGCGTTCATCGAAGCCTCGCGGGCCTGATTGAGGATCTCGGCGCGACGCAGGAACACTGCGTCGAACAACTCGCGCTTGGCCCCGAAGTAGTAGTGGATCAAGGCGGTGTCGACGCCGGCCTCGGCCGCCACTTGGCGGGTGGTGACGCCATAGAAGCCGTGACGCGCGAACAGTCCCTCGGCCGCATCGAGGATGGTTTCCTTGAGGTCCAGACCCTTGGCCTTGGACGGGCGCCCCCGTCCGCCGGCGCGGGCGCGAGACTTGGTTGCGGTCATGGGAAGGGCCCGCCTTGATGAAGCTCCGCCCTCGGATAGGCGCAACCCGGCGGCCCTGGCAAGGACCGCCGTTCGCTCAGGCGCCGGCGAACACTCCATGGAAAGTCACCGGCAAGGCCACTGGCGCGCGCCAGGTCGCCATGGGGCCCCGATCCACATGGCGGGCGTCGAACACGTGCAGCTCGGTCGCGCGGGCGTCGAGGTTGATCGTCGTGCCGACCAGCCAGCCGTCCAGTTCCGCTGAAGACCCGGGACGCGGCGCGAACACCATCTCCTCGACCAGGTGACGCGCGCCGAAGTCGAAGACCTGATCGCGGTCCTTCTTCCAGTCGCGGACGGCTACGCTCTGGAACAGGGGACGGTCGGGCCGCTCGTTGGTCAGATGCACCGCGTAGCGCCGCGCCAGGCCCGCGAAGCGCGGATCCGAGCGCGGGAACTCGGCGCTGACCGCCTCGGCGGCCAGCTCGGCCTGGCCGTTGGCGCGCAGGGTGATCATGGCCCGGCGCGGCGGCGGGGCCTGGAGGAACTCGCCGCGCAGGATCGCGCCGCCGTTGGCCGCCGTGCCCGAAGGGTCCTTGTCGATGCAGGCGTCGAAACGGATGGTCCCGTCGGAGTCTTCCCAGGCGTCGCCCAGGTGAAAGAAGAAGAACGGCGGCAACTCGAACACGCGACGCTTCGAGAGGTCGTTCTTGTCGAGCACCAGCACCTGGGCGCCAAGCTCCGGACGCCAGGCCATGGTCGTGGCGATCGGCATCCGGAAGCCCTCCCGCATCCAGGGCTGCAGAAGGATGACAAGGCTCCGCGCCGTCGCCGTGAAGTCGTGCATGTAGCTGGCGCGCGGCAGGTCGATGATCTCGGCCTTCCGCAAGGCGCCGTCGGCCGCCAGGTTCCAGACCACCGCCCGCTTGTTGGCGAGGCCAAGATTCCAGACCGTTCCGTCGGGCTGGACACGCGGGTGGGCCAGGAACGGCATGCCCTTCATGTCCGGGCTGAGCGCCTTGAACCCCCGCGTCTCCAGCGAGACCGGGTCCATCGCCGTCGGCGAGCCGCCCTCCCACAGCGCCCAGAGCTCGCCGCCCGCCATCATCACCGAGGTATTGGCGGCGTTGGCGTCGTCGGCCGAGCCGAGCCGGGCGCCGGGCCCCGAAGGCGTGCCATAGCCGGGGGTGATCACCGCATCGGCGGCGGCGTCCTGGCGTCGCTTGACGGTGTCGACGAAGCGCGCGGCCATGCGCGCCCGCCCGTCCGCGAACTGGAACTTACGGACCATGCCGTCGCCGTCGAACCAGTGCCCCACCGATCCGCCCGGACGACGGAACTTGGCCGGACCGTTGCGGAAGAGCGTGCCCTTCAGCTCGGTCGGCGCCCGGCCATGAACCAACGACAGGTTGGTTGGCGCGATGTCCGCCTCGACATCGGCCATGCCCAGGGTCCAGTCGCTGGCGGCGGCCGCCCAGAGAGTTTCGGGGGTAAGAACTGCGGCGGCGCCCGTCAGGGCCGCGCCACGCAGGATGTCACGGCGGTTCATGCTCGGTCCTCAGTTCAGGCGGAGGGATTGCGTGTTGGCGCCGGCCTTGACCTCGAAAGCCGCGGCGTCGAACGACGGCGGGCCCATGTTCGGCTGGGCGTCGCGCGAGAAGCCGTAGGGCTCGGTCGGCATGCCGAAGGGGTTGGTCGCCATCTTTCCGTCGCCATCGACATCCTGGAACGCCCGCACGGCATAGGAACCCGGCGGCAGGGCCAGGATCTTGGCCGCGGCAGGATCCTCCGCGGCCGAGACGTTGGCGAAGCGGACAGGCTTGCCGGACGCCCAGCCCTGCGGGCTGTCAAAGACAGCGATCATGATCTGCCCCTGCTTGGCCTTCAGGTCTGGGAAGGTCAGGGTCAGCTCGCCGAACGCCTCCTGGGCGCGCGCGGCGGGAGCGAGGATGGAGGCGGCCGCCAGGGCCAGGGCGAGCGTGCGAACGAGGGTCATGGGGTTAGTCCTTCTTGCGATTGGATGAGGGGGAGAGTCAGCCCAGGAACACGGTCCAGAGCAGGCGACCGGGGAGAAAAGCGAAGAGGCCGGCCAGAAGCAGGCCACCCACGAACATGCCGGTCATGGCCTTGCGGTGCGCCGAGACCCTGCCGCGCTTGATGGCGTAGACCGCGCCCGGCAGGCCCACGATCGTCCAGCCCGACAACAGGTGGATGAAGCTGAAGGCGCCGTGGTTGATCTCGCGGATGAACAGCGAACTGACCGCCGTCGAACCCATGGCCAAGACCCAGGTCCAGCCCAGGAGTTTGTGCAGGCCGGTACCCTTCACTCGCATCATCAGAACAACGCCGATGGCCAAAGCGGTGAGGGCGGAGAAGAGATGAGCCTGGATGACCGTCGGCGCCGCGGCGATCCGCGACAGGTCCGGCGCGTGGGGTCGAAGGCCCGCATGCTCGGCGACTGCGCCGAGATCGGCGAGCACGCCCGGCGCCGTCAGCGCAACGATCAGCGTCGCTGCGCCGACGCCCGCCGCGGCGTTGCGCAGACCGCTCCAGCGATCCGAAGTCTGCGAGATTGACTTGCCTTGCGAGGCCATCTTCCTTCACTCCCGGTTCGAGGGGGGCGGTGGATCGCCTCGCCGTCGAAAGCCTTGGTGGAGTGGTCGGGTCCGTGCCTCAATCGTCGTTGCGCCAGTCGCCGGCCTCGTTTCGCGAACGGCTGGCCGACGCCGTTCACGCTTCGCGAACGGCCATGACCCGTCATGACAGCCTCCGAGGCTTCGCCGTATCGGCGGCGGCCGGCGTCTTCCTGGCGCTGATCGGCGCGTTCGGCAGCGACGCCGCGCCGGTCGGCGTCCGCCTCGCCTATTGGGTGGGCCTGTGCCTGGCGGGCGCGGTGGTTGGAACCGGGATCACCCACCTGATCGGGCGTGAGGGCCGGGCCGACGCGCGCCCCTGGCTTTACGGCGCGCTGACGGCGGTCAGCATCACCCTGCCCTTTACGGGCGTGGTGTGGCTGGTCAGCGAGCTGGCCTTTCACGGCCCGCCGCGCCCGCGCACCCTGCCGCTCTATCTGGGGCCCGTGTTTATTGTCACGGTGGGCATGACCGCGCTGAACTTCATGGTTCAACGGCGCCCCGTGGAGACCCACGCCGCCCCGACCGGAGCCTCGCCGCCCCGTTTCCTCGACCGCCTGCCGCCCAAACTGCGCGGCGCCGAGCTCTACGCCGTTGAAGCGCAGGATCACTATCTGCGCCTGCACACCTCGCGCGGCCAGGACCTGATCCTGATGCGCCTGTCCGACGCCGTAGCCGAGCTGGAAGGGATCGAAGGCGCCCAGACACACCGCTCGTGGTGGGTCGCCAAGACGGCTGTCGAAGACGCCCGACGCGGCGATGGGCGCGCGACGTTGAAGCTCAGGAGCGGGATCGAAGCGCCCGTCAGCCGCGCCTACGCCAAGGCGCTGCGCGAGGCGGGCTGGTTCTGATTGATCGCGTCGCGGCCGCGCTTCACGCCCGCGTGCGCAGCAGGATCTTCGACCGCGCCTCCAGCGCCAGAAGAACCGTCAGGACAAGGAAGGCGAAGGCCAGCAGCAGCAGCGACAGGCGGTGCGCCTCGCCCCACTCCAGCGCCTCGACCAGGCGATAGATCTCGGTCGACAGCACCGTCGTCTCACCCGGGATGTTCCCCCCCAGCATCATCACCACCCCGAACTCGCCGACCGTATGGGCGAAGGTCAGGATGGCGGCGGCGACATAGCCCGGAACCGCCAGCGGCAGCGCCACCCGCCAGAAGGTCTGGGCGCGCGAGGCGCCGAGGCTGGCGGCGGCTTCCAGCGGCTCGTCGCCGATGGCCAGAAAGGCGTTGCGCAGGGGTTGGACAGCGAACGGCAGCGAATAGATCAGCGAACCGATCACCAGCCCCTCGAAGGTGAAGGCCAGGGTCCGCACGCCGAAGGGCTGCAGCAACGCGATCAACGGGCTGTTCGGCCCCAGGGCGATCAGCAGGTAGAAGCCCAGCACCGTCGGCGGCAGGACGATCGGCAGGGCGACGATGGCGGTGACGGGCGTGCGCAGGGGCGAGCGGCCCCGGGCCAGCCACCAGGACAACGGGGTGGCCAGCAACAGCAGAAGCAGGGTGGTGATCCCCGCCAGCTTCGCCGTCAACCACAGCACTTCGCCCACGGTCAGCGCGCCTCGTAGCCGTAGCGGCGGATGATCGCCTTGGCCTCGGCGCTCTTGAGGAACGCCAGGAAGGCCTTGGCGGCGTCGTTGTTCACGCCGGTCTTCAGCAGAACCGCCTGCTGCTCGATCGGGGCGTGGTTCGCGGCCGGCACGATCCAGCGCGAACCGCCCTTGTCGTTCACGACCTGGGACAGCGCAACGAAGCCCAGTTCGGCCGCGCCGGTCTGGACGAACTGAAAGGCCTGGCTGATCGAGGCGCCCATGACGAGCCTGGGCCGTACGGCGTCGTATCGCTTCAGCTTGGTCAAGGTTTCGATCGCCGCCTGGCCGTAGGGCGCGGCCTTGGGATCGGCGATGGCCAGCTTGTCGAACCGGCTGCTGGCCAGCACCGCGCCCCCACCGTCGACAAGGCCCGGCGTCCGGCTGAACAGCACCAGGCGCCCGGTAGCGTAGGTGAAACGCGATCCGACGACGGCCAGCCTCTCCGCCTCGGCCTTCTGCGGGCGCTCGACATCGGCCGACAGGAACACCTCGTACGGCGCGCCGTTGGCGATCTGGGTGTAGAACTGGCCCGAGGATCCAAAGCTGAGCACGGCTTCATGGCCGGTCCTGGCCTTGAAGCGCGCGGCGATCGCCATGGCCGGTTCGGTGAAGTTGGCGGCGACCGCCACCTTGGTCTCGCCGGCCAGGGCCGCGCCAGCCACCGCCAGCGACCACAGGCCGGTCAGAACGGCGATCAGCGCCGGACGGCGAGTGATCATCTGATATGCCTCTAGCCAAGCGCTTCGGTTATGAAGTCAAACCACATAACGATGAAATCGAGACCCGACCAGTGAGCAACGACGCTTATTTCAGCGCCTCCCTGATCCTCAAGCGTGACGGGCTGGCGCGCGTGGGATTGGAGCGCATCGCCTTACTGGAGGCGGTGGCGCGTCATGGCTCGATCACCTCGGCGGCCAAGGATGTCGGTCTCTCCTACAAGGGCGCCTGGGACGGCGTGCAGGCGCTGAACAACCTGTTCGAGGCGCCGCTGGTCAGCGCCGCGCCGGGCGGGCGCGGCGGCGGCGCGGCGCAGGTGACCGCCCGGGGTCAGGCGGTGATCCGCGCCTTTCGCGCCGCCGAGCGAGAGGTGAGCGCCGCCTTCGCGCGCCTGGAAGCCGACCTGTCCGGCGACGCCGAACTGCTCTGGAGCCTCGGCCTACGCACCAGCGCCCGCAACGCCCTGCGCGGCCTCGTGACTATGGTCAGCGCAGACGATGTCACCGCCGCTGTCACCCTGGAGGTCGGCGAGGGTCTGGCGCTCATCGCCCGGGTCACCCGGCGCAGCGTGGAGGACCTTGGTCTCGCGTCGGGTCGTCCGGCCATCGCCCTGATCAAGTCCAGCTTCATCCGGCTGGACGAAACTCTGGCGGAGAACAGGCTGGAGGGGCGAATCCTCGACCGCGAGGGCGGTCAGGCCGCCGCCGAGGTGACGATCGGTCTGTCCGCCGGCAAGTCTCTGGTGGCTACGGTCGAGGCCGGCGCACCCGGCTGGGGGCTTGCCGTCGGCGATCCTGTCGTCGCCTCGATCGCCGCAGCCGACATCATCCTGGCGGTGGACTGAGCGTCCGTACTAACGCGCGCGGCGGGCGCGCCACGCGTCAGCGGTCTGCCCCCAGATCTCGACGACATGATCTTCAAACGGCGGCGGCAATCGGCCCGCGCCGCGATTGACCGAGCCTAGGCGCTCGGCGACCGCCTGGGACGGCGTGTTCTCAGGGTCGATGCAGTGGATGACGTCGGTCCATCCCAGATGATCGACCACCCAGTCGATCGTCGCGCTCGCGGCCTCGACCGCATAGCCCCGTCCCCAGGCGTCGGGGTGCAGCCCCCAGCCGACCTCGGTCCCGGGCCAGCCCTCGGGACGCCAGGGCCCGACGCGCCCCAGCCATTGGCCGGAGGACTTCTCGATGAGCGAGAACATGCCAAAGCCGTTCAGGGCCCAGGATCCCGCCATCGTCGCCATGAACCGCCAGGCCGTGGCCCGGGGCTGCTGACCACCGATGAAGCGCGCCGCGACCGGATCGGCCATCATCTGCGCCCAACGGTCGAGATCTTCGTCAGCCGGCGGTCGCAGGACAAGGCGTTCGGTCTCGAGCGTGGGCCCCGGTGCAACAGGCATGGCGATCTCCGTCCTAGGCCACGCAATCGGCCAGACCGTCGCGGCGCACCGCGCCGGAAGCCTTGCCGATCTTCTTCGTGCGCTTGGCGACGTACTTGCCCGGCTTGATCACCTTCCACTTCAGGGGACTGGGCAGGATGGCGGCCAGGCGAGCCGATTGGGCCTGGGTGAGCTTGGCGGCGCTGACGCCGAAGTAACGCTGCGCGGCGGCTTCCGCGCCATAGATGCCCGAGCCGTACTCGATGGAGTTCATATAGACCTCCATGATCCGTCGCTTGCCCCAGAAGGTCTCGATCAGCACGGTGAACCAGGCCTCCAGCCCCTTGCGGACATAGGAGCGCCCCGGCCACAGGAAGACGTTCTTGGCCGTCTGCTGGCTGATCGTGGAGCCGCCCCGGATCTTCCGGCCCGATTCGTTGTTCTCGTAGGCCTTCTGCAGGGCTTCGAAATCGAACCCGCGATGCTCGCAGAACTTGGCGTCCTCGGCGGCGATCAGGGCGCGGGGCAGGGCTGGCGAGATCTTGTCCATCGACCGCCAGCGGTGATCCAGCCCGCGCCCCTCGACGGCGCGGATCACCATCAGCGGGGTCACCGGCGGCGGGATGAAGCGATAGAGAATGACCGCCACCACGGGCCCGGCGACCAGCACCAGGAACAAGGCCAGCAAAAGATTGCGCAAAAGCCGCCGCACGAAACGCCCCACTTGTCTTGACGCAGCGGACGGATGCTAACGACAGCCAACGCCGCTGTCGCGCGGGATAAACATATTGGGTTAAGGGAGCTTTCGATGGACGTGATCGACGCCGTGAACCGCCGCATGTCGGTGCGCGCCTTCAAGCCCGATCCGGTCGACGCCGGACTGATCCGCGAATTGCTGGAAGCCGCCGCGCGAGCCCCGTCGGGCGGCAATCTCCAGCCCTGGCGCGTGCAGGTCGTCGGCGGCGCGCCGCTTGAGGCGCTGAAGGCCGCCATGCTGCAGCGCGTGGCCTCGCCCGATCCCACCGAGTACGACGTCTATCCGGCCAATCTTTGGGAGCCGCTGCGCAGCCGTCGCTTCCAGGTCGGCGAGGACATGTACGGCGCGCTGGGCATTCCGCGCGAGGACAAGCTGCAGCGCCTGCAGTGGTTCGCCAACAACGGCCAGGGCTTCGGCGCGCCGGTGCAGCTGTTCTTCTCGATCGACCGCCGCTGCGGCCCGCCACAGTGGAGCGATGTCGGCATGCTGATGCAGACCTTCATGCTTCTGGCGGTCGAGCGCGGTCTCGACACCTGCCCGCAGGAGTTCTGGTCGCACTACAACAAGCTGGTCGACGAGCATGTCGGCCTGCCCGAGGGCCACATGCTGTTCTCCGGCATGGCGCTCGGCTACCGCGACGCCGACGCGCCGGTGAACAATTTCCGCTCGCGCCGGGCGCCGTTCGAGGAATGGGCGGAACTGAAGGGCTTCTAGGCCTGACTGCCGATTTCCAGACTACCCCACGAACTGGCGCGGACCGGACAGGTCGGGGATCTGAAGCACCCCGGCCTCGCCGCTCTCGTCGCCCCACGCCATCATCTTGCCGTCGGCGCTGACCGAGAGGGCGCTGATGGGAGCGCCCTTCTCGGCCTTGAGGGTCTCGATGCGGCCGTTGCGCATGTGGGCGGCCCAGATCTTGCCGTTGTCCTGGCCGGCGATGCAGACCGGCTGCGGATCGATCCCCGCGACGCGAACCACCATCGAATCGCGCGAGAAGCCGATCTCGGCGGCCTCCTTGCCCATCGGGCCATTGGCGCCCGCGAACGGCCAGATGACCGCGCCCGAGGCGCCGGCCGTGGCCAGGAGATTGCCCTTGTCGAAGAAGGCCACGCTCTTGATCTTGGACGGATAGCCGCCCATCCGCATGTCCTTGCCGTCCGACAGCCGCCAGCCGTGCAGCTGGTTTTCCTGCATGGACGAGATCAGGAACTTGCCGTCGGGGCTGAATTCCACCGCGATATGGCTGCCGGCCCACTTGAGAATCGTCGGCTTCTGGTCGGCGATGCGCGCGTACCAGAGATTAGCGCCGCCATAGGTCGCCGAAGCCAGACGACGGCCTTTGGGTTCGAACGTCAGGCCCGACACCGTCTTCTCATGCGCGAACACGCGCGCGAAGGCCGGATCGGCGGCGTCGCGGACATGGACCTCCTTGCCGGCGGTGAAGGCGATCAGGCCCGAGGCGGCGCTGGCGGCCACATGCTCGATCCACTTGTTCTTCACCTCGGCGATCAGGGTCGCGACGACCTCGCCGCCTTCGATTCGGCTCCAGACCACGCGACCGTCGTCGCCGCCGGTGACGATCCCGACGCCGCTGGGGTGGACAGCCGCCGCAAGCACCGCGCCGCCGAGCGGCCCGCCGTGCGCCTCGACCGTGACGAATCCCTCGTTGGTCTGCAGCCGAACCGTGCCGTCGCCCAAGGCGAACATGGCGCGGCCAGAGCGGTCGAACAGGGCGTCGGTGACGAAAGCATCGAACGAAAAGATCATGCGCGCGAGATAGGACAGGAGGATCGCGACGACTAGACTCTTTCGGAAAGCGTCACATTCGCGCGTCGCGCGAACCCCGGCGCGGCCCGGCGCCCATTCGAACGGCGTTCCGTCAAAAAGAGTCAAAAAGGGGGTTGCTATTGCGCCGCGTCGTCGGGCTTTACTTCCGCGCCCGTCTGCGCCAGACGTGGCGAGGTAACGACATTTCAGGCCTGTGCGACGCGCGCGGCCTTCTGGGAGACAGTGCAGGCTATGGCGGCTAAACTTGCTGGCGGCGGTGGTGGCCGTTACGATCTGGGCCAGAACTCCGAAATCAACGTCACGCCCTTCGTGGACATTCTGTTGGTGCTGCTGATCATCTTCATGGTCGCCGTGCCGATGGCCGTGACCTCCATCAAGATCGACCTGCCGCCGGCGGTGCCGCCGCCCCCGAACGCGCCGAAGCCGAAGGAACCGGTCTTCATCTCGATCCAGAAGTCGGGCGCGATCTTCATCGCCGACAAGCAGAGCAGCCTCGACAACCTCGAGTATGATCTGAACGCCAAGTTCGCCGCCACGGGCCAAGCTGGCGCCAAGGACGAGCAGCGCATCATGATCCGCGCGGACGCCGACGTGCTGTATGCCGACTTCATGGGCGTGCTGAACCAGCTGCAGACCTCGGGCTGGTTCAAGGTCGGCCTGATCAACGAGGACATCCACTAAAGATCCTCCTCGGCGACAGCCAGAAACATGAAAGCCCCGGAGCTACGGCTCCGGGGCTTTTTCTTTGTCTGAAATCCTCCCCTCGTGGGGGAGGCGGCCGAAGGCCGGAGGGGGGAATCCTGCTGAGCCTGCTCCTTCCCCTCCGTCGGCTTCGTCGACACCTCCCCCTCGAGGGGGAGGATTTGAGAGTCGCCCTAAGCCGCCGTCGCCTCGAAGCCCGCCCGCAGCTCGGCCTCGTCGAGATCGCGGCCGATGAAGACCATGCGGCTGTAGCGCTTGTCCTTGTCGGTCCACGGACGCTGGAAGTCGCCCTCCAGGATCATGTGCACCGCCTGGAAGACGAGGCGCTTGTCCTCGCCCTTCACGTCGATGATGCCCTTGGCGCGCAGGATATCCGGGCCGCGACGGGCCAGCAGGTCGTTGAGCCAGGCGGTGATCTTCTGCCCGTCGACCGGCTTGTCCAGCGTCAGCGAGATCCCCTTCACGCCGTCATCGTGGACGTCGCTCTTGGCGTCGTGATGATGATGGTGGTCATGGCCGCAATGCTCGTCATGCACGTGGTCATGATCGTGGTGGTGATGATGGTGGTCGCAGTGCTCGTCGTGCACGTGACCCGGCTCGCCATGGGCGGGATTGAGGAAGTCCGGCTCCAGATCCGTGATCCGCTCAAGATCGAAGCTGTGCTTGCCCAGGATGGCGTCCAGCGGAACATTGGAGCGCTGAGCCCGATGGATCGGCGCCAGCGGATTGATCCGACGGATGCGCGCCTCGACGTGGCGAAGATCGTCCTCGGACACGAGGTCGGTCTTGTTCAGCACGATCTGGTCGGCGAAGGCGATCTGCTCGACCGCCTCCTTGCTGTCCGACAGGCGCAGCAGGATGTGCTTGGCGTCGACCACAGCCGTGACCGAGTCGAGCGCGGTGCGCGCCTTGACGTCGTCATCGACAAAGAAGGTCTGGGCCACCGGGCCCGGATCGGCCAGGCCCGTCGTCTCAACGATGATGGCGTCGAAACCGCCCTTGCGCTTCATCAACCCCTGGAGGACGCGGATCAGGTCGCCGCGAACGGTGCAGCAGACGCAGCCGTTGTTCATCTCGAACACTTCCTCATCGGCGCCGACCACCAGGTCGTTGTCGATGCCGACCTCGCCGAACTCGTTGACGATCACGGCGTAGCGCTTGCCGTGCTCCTCGGTGAGGATGCGGTTGAGCAACGTGGTCTTGCCGGCGCCGAGATAGCCGGTGAGCACGGTGACGGGGATCTTGCCGGAGGTCGGAACAGTCTGGGTCATGGCCGCTATTTAGGCGCCCTGACCGCCGAACGAAAGCGGGCTTTACGTCTTGAGGAACGCGACGGCGAGACCGACCAGAACAAGGGCGACACCCAGGATGGTTTCCTCGTAGCGCTCGACCCATTGCAGGCCCAGGCGCTTGAAGCCGGCCAGGCTCAGGCTGGTGAAGATCAGCATGCCCGCCGCGGTGGCGGCCATCAGCACGCCGCTCAGCACCAGGAAGGCGACCCAGCCGTGCTCCATACCCGCCAGATAATAGGGCAGGAAAGCCTCACAGGGCGACAGCGTCAGGAGCGTCACCAAGGCGGCGACGGCGGCCCGGTCTGAAGCGTAGGTCCGGCGGCTGGCCTCAGGCAGCGCGTGGTTGTGCCGCCCCCGCATAATATAAAAGACGCCGACCGCGATCATCAGCCCGCCCACGATCAGGTGAAACAGTCCGCCCAGCGACGGCTGCAGAGCCATGCCCGCCAGCACTAGCGCCAAGCCGAGCGCGATCGTCAGACCGACGTGACCAACGCCCGCCAGCAGCGTGACGCCCAGCGTGCGGCCGGTCGACCACTTCTGCGCGCGCCCCACCAGCACGAACGGCAACCAGTGTGTCGGCAGCGCGGCGTGCAGGAAGGCGACCGCGAAGGCGGTGACGGCGATCGAGGCGAAGAAGGGCGAGGTCACGGAAGGGCATATAGCGTGTTATAAAGTAACATTCCAGAGGCTTCCCACCCACTTGCGTAGTTTCGTCGCGCGCCTCGGCTGAATCCTCCGCTACGCCGTTGACTCCCGGGCCTTGGGCTGTATAAGTCGCGCCCTCTTCGCCCGCCGGGTTTCCGAGCGGGCGTTCCCTATTTTGCGAACGCACGTTTTTAAGGCGCTAACCTATGTACGCGGTGATCAAAACCGGCGGCAAGCAGTACCGGGTTCAAGCCGGCGACCTGCTGGTGGTCGAAAAGCTCGAAGGTGAACCCGGCGCTGCCGTGGCCTTCGGTGAAGTCCTGATGCTTGGCGAAGGCGAGGCCGTGACGGTCGGCGCCCCCACCGTGGACGGCGCTGTCGTCTCCGGAACCCTGCTCGAAACCCGCAAGGGCGAGAAGGTGAAGATCTTCAAGAAGATCCGCCGCCAGGGCTACCGCCGCACCCGCGGCCACCGCCAATTTGAATCCGTCGTGCGCGTCACGTCGGTCGCTGGCGCTGGCAAGGAAGCCAAGTGGGAAGGTTCGATTGACCTGACCCCGAAGGTCATCCTGAACGCCCGCGCTCGCGGCCTCGGCGACGCCGCCGTTCCGGCGACGATCCCGGCTCCGGTCGAAGCCGCTCCGGCCAAGGCCGAAGCCGCCCCGAAGAAGAAGGCCGCCCCTAAGAAGGCTGCCGCCAAGACGGAGGAAGGCGAAGCCTAAGGGCGACGCCTTCTAAGGTAGGAGAGCAAGATGGCTCACAAGAAATCAGGCGGCTCGTCCAGCAACGGTCGCGACTCAGAGTCGAAGCGCCTTGGCGTAAAGAAGTTCGGCGGCGAGAAGGTTCTCGCCGGCAACATCCTCGTGCGTCAGCGCGGCACCAAGTTCTACCCGGGTTCGGGCGTGGGCATTGGCAAGGATCACACCCTCTTCGCGCTTGTTCAGGGCGCCGTGGGCTTCGTGACCAAGAAGCACAATCGCACCTACGTGACCGTGACCCCGGCCGCCCAGCCGGCCGAGTAAGCACGATCCAAGGTTCTTTCGGGTCGTGCTTCGCAAGAAGACGATCCGGACAGACGATCTCTAGCGGGGAGTCCGGACGCCGGGCTCCCCGCTTTTGTTTTGTCTCGCCGCCGAAACAAGCTTCGCCATGGCGGCGTCACGGTCCCGGATGAAAGAGGACCGGAAGAACCTGGGAGGCGCCGATGTGCGTCATCGAAGAAAGTCCTGTCGTGGAAACTCAGCGCCTGACGCTGCGCGCCCCGGCCCAGGCCGACATTGAGCGCGTGGCGGCGTTCTGCATCGACCATGACGTGGCGCGCATGACCACGCGCATGCCGTCGCCCTACACGCGCGCCCATGCTGAGGACTTCGTGGCCCGGTGCGGGACGCAGGATCGCTCTCGGGACAACACATTCGCCATCGCGCTGGCGGACGAGGGCTTGATCGGTGTGGTCGGCCTGTTCACAAATCCCGACGGACCGGTGGAGATGGGCTACTGGATCGGTCGCCCCTACTGGGGCCGCGGCTACGCCACTGAAGCCGCGCGCGGCGCGCTGGACTGGGCTCGCTCGGCTTGGCGAAAGCGGTATGTCACGGCGGGCCACTTCGCCGACAACGAGGCCTCAGGGCGCGTGCTGATCAAGGCCGGCTTCCTCTATACCGGCGTCGTGGAGCACAAGCCGTCGATCGCGCGCGGCGAGCCGGCGGCGACACGCATGATGGTGTGGCTGGCCTGAGGGCTTAAGCCGCGCGGTGGGTGTGGATCACCTTCTGCGGACCTTCACGGAAGCGCTTCTCGGCGGTGACGATCCGCTCGCACAGGGCGTCCAGATCGCTGAGCAGCGAATAGGTCGCATAGATGGGGATCTCCATCATCGCCACCTGAGCACGCGGCATGAACTCGGTGTACTTCTTCCACGCTGGGTGATTGTCGCGCGCATTCAGGGCCCGCTGGCCCAGCGGGTTCCACAGATCCAGGTCCATCAGCTCGTCACGGCACTGCTTCATGACCGGCAGGGCGATGTAGAGGAAGAGGAACGTCGGCGTCGCGGCGCGACCGAACTGCGGCTGAACCTGCAGGTGCCAGATCCGGTAGGCCTCGAAGAAACCGGCCTTACGGACGGGGTCCGGCGGCAGCCAGGTGGCGTTCTCGTTGATCAGATCTGCCGACGTCGCCGCCCGCTTGACCAGTTCATCGGCGCTGGAGCCCGGCGGCATGGTCTTGGAAAGCGCATTGACCGGAATGGCCAGACGCTTGGCCACATCAGGATAGGTGACCAGCTTGCCGCCCATCGGGGTCCATTGCCCGAAGGAAGGCGCGCCCGGCGTGCTGGCGCGCCTGGTGGCGGCGGCCTTGTGCAGGAGCAGTTGCTCCTCGCGCATCTGCTCGGCGCGCAGGCGATCGAACTCGGCTTCGTGCGCGGCTTGCTCCTCGGCGGTCATCCAGCGGGCGCGGCCCGGGCCATAGGTGCGCTCGTATCGATTGAGCAGCACGAGTGTGTGCTCGGCGGACGGCTTGGGCCCCACCTCACCAATAAAGACCCTGAAATCGCGCCACTGCGGCGCAACGCCTGTGCCCCGACCGATCAAGATGTTGCGATGCGCAGAAGCCTCGGCGCTATACTTGCGGTGGAGTTCCTGCGTCGACAGATCGCGCAGATCCTTCGCCAGCAACGCCATGCCCTCTTCTTCGCTCGCCAAGGTCAGCCTCCTGATCGGCCGTAGCAAAAACCACGGTTTTGCTGCCAAGACTCTTTGTCGCACTCCGTGGTTTAACATTTCGTCACGACGACGAACGCTGATCGCGGCTTCAGGACAACCCGGCCCGTGACCAAGCGACACAGGCCCTGAAGCGTCCCAACGGCGATTGGGCTCGACGCGCGGGACGCCTTGGGACAAAAGAGCCCCATGAAATTCTTGGACCAATGCAAGATCTACATCCGCTCCGGGAACGGCGGCGGCGGATCGGTGTCGTTCCGCCGCGAGAAGTACATCGAGTACGGCGGCCCGGACGGCGGCGATGGCGGTCGCGGCGGCGATGTGTGGATTGAGGCCGTCGAAGGCCTGAACACTCTGATCGACTACCGCTACCAGCAGCACTTCAAGGCCGGGACCGGCGTCCATGGCATGGGCAGAGCGCGCCACGGCGCCGCCGGCGAAGACGTGGTCCTGAAGGTGCCGGTCGGCACCGAGGTGCTGGAGGAGGACAAGGAGACCCTGATCGCGGATCTCGACCACGCCGGGATGCGCATCCTGCTGGCCAAGGGCGGCAATGGCGGCTGGGGCAACCTGCACTTCAAGGGACCGGTCAACCAGGCGCCGAAATACGCCAATCCCGGCCAGGACGGCGAGGAGCGCTGGATCTGGCTACGGCTGAAACTGATCGCCGATGTCGGCCTCGTGGGCCTGCCCAACGCCGGCAAGTCGACCTTCCTGGCCGCGGCCAGCGCCGCCAAACCGAAGATCGCCGACTATCCGTTCACCACCCTCACGCCGAACCTCGGCGTCGTGGACCTGTCGAGCAGCGAACGCTTCGTCCTGGCCGACATTCCCGGCCTGATCGAAGGCGCCTCTGAAGGCGCAGGCCTGGGCACCCGCTTCCTTGGCCACGTCGAGCGATCGGCCACCTTGATCCACCTGATCGACGCGACCCAGGATGATGTCGCGGGGGCGTACGAGACGATCCGAGGCGAGCTCGAGGCCTATGGCGACGAACTCGCCGACAAGGCCGAGATCCTGGCCCTGAACAAGATCGACGCCCTCGACGAGGAGACCCTCGCCGAGAAGGTCGCCGAGCTGGAAGCCGCCTCGGGCGTCAAGCCTCGGCTTGTCTCGGGTGTCTCTGGCCAGGGCGTCACCGAGTTGCTGCGCGCGGCCTACAAGCAGGTGCGCATCCGCCGCGGAGATCTCGAGGACGAGATCGAGGACGACGAAGATCACGTGGACGAGACTCCCGGAGGCTGGACGCCGTGACATCGGGCTCCCGGGAAGCCTTTGAGGCCGCCCGTCGCATCGTGTTCAAGGTCGGCTCGGCCCTGTTGGTCGACGCCGAAACCGGCGCGGCCAACCGCGCCTGGCTGGAAGCGTTCTGCGCCGACGCCGCCGCGCTTCGCGCCGCCGGGAAGCAGGTTCTCGTGGTCTCGTCGGGCGCCGTCGCGCTGGGTCGCCGTCGCCTTGGCCTGAGCAGTCAGCGCGCCACCCTTCCTGAGAAGCAGGCCGCCGCTGCGGCGGGTCAAAGCCTCCTGATGCGCGCCTGGGAAGAGGCGTTCGAGCCCCACGGGATCGGCGTCGCCCAGATCCTGCTGACCCGGGACGACACCGAGATGCGCCGCCGCTGGCTGAACGCCAGGGCGACCACCGAAACGCTGATGGGCCTTGGCGTGGTGCCCGTGGTCAACGAGAACGACACGGTCGTGACTGAGGAAATCCGCTACGGCGACAATGATCGCCTCGCTGCGCGCGTCGCCCAGATGGCCGGCGCCGACCTCCTGGTGCTGCTGTCGGACATCGACGGCCTCTACACCGCCGACCCGCGCAAGAACCCCAAGGCCGAGCACATCGCGCGCGTGGCCGAGATCACACCCGAAATCGCAGACATGGCGGACGGCGCCAACGCTGCGGCGGGGGTCGGCACGGGCGGCATGGCCACGAAGATCGCCGCCGCCCGCATCGCCCGCGCCGCCGGCTGCGCCACCCTGATCACGCTGGGCTCCCGGCCTCGCCCCCTGGCCGAGATCGCGAACGGCGCCAAGGCGACGTTGATCGAGGCGGGCGGTTCTCCGACGGCGGCGTACAAGGCCTGGATCGCAGGCTCCCTGGCGCCGCAGGGCTGGGTCACGGTCGACACTGGGGCCGCAACGGCGCTGATGGCGGGCAAGAGCTTGCTGGCGGCCGGCGTCCGCGCTGTGGAAGGGCCGTTCGACAAGGGCGACGCGGTCCGCGTCCGCGACGAGACCGGGCGCGAGGTCGCGCGCGGCCTCGTCCGCTATGACAGCGCCGACGCCCAGCGGATCGCGGGACTGCGATCGGACGCGATCGAGGCCGAACTCGGTTTTACCGAGGGTCCGATGATCCACGCCGACGACCTCGCCGTAGCCAGCTAGACCTTTCCAGTACGAGCATCACATGGCCTATCGATCCCTCCGCGAATTCATCGATGTCCTGGAGGCCAAGGGCGAGCTGGTCCGCGTGAAGGAGCCGGTGTCCAGCGTGCTGGAAATGACCGAGATCCAGACGCGACTGCTTGCGACCGGCGGCCCGGCTGTCCTGTTCGAACATGTGTTGCTGCCCGACGGCTCGCGCTCGGAGATGCCGGCGCTGGCCAACCTTTTCGGCACGGTCAAGCGCGTGGCTATGGGCGTCACCCTGGGCGGCGAGCCGCGCGAGACGGCCGGGGAACTGCGCGAGGTTGGCGAACTGCTGGCCTTCCTGCGCCAGCCCCAGCCGCCGAAAGGCCTCAAGGACGCCCTCGATATGCTGCCGTTGGCCAAGACGGTCATGAGCATGCGGCCCGGGACGGTGAAGAAGGCCCCCGTGCAGGAGATCGTCCTGACCGGCGACCAGATCGATCTCTCCAAGCTGCCGGTCCAGACCTGCTGGCCGGGCGAGCCCGCGCCGCTGATCACCTGGCCGCTGGTCGTCACCAAGGGCCCGAGCAAGGACCGCGAGGACGACTTCAACCTCGGCATCTACCGGATGCAGGTGCTGGGCAAGGACAAGTGCGTCATGCGCTGGCTGGCTCATCGCGGCGGCGCCCAGCACTACGCCCGCCACAAGAAGGCCGGCTCGAAGGAGCCCCTGCCCGCGTGCGCCGTGCTGGGGGCGGATCCCGGCACGATCCTGGCGGCCGTGACGCCGGTGCCAGACACCCTGTCGGAGTACCAGTTCGCCGGCCTGCTGCGCGGCGCCAAGGTCGACCTCGTCCCGGCCAAGACCGTGCCGCTGATGGTCCCGGCCCACGCCGAGATCGTCATCGAGGGTCACGTCCTGCTCGACGAGTTCGCCGACGAGGGGCCCTACGGCGACCACACCGGCTACTACAACAGCGTCGAGAAGTTCCCGGTCTTCCAGGTGACGGCGATCACCATGCGCAAGGACCCGATCTACCTGACCACCTTCACCGGCCGGCCGCCGGACGAGCCCAGCGTGCTGGGCGAGGCGCTGAACGAGGTGTTCATCCCGCTAATCCGCCAGCAGTTTCCCGAGATCGTCGACTTCTGGCTGCCGCCCGAGGGCTGCAGCTACCGCATCGCTGTGGTGTCGATGAAGAAGGCCTATCCCGGCCACGCCAAGCGCGTGATGCTGGGCGTCTGGAGCTATCTGCGCCAGTTCATGTACACCAAGTGGGTGATCGTCGTGGACCACGACATCAACGCCCGCGACTGGAAGGACGTGATGTGGGCGATCAGCACCAAGATGGACCCGGCGCGGGACATCACGGTGATCGAACATACCCCGATCGACTATCTGGACTTCGCCAGCCCCGAGAGCGGCCTCGGCTCCAAGATCGGCCTCGACGCCACCGACAAGTGGCCGCCCGAGACCAAGCGCGAATGGGGCGAGGAGATCCGCATGGACCAGGCGGTGATCGACACCGTCAGCGAGAAGTGGGCGAGGCTGGGCCTGCCGGGTGACGGCAAACCGATCTGGAAATAGGGTCAAGGCGCAACAACGGTCGGGGGGCCATTGATGAGCGGGTTCGAGTTCTTCTTTTCGCTTTACGGGCTGGTTCTGGGCCTGTCGGTGGTCGAGATCATCGGCGGCGTCGCACGGCTGACCCATGACGCCAAGGGCGTTCGGATCGGACTGCTGACACCCGTTCTGATCGCGGTGTTGCTGACGGATCTGTGCGGCTTCTGGGTGACGGCCTATCTGCTCTACAATGACCGTCCGCTGAATTATCTCATTGTCGTGCTCAGCCTTTTCGCGGCCTCGCTCTACTATCTCGCGGCCGCGATCGTCCTGCCGCGAGACCTGACGGAGGAGCCTGATCTGGACGCCGTCTATCTACGGCACCGCAGACTGATCATGGCCTGTATCGCCATAGCCGGTTTGGTGATGTTCGAAGTGACGCCGTCATTGACGCCCGCGGGTTTCGCTCAGCGGCTCGCGTTCTGGACCAACCTGTCGCAAAGCTGGCAGCCCCTGACCTTTTTCGCCTGCATCGGCGCGATCATGCTCACGCGGAACAAGATGGTGAACCTTGGACTGATGGTGCTGATGCTGTCGGTCAACGTCGCCTCGTTCCTCCGACTGCCGTCCATCTGAGGGGGCTTGGAACGCCGTCAGCACGGCTGGCTGGCGTCGAGCGTCGCAGACTGCGGCTGACAGGCAATCGATCAGAAGCGTTGATCAGGTCCTTTCTGGCGCTGACGGCTGGACAGGCGCCCACGCTCCCGATGACGCCTTGGCGCCAACTCGCTAACCTGTGACTCGCCGCCTGGGGGACACATGGACGCCATCGAGATCTTCTTCACTGTCTATGGCGCTCTGCTGGCCCTGGCTGTCGCCAAGCTGATGTCGAACGTGGCGCGGATTGCGCGCGCGCGGGACGGCATCCGGATCGGCTGGTCGATGCCGCTGTTCATGCTGCTGTTGCTGCTGGACATCTGCAGCCTGATCAACAACGGCGGTCGTATCCTGGGCCTCGCCGACCTGAGCCTGAGACTCGTCACAAACGGCGTGATCACCGCCAGCCTCTACTATTTGCTGGCGACGCTGACGGCGCCGAACGACGGTGGCAACACCACCGATCTGGACGATTACTATGATCGGCACCGTCCGCTCCTGATCGGGGGGATGGCCTTGGGCAGCGTTCTCGGCTTCGAGGTCAATGCTGTTCTGATCCGGGGGTTCAGCGAGACGCTCGAAGCGCGCTGGATGGGCCTGAACGCGACGTTGATGTTCGCCTTCTACCTGTTGCTAGCGGTCTTGCTGTTCGTCCGTAATCGCGCGGTCAATCACGTCGCTCTGGCGATCCTCAACGCGATCTTCCTGGTGGTGCTCTTCACCTTCTAACCGCCCCTGCCCCAACGGCTCTTGCCAGGGCGGCCCGAAGGCGCGACGACAGCGGCCATGCGCCGCTCGATGCTTATCGCCGCCTCCGCCCTGTTCGCCTTCGGAGCCCCCGCCATGGCCCAGACGCCCTTGTCTCCACCCGCCGGCGCTGCGCCGTGGGACCAGCCCTTCCTGCCGCCGGCGCCGCACTGGCAGGGCGCCAGCCAGGCGCTGATCCGCGACAAGGCCGATCCGTGGGTGACGCCGTTCGAGGCCGATGCTGAGCACGATTTCTCGCCGAGCTACGCCGACACCCGCGCCTGGTTCCAGAAGCTGGACAAGGCCAGTGCCCTGATCCGGCTCGAGGACTTCGGCGTCTCGCCGCAAGGCCGCGAGATCTTCGCCGTCATCGCCTCCAAGGACGGCGACAAGCTCGACCCCAAGAAGCCGCTCCTGCTGGTCCAGGCAGGCATCCACCCCGGCGAGATCGACGGCAAGGACGCCGGCATGATGCTGCTGCGGGACATGGCCTTCCACGGCAAGGACGCACTTCTCGACAAGGTCAACCTCGTGCTGATCCCGATCCTGTCGGTCGACGGCCACGAGCGGGCCAGCGCCTATTCGCGTCCCAACCAGCGCGGACCGCGCATCCAGGGCTGGCGCAACACGGCGACGAACCAGAACCTCAACCGCGACTTCATGAAACTGGACCAGCCGGAGATGCGGGCGCTGAAGCGCCTGCAAGCCAAGTACAAGGCTGATCTCTATGTCGACGTCCACGTGACCGACGGCATGGACTACCAGTACGACGTCACCTACGGCTTCAACGGCGAGAACGGCGTCTGGAACCGCTCCCCCGCCATCGCAAAGTGGCTGGATGGCGTGCTCAAGCCCGTCATGAACAAGGGCCTGGAGGCCGAAGGCCACATCCCGGGCGAGCTGGTCTTCGGGATCGACGAGCACAATCCTAAGGCTGGCTTCTCCGACGGCGGGCTGGGCGAGCGCTTCTCGAACGGCTGGGGCGCAGCGGCCCACGTCCCCACGATCCTGATCGAGAACCATAGCCTCAAGCCCCACGCCCAGCGCGTGCTGGGGACCTATGTCTTCATCGAGACGGCCCTGAAGCTGCTGGCCGAACAAGGCGGCGACCTGCGCAAGGCCATCGCCGCCGACAGCGCCCTGCGCCCGACGGAGATCCCTGCCAACTTCGTCGCCGATCCCAAGCCCGCCTATATGCGGGCCTTCAAGGGCATCCGTTACGAGTACTATGACAGCCCCGCCTCGGGCCGGAAGGAAGTGCGCTGGCTGGGCGAGCCAGATCCCGAGATCTGGAATGTTCCCTTCTACGGCTCCAAGCCTTCTCTGACCCTCAAGCGCCCCGCGGCCTACTATGTGCCGAGCCACCGCGCTGACATTATCGAGCGCCTGAAGCTGCACGGCGTGGCGCTGGAGACCCTGACCGCCGACAAGACGCTCAAGGTCGAGATGATCCGCCTCGTCGAGCCCAAGATCGCCCCGCGCGCCAACGAAGGCCACGTCCAGATCAGCGTCGAGAACGTGACGACCGAGGCCCGCGACTGGACCTTCCCGAAGGGCTCGGTGCGCGTATCCACCGATCAACCGCTCGGCGACCTCGTCGTGCTGCTGCTGGAGCCGCAGTCGAGTGAAAGCCTGTTCGCCTGGGGCATGGTCCCCGAGGTTCTGAGCCGCGTGGAGTATATCGAGCCGTATGCGATCGCACCGCTGGCCGAAAAGATGATGGCGGCGGATCCGGCGCTGAAGGCCGAGTTCGAGGCCAAGCTGGCGGCCGAGCCCAAGTTCGCTGCAGACCCGGCCGCGCGCCTGGCCTGGTTCTACAAGCGCACGCCCTTCTACGACGACCATCACCTGCTCTATCCGATCGCTCGCGAAATCGCGCGATAGGCACGCTGGGTTGCCGAGCCCGGGCGGAAGGCCTCATATGGCGCTCCGCTCGGGGGAGCGGGCGTAAGGACGACGAGAAGACCATGGATACGATCGTTTCGGGCCACGCCGCCGCCCTGTGGGCCGGCCTCAACCTTTTCCTGCTTCTGATCCTCTCCCTGCTGGTCGTGCGCCTGCGCCAGAAGCACAAGGTGGCCCTGGGCGACGAGGGCATCCCGGAACTCGCCCGCGCCATCCGCGCCTTTGGCAACGCCTCGGAGTACATCCCGTCGGGCGTCGCGGCCCTGGCTGTGCTGGCCGTCGCCGGCGCCGCGCCGCTAGCGATCCACGTGGTGGGCTTCATCCTGTTCGCCGGCCGTGTGGTCCACGCGATCGGCCTGTCCAACAGCGGCGGCGCCTCGGTGCCGCGCGCCATCGGCATGGTCGCCACCTGGCTGGCCTATATCTTCGCCGGCGTGGCGCTGCTGCTGTCGGCTATCGGGTAGCTACGAATTGTCCTCCCCCGTTGCACGGGGGAGGAGATCACGTCCATAAGACCCCATGGACGATAATCTGCTGCATGACGTGGTCGCCGCCGCGCGCAAGGCCGGGGCCGACGCGGCCGAGGCTGTCTTCGCCGAGCGCCAATCCCTTTCCGTTTCGGTCCGCCTGGGCGAGCTTGAGGAGGTCGAACGCGAAGAGGCCCGCGATCTGGGCCTTCGTGTTTTCATCGGCCAGCGCAGCGCCACCGTCTCCGGTTCCGACATCTCGTCCGAAGCCCGCGCCAAGCTGGTCGAACGCGCCGTGGCCATGGCGCGTCTGGCCCCGGAAGATCCCTACGCCAGCCTCGCCCCCCACGATCGCCTGGCGCGAGGTCCGTTCCCGGACCTTGATCTGATCGACGCCTACGAGCCCTCGGCCGAGACGCTGGAGACCCAGGCCCGCATCGCCGAAGAGCACGCTCGCGCGGTCAAGGGCGTCACCAATTCCGACGGCGGTTCGGCCAGCTGGTCGTCGTCGCGCTGGGCGCTGGTCACCAGCGACGGCTTCCACGGCGCACATGCGGCCACGGGTCACTCGATCTCGGCCTCGGCCATCGCGGGCGAGGGCGCGGGCATGGAGCGCGGGGGCGAAGGTCGATCGACCCGCCACTTCGGCGATCTGCCGGCGGCCGGCGACATCGGCATGGAGGCCGGCCGTCAGGCCGTGGCCCGCCTGAATCCGCGCAAGATCGCCTCGACCACCGCGCCGGTGATCTTCGAAAATCGCCTGGCCATGAGCCTGATCGGTCCGCTGCTCGGCGCGATCTCCGGCCCGTCGATCGCGCGCGGCACCTCGTTCCTGAAGGACAAGCTGGGCCAGGCGATCTTCGCCAAGGGCGTCAACCTGCTGGAAGATCCGCACCGGGTGCGTGGCCTGGGCTCGGCGCCCTTCGACGACGAGGGCGTGGCCACGCAGGCGCGGGCGCTGATCGAAGACGGCGTCCTGACGACCTGGCTTCTGAACACCAGCGCGGCCAAGCAACTGGGCCTTGCGACCACCGGCCACGCCTCGCGCGGCCTGGCGGGTCCGTCCGGCGTCTCGACCCACAACCTGACGCTTCAGCCCGGCGCCAAGGATCTGCAGGGCCTGATGAAGGATGCGGGAACCGGCCTTGTCGTCACCTCGATGTTCGGCCCGTCGCTGAACGGCAACACCGGCGACTGGTCGGTGGGCTGCTCGGGCTACTGGTTCGAAAACGGCGAGAGCACCGGTCCGGTCACCGAGATCACCGTCGCCGGCAACCTTATCGACATCTACGCTCGCCTCGTGCCGGGCTCGGATCTTGAGCTGCGCGGCGCCAGCAACAGCCCGTCGCTGCTGGTCGACGCCCTGGCGATCGCGGGCAAATGAACGACCTGGACCTGATCATCGCCGCAGCGCGGGAGGCGGGCGAACTGGCGCTCAGCGCCCGCGAGAACGGCCTGAAGATCTGGTCCAAGTCTGGCGGCTCGCCGGTCACGGACGCCGACCTCGCGGTCGACACCCTGTTGCGCACGGAGCTGCGCGCCGAACGGCCGGACTACGGCTGGCTGTCGGAAGAAACCGCCGACGATCCCGCGCGCCTCTCCACGGGTCGACAGTTCGTCGTCGATCCCATCGACGGCACCGTCGCCTTCATGAAGGGCAAGCCCTGGTTTGCGGTGTCGATCGCCGTGGTTGAGGACGGCAAACCCGTCGCGGGCGTGGTGCATGCGCCCGCTCTGGACGAGACCTACGCCGCCACCTTCGATGGTCCCGCGACACTGAACGGCGCGCTCATCGGCCCCAGCGCCACCGACGCCCTTGAGGGCGCGGCCATGCTGGGCGACGCCAAGATGTTCGCCCACCCCGCCTGGCGCGAGCCGTGGCCGACGATGCGGATCGAGACCCGCAACTCCATCGCCTACCGGGCCTGCCTTGTCGCGGCTGGGGCGTTCGACGCGGCGGTGGCGCTATCGCCCAAGAGCGAATGGGACGTCGCGGCGGCCGACCTGATCTGTCAGCGCGCCGGCGCGGCGCTCAGCGATCACAAAGGCCGTCCCTACGCCTATAATCGGCCCGTTCCGCAGGTTCCGAGCCTCGTTTGCGCCAATCGCGCGCTTGCGCCATTGATCCTTAACCGTGTCGGGCATATCGAGCTGCCATAATTACAATTCCTCGCAGGAACGTGCTCCAAATGCCTGACAAGCAGCTTCTTCATATCGTGGTCGGCGGTGAACTGAAGGACGTCGCGGGCGTCGAATTCCGCGATCTCTCGAAAGTCGAATTCGTCGGCGCGTATCCGAGCTACGACGAAGCCCACAAGGCCTGGAAGGCCAAGGCCCAGGCCACGGTCGACAACGCCCACGCCCGCTATTTCATCATCCACGCCCACAAGCTGCTGGATCCGAGCGAGGGCTGATCGGGTCTGAAATCCTCCCCCTAACGGGGGAGGTGTCGGCGAAGCCGACGGAGGGGGAAGAAGCCGGATAGCCGGTTACGCCCCCCTCCGGCCTTCGGCCGCCTCCCCCACGGGGGGAGGATTTGGGTCACTCCCGCCGCAGGATCTTGTCCGTCAGCACCTTGCCCAGCATCCCCGCGCGGAAGGTCTTCTTCATCTCGACCGGGTCGTAGTCGTCGCTCTCGACCCATTCGCTGAAGGTCAGGCCCTTGGGCTCGCCGCGCTCCAGATACTGCTCGAAGACGTAGTCCAGCACGCCAGTGTTGCCGTGCTTGATGTGCAGGTAGCGCGGACCCAGCTGCTGCATCGCCTCGCGGATCGGCTGACCCAGGCGATAGTGGGCGTAGAACACGCTCATGATCCCCGCCCGGTCTGCGCCGGACTTGCAGTGCATCAGGGCCGGATACTCGATCCGGTCGAACAGCGCCTTGGCGCCCCGCACCCGCTCGCGGATCGGAACCTCGCGCGAGGTGATCACGAAGTCGACGAAGTTCAGGCCCAGTCGCTCGCAGGCGTCCTTCTCCAGCGCATAGAAGCTGCCGTCGAAGCCGCCGCGCAGGTTCACGATCGTCTTGATCCCGCGCTTCTTCCACCAGGCCAGCTGGAACGGCCAGGGCTGGTTGGCGCGGACAAGCTCGGGGCTGATCCAGTGAGCGTTCGAAAAGCCTAGCCGCAGATAGGCGTGGTCGTTCCACAGATAGTGGAGATAGGTCTTGAACCGGCCCCAGGGCGTGGTGAGGTCGAACTTGGCCAAGGCGGCGCGATCCTTCGGAAATTCCGGCTCTAAGTAGGGGCATAGCCCGCGAAAGGCAAAAACGCGCGACGATCCGCCTTCAGGGCGTCGCTTTTCGACGCCAGTGCGTCCCAACCGTCCTTGACAGCCTCCTCCCGAAATCCGACCCCTCCCCCATGACCGCACAGGATCGTCCGCAGCCCTCGAACCGCGCCCTGATGGGCCGGATGTGGCGCGAGTTCCTTCAGCCCCGCTGGAAGGGCTTCCTGGTCTCGATGCTCAGCGCCGTGATCGTGGCGCGCCTGACGGTGATGCTGGGCGAATATGTCGAGCCCGCCGTCGATCAGCTGATCGCCCATCCAAAGCCGGGCGCGCTGATCTGGGTGCCTCTGACCATCGCTGGCCTGGCTGTGGCGCGCGGCGTCTTCCAGGTGATCCAGGCCAGCCTGATCAACCGCATCGGCAACGGCGTGGTCGGCGACATGCAGACGCGCCTGTTCGGCCGCCTGATCCGGGCGGACCTGGCCCGCCTGCGCGGCGCGCACTCAGGCTCCTATGTCGCCTCGGTGCTCTACGACGCCGGCTTGATCCGCGAGGCGGCGACCACCGGCGTCATCAACTATGTCCGCGAAGCCCTGATCGTCGCCATCACCCTGTGGGCGCTGTTAAACAGCGACCCGATCCTGGCGGCCGGCGTGCTGATCATCGTGCCGGGCGTCAGCGGGGTGATCCGTCACTTCTCCAAGCGCACGACCAAGGCCGCCAAGGGGGCCATGGGCGAGACCTCCAACCTCTCGACGGCGATCATGGAGAGCCTGGACGGGGTCAAGATCGTCAAGATGGAGAACCGCGAGGCCTATGAGGAAGCCCGCGTCGCCGCCGTGGTCGAGCGCCGCCAGCGCCATCTGATCAAGGGCAGCAACGCCCGCGCCATGGCCGCTCCCGCCACAGAACTCTTCTCGCAGTTGGTGATCGCCGCCGTCTTCGCCTACGCCGGCTGGCGGGCGATCACCGGCGCGCTGGTCGTCGGCCCCTTCACCCTGCCGCCGATCACGCCCGGCGGGTTCCTCAAGTTCGTCATCCTTTTGGGCATCGCAGCACAATCCCTGCGTCAGGTCGCCAACCTGCAGACCGTGTTCAGCGAAGGCCTGACCGCAGCCCGTCGCCTGTTCGAAGCGCTGGACGTGGCCCCGACCATCGTCGACCCCGCCGACGCCAAGGCGCTGCCGCCGGGCGAAAGCACGATCGCCCTGGCCGATGTGACCTTCTCGTACGGCGCGGACATTCCGGCCCTGTCGAACGTCAATCTTCAGGCGCGCAAGGGCGAGACCGTGGCCTTGGTCGGCCCGTCGGGCGGCGGCAAGAGCTCGATCCTCAACCTGATCCCGCGCTTCTACGACGTGAACGCCGGCGCGGTGACCATAGACGGCCACGACGTGCGGTCGGTGACCCTAGCCAGCTTGCGCGACCGCATCGCCCTGGTCACCCAGGAGCCGTTCCTGTTCGACGACACGATCCGGGCCAACATCGCCTACGCCCGTCCTGGCGCCAGCCAGCTGGAGATCGAGGCCGCTGCGCGGCAAGCCGCCGCCCACGACTTCATCCTGGCCCTGCCCGAGGGCTATGACACTGCGGTCGGCGAAGCCGGCGCGCGCCTGTCCGGCGGCCAGCGCCAGCGCATCGCGATCGCCCGCGCCTTCCTGAAGGATGCGCCGATCCTGCTGCTCGACGAAGCCACGAGCGCGCTGGACACCGAGAGCGAGGCGCAGGTCCAGGCCGCGCTGGAGCGCCTGATGGCGGGCCGCACGACCATCCTGATCGCCCACCGCCTGTCGACCGTGAAAAACGCCGACCGCATCTATGTGATCGACAAGGGGCGGGTCGTGGAGACGGGCTCGCATGCCGAGCTGGTCCGCGCCGGCGGCCTCTATGCCCGCCTCGCCAAGGCTCAGGATCTGGACCACCCGGCTCCCGAGCAGGACGGGGAGATCACGGCTTGAGACCGCTGCCTTCGCCTTGGGTGATGGGCGCGCTGACCCGCGTCTTCTCGGGCTACATCGCTCTGACCTACAAGACGCTGCGCTGGACGCGCGAGGGCCAGGAGATCGCCGCCCGCGTCCAGGCCGAGGCCCTGGCCAGCGGAAGCGGCGCGATCCTGGCGCTTTGGCACTCGCGGGTGCCGGTGGGCCCCGCGACCTGGCCGCAGGGGCCGGACAAGCCGGAGATCCGGGTGCTGGTCAGCCAGTCCCGCGACGGTGAGTTCATCGCCCGGGTGATCGCGCGGCTGGGCCTGCCATCAATCCGGGGCTCGTCCCTGAAGAAGACCGCCGACACCAGCAAGAACAAGGGCGGCGAGCAGGCCTTCCGCGACATGGTCAAGTGGGTCAAGGACGGCGGCGCCATGGCCATCACGCCAGACGGTCCCCGCGGCCCCGTCGAGGTGATGCAGAAGGGTGCGATCGCCCTGGCCCGGGTCAGCGGCGCGCCCGTGCTGTTCGTCGGCGTGGCGGTCCATCCCTGCATCCGCCTGAAGACCTGGGACCGCACCATCATTCCCTTGCCGTTCGCCAAGGCCGCGATGGTCTGGGACGGTCCGGTTCACGCCGGTCGCGAGGACGACCCCGACGCCCTTGTCGAGACCTGGGGCGCGCGACTGAGCGCCGTTTCCCGCCGCGCGGAAGCCATTGTCGGCGAAACCGCGCCCAAAGATTGATCCTCGCCCGCCTTGGTGGGATGTAAGCGCCATGCCCCACGACGCTCACGGACACGTTCACGATCATGGCCACGGTCATGGCCACCATGGCCATGACCACGCGCATGAGCATGGGCATCATCACCACGGCCATGGGCATCACGGCCACCACCATCATGCCCCCAAGGACTTCGGCCGCGCGTTCGCAATCGGCACGGCGCTGAATCTCGGTTTCGTCATCGTCGAGGCGGGCGCGGGGATCTTTACGCACTCCTTGGCGCTGCTCGCCGACGCCGGCCATAACCTCTCCGACGTCCTGGGCCTGCTGATGGCCTGGGGCGCGACGATCCTGGCCAAGCGCGCGCCCAGCGCGCGGCGGACCTATGGTCTTCGCAAGGGCACGATCCTCGCCTCTCTGGCCAACGCCGCCTTGCTGCTGGTGGCGGTGGGCGCCATTGCCTGGGAGGCTGTCCGGCGCTTCGCTGCGCCGCAGCCCGTCGAGACCGGGCCGGTGATGATCGTCGCCGCCATTGGCATCATCATCAACACCGCCACGGCGCTGATGTTCATGAAGGGGGCCAAAGAAGACCTCAACGTCCGGGGCGCTTTCTTGCACATGGCCGCCGACGCGGCCGTCTCGGCCGGCGTGGTCATCGCCGCGCTCGTCATGACCTTCACCGGCTGGATGTGGCTGGACCCCGTGGTGAGCCTCGTCATCGTGGCGGTGATCGTGCTGGGCACCTGGGGCCTGCTGCGCGACTCGCTGGATCTGGCCCTGGACGCCACGCCGCGCGGGATCGACACCCACGCTGTACGCGACTGGCTGACGGCGCGCCCCGGCGTCAGCGAGGTGCATGACCTGCACATCTGGGCCATGAGCACCACCGAAACGGCGATGACGGCCCACGTCGTGCGTCCGCTGGACGCCGATCACGACCAGTTCCTTCACGAAACCTGCGCCGAGCTGGCCAGCCGGTTCAACATCGGCCATGTGACCATCCAGGTTGAAAGCAGCCACGGCGCGCACGCCTGCCGCCTGGCGCCGGCGGACGTCGTGTGATCCGCCCCGATGCGCTGAATCTCTACCGGGTCGCCACGGGCCTGCTCGAACCCGTCGTCCCGGCCCTGCTGGCCCACCGCGCCCGCAAGGGCAAGGAGGATCCCGCCCGTTTGGCCGAACGTCTGGCGCGGGCCGATACGCGCCGCCCTGATGGTCCGCTCGTCTGGCTGCATGGCGCCAGCGTCGGCGAGAGCCTGTCGATCCTGCCGCTCGTGGAACGTCTGCGCGTCGAGAAGCCCAGAGTCACCGTGTTGGTGACCTCCGGCACCACAGCCTCGGCCGCCCTGCTGGCCAAGCGCCTGCCGCGCGGCGCGATCCATCAGTACGCGCCCGTCGATGCGCCGGGCGCCGCCAGACGGTTCATCGCGCGGTGGAAACCCGACCTCGCCGTCTTCGTCGAAAGCGAGCTGTGGCCGAACCTGTTGCTGGAGGCGAAGGCCGCCGGGACGCGCCTTGCGCTGGTCTCCGCCAAACTGTCGGATCGCAGCTTCGCGAGCTGGTCGACGCGTCCGCAGGCCGCTTGTCGGCTGCTCTCGGTCTTCGACCTGATCCTGGCCCAGGACGCGCGCGCGCGTCAGCGCTTCGAGAGTCTCGGCGGCAGGGTCGCAGGCGAGGCCGACCTGAAGTTCGGCGCCGCGCCGCTGCCGGCCGATCCGGCGGCTCTGGCGGTCGAGCAGGGGCGGTTCCCGATCCCGCCCCTGCTGATCGCCAGCACGCATCCCGGCGAAGACGAGATCACGCTGGATGTCCTCGCCGCGCTTCCAAAGCGCCCCCCGGTGATCCTTGCGCCCCGTCACGTCGAGCGGGGTCCCGCCATCGTCGCCCTGGCCCAGGCGCGGGGCCTGTCGGCGTCGCTTCGCAGCCAGTCGCCCGGACAGCCCGCTGACATCGTCGTCGCGGACACGCTGGGGGAGATGGGCCTCTGGTTCCGGCTGGCGCGCACCAGCGTCATCGCCGGAAGTCTCGTTCCCGACATCGGCGGCCACAATCCGCTGGAGGCGGCGCGGCTGGACTGCCCGGCGATCAGCGGCCCGTTCGTCGAGAACTGGACCTCGGCCTATGCAGGCCTCGAAGCGGTCGGCGGCGTGGTCGTGACCGCGCCACGCGATCTGGCCAAGGCCGTCGCCGCAGATCTAGCCGATCCTAACGCGGCGCGCGCCCGCGCAGCACGCGCCCGCGACTTCGTCGACCGCCGCGACCAAGAGGCCCGCGTCGGCCTATCCCGTATTCTTGAGCTCGTTCCATGAAACTCGGCACGCCCCGCTGGTGGTACGTCAAGAGCGGCGCGCCTGCGCCGATCACGCGAGCTCTACTCACGCCCCTGTCCTGGCTGTGGGCCGGAGCCACGCGACGCCGCATCGCGCGCGCGACACCGGCCATCGTCAGCGCGCCGGTGATCTGCGTGGGCAATGTCACCATGGGCGGCGCCGGCAAGACGCCGATTGTCCGTGAACTGCTGCTGACCCTGACCCAGCGGGGCGTCGCCGCCCACGGCCTGTCGCGCGGCTATGGCGGCAAGCTGAAGGGGCCAGTACAGGTCGACACCGCTCGCCACACCGCCGACGATGTGGGCGACGAGCCGCTGATGCTCGCGCAGGACTTCCCGATGTGGATCGCCGCCGACCGCGTCGCCGGGGCAAGGGCGGCCGCCCGAGCGGGCGCGCAGGCGATCGTGATGGATGACGGGCACCAGAACCCCAGCATCCGCAAGGCGCTGTCGCTGGTCGTGGTCGACGGCGAAACCCGCAACGGCGAATGGCCGTTCGGCGACGGCAGAGTCTTCCCCGCCGGGCCGATGCGCGAACCTTTGAAGGTCGGCCTGTCCCGCGCGGACGCAGTGATCGTGCTGCTGCCGGTCGAGATGGAGCAGCCGGACCTCGAGCTTCTGACCGCGTTGGGCGACATACCCGTACTGGTCGCCCGCCTGGAAGCCGCAGCGCCGGTCCCCAAGGGACCGCAGGTGGGCTTCGCCGGCATCGCCAAGCCTTGGAAGGTCGAGAAAGCCCTGACCGCCGCCGGCTGTCAGCTCGTTGACTTTGCGCCCTTCCCCGACCACGGCCCCTACAGCGAGGCGACGCTCGCCTTCCTGGAGGACCGCGCCAAGGTCTACGATGCGGGGCTGGTGACGACCGAAAAGGACTGGGTCCGGCTCCCCCCGGCCTGGCGCGACAAGGTCACGCCTTGGCCGGTGCGCGCCCGGTTCGACGATCCGGTCGCTCTGGACAAACTGCTCAACAGCATCGGGCTGTAGAGACCAAAATCCTCCCCCTCGCGGGGGAGGATCGGATCACTTGTAGACCACGCCGCCCTTGATGACCGACGTCACGCGCTGGAGTTCGGTGACGTCCTTCAGAGGATCGCCCTTCACCGCGATAAGGTCAGCCGCCTTGCCGGGCGTCAGACTGCCGATCTCGTTGCTCAGCGAGAAGTGGTCGGCGGCGTTGACCGTGGCGGTCTGGATCGCCTCCAGCGGGGTCAGGCCCGCCTTGACCAGCAGCGCGAACTCGCCGGCGTTGTCGCCGTGGGCCGAGACGCCGCTGTCGGTGCCGAAAGCGATCTTGACGCCGCCGGCGTGTGCGCGGCGAACCATGTCCAGCATCTTGGGCCCCGCCTCCAGCGCCTTCGCCGTCTGGGCCGGCGTGAAGTAGTTGTTCGGCCCCGAGGCGATGCGGGTGACGAAGTCGCCGGCCATCAGGGTCGGCACCAGATAGCCGCCCGACTTCTTGATCAGGGCGATGCCCTCGTTGTCGAGATAGGTGCCGTGCTCGATCGAGTCGCCGCCGGCCTTGAGGAACGCGTTGATGCCGTCGCCGCCGTGGGCGTGGGCGGTCACCTTGCGGCCCATGCTGTGCGCGGCCTCGACGATCGCCGCCAGCTCGGCGTCGGAAAACTGCTTGGCGAGGCCCGCGGCGGTGTTGGACAGCACGCCGCCCGTCGCTGTGATCTTGATAAGGTCGGCGCCGAGCCAGATTTGCTCTCGCACGGCGCGACGGCAGTCGTCCGCCCCCGAGCACACCGATTCCGGCCGCAAGGCGTGCATGACGTCCTCGCTATAGCCGTTGATGTCGCCATGGCCGCCGTGGACGGAGATCGACGAGCCCGACGCCAGAATACGGGGCCCAGCCACGTCGCCGCGCTTGACGCCTTCCCGCAGGGCGAAGATCGCTTGGCTGTTGGCGCCCAGATTGGCCACAGTCGTGAACCCGGCCATCAGGGTCTTGCGTGCGAATCCGGCCCCGACCATGGCGCTGTCGGACGGCGACTGCGTCACGGCCTGCAGGCGTCCGTTCGGGTTCTGCTGGCCGGTCAGGTGGACGTGGCTGTCGATCAGGCCGGGCAGCACGAAGCTGTCCTTCAGATCGACGACCTTGCCGCCGGGCTCGGCGACGTAGCCGTCGAGGACACGCGTCACCTTGCCGTTCTCGACGACCAGGGTCTTGGCGGTCTCGACCTTGCCTGTTGCAGGGTCGGCCAGAAGGCGTCCCGCCTGGACAAACGTCGCCTGAGCGCTCGCCGCGCTGGCCAGCGCGCTCGTCACAACCAGGGCGCAGGCGCCCGCCATCAGTTTCCGCATCAAGGTCTCAAGCCCCCGCTTTGCGCGCGAAGTCCCAGGCCCCTTTGGCCAGGACCGGCACGCGCGCCTCCATCAGCTGCGCATGGGCGCTGGCGGCGGTGCCGTCACGGACGCGGCCGACGATGCCCTGGCAGATGCCCGCCAGTCTGAAGAGGTTGTAGCTGAAATACCAGTCGAGTTCCGGCAGGCCGTCCCGGCCGGTGGCCTTGCAATAACGGGCCACGGCCTCGGGGATCGTCGGGATACCGTAGGCGGTCAGATCATCGACGCCCGAAAGGCCGCCGCGCTGGTCGGACGGCATCACCCAGTTCATCAGGAAGTAGCTGAAGTCGGCCAAGGGATTGCCTAGCGTCGACAGCTCCCAGTCCAGCACCGCGATCACGCGCGGCTCGGTCGGGTGCAGGATCATGTTGTCGAGGCGATAGTCGCCGTGAACGATCGAGGTCTGGTCGTCCGCCGGCACGGTGGCCGGCAGCCATTCCATCAGCCGGTCCATCTCCTCGATGGTCTTGGTCTCGCTGGCCTTGTACTGCTTGGTCCAGCGGTCGATCTGGCGCGCGAAGTAGTTGCCGGGCTTGCCATAGTCCGCAAGGCCAACGGCGGCGTAGTCAACGTTGTGCAGCGCCGCCAGGGTGTCGATCTGGGCCTCGTAGATCGCGCGCCGCTCGGCCGGCTGATAGTCCGGCAGGGTACCGTCCCACAGGATCCGGCCCTCGACGTTCTCCATCACGTAGAAGATCGTGCCGATGACGTCCTCGTCCATGCACAGGGCATAGGCCTTGGCGACCGGGAAGTCGGCCTTGTTCAGGCCCGAGATCACCTTGTACTCGCGATCGACCGCGTGCGCGCTGGGCAGCAGCTTGCCCGGCGGCTTGCGGCGCAGGACATACTTCCGGGCCGGCGTGACCAGCTGATAGGTCGGGTTGGACTGACCGCCCTTGAACTGGCGCACCTCCAAGGGACCGGCGTAGCCTTCGACGTTCGCCTCGAGCCAAGCGGCCAGCTTGGCCTCGTCGATCGCATGGCGCGGGTCGACCGGCTTGGTGCCTGAATTCAGGTCCTGGGCGGACGGTTCGGCGGCTTCGGCCATGGCGCTCTCTCCCCAACGCTTGTTTGAATTGGGGAGTTTAGAGGGTGACAGCGCTGAGGCAAGCGCCGATCCTCCCCCTAGCGGGGGAGGTGTCGGCCCGAAGGGACGACGGAGGGGGACGAGGCAAGGTCCGCGGAACTTCCCCCACCGTCCGCTGCGCGGACGCCTCCCCCGATGGGGGGAGGATTTAGGAAGGCTGCGACAACGCCCGCCAGCCGATGTCGCGACGATAGAAGCCGCCTTCCAGCGAGACGTGCTCTAGCGCGCCATAAGCCGCCTCGCGGGCCTCACTCAAGGTCTCGCCCAGGGCGCAGACGTTCAGCACCCGGCCGCCCGAGGCCACCAGACGCCCCTCGAACTCACGCGTCGTGCCTGCGTGGAACACGACCACCCCGTCCCCAAAGTCAGCGTCGGCGCCCTGGATGCGGCCGCCGGTCTTGGGCGCGTCGGGATAGCCCTCGGCCGCCAGCACCACGCAGATCGCCGCCTCGTCGCGCCACTGGGGCGGCTCAGCCGAGGCCAGTTCGCCCTTCGCCGCCGCCAGCAGGATCGGGACGATGTCGCTTTCCAGCCGCAGCATGAGGGTCTGGCATTCGGGATCACCGAAGCGGGCGTTGTATTCGACGAGCTTGGGACCCGCAGGCGTCAGCATCAGACCAGCATAGAGCACGCCGACGTACGGATTGCCCTCGGCCGCCATGCCTTCGACCGTGGGAACGATCAGCTCGCGCCACGCCTGGTCGATCAGGGCCTTCGTCAGCACTGGGGGCGGCGAATAGGTGCCCATGCCACCGGTGTTGGGGCCTTTGTCGCCGTCATAGGCGCGCTTGTGATCCTGGGCCGCGCCGAACAGCACGGCGGTCTTGCCGTCGGAAATGGCGAACAGCGAGGCCTCCTCGCCGTGCATGAACTCCTCGATTACCACCCGCGCGCCGGCCGAGCCGAAACGGCCGCCCAGCATGTCGACCACGGCCGCGTCCGCCTCTTCCCGCGTGGCGGCGATGACAACGCCCTTGCCGGCCGCAAGACCATCGGCCTTGATCACGAAGGGCGCTTCCAGGGTGTCGAGGAAAGCGCCCGCCGAGGCGGCGTCCTCGAACACGCCATAGGCCGCCGTCGGGAGGCCGTGCCGCTGACAGAAGTCCTTGGTGAAGGCCTTGGAGGTTTCCAGCTGCGCCGCGCGCTGGCTGCCGCCGAAACAGGGAATGCCGACGCTCGCCAGCTTGTCGGCAAGGCCGACCTCCAGCGCCGACTCCGGCCCAACAACGACGAGATCGGCGCCGATCTCCTGAGCCAGCGCCACCAGACCGTCGGCGTCAGTCACCTTGACTCCGCGCAGCTCGGCCACGGCCTCGATGCCCGGATTGCCCGGCGCCGCGACAAGACGGCCGCACAATGGCGACTGGGCGATCTTCCAGGCCAGGGCGTGTTCGCGCCCGCCGGATCCGACAAGGAGGATGGTCAGCTTTTCCATGAGCGCGGGGTGTGGCGTGGGCGACGCGCTGGGTCAAGGTCTTCCCCTTAGACCGCACGCCCCAACCCACGAGCCGCAGGCGCTGCGCGCTCAGAGACGCCGTCCTCAGGCCGCGTCCATATCCAGCGAGTAGCCGGCCGAGCGCACGGTGCGGATGGGATCCGCGTCAGTCGTGCCGTTCAGCGCCTTGCGCAGACGGCCGATGTGGACGTCGACGGTGCGGGCCTCAACATAGACGTCCGAGCCCCACACGGCGTCCAGCAACTGCTCGCGGCTGAACACCCGGCCTGGGTGCTGCATCAGGTAGTCGAGCAGGCGGAACTCCGTCGGGCCGAGGTGGATCTCCTTCCCGCTGCGCTTCACGCGGTGCGCGACACGGTCGATGATGATGTCGCCCACCGTGATGCGGTCGTCGGCGAGGCCCGGGCGGATCCGGCGCAGGACGGCGCGGACGCGGGCGGTCAGCTCGACCATCGAGAACGGCTTGACCACATAGTCGTCGGCCCCGGTGTCGAGGCCCCGGATGCGGTCGGTCTCTTCGCCGCGGGCCGTCAGCATGATGATCGGCACGTTGCGCGTCTCGGCCCGACCGCGCAGACGGCGGCAGACCTCGATGCCCGAGACCTTGGGCAGCATCCAGTCCAGGATCACCAGGTCGGGGGCCCGCTCATTGGCCATGATCAGGGCTTCCTCGCCGTCGCCGGCGACGCCGACGCGGTAGCCCTCCTTGTCGAGGTTGTAGTGCAGCAGGGTGGCCAGGGCGTCTTCGTCTTCGACCACCAGAACGTAGGGAGTCACTTCAGGCCGCCTTTTTCAGACTACTGCGAGAGCACGTCGAGCTTGGGACGTTGCGAGGTCAGTTCCTCGCCCGTCAGCTCGAAGTGGATGATTTCGGCGATGTTGGTGGCGTGGTCGCCGATCCGCTCAAGGTTCTTGGCCACGAAGAGCAGGTGCGTGCACGCGTTGATCGTCCGCGGATCGCCCATCATGTAGGTGAGCAGTTCGCGGAAGATGGCGTTGTAGTGCTCGTCCACCTCTTCATCGCGGCTCCAGACGCCGATGGCGCGCTGGAGGTCCGAGGTGGTGTAGGCGTCCAGGACGTCTTTCAGCCGGCCCTGGACCAGCTTGCCCATGCGTTCGATCGACCGCGTCAGGGCGCTCATCGGATCGGCTTCGGTCAGGATCAGGGCGCGCTTGCCGATGTTCTTGGCCATGTCGCCGCAGCGCTCCAGGCTCATCGAGATCTTCAGCGCCGCCACGGCGTGGCGCAGGTCCACCGCCATCGGCTGGCGCAGCGCGATCAGGCGGAAGGCCTTACGCTCGATCTCCGACTGCAGCGTGTCGAGGCGTTCGTCGCCGGCGACCACGGCCTGGGCCAGCGGGCCATCGCGGCGGGCGATGGCGGCGATGCAATCGGCCACCTGGCTCTCGGCGATGCCGCCCATGCGGGTGACTTCGGCCGTCAGGTGGGCCAACTCTTCGCCGTAGGATTTGACGGTATGTTCGGTCATTTCGGTCTCTCTCCCCGGATCAGCCGAAGCGGCCGGTGATGTAGTCCTGGGTGCGGCTGTCGCGAGGATTGGTGAACATCTCCTCGGTCGGACCGCTCTCGACCAGCTTGCCGAGGTGGAAGAACGCGGTGCGCTGCGAGACGCGGGCGGCCTGGGCCATCGAGTGCGTGACGATGACGATGCAGAACTGGCTGCGCAGCTCGTCGATCAGCTCCTCGATCTTGGCGGTGGCGATCGGATCGAGGGCCGAGCAGGGCTCGTCCATCAGGATCACTTCGGGCGAGACCGCGATGGCGCGGGCGATCACCAGGCGCTGCTGCTGGCCGCCCGAGAGGCCGGTGCCCGGCTGGTGCAGGCGATCGGCCACTTCGTTCCACAGACCGGCCTTCTTCAGGCTGCTCTCGACGATGGCTTCCAGCTCGGCCTTGCCGGTGGCCAGGCCGTGGATGCGGGGGCCGTAGGCGACGTTCTCGAAGATCGTCTTCGGGAAGGGATTGGGCTTCTGGAACACCATGCCGACGCGCGAGCGGAGCACCACCGGGTCCACGCTCCTGGCGTTGACGTCGGCGCCGTCGATCTCGATCGAGCCCTCGACCCGAGCGCTCGGGATCGTGTCGTTCATGCGGTTGATGCAGCGCAGGAAGGTCGACTTGCCACAGCCCGACGGGCCGATGAAGGCGGTGACGGACTTGGCCGGAATGTCGAGGTCGACGTCGAACAGCGCCTGCTTGTCGCCATAGAAGACCTTGACGCCGCGCGCCTTAATCTTGGGGTCGGCGGTGGCCGGGGCGGCCGGCGCAGCGGCGGACATTGCCGGCGCGCGGGCGGAATCATTGGGGCTTTGGACGGTCATGGCGTGTCCCTGGAGGAGGGGCGAAGCGAGGGGGTTCAGGATCGAGGTCATGGACGATCTACCAGCGGCGCTCGAAGCGGCGGCGCAGGATCACAGCCGCAGCGTTCATGACGATCATGAAGACGAGAAGGACGATAATCGCGGCGGCGGTGCGCTCATGGAAGGCGCGTTCGGACGCGTTTTCCCAGATGAACACCTGCACCGGCAGCACCGTGGCGGCGCTGGTGAAGCCTTCCGGTACGCCCGGCACGAACGACACCATGCCGATCATCAGCAATGGAGCGGTCTCACCCAAGGCGTGGGCCAGCGACAGGATGGCGCCGGTCATCACGCCCGGCATCGCCAACGGCAGCACATGATGGAAGACCGTTTGGGTCTTGCTCGCGCCGACGCCCAAGGCGGCCTCGCGGATCGACGGCGGCACGGCCTTCAGCGCCGAGCGGGTCGCGATGATCACGGTGGGCAAGGCCATCAGCGCCAGCACCAGGCCCCCGACCAGCGGCGAGCCGCGCGGCACATTCAGCCAGTTGATGAACAGCGCCAGACCCAGCAGGCCGTAGACGATCGACGGCACGGCGGCGAGGTTGTTGATGTTGACCTCGATGATGTCGGTCCAGCGATTCTTCGGCGCGAACTCTTCCAGGTAGACGGCGGCGAGCACCCCCACCGGGACGGCGATGAGCGCGGTGATCAGCAGCATCATCGCTGAGCCGACAACAGCGCCGAGGACGCCCGCTTGCTCGGGCTCGGTCGAGTCGGAGTGCGTGAAGAAGCCCAGATTGAAGCCGGACGTGATCGCGCCATCCGCTTTTAGCTTGTCCAGCCAGTCCAGCTGCTGGTTGTCGAGCTTGCGATCCGCCTCGTCGGTCGAACGCTTGAGTTCGCCCTTGAAGTAGAGGTCGGCGTCCGCCTTCAGCGGGCCCGTGATCGTGATCGTCTGGCCGATAAGCTTCTGATCGGCTTTCAGCTTGTTCAAGATCTGGAAGCCGAAGTCCCGCGAAACCAGGTCCTGGACCTTGAGCGAGACCGAGCCCAGGTCGTCGTCCTGAACGCCCAGCTTCTTCATCACCGCCTCGGCGACGATGTAGTCGTAGTTGACGCCGGTCAGGTCGGACGTGTCGATCCGGTCCGGGTTCAGATAGACCGGGACGGACAGCGTGTGGGTCTCGAAGGTCGAGTAGCCCTGGGCCACGATCCGGCCGACAAGCACCACCAAGAAGATCATCGCGACGATGATCGCGGCGACCCCTTGCGCCTTGAACAGGCGCTCGGCGCGGTGGCGCTTCTTCAGACGGGCGTCGGCGGCCGAGAGGGCCGGGCGCGGGGCGGCCGCGCCGAGGGTCGCGTCAGTCATATTGTTCCCGGTACTTCTGGACGATGCGCAGGGCGACGATGTTCAGCGTCAGGGTGACCACAAAGAGGGTCAGGCCCAGACCGAAGGCCGACAGGGTCTTGGGACTGTCGAACTCCTGGTCGCCGGTGAGCAAGGTGACGATCTGGACGGTGACCGTGGTCACGGTGTCGAGCGGATTGGCGGTGAGCTTGGCCTGCAGACCGGCCGCCATGGTCACGATCATGGTCTCGCCGACAGCGCGCGACACGGCCAGCAGCATGGCCGCCATGATCCCGGGCAGCGCGGCCGGCAGGACGACCTTCTTGACCGTTTCCGACTTCGTGGCGCCCATCGCGTAGCTGCCGTCACGCAGGCTCTGCGGCACAGCGTTGATGATGTCGTCCGACAGCGAGGAGACGAACGGGATCAGCATGATGCCCATCACCACGCCGGCGACCAGCGCCATCTGGTTCTGGACTTCCATGAGATAGGTGGCCAACGGCCCCGGCGGCAGCGCCGCGCCGATGGCGTTGAAGCCGGCGCGGAACAACGGACCCACGGTCAGGGCTGCGAAGAAGCCGTAGACGACGGTCGGCACGCCGGCCAGGATCTCGAGCAGCGGCTTGACGACCCCGCGCACGGTGCGTCCGGCGTACTCCGACAGATAGATCGCCGAGTAGAGGCCGATCGGAGCGGCCACCAGCATGGCGATCAACATGATGAGGAAGGTGCCGGCGAACAGCGGCACCGCGCCGAAGGCTCCCGCCGAGGCGACCTGGTCGGCGCGCATGGCGATCTGCGGGCTCCACTCGGTTCCAAGCAGGAATGAAAGCGGGCTCACGCTCTGGAAGAAGCGCCAGCTTTCCCAAACCAGCGACATCACGATACCCAGAGTGGTGAGCACCGCCGCGACCGAACAGGCGATCAGCAGCGCGCTGGTCCAGCCTTCGACGCGATTGCGGGCGCGGAACTCCGGGTTGATGCGCGGGAAGGCCAGCAGGAAGCCCGCCAGGGCCAGGACGCCGGCGCCGGCCAGCATGCCCGTGTTCAGCACCGTCTCGATCCGGCGGGCTTCGGCGACCTTGGCGTCAAGAGCGACCTTCAGTTCGCCCTCATAGGTGACTTCCGAAGGCGCTTTCTTGGCCGCGATCGCGCGGGCGTCACTGTAGAAGACCGCCTGACGATCAGCCTCCAACGCCTGCACGGCGGCGGGCCGCGTCGATTGCAGGATGGCGTCCTCAGCGCGACCGCCGAACATCACGCCCAGCAACAGCAGCAGAGCCGCCGGAATACCGGCCCACAGCGCTACGTAGGCGCCGTAGTAGTCCGGCAGGGAGTGAAGGACGCGTGCGCGCCCGTCGGCGGTTTTGGCGGCGCGGCGGCGGCCGGCCACGAAGGCCGCGCCGGAGAACAGCGCCAGGACGAGAAGCGAGAGCCAGGTCAGCATGCGTGAGGCTAATCTTGCGCGAGTTGTCGAGGGCCGCGCAGGATCGCGGGCCCTCCCCCGGTCCGTCTATGCCGGTCCGGCGCCGCGCTTATGCGACACTTACATGACAGTTTGACGACAACGCCCGAAGCCCCGACGACTCTCCGGGCCAAAACCCCGCTTTCAGGCGTCGACAGGCGTCAACGCGCTGGTTGCGGCCTCGGCTTTTGCCATCGGAAGGTAGACTCCGAATGTAGCCCCCTGGCCCTGAACGCTCTCGACGGTCAGGCCGCCGCGATGGCGGTTCATGATGTGTTTGACGATCGCCAGCCCCAGACCCGTTCCTGACCTGTCGCCGCTCTTCTGGCCCTCGACGCGATAGAACCGCTCGGTCAGGCGCGGCAGGTGTTCGCGCGCCAATCCGGGACCGCGATCGGTGACGCGAAGCACCGCGTAGCGCTCGGCCGGATCATGATCCGGCGTCAGCAACGACATCCTCGAGGCCGCCGGATCGCGCGGCGCGGAGGCCGCCTCGACGGCCAAGCTGGGGAAGACCTCGACCCGCACCACGCCCTCGCGCGGCGTATACTTGATGGCGTTGTCGACCAAGTTCTGGATGACCTGGATGATCTGGTCGCGGTCGCCCTCCACCACGGCCCCACCGCGCGGCGGCAACACCGGGTCAAACGTCACCGCCTTGTCGCGGGCCTGGGGACCAAGCGCGTCAATCACGTCGATCACCGCCATCGCCAGATCGACGCGGCCCAACGGCGCGATGTGCTCGTTCAGCTCGATCCGCGAGAGACTCATCAGGTCGTCGATCAGGCGCGACATGCGCTCGGCCTGGGCCAGCATGATGGCCAGAAACTTGTCGCGCGCGCCGGGATCATCCTTGGCGTGGCCGCGCAAGGTCTCGATGAAGCCGGACAGCGAAGCGAGCGGCGTTCGCAGCTCATGGCTGGCGTTGGCCAGAAAGTCCGCCCGCGTGCGCTCGCTGCGCCGGGCGTCGGTTTCGTCCCGCAGGGCGAGCAGCGCCAGGCGGGAGCGGCCGATCGTCTCCTTGAGCGGACGGGCGTAGGCTAGCCACGAGCGTCCCTGGACACCTCCGGTCTCAAACTCGGCCATGCCCTCGATCCCGCCGAACAAGGCCTCATCGACGGCCTCCAGGACGCGGGGATGTCGTACGGCCGTCACGAGCAGCGCGCCATCGTGCTGGATCTTGAACAGCTCCCGCGCCGCGGCGTTGGCGAACAAAAAGCGACGCCCCGTCAGATCATCGGCTTCCTCGGCGGCGATCACCATCAGCGGGTCGGGCAGGCGATCCAGAATCGCGGCGAACGGTGGCGGTTCGACAGATTTCGCGGCCGGTTGAACCAGCGCGCTGGGCGCGGCGCCCGCAGGCTCGGTCTCGCTCCGGCGATTCAGCAGAACGCCCGCGCCGCCGACCGCCAGGGCGGCGAGGACCGCAGGCAGGGGCTCGGCGAAACCGCCGACCGCAAGGCCCAGCAGGGCTCCGGGCCCGATCAAGAGAGGCCACGGCGCTCGCTGCGACGCGGGCTGCGGACCGGCCTGGGGCGTTTTCGCCAGCGACATCGTGGGCTTCACCGATTCAAGCGAGAGGCGATTCGACGAAGCAGATATGGCGCCCCGCCAAGCCATGCGATAGACGATTGGCGCCCTAGTGCGTGTTGCGAGCGGGACTCACCGCATTTTCGCCGCATCGTGACCCGAATTAGTGGCCCGGTTTCTATCGAGGTGTCGTTCGTAATGCAGCGCAAGGTCCTGGTCGCGACGGTCGCGGCCGCTCCTCTCCTGGCCATCGGTTTCGCCGCCTCGGCCGAGACCCCGGTCTCCAACGCGCGAACGACGCCGATCGCCACCAGCACGGCGACCGGAACGGCTGCGGACGATATTCGCATCACCGCCGACGGCTCGATCAAGCCGACCACGGCCGGCCCGATCGTGACCATCGACAGCAATCACAAGGTGACGAACCTCGGCACGCTGTCGACCACCGGCGTCAACGACGGCGTCGGCGTGCTGATCATCGGCGGCCGGACCGGCGGACTGACCAACTCGGCCACGATTTCACTGCTTGAGGACTATACCGCGTCCGACAGCGATTCGGACGGCGACCTTGACGGCGTGTTCGCTCAGGGCGCCAGCCGCTTCGGCGTTCGCCTCACCAACGCCGGGACCTTCACCGGCGACATCGTCAATGACGCGACCGGCCTCATCAGCATTGAGGGCAACAACTCCGCTGGCGTTCTGCTGGAAGGTTCCGTTGTCGGTAACATCACCAACCTCGGCTCGATCAGCGTCATCGGCGACAACGCCTATGGCGTGAGGATCGCCGCGCCGGTGACCGGCAAGGTGACGTTGGGCGGCCAGATCAACGTGCAAGGCGTGAACGCCGTCGCCGAGGCCGTAGACGCGAACATCACCGGCGCGCTCGTTCTGCAGGGCGCGGCCAGCGCCACGGGCTACCGCTACACCACCCGTCCGTCGACCGTGGACGCCTTGAACAAGCTGGACGCCGACGACCTGCTGCAGGGTGGGCCAGCCGTGCGCATCGCCGGCGACGTCACCGGCGGCGTGTTGCTGCAAGGCCTTAACTACTCGTCCAAGGTCAACAGCGACGGAACCACGACGATCTCGACCGTGTCGTCGAGCAACACCGGGACGTCCAGCATCAACGTTTTCGGCGCTGCCCCGGCGTTGCAGATCGGCTCGGCCAGCCAGAACGTCACCCTGGGCGCGGTTGGAACCGGCGACAACGCCTACGGCCTGATCGCCAAGGGGGCCATCTCGGCGGCGGGCGTCTACAACGGCGTTTCGGCCACGGGCGTTTCGATCGGCGCCGGCGGCGGCGGCACGACCACGCTTTCGGGCGGCCTGCGGAACGACGGGCAGATCACCGCGAGCGCCTACGAGGCGAGCGCGACGACCTTGGCGCTGAATTCGGGCTCCAATGTCGCGGCGATCCTCAATCGCGGCGCGTTAACCGCCAACAGCGCGTCGTACGCCGGATCCGGAATCACGGCTGACGCCCGCGCGCTCGTGATCGCTAGCGGCGCTTCAGCCACCAGCTTCAGCAACACGGGCAGCATAACGGTCACGCGGACGGGCGAGACGGGCGATGCGATCGCCGTGCTTGACCAGGCCGGGACTCTTAGGACCATCTCCAACACCGGCTCCATCCGGACGACGGTTTCGGCGCCCGCGTACAAGGCCGACGGCACGCTCGCGACCGTGACCTCCACGGGTCGAACGATCGCGCTGGATCTGCGCGCGAACACGTCTGGCGTGACCTTCACCCAGTCGGGCCCCGCCGACTTCACGTCGACGAGCACTTTCCCCAGCACAGACACCACCTCAAGCTCGACCTCGACCTCGACGACGGTGGCGCCGTCCGTCATTGGCGACGTGCTTTTCGGCTCTGGAGCCGACACCCTGAACCTCTGGAGCGGCACGCTGCTGGGCGAGATGTCGTTCGGCGCCGGCCAGGACCGCCTGTCGATCGATGGCGGCGGCGTCGCCGTCGGCAAGCTTTACGACAGCGATGGGAAGTTGGACCTGTCGATCGCCAACGGCAGCCTGGCCATCGCCAACGCCGACACCATCAATGTCAGCAGCGTGACTCTGGGCGGCAAGGCGAAGCTCCTGTTCTCCGCAGATCCGGCGGCCGGCGCGAACACCAAGCTCGTCGTGTCTGGCTCCACCACGATCGCCTCGGGCGCCGAACTGGGCATCCGCATGGCCAACCTGGTCAAGCAGCCGACCACCTTCACCGTCATTCAAGGGTCGAACATCAGCGTCGGGACGATCGGCAACAGCCTGCTCGCCTCGTCGCCCTATCTCTATGTCGCGACCAGCCGCGCCGACGCCAACAATGTCTATATCGACGTGCGTCGCCGCTCCTCGTCGGAGATCGGTTTCAACCAGGCTGAGGCCTCGGCCTACGACGCCGTGTTCAGCGCGCTCGGCGCAGACACCACACTGGCCGCGACCTTCTTGAACCAGACGACGCGCGATGGCTTCCGCGACCTCTACGACCAGATGCTGCCTGATCAGGGCGAAGGCCTCTTCGCGGCGCTACAATCGGTCAACCAGCAGGTTTCGGCGGCCACCATGTTCCGTCCGGATCCGGGCGATCGCTATGGTCCCGACAGCGTATGGGTTCAGGAAATCAACTCCCTGACCCGTCGCGACACCGACCAGACCCTCGGTTCCGACACCCAGGCCTTCGGCTTCGTGGGCGGCTACGAAGCGATGGGCGACGCTGGCGGCGCTCTGGGCCTGACGCTGGCCTATGTCAGCATCGAAGAACACGACACGGTGGCCAAGGTCGGCGAACAGACGACCGCCTCGTTCGTTCAGAGCGGGGCCTATTGGCGGCGCTCGGTCGGCGGTTGGCGCTTCAACGCCGGCGGCGGCCTGGGCTACGCGTTCTTCCAGGGCGATCGTCGTTTCATCGCCCCGGACGCCAGCGGCGATGGCGTCGCGGACCTGCTCTTGCAGAACAGCGCCGATTGGAATGGCGTGACCGCCAACGCCTATGCCGGCATGGCGTACGAACAGAAGTTCGGCCGGTTCTTCGCTCGCCCCGAGGGCCGTCTCGACTATGTCTGGCTCCGCGAAGGCAAGCGCACCGAAAAGGGCGGCGGCGATGCGTTCGACCTGACCGTGGACAAGCGCACGTCCAGCAATCTCAGCGGCGAGCTGGGCGTGGTGATGGGCGCGGACTTCGGCAAGCAGGTCTGGTGGCGCCCGGAAGTCCGCGTCGGCTATCGTCAGACGCTGGCCGGGTCCGTGGGCGACACCGTCGCGCGCTTCAAGGGCGGCAACGCCTTCTCGTTGGCGGCCATGGACGACAAGCAGGGCGCGCTCACCGCCGGCTTCGCTCTACGAGCGGGCACGCCCATGTCGTATCTGGCCCTGGAGGGCGGCGTCGAAGCCGCCAAGAAGCAGAAGCGCTACAACCTGCGCCTCTCTGGCCGGGCGATGTTCTAACCGCGTCAAATCGTCCCAATACACCGTATTCGTTGCAGAGGCCGCTTCGGGAGACCGGAGCGGCCTTTTTCGTGAACGGGTTGTTAATGGCTTCAACCATTTGATTCCGTGGAAGATTCGCGGCCTTTTCCGCGACACTTCGCCGCGCCTCCAGAAAATCTCGGGGCCGGCTCCCTTAATCTCTATTTCCGAACTAGGAATAATCGTCTTCCTTGAGTTCGGCAGGTCGGCCCGCACAGCGGCGCCGAGAGGGGACTAACGATGATCACCACCAAGACCGCCTTCCGCGCCGCTCTGATCGCTGGCGCTTCCCTGCTCGCAACCGCCGGCGCCGCTTCGGCTCAAACCGTCTCACCCGACAACGCCGCCGCGCGCATCGCCGCGTTGGAGGCCCAGCTCGAGGCCCTGCAGAAGCAGGTTTCGGACCTGAAGGCCGCGACCGCCGCCAGCGTCAAGGACGTTAGAGCCGCGCAAAGCGCCACGACCGTCAGCCTCGCGAACGCGCGCCCGACTTTCTCCACGGGCGATGGAGCCTTTTCCGCCTCGATCCGGGGGATCTTCCAGGCAGACGCTGCGCTCTATGACCAGAAAAGCGCGGGCCCGCTCAGCACAGACTTCCGCCGCGGCTCCTTCGGCGACGCAACCGAGAACGATCGCGCCCGCGATCTTTCGGACGGCGCGAACGTGCGCCGCGCCCGTCTCGGCATCGAAGGCAAGGCCTTCGGCGTGTTCGACTACAACATGATCTACGACTTTGGCGGTTCAGGCACGGAAGAGGCCGGCAAGATCTCTTCGGCCTGGGTGCAATACAGCGGCCTGCCTCTCAAAATCCGCGCCGGCGTCTATGCGCCTGTGACCAGCCTCGAGGACGCGGCCAACAACACGGGCTCGCTGTTTGTCGAACGCGCCTCGGTCGCCGAGACTGTCCGTGGCGTCGCCGGGGGTGATGGCCGCGCTGCGATCGGCGTCTTGGGCAATGGCGAGCGCTGGAACGTCTCGGCGGCCGTGACCGGCAACACTGTCACCACCCAGACCTTCGATGAGCAACTAGGCTTCGTGGGGCGCTTCGCCTATGTGCCTCTGAAGGGCGACGGGTGGCTGGTCCACACCGGTGTGAACGCCAACCTTGTCATCAGCCCCGCAAAGAGCGGACCGGACGTCGCGGCCACCGGCGGCGCGACCAGCAACCTGCGACTGCGCGACCGGCCGGAATTGCGCGTTGATGGGACTCGGCTGATCGATACGGGCAACATCGACGCCGACGGCCTGACCGCCATCGGATTGGAACTCGGCGCCCAGCGAAACAACGTGTTTGTTCAGGCCGAGTACTTCGACATCCAGGTCAAGCGCCGCAACAGCACATTGCCGGATCCGAAGTTCAACGGCTGGTACGTTCAGGCGGGCTGGACGCTGACGGGCGAACCCCGCCGCTATAGCACCGCAACCGCCGGTTTTGACGCGCCGCGGCCCGCCAAGCCCTTCGACCTGAAGAAGGGCAATTGGGGCGCGGTCGAACTCGCCGCGCGCTATTCGACCTTCGATCTCGACTACCTGGCGGGTCCGGCGGGCTCAGCGCCCGTCACGGGCGCGATCCGGGGCGGCGAGCAGAACATCCTGTCGCTCGGCGTGAACTGGTATCTCAATCCGGTCGTTTCGCTTTCTGCCGCCTATCGCAATGTCGAGGTCAAGCGCCTTTCGCCTGGTGGTACGGCCTTTGTCGCCGGCTCGACCCCGGTCGCCGGAGCGCAAGTCGGGCAAGACCTCGATATCTGGTCCGTCCGAACACAGTACGCGTTCTAACCTTCAAAGCTCCGAGGACACTTCATGGCTCGTCACTCTGACAAACCCACACGTCGAGGTGTCCTCGGCGCGGCCACCGCCGGCCTTGGTGCGCTCGCCGCTCCAGCCGTGCTTGGCGGTGTCGCCCATGCCCAAGCCAAGCCCGTCACGCTTCTGAATGTCAGCTACGATCCGACGCGCGAGCTCTACAAGGAGGTCAATGCGGCGTTTGCAGCGTACTGGAAGTCGCGCGTCGGCCAGACCCTGACCATCAACCAGAGCCACGGCGGCTCGGGCAAACAGGCCCGCTCCGTGATCGACGGCTTGCAAGCCGATGTCGTCACCCTAGCGCTCGCCTACGATATCGACGAGATCGCCGCGAAGGCCAGGCTGCTGCCCGCGAACTGGCAGTCACGCCTGCCGCAAAATTCCACGCCCTACACCTCCACGATCGTCTTCCTGGTCCGCAAGGGCAATCCCTGGAAGATCAGGGACTGGAGCGACCTGATCAAACCGGGCATCGACGTGATTACGCCCAACCCCAAGACCTCGGGCGGCGCACGCTGGAACTATCTGGCGGCCTGGGCCTGGGCCCTGAAGCAGCCCGGCGGCAATCCGGCGAAGGCCGAGGCGTACGTCAAGGCGCTGTTCGACCACGTGCCCATCCTGGACACGGGCGCACGCGGCGCGACGACCACCTTCACCCAGCGCGGCATCGGCGATGTTCTGCTGGCGTGGGAGAATGAAGCCTACCTCGCGCAAGAGGAACTGCCAGGCAAGTTCGACATCGTCTATCCGTCGCTGTCGATCCTCGCCGAACCGCCTGTCGCTCTGGTCGACAAGAATGTGGATCGCCGCAAGACCCGCACCGTGGCGGAGGGGTATCTGAACTTCCTCTACAGCCCGCTGGCGCAGGAACTCATCGGCAAGCACTATTATCGCCCTCGTAACGCGGCGGTCGCCGCCAAGTACGCGAGCCGGTTCAAGCAAATCCCTCTGGTGACGATCGACGACACCTTCGGGGGCTGGAAGAAGGCGCAGGCGACCCACTTCGCCGACGGCGGCGTGTTCGATCGAATCTATCAGCCCAGGTGACACCCGGGGGCTGATCCTGTCCGGGAAGTCCGGATCAACCCTCGACCATCGCGGCGACTGGCCCCAGGGGCCATTCCTCCCCAAGTTCGCCGCGTTTTGACGGCGGGAGTCCTTAGCGGGCCCCCGCCGTTTCTTCGTCGGCTATAACCCCTGTTGGGAACTCGACAGGATCGGGTACGTTGAGCGTCCACGGGGAGGTGGGAGCTTAGCCTTGGAAGACTATTCGGAATCGCGCCGGGCCGGCGAACGGCTCGCCGCCGGACATGGCGTCGACGACCCTTTCGCCGCCGCGATCCGCGCCACGCGGATGGCCATGATCGTGGCGGACGCCACCCAGGCCGACAACCCGATCATCTTTGCAAACGACGCCTTCCTGAAGCTGACTGGCTACGCGCGGGACGAAGTTATCGGCCGCAACTGCCGCTTCTTGCAGGGGCCCGACACAGACCCCGAGACCGTCAAGACCGTGCGTGACGCCGTGGCGGCGGGGGACGACGTCGCCGTCGACCTCCTCAACTATCGCAAGGACGGATCGTCGTTCTGGAACGCGCTTTACCTATCGCCCGTGCGGAACGACGCCGGTCAGATCGTTTATTTCTTCGGCTCGCAGCTGGATGTCACCGACAAGAAGGCTATCGAGGTTCGCGCCCGCGACCACAGCGACGGCCTTCAGCAGATGGTCGATGAGCGGACACGCGAACTCACCCAAGCTCTGGAGCAGAAGACCGTCCTTCTTCACGAGGTGGATCACCGCGTGAAGAACAATCTTCAGCTCATCTCGAGCCTGTTGCTGCTGCAAAACCGGCGCGTGCCTGATCCTGCGATCAAGGCGTCGCTAAAGGGAATGTTGGGCCGGGTGAACGCCATTGCGACGGTCCATCGACGCCTGTTCCAAAGCGAGGATGTGGAGCGCTTCGACGTTTCGGCGTTCATTCGGGACATGGTCGCCGACCTGATGGGTTCGGCCATGCGTGACGACATCCGGGTCGAGCTGGATCTCGAACGCGTGGAAATCCCCGCCGCCAAGGCGGCGCCGCTCGCCCTGGTGGTCAACGAACTGCTGACCAACGCCCTTCGGCACGGCTTTCCTGAAGGACGCGGGGGTCGCATCTTTGTCGGTGTCTCTCGCCTCAACGGCGACTTCCGGATCGAAATCGCCGACGACGGCGTTGGTTCGAATAGCGAAACGAAGACCTCCGGCTTTGGCCTGACCATCGTTCAACTGCTCTGCCAGCAATTGAAGGCGAAATGGGAGACCACCGACGCGGAACCTGGGACCCGTGTGGTCGTTCTGTTGCCCGTCAATGGGGCGCACTGAGTAAGGATTTGTCTTGGTAATGAGCCGGCCAGCGCTCGATGTTCTGATCGTCGAAGACGAGATGCTTCTCGCCATCGAGCTGGAACATCTGATCGAGGAGGCTGGCTGCCATCCGCTCGGCTGCGCCATGAGTTCTGACGAAGCCGTCGCGCTCGCCCAGCAACTCAAGCCTGACCTAGCGCTTGTTGATGTCCACCTCAGTGATGGCCCCACTGGCGTCGATGTGGCGCGGAAAATCGCTGACGACTGTGGTGGCGTCGCGTTGTTCATGACCGCCAATGTCAAGCGCTTGCCCGACGACTTCGCTGGCGCCTGCGGCGTTATCGGCAAGCCCTATTCAGAGCATGGGGTAAAGACCGCCCTGGCCTTTCTCGCTGTTTGCCTCACCGAAGGGCGCGCACCGGGCCCGGTCCCGGTCGGCCTGACTCTCGCGCCGGCCTACGCCCAGCGCTGGGAGGCCGAGGACCCACTCGCCAGATCCGCCTGATGGAAGGCTCACCCCTCGCCGTTCTCGTCGGAACATTGGCGGCCTTGCTGTCAATCGGGAGCTTTGCGCCACAGATCATCAAGACCTGGCGCGAGCGTGATGCTTCGACCGTCTCACTGCGCATGTATGTCGTGACGGTGACAGGATTTGCTTGCTGGCTGACCTATGGCCTGATGATCCAGGCTTGGCCGGTCATCGCGTCCAACCTCGCCTGCCTTGTGATGTCCGGCGCCATGCTGGCGCTCAAGCTGCGGTTCGGTCGCGCGGGCTAGCGCCCGGGCTCGTTTTTGATGACAGGGGGGGCGGGGTCCGCTATCGAGGCGCCGCTCTTTTCCGCATCGAGGACCGCCGCCTTGACCGACGTCGCCGAGGAAGCTGGCTGGGCCACCGCCAAGACTTTGGCTGAGGCCCTGCCCTATATCCAGATCTACGACCGCGAAACGGTCGTGATCAAATACGGCGGCCATGCAATGGGCCAAGAAGAAGTGGCCAAGGTCTTCGCCGCCGATGCGGTACTCCTGAAGCTCTTGGGTGTGCATCCGGTGGTGATCCACGGCGGCGGCCCGCAGATCAGCCGCATGCTCGACAAGGCCGGTGTGAAGTCGACCTTCGTCGACGGGCTGCGCGTCACAGACGAAGCGACGATGGAAGTCGCCGAGATGGTCCTCTCGGGCGCGATCAACAAGGAGATCGCCAACTGGATCACGCTGGCCGGCGCCGAGGCGGACGTGCGCGGCGTAGGCCTGTCGGGCAAGGACGCCCGCCTGATCACCGCCGAAAAGGTGACGCGGACCAAGAAGGATCCGGATAGCAACATCGAACAGGCGGTGGACCTGGGCTTCGTGGGCGAGCCCACCAAGGTCGACCCGCAGCTGATTGAGGCCCTGCTGACCTCGGAGCACGACTACATCCCGGTCGTCGCGCCGATTGGCGTTTCGCCCGACGGCGACACTTTCAACATCAACGCCGACACTGTGGCGGGCGCGCTGGCGGGCGCCCTCAAGGCCAAGCGCATGTTGATGCTGACCGACATCAAGGGCGTGCTCGACGCCAATGGCGAACTGATCCGTGAAATGACCATCGAACAGGCTCGCGCCCTGATCGACACGGGCGTGGCCACCGGCGGCATGATCCCGAAGCTGGAAAACGCCATCCACGCGATCGAGTCCGGCGTCGAAGCCGTCGTCATCCTGGACGGCCGCCGCCCGCACGCCATGCTGGTCGAGCTGTTCAGCGAGCACGGCGCAGGCACCCTCATCAAGCGATGAGCGCGGACCTTTCCCACGTCGACACCTGGCTGTTCGACCTCGACAATACGCTCTACCCGATCGAGACCCAGTTCATGGGCCTTATCGAGGCCAAGATGACGGATTTCGTGGCCCGCGAGACCGGTCTGCCGCGCGACGAGGCGCGCGTGCTGCAGCATGGCTACTTCACCGAGCACGGCACGACCCTGGCCGGGCTCATGGCCAACCATGGGATCGAGCCCTCGCGCTTCCTGGACGAGGTGCACGACGTCTCCCTGGATTGCCTGACGCCCGATCCCGCCCTGCGCGCAGCGATCGCCGCCCTGCCCGGGCGCCGGCTGATCTTCACGAACGGTTCCGTCGGCCACGCCGAGCGGGTGCTTTCGCACCTGAACCTCCGTGACCTGTTCTCGGAAGTCTTCGCCATCGAGACGGCGGACTACGTGCCCAAGCCAGCCCTCGCGACATTCGATCGGATCTGCAAGCTGCACGACATCGACCCGCCGATGACGGCCTTCTTCGAAGACAGCGAGAAGAACCTCGTGCCAGCGTCGCGCATGGGCATGACCACCGTCTTGGTGGGCCCACACGCGGCCGCCTCCACGTCCGAACACGTTCATTTCCGCACCAACGATCTCGCCGAGTTCCTGGGCTCGGCGCGCCTGCAAGGAAGCCCCGCATGACCGCCGTGAGCCTCGCCGATCTCCAGACCGAAATCGAAGCGGCGTGGGAAGCCCGCGCCGACGTCTCGGCCGCCACCACCGGTCCGGTCCGAACCGCCGTCGACGAAGCGCTGCGCCTGCTCGACAGCGGCGAGGCCCGCGTCGCCGAGAAGATCGACGGCGAGTGGTTCACGCACCAGTGGCTGAAGAAAGCGGTGCTGCTGTCGTTCCGCCTGAACCCCAACACCGTTATGCGCTCGGGCGCGCTGGGCGGCGGCGTCGGTCCCTGGTGGGACAAGGTGCCGAACAAGTTCGACGGCTGGGACGCCCCGCAGTTCGAGGCCGGCGGCTTCCGCGCGGTCCCGGGCGCGATTGTCCGTCGCGGCGCTCATATCGGCAAGAACGTGATCCTGATGCCGTCGTTCGTGAACATCGGCGGTTATGTCGATGAAGGCACGATGGTCGACACCTGGGTGACCGTCGGCTCGTGCGCCCAGATCGGCAAGAACGTCCACCTGTCCGGCGGCGTCGGCATCGGCGGCGTGTTGGAGCCCCTGCAGGCCAACCCGACCATCATCGAGGACAACTGCTTCATCGGCGCCCGCTCGGAGGTCGTCGAGGGCGTGGTCGTCGGCGAGGGCTCGGTGCTGTCGATGGGCGTCTTCATCAGCGCCTCGACCAAGATCGTCGACCGCAAGACCGGCCAGGTCCACATCGGCAAGGTCCCGCCTTACAGCGTCGTGGTGCCCGGAAACCTGCCCGATCCGAACGGTGGTCCGGGCCTCTACTGCGCGGTGATCGTCAAGACGGTCGACGCCCAGACGCGGTCGAAGACCTCGATCAACGATCTGCTGCGGGATTGATACTCCAAAATCCTCCCCCCAAGGGGGGAGGCGGGCGTAGGCCGGAGGGGGAAGTGCGTCCTATCGGGCTTCCTCCTCCTTCGTTCGCTTCGCGAACACCTCCCCCGCCAGGGGGAGGATTTAATGACGACCTACCGCGTCGCCTCGTTCAGTTGCTTCTTGCTCTCGGCGGCGCCTTCCTTGGCGTCCTGCTTCAGGTCCTTGCCGGCTTCCTTGAGCTCCTGGCCGGCCTCGCCGGCGGCCTCCTTGAGCTCCGCGCCGGCTTCCTTGGCGCTTTCCTTGATCGCGGTCCCAGCTTCCTTGACGTCGGGGTCGTTGGCGATCTCCCGGGCCGCGTCCTTGACGTCGGAAGCGGCGGCCTTGGCGCCTTCCTTGACCTCCTGGGCGTGCTGGTCCGAACAAGCGGCGAGGGACAGGGCGGCGCCGGCGGCGGCGATCAGAAGCAGTTTCGAGCGCATGGTTAGGCTCCCGGCTGGGTTCAGGGGTCGCGTGGATAACGAAAGGCCATGGCCTAGGTTCCGCGTCGGCTTTGCGTCCGCGCGTCGAGACCGCTAAACCCCCGCCATGCGCATCGCCTTCCTCGGCACTCCCGATTTCGCCGTCACCTGCCTCGCCGAACTCGTCGCCTCGGGGCACGAGATCGTCTGCGTCTATTCCCAGCCGCCCGCCCCGCGCGGGCGTGGCCAGGAACTGAAGCCCTCTCCGGTCCATGCCTTCGCCGAGGGCCTGGGCCTGCCGGTCCGCACGCCGGTCTCGATGAAGACCCCTGAAGAGATCGAAGCGTTCAAGGCCCTCAACCTCGACGCCGCCGTCGTCGTGGCCTTCGGCCAGATCCTGGTGAAGGACGTGCTGGAAGCGCCGACCCACGGCTGTTTCAACCTGCACGCCAGCCTGCTGCCGCGCTGGCGGGGCGCCGCGCCCATCCAGCGAGCGATCATGGCCGGCGACCCGGTCACCGGCGTCCAGGTCATGCGGATGAGCGAAGGCCTCGACGAGGGCCCGATCCTGATGTCCGAGCAGGTCGCCATCGCCGAGGACGACACCGCCGCATCCCTTCACGACAAGCTGGCCGCCGTCGGCGCGCGCCTGCTGCCCGTCGCTCTGGCCGCCATCGAACGCGGCGTCGTTCAGGAGACCCCCCAGGCCGAGGAGGGCGTCACCTACGCCAAGAAGATCAAGTCGGCCGAGGCTCGCATCGACTGGACCCGCCCCGCCGTCGAGGTGGACCGCCATATCCGCGGCCTCTCGCCCTTCCCCGGCGCCTGGTTCGAGGCGCCGTCGGAGAAAGGTCCCGTGCGCGTGAAGGCCCTGTTGTCGTGCGTCGAGGCCGCCTCTGGCGCGCCGGGAACGGCGCTGGACGACGCCCTGTTGGTCGCCTGTGGCGAGGGCTCCATCCGCCTGCTGAAGGCCCAGCGCGAGGGCAAGGGCGCCCAGGACGCGCAGACCTTCACGCGCGGCTTTCCGATTCCGGCGGGAACGGTCCTGGCCTGATGCCCCGCTACCGCCTCCTCGTCGAGTATGACGGCCGCCCCTACGCGGGGTTCCAGGCTCAGGCGACGCTGCCCAGCGTGCAGGGCGCGATCGAGGCGGCGCTGAAGGCCTTCTGCGGGCAGGACGTGCGCATCGCCGCCGCCGGCCGCACCGACACCGGCGTCCATGCCACCGGTCAGGTGGTCCATGTCGATCTTGAGAAGGACTGGCCCGCCCAGACCGTCTTCAACGCCCTCAACGCCCACCTGACGCGCGAGGCGGTCTCGATCCTATCGGCCGAGGTCGCCGAAGAGGGGTGGCACGCCCGCTTCTCGGCCAATGAGCGGCGCTACCTCTACAGGATCCTGAACCGGCGCGCGCCGCCCGCCCTCGATAAGGGGCGCGTCTGGCACATGAAGAAGGACCTCGACCACGAGGCCATGCACGCCGCCGCCCAGCATCTGGTCGGCCTGCACGACTTCACGACGTTCCGCGACATGCACTGCCAATCCAAGAGCCCGGTGAAGACCCTCGATGTCGCCCGCGTGCGTCGGGTCGGCGAGGAGATCCACCTTGATTTCGAGGCGCGGTCCTTCCTGCACCGCCAGGTCCGCTCGATGACCGGAACGCTGGTCGAGGTCGGCGCGGGTCGCTGGAGCCCCGACGATGTGAAGGCCGCACTAGAGGCCAAGGACCGCCGGGAATGCGGCCCCGTCGCGCCGGCGGATGGACTTTATCTGGTGGGCGTAGGGTACGGGGACTAGCTGGCCGCCGCCCCAAGATCCGCCATCCGCTCCAGCCACCGCGACCGGCCGCCTGGGCCGATCGCCTCAACGCCGCCGACGATGGACGCCCGGGTCGGCTTGACGCCGGCGAGCATGAAGATCCCCTGCGTGACCGCCTTCAAGCCGTGCGAGCCGAAGACGAGACGAAAGATCGCGCTGGGCATGCCCATGGTCAGCACCATACGGGCCGAGCGCCCCGAGAGCTTCGAGTTCCAGCCCTTGGGGCCGACCTCGAACCCGAACCCGCCCCGGAACACCTGCTCCAGCGCGGCCTTGAGCTTGGCCGGCACGCCGCCAAGCCAGAGGGGGAAGACCAACACCAGGTGATCCGCCCAAAGGATGTCGGCGCGTAGATCTCGGATCAGAGGCGTGACGTCGTCGACCTGAAAGGCCGCCTGACTTTCCAGCAGGGGAATGTCCATGGTTCCGATGTCGGCGCGGCGGATCTCATGCCCCCCTGCAATGGCGCCCTGGGCATAGGCCTCGGCGAGGGCCCGACAAAAGCGGTCGGGCGCAGGGTCGGGATGGCCGACCAAGATCAGGATTCTACGGCTTGGCTTGCTCATGAGGCGCAGGCTGCGCCCCTCGACCGGCATGCGCGTTGATCCTGATCAAGGCTACAGCACCGAGCAGTTCGTGATCTGGCTGAACGCCTCCAGCGCCGCCGCGCCGACCACACTGGTGCCGAAACGGTCCAGCTCCGGCGACCAGACCGCCACCGTCGCCTTGCCGGGGATCACCGCGACGATGCCGCCACCCACCCCGCTCTTGGCCGGGAGGCCTACCCGATAAGCGAAGCTGCCGACGCTGTCATAGATGCCGCAGGTCAACAGGAGGGCGTTCAGACGGCGGGTCAGACGCTCGGGAAACACCGTCTCCTGCGCGATCGGCGAAAAGCCGCCCGCCGCCAGCGGCAGGAACGCCCGCGCCAGCTGGCGACAGCTCATGGTCAGCGCGCACTGGCGGCAGTAGGCGGCGACCACGGCCTCGGGGTCATGGGTGATCGTACCCTTGCCCCGCATCAGGCTGGCGATTGCCCGGTTCTGCCAGGCGTGGGCGAGCTCCGACGTCGCCACCGCCGGATCGATTTCCAGCCGCTCGTCACAGAGAAATCCGGCGAAGTCACGGACCAGGGCCGCCGGGTCCCGGGTGACGTCCAGCAGCACGTCGGTGATCGCCAGGGCGCCGGCGTTGATAAACGGATTGCGCGGCACGCCCTGCTCCGCCTCAAGCAGGGAAAGATGGTTGAACGGCGTGCCCGACGGCTCCTTGCCCACCCGCGTCCAGGTCTCGTCGCCCAGGCGGTTCAGGGCCAGGCCCAGGGCGAAGACCTTGGTGATGCTCTGGACGGAGAAGCCTTCGTCGGCGTCGCCGATGACGTGTTCGCCGCCATCGACGGTCCGCACCGCCATGCCGAACTTGGCGCCAGGCACAGTCGCCAGCTGCGGGATGTAGTCCGCCGGTCTGCCCCTGCCGAAATGCGGCTTCACCAGCACGGCCACCTCGGCCAACACGTCGGGGATCGAGAGCGCCCTCATCCTCGTCCCCGCACCGCTCAGGCGAACGCTTGGAAGTAGCGGCTGATCAGCGCCTCGTAGGCGTCGGCCAACTGACGGACCTCATCGACCGGCACGCGCTCATCGACCTGGTGCATGGTCGAGCCGACCAGGCCGAACTCGACGACCGGGCACAGGGCGCGGATAAAGCGGGCGTCGCTGGTGCCGCCGGTGGTCGACAGCTCCGGCGCGCGGCCGGTAGCGTCAGTGACGGCGGCCACGATCACGTCCGTGAAGTCGCCGGGCTCGGTCAGGAAGGCTTCGCCGCTGATCTTGCACCGCGCGCTGGCGGTTCCGTCGAAGCCTTCCGCGGCCTTGGCGCACTCCCCCTCGATCCAGGCGGCCAGGTCCTTGCCCTTGTGGGCCGGGTTGAAGCGGATGTTCACGCGCGCCTTGGCCGAGGCCGGGATGACGTTGGTGGCGGTGTTGCCGACGTCGATCGTGGTGATCTCCAGGTTCGACGGCTGGAAGCCGGTATAGCCTTCGTCCAGCACCCGCGCCTTCAGAGCCGACAGGATGTCGATGAGCACCGGAACCGGATTGGCCGCGCGGTGCGGATAGGCCACGTGCCCTTGGCGGCCCTCGACCGCAATCCAGGCGTTGATGCTGCCGCGACGGCCGATCTTGACCATGTCGCCCAGCAGGTTCGCCGAGGTCGGCTCGCCGACGATGCAGTGGTCAATGATCTCGCCTTCGGCGGCCAGAGCCTCGACGACCTTGACGGTGCCGTCTTCGGCAACCCCTTCCTCGTCGCCGGTGATCAGGAAGCTGATCGAACCGGGATGCTCGGGGATCTTGGCGACGGCGGCGACGAAGGCGGCGATGGCCGATTTCATGTCGACCGCGCCGCGGCCATAGAGCACGCCGCCCCTGATCTGCGCCTCGAACGGATCGGCGGTCCAGGCGGCGTCGTCGCCCACCGGCACCACGTCGGTGTGGCCAGCGAAGCAGAGGTTCGGCCGCGCCGTGCCGCGTCGGGCGTAGAGGTTCTCGATCTCGCCGAACTTCATGCGGCGGCAGGAAAAGCCGAGGACCTCCAGTTGGCGCTGCAGCGTGTCCATCGCGCCGGCGTCGGCCGGGGTCACGGACGGCCGCCGGATCAGGGCCTGAGCCAATTCGACGGGATCAATGCTGACAGAAGCGGGCGCGGGGCTGGTCATGATGCAGGCTTTAAGCTTCCCCTTGCGTCCGCGCAAATTCGGCACGCTTGTTCCAAGGTAGGTCATGCCCAAGATCGATCTCGCCACCGCCCCCACCCGCGTCGGCACAGCCTATCCTGCGCCGTTCAATCAGCCCTGCCTGCAGCGCCACCGCACGAAGCTGGGCGACGCGGCTGGGCTGGATCAGTTCGGCGTCAACCTGCTGCGCCTGCCGCCCGGCGCCTGGTCCAGCCAGCGCCACTGGCACACGGCCGAGGACGAGTTCACCTGGGTGGTCGAGGGCGAGGTCGTGCTTGTGGAGAATGACGGCGAGACGGTGATGCGAGCCGGCGACTGCGCGGGCTTCAAGGCTGGTGTCGCGAACGGTCACTGCTTCCAGAACCGGTCAGATCAGGACGTGCTGTTGCTGGAGGTGGGATCGCGCAGGCCGGATCAGGACGGTTGCGACTATCCGGATATCGATCTCATCCTGCGGGAGGGGGAAAGCACGTACCGCCACCGGGATGGGGCCCCCTACGAAACCAACGAGGGACGAAAGCGGTAGTCCGCCCTTAAGCCGCGCGACGGGCCTTCTTGACCTTGGCCATGGCGCGGTCGCGGCGCAGGCGCGAGAGGTGGTCGATGAAGAGGACGCCTTCCAGGTGATCCATCTCGTGCTGGATGCAGACGGCGAACAGGCCCTCGGCCTCTTCGACGACCGTCTCGCCCTGATAGTTCATGTAGCGCAGGGTGACCTTGGCCGGGCGCTCGACCTCGTCATAGTACTCGGGCACCGACAGGCAGCCTTCTTCATAGCCCTGCAGGTCCTCGGACGAGGCCAGGATCTCGGGATTGACGAAGTAGCGCGGCGCCTTGTCCTCGCCCTCACGGGCCAGGTCCATGACGATCACGCGGACGGGCTCGCCGATCTGCACGGCGGCCAAACCGATGCCGGGGGCGTCGTACATGGTCTCCAGCATGTCATCCATCAGAACGCGTAGCTCGTCCGTGACGGCCTCCACCGGGGTGGAAACCTTCTTCAGGACCGCCAGGTCGGCGGCGTTATCGACGGTGAGGATGCGACGGATAGTCATGATGTTGGTCAGGTAGGCGTGTCATTCCCGAGGGTCAAGGTGGGAGATTGTCCCACGGCCTTCAGCTTGGTCAAAGGCCGCACCGCCTGATCGACCATGGGCGGCTCGGGGATCTCCTTGCCCTCGTGGTCGACAGACAGGTCCTCGAAGCGCCTGGCCTGGGTCAGGACCTGGCTCTCCAGCGAGCCGACGAACTGGTTGTACTTGCCCACGGCGCTCTCCAGCGCCTTGCCCATGGCGCCCGCATGCGCTCCCATTACCGAAACGCGCTTGTAGAGCTCGCGACCGACCTCGACGATGCGGGCGGCGTTCTTGGCCTGGTCCTCGGCCCGCCAGCCGTAGGCTACGGCCTTGCAGAGCGCGAACAGGGTCGTGGGCGTGACCAGCACCACACGGCGGTCCATGGCCTCGGCCATCAGCTCGGGCAGGCGATCCAGAGCGGCGGCCAGGAAGCCGTCGCCGGGCACGAACATCGCCACGAAGTCCGGCGAGCCCTCGCCGGCGAACTGGTCCCAATAGGCCTTGGACGACAGGCCCTGCATGTGGGTGCGCACGCTCTGGGCGTGACGGGCCATGGCCGCTTCGCGCAGGACCTCGTCGGTCGCCTCCTGGGCTTCGAGGAAGGCGTTGAGCGAGCACTTGGCGTCAATCACGAACACGCCGCCACCCGGCAGCGTGACCTTCACGTCCGGCCGGCGACGCCCCTCGTCGCTGTCGACGCTGAACTGCTCCTGGAAGTCGAAGCGGCTGTTGAGGCCCGCAGCCTCCAGCACGTTGCGCAGGGTCTGCTCGCCCCAGCGGCCTTGGACGCCGGCGCCGCGACGCAGGGCGGCCGACAGCTTGCGGGCCTCGGCCTGGGTGGCGGTCGAAGCCTCGAGCAGGGCGGTGATCTGGGCTTTCAGGCCGCCCGTCTCCTCGGCCCTCGCCTTCTCCACGGCGGTGACCTGGGCTTCGAACTTGGCGAGGGTCTCGGCCACCGGCTTGAGTTGAGCCTCCAACCGGGCCTCGGCGAGACGCTCGCGGCTCTTGGCGTTCTCGTCGGCGCGCTTGATCAGCTGCTCGGCGATGGCGTTGGCGCTCTGAGCCGCCTGGGCCTTGATCAGCTCGATCTGGGTGGCGCTCTGGTCCTCCAGCAGGCGATGGCGCTCTTCGGCCTGAGCCAGGCGCTCATTCAAGAGCCACGCCTGGGCCTCGGCCTTCGCGGCGCGGCGTTGCGCGGTCACGGCCCAAAGGCCAAAGGCCACGGCGGCCAGCGCGAAGACCAAGGCCAGGATCAGGAAAGGATCGGAGAAGTTCATGCTCCGTTCCTAGCCGAAGTCGGCGACGGCATAAAGGCCGCCGCCACCTCCCATCACTCGTCGCCGTCAGCGATATCGGCGATCAGGCCGTTGATCGGCTCCTCGTTGAAGCTGGTCACGTTGTGACCCTTGTCGTGCACGCCGACCTTGGCGACGTGTGGGGCTTCGACCTCGGCCGCAGGGGCCTTGTCGTCTGGCGTACTCATGAAAATCGTCCCTCTACAGACGCATCGGCGGTCCCGACGCGACGACGGGGAGCTTGGCTTTTGAAAGCGGAGCTGTCAGCCGGTTTCCAGAAGCGCTCCCGGATTTTTCTCAAGCCGGGCGGCGGGCGCGCAGCGCTTGGGCGATGGTGCCGTCGTCGAGCCAGTCGAGGTCGCCGCCCACGGGGACTCCACGCGCCAGCATGGTCACCGGCACATTGGTCTGAGCCAGACGGTCGGCGATGTAGTGAGCGGTCGTCTGGCCGTCGACCGTGGCCGGCAGGGCCAGGATCACCTCGGCCACCTCGCCGCCCCCGACCCGCGCGACCAGTTCGCCGATCCGCAAGGCCTCGGGGCCGACGCCGTCCAGGGCTGACAAGAGACCGCCCAGCACGTGATAGCGCCCCTTGAACGAGCCGCCGCGTTCCATCGCCCAGACCGAGCCGACCTCCTCGACCACGCACAGCAGGCGGCCGTCGCGCGAGCCGTCGGCGCAGACCGCGCAAGGATCGGTGACGTCCAGCGAACCGCAGCTCCCGCAGGTTCGAACCTTGGCCTGCGCCTCTGCCAAGGCGGTCGCCAACGGCGCCAGCAGCGTGTCGCGCTTCTTCAGCAGCGCGAGGGCCGCACGCCGGCCCGAACGCGGACCCAGGCCCGGCAGCTTGGACAGCAGGGCGATCAGGCGCTCGATCTCGGGTCCGGCGGAGGCGGCCATCAGGTCCTTTGGGTAGTCGGTGCGTCTCCCTCCCCCTTCGGCAAGCTCAGGGTGAAGGTGATTTTCGGCTCAGTAGAGATCCTCACCGTAAGCCTGTCGAAGGGCGAGGATGGCGGCTCCCGGCTTTAGAACTTCATCCCAGGCAGACCGCCCATCAGGCCCGCCATCGGGCCGGCGGCGTCCTGCATCATCTGGGCCTGTTTGGCGTCGAGCTTCTTCTTGGCGTCGGCGTGAGCGGCGACGATCAGGTCGGCGATCACCTCGCCCTCGCCGGGCTCGATCAGGCTTTCGTCCAGCACCACCTTGGCCAACTCGCCCGTGCCCTTCAGCGTCACCGTCACCATGCCGCCGCCAGAGGTTCCCTCGACGGTGCTCTCGGCCAGGCGCGCCTGGGCGTCCTGAAGCTTCTGTTGCATGGCCTGGGCCTGCTTCATCAGGCCGCCGAGGTCTTTCATGGTCTTGGTCTCCAAAACTACTTGTCATCCCGGCGAAAGCCGGGACCGCCGGATACGCCGGCGCTCGCCGTGGTCCCGGGTCTGCGCTGCGCTGGCCCGGGATGACAGCTTCCTTTGTCAGCCCTCTTCCTCGTCCGGCTCCAGGGGCGGAGCCTCCGGGGTGAGGAGCTTGCGGATCTCGACGATCTCGGCGCCGGGGAAGGCCGACAGCACCGAGGCGACAAAAGGATCTTGCTTGATGGCCTCCAGCGCCTCGCGCTCCTCGCGCTTCTGGCGCTCCATGAGGCTTTCGGCCCCGCCGCCGCCCTCGGCCGCCACCAGCCAGGGCTGGCCGGTATGCTCCTTCAGGAAGCGAACAAGCCGCCCCGCCAGATTTCCGGGCGCGCCGGGCGCGGCCTCGAAGGTGAGCGCGCCGGGGCGGAAGTTGATCGGGCGAACGTACTGCTCGACATCCAGCCGCAGGCCGATGTCGCGCTTGGCGGCGATCAGGGCCATGACGTCGTCGAACGAGGCCAGCACCGGCATGGCTTGGGCGCCGGGCGCAGCCATCATCACTGGAGACTGGGCAGAAGCTGTCGCCCCGCCTGCGCCGCCGCCGATCGACACGCCACCGCCGGGACCACCGCCCCCAACCGGCGCGCCGTCGCGAAGGGCCTTCAGCGCCTCCTCCGGACCAGGCAGGTCCGCCGCATAGCACAGGCGGATCAGGGCCATCTCGGCCGCAGCCATGGCGTCGGGCGCGCGGCGCACCTCGTCATGGGCCTTCAGCAGCATCTGCCACAGACGCGACAGCGTGCCGGCCGAAGTATGGGCGCCGATCGCGGCCAGCCGCGCAGCCTGCTCCTTGGGCATCGACAGGGCGTCGGGGCCCAGCGCCTTGGACACCGCCGAGGCGTGGCAGTGGTCGAGAACGTCGAGCATGACCACCGCTGGGTCGGCGCCGAAACCCCACAGGGCGCGGAAGGCCTCAAGAGCCTCCTTCGTCTTCCCAGCCATGACGTGTTCGTAGAGCGCGATGGTCTGGCTGCGGTCGGCCAGGCCCAGCATGTCGCGGACCACCGTGGCCGTGACCGTCTGGCCCCGCTCGGTCTGGACGATGGCCTGATCCAGCAGGGAGAGACCGTCGCGCACCGAACCCTCCGCCGCGCGGGCGATCAGGGCCAGGGCGTCCATCTCGATCCGCGCGCCTTCCTTGGCCGAGATGCGGTCGAAGTGCTTGACCAGCACGTCCGGCTCGACCCGGCGCAGGTCGAAGCGCTGGCAGCGCGACAGGATCGTCACCGGAACCTTGCGGATTTCGGTGGTGGCGAAGATGAACTTGGCGTGTGGCGGCGGCTCTTCCAGCGTCTTCAGCAGCGCGTTGAACGCCGCCGTCGACAGCATGTGCACTTCGTCGATGATGTAGACCTTGTAGCGCGCCTCGACCGGCGCGTAGCGCACCCCGTCCAGAAGCTCGCGCATCTCGTCGACCTTGGTGCGCGATGCGGCGTCCAGCTCCAGCACGTCCATGTGCCGGCCCTCGATGATGCCGCGGCAATGATAGCCTTCGGTGGTCAGGTCGACCGAGGGCCCCTTGACGGTGTCGGTCTCGTAGTTGAGCGCGCGCGCCAGAAGGCGGGCGGTCGTGGTCTTGCCCACCCCGCGAACGCCGGTAAGCATGAAGGCGTGGGCGATCCGCCCCGTCGAGAACGCATTCGCCAGCGTGCGGACCATGGCCTCCTGGCCGATCAGATCCTCGAAGGTGCGCGGACGGTACTTGCGCGCCAGAACGGTGTAGGCGTCGCCCTTCTCGCCCTCGGGCGGGGTCTCGACCACGGGGCGCGCCTCGGCGGCCGCCGCCGGCGCGTCGCCGAAGATGTCGGCGGTGTTCTCGTCCCGCTCGGCGGGCGCCTCGTCCCACGGCGGCGCGGAATCGGGCGAGAGGTCGTCGTGGTCGGCCATGGCGCTGAGTGTAGTGGGGCGGAGGGCGCAGCAAAAGCCTCGGGCCCTAAAGCGCGCGCATCTGCTGACAGAATTTCGAGGGAAATGAGGTGGAGACCGGCAGACGACCCAGAGGTGATCTCGTTGTGGCTGCTGCCTCTCGGCCCTGACCAGGTTGGCGAGGACTCCGTCCGCGCCGATCTCCGAGGCCTATATCGCGACTCATCGCGCAGGATGCAAGGCTGACGAGTCATTCCGCTCACGCTACAGAGTGGCGCATGCCTCTTTCGATCATCACCAACACCTTCGCCGGCAATCCCCTGGACCGTGACAGCGAGCGTCGCGGCGACGAGGCCTTCCTCGCCGAAAAGCTGGCCGATCCCGAGTCGCTGGCCGTCGCGCTGTGGAATGGCAAGCCGCTGGTCGAGGACATCCTCGGCGACGACGGCAAGCCCACGGGCGTGCAAATCGCCTATCTGCGCGCCGACATGGCCCAGGACCTGGCCGGCGGGAACGAGAAGCTGCTGTATCTGGGCCTCTGGAAGGACATCGCGGTCTTCGCGGTCGACATCGAAGGCGCGGCGGACCCCGCCGAAGGGCCGTTGCAGGGCCTGGGCCGGTTCGAAGAACTGCGTGGCGCGGCGGCGACCATGCCGCCTGCCGACGCCGGCATCCTGGCCACCGCCAAGTCGATGTTCGAGTGGCGCCGCCGCCATCGCTGGTGCAGCGCCTGCGGCCAGAAGACCGAGGTCTCGGACGGCGGCTGGAAACGCGTCTGCCCGTCCTGCGAGGCCGAGCACTTCCCACGTACCGATCCGGTGGCGATCATGCTGGCGATCCATGACGGCAAGTGCCTGCTGGGCCGTCAGGCGATGTGGCCCAAGGGCATGTTCTCGGCCCTGGCCGGCTTCATCGAGCCCGGCGAGACGATCGAGGAGGCCTGCGCCCGCGAACTGCAGGAAGAGGCCGGCCTGAAGGCGACGGCGGTCCGCTATCACTCCAGCCAGCCCTGGCCCTGGCCCAGCTCGCTGATGATGGGCCTGATCGCCGACGTCGACAGCGACGAGGCCGCCCCCGACCAGACCGAGCTCGAGGAAGTCCGCTGGTTCACCCGCGAGGAAGCCCAGCAGCTGATCAGGGGCGAGCTCGAGGGCCTGTTCGCCCCGCCGCCCCTGGCCATCGCCCACCAGCTGATCAAGGCCTGGGCCGAAGAGGCGTAAAACCTCTGGACTGCCCCAGCGGCGCCTCCCGTTCAGTTCGCATCGAGCCCGGCCAGCAAGACCGGCGATGCGAACTGAACATGGGAGGGCCGAATGGCCGAAGCCTACATCATCGACGCCTGCCGCACCCCGCGCGGCATCGGCAAGGTCGGCAAGGGAGCCCTGGCCGACTTCCATCCCCAGCACCTGGCCGCCACGGTCCTGAAGGCCCTGGCCGAGCGCAACGGCCTCAACACCGCTGAAGTCGACGACATCATCTGGGGCACCTCCAGCCAGCGCGGGTCGCAGGCGGGGGACCTGGGCCGCATGGCGGCGCTGGACGCTGGCTATGACGTCCGCGCCAGCGGCGTGACTCTGGACCGCTTCTGCGGCTCGGGCATCACCACGGTGAACCTGGCGGCGGCCTCGATCATGTCGGGCATGGAGGACCTGGTCATCGCCGGTGGGACCGAGATGATGTCCTACACCTCGGCCACCGCGAACGTGACGTCACCGCCGATGCTGGACAGCGGCAACCTGCGCCTGCGCGCCCGTCATCCGCAGTCGCACCAGGGCGTCTGCGCCGACGCCATCGCCACTCTGGAGGGAATCACCCGCGCCGATGTCGACGCCCTGGCCCTGGAGAGCCAGCGCCGCGCCGATCTCGCCATCAAAGGCGGTCACTTCGACAAGAGCCTGATCCCCGTGCTGCGCGACGACGGCTCGGTCGCGCTGGACCACGAGGAGTTCCCGCGTCCGCAAACCACGGCTGAAGGGCTGGCCAGCCTGAAGGCCTCGTTCGCGGCCCTGGCCGAGATCCCGGTCGACGAGGCCGGTAACACCTATGGCGGCCTGATCCGCAAGGTCTATCCGGACCTGAAGATCCAGCACATGCACCACGCGGGCAACTCGTCGGGCGTGGTGGACGGCGCGGCGGCGGTGCTGCTGGCCTCGCCGGCCTACGCCCAGCGCAACGGCCTCAAGCCTCGCGCCAAGGTCATCGCCATGGCCAATGTCGGCGACAGCCCGACCCTCATGCTGAACGCCCCGGTCCCGGCCGCGCGCAAGGCTCTGGCCAAGGCCGGCCTGACCGTTGACGACATCGATCTGTGGGAAATCAACGAGGCCTTCGCGGTCGTGGCCGAGAAGTTCATCCGCGACCTCAAGCTCGACCGCGACAAGGTCAATGTGAACGGCGGCGCCATGGCCCTGGGTCACCCGATCGGCGCGACCGGCTCGATCCTGATCGGCACGATCCTGGACGAGCTGGAACGCCGCGACCTCAAGCGTGGTCTGGTGACCATGTGCGCCGCCGGCGGCATGGCGCCCGCGATCATCATCGAGCGGGTTTAGGGAAACAAGATGCTCCCCCGCGAGGCGGGGGAGCTGTCACGGAGTGACTGAGGGGGCTGGCGCGGCCCAGGTCCAGCTCGCCCCCTCCGGCCCTCTGGGCCACCTCCCCCGCAGCGCGGGGGAGGAACTATCTCCACATCACCGGAACGGCGGCTCGTCGAAGGCGCGGAGCTTGCGCGAGTGCAGGTTCGGGCCTTCGGCGTGCAGCAGCTTGCAGGCCAGGATGCCGATCTGCAGGTGCTGGCTGATCGCCCGCTCGTAGAACGCGTTGGCCTGGCCGGGCAGCTTGATCTCGCCGTGCAGCGGCTTGTCCGAGACGCAGAGCAACGTCCCGTACGGCACCCGGAAGCGGTACCCCTGGGCCGAGATGGTCGCCGACTCCATGTCGATCGCCACCGCACGGCTCTGGTTGAAGCGCAGGGCCGACAGGCTGTGGCGAAGCTCCCAGTTGCGGTCGTCGGTGGTGACGACGGTGCCGGTGCGCAGGCGCTTCTTCAGCTGGTCGCCGCTGTCGCCGCTGATCGCCTTGGCCGCGTCGTAGAGGGCGCGCTGCACCTCGGCGATGGACGGCACGGGGATTTCCGGCGGCAGCACCGCATCCAGCACATGGTCGTCGCGCAGATAGGCGTGGGCCAGGACATAGTCGCCGATGGTCTGGGTGTCGCGCAGGCCGCCGCAGTGGCCGATCATCAGCCAGGCCTGCGGGCGCAGCACCGCCAGGTGGTCGCAGATCGTCTTGGCGTTGGAGGGGCCGACGCCGATATTGACCAGGGTCACGCCCGAACCGCCCGGGGCCATCAGGTGGTAGGCGGGCATCTGGTGCTTGCGCCAGGTCGATTCCGCCACCGCCAGTTCCGGATTGACCGTGTTGGCGGTGATGGTCAGCCCGCCGGCGCAGGACAGGGCCGTGTAAGGGCTGTCGGGCGCCTTCAGCTGCTCGATGCTCCAGCGAACGAACTCGTCGACATAGCGGTTGTAGTTCGTGAACAGGATGAACTGCTGCACGTCCTCGGCCGGGGCGCCGGTGTAGTGCTTGAGCCGCGCCAGCGAGAAGTCGGTGCGCAGGCCGTCGAACAGCGACAGCGGGTGGGTGTCCTCCAGCACCGAGTTCCACAGGCCGTCGGCGATCTCGTCGCCGATGAAGGCCAGGTCCGTGGTCGGGAAGAAGCGGGCGATATCCTCGCTGCGCACGTCGGCCTGGTTCAGGTCGATGGTGGCGTCCAGAACGTAGGGATAGGGGATTTCCTGGCGCGAGCGGTCGATCTCGATCTCGACGTCGAAGTCGTCCATCAGCAGCGTCAACTGCTCGACCAGATAGTCGCGGAACTGCGCGGGCCGCGTGACCGTGGTCGCATAGACCCCCGGGCGGCTCACCCGGGCGTACGAGCGGGCCAGCTTCGGCGGCAGCGCTTCGGGGTCATAGGTCAGGCGCAGCTCGGGATAGGCGAACGTCCCGTCAAAGCGGGCGGCCGGGTCCGGGCGGGTTCCATGTTCGAGATAGGCGCGGAGCGCGTCGCGCAGAGCGCCGACGGCGCGCTCGTATTCGTCATTGAGTCGCTCAACGACGGCGATTGCTTTTTCTTGGTTTGACATGGCGCCTTATAGCGACGTTTTGCGACCTTGGCGAGACAGCCGGGCGACACAAATAAGAATTTTATTACTTGGGTGGACGCTGCGCCGTCGGCGCCACGCCCGATTGCAGTAGACGCCCGTTTCCGGAGCTCGGCCACGCCCAAGAGCGCTTGGCGGACGCATGGGGCATGGACGAACCCGCCCATGTCGGCCACAAGGGCTGAAATGCTCCAGGAGGGCGCGACTGGCGGCGCGGACGTGCTCGCGCGTCGTTCCTTCCGACAACCAGAACAAGCCGTCGACGCCCGCGTGAGGCGCCAGGGGGACTAGATGAATAAACGCTTCGCCTATCTGATCATCGGCGCGATGATCCTGGGGGTGCTGGTCGGCTGGGCCTGCAACCAGTTCCTGGACCCGGCCGGCGCCAAGGCTGCGGCCGGCAACCTGTCGATCATCACCGACATCTTCCTGCGCCTGATCAAGATGATCATCGCTCCGCTGGTCTTCACGACCCTGGTGGCCGGCGTCGCGCACATGGAAGACGCCGCCGCCGTCGGCCGCATCGGCGCCAAGACCATGACCTGGTTCATCGGCGCCTCGGCCGTGTCGCTGGTGCTGGGCCTTCTGATGGTCCACCTGCTGGATCCGGGCGCGGGCCTGAACATGGCGCATGTCGACGTGGCGATGAAGACCACCGCCTCGACCGAAGCCTTCACCCTGAAGGGTTTCATCACCCACCTGGTGCCGACCTCGATCTTTGACGCCATGGCCAAGAACGAGATCCTGCAGATCGTCGTCTTCTCGCTGTTCGTCGGCACTGCGGTCGCGGCGCTGGACGACAAAGCCCCACAGATCCTCGAGCTGGTCGAGCAGGCCGCCCAGATCATGCTGAAGGTCACCGGCTTTGTGATGAAGCTGGCCCCGCTGGCCATCTTCGCCGCCCTGGCCTCGACGATCGCGACCCAGGGCCTGGGCATGCTGGCGACCTACAGCAAGTTCGTGCTGGGCTTCTACCTGACCATGGGCGTCCTGTGGGCGCTGCTGTTCGTCGCCGGCTTGGCGGTGCTGGGCAAGCGGGTGGTGCCGCTTTTTGGCGTGATCCGCGACCCGACCCTGCTGGCCTTCTCGACCGCCAGCTCGGAAGCCGCCTACCCGCGCATTCTCGACAGCCTGCCGAAGGTGGGCGTGCGCCGCCGGATCGTGTCGTTCGTGCTGCCCCTGGGCTACTCGTTCAACCTCGACGGCTCGATGCTGTACTGCACCTTCGCCACGATGTTCATCGTCCAGGCGCACGGTGTGGAGCTGACGGTCCAGCAGCAGATCTTCATGCTGCTGCTGTTGATGGTGACCTCCAAGGGCATCGCCGGCGTGCCGCGCGCCTCGCTGGTGGTGATCATGGCCACCCTCACCTATTTCGGCCTGCCGGAAGCCTGGATCGCGCTCGTTCTGGGCGTCGATCACCTGCTGGACATGGGCCGCAGCGCCACCAACGTCGTCGGCAACAGCGTCGCCGCGGCGGTCGTCGCCAAGTGGGAGGGCGAGCTGGACGACATGCCGCCGGAAGGCGAAGCCGCCAAGGCCTGATCCCCGCGATCCTGGCCGCTTGAGATCGCCCGCTCCGCCTCGGCGGGGCGGGCTTTTTCGTGTCCAGTTTCAAATGTACAGTAAAAACTTGACAACAACCACGTGAGGTCCAATCTCGATGGGCGAGGGACTATGAGGATGACGTCATGAGCAGGATCACCCCCCTGGCGCGCGTCGCGCTGATCGGGCTGGCCGTCGCGGGCTTCTCGGCTTCCGCCGCCCAGGCCCAGGCGCCGGGCGAGCCCCCCAAGGCCGCCAAGCCGGCGCGGCAGTGCTTCTACCTTTCCGACTGGCGCGGCTGGTCGGCGCCGGACAAGAACACGCTGTACATGAAGGTGCGCGGCCGCGACGTTTATCGCGTCGACCTCGCCTACGGCTCCAGCCAGCTGACCTGGCCGGGCACGCATCTGGTCTCGGTCGTGCGCGGCCCTGACAGCGTCTGCCATCCGCTGGATCTGGACCTGCGGGTGTCGGACGGCTTCGGCATTCCCCTGCCGATCCGCGCCAAGACCATCACCAAGCTGACGCCGGAAGAAGTGCAGGCGCTGCCCAAGAAGTATCGCCCCTAGGGCTTCGGCGGCGCTTGCGCCTCAGAGCGCCGCCGCGTTCAGCAGCGCCACCACCATGGCGTTGGCCGGCGTGGCGATCCCATGGACCGCGCCCCTGCGGACGATGACGCCGTTGCGGGCGTCCAGCTCCATCGCCCGTCCGGCCGCGCGGTCAGCGTGCAGCGAGTTGACCGAGCCCGGATCGGCGGCGCGATAGCCGGCGATCACCTGGTCGGGCAGGTCGTCGGAGAGGTCCGCCCCCTCGGCCCGGCCCACCGCCACGCACTCGCGCACGAGGCTGCGCATGACCTGCGCCGCGCCCTCGTCATGGGCGATCCCGGCGGGCTTCAGAACCAGGGCGTTGACCGCGCCGGCGCAGTTGAGGGCCAGCTTCTTCCAGGCCTGCGTGACGAAGTCGTCGACCACCTCAAGGGCGATCGGCGTGTGGGCGAAGAGGGCCGCGAAGGCCTCGCCGGCCGCGCCCGCAGGAACCTTGATCCAGCCGTTGCGCCGCTGCAGCATCCGCCCCGGCGCCGAGCGCTCGGCCGGGATGTCGACCACGGCCGGAACCAGCCGCTCGGCGGCGATCCGGCCCTCGAACGGGGCGGTGTGCTCGACCCCGTTGCGCAGGATGGCCACGCGGGTCTGAGGTCCCACCAGCGCGTCCAGCCAGGTCCAGGTCGCGTCGGTGTCATAGGTCTTGGTCGTGACCAGCACCCAGTCGACGGGTGTGAGCCCTGCCTGCGAGGCCGCCACGCGCGGGCTCGCGTTGATCGGGCCTTCCGGCGTCTGGACCGCCAGGGCCTCGAACGGCGTGCGAACGCAGACGGTGACCGCATGGGCAGGATTCTGCGCCAGCCAGGCGGCGAGCGTTCCGCCCACCGCGCCGGGGCCGATCACGGCGATGCTGGTCATGGGATGCTCCGGTCAAAACAAAACCCTCTCCCCTTGCGGGAGAGGGTGGCCCGGCGATAGCCGGGTCGGGTGAGGGGTCGCGCGGACGGCGCCGTGAAACCCCTCATCCGTCATCCTTCGGATGACACCTTCTCCCGCAAGGGGGAGAAGGACATCAGAGCCTACTCCGCCGGGACCACCTCGGCCGAGCGCTTCTTCATCATCTCGTCGAAGCTGGTCCAGACGCCGTCGGCGCCGTGCCATTGCCCCTTGGTCGCGGCCTTGGAGTATTCGGTCGCGCGGGCTTCGAAGAAGTTGGCGTGCTCGACGCCCGACAGCAGCGACTGCAGCCAGGGCAGCGGGTTTTCCTTCACGCCGTACACCTCGGGCAGGTGCAACTGGCGCAGGCGCCAGTCGGCGACGAAGCGGATATAGGCCTTGATGTCGTCAGGCGTCATGCCCTGGATGTCGCCGGCCTCGAAGGCCAGGTCGATGAAGTTGTCTTCCATGCCGACCACGGTCTTGCAGCAGTCGACGATGTCGTCGGCCACGGCCTTGGTCACCGCGCCCGTCTCCTTGTTGAAGGCGTGGTACAGCTTGATGATGCCGTCGCAGTGCAGGCTCTCGTCGCGGATCGACCACGAGACGATCTGGCCCATGCCCTTCATCTTGTTGAAGCGCGGGAAGTTCATCAGCATCGCGAACGAGGCGAACAGCTGCAGGCCTTCGGTGAAGCCGCCGAACATGGCCAGCGTGCGGCAGATGTCGGCGTTGGTCTCGACGCCGAAGGTCTGCATGTAGTCATGCTTGGCCTTCATGGCCTCGTATTCCATGAACGCCGAGAACTCGGTCTCGGGCATGCCGATGGTCTCGAGCAGCAGGGCGTAGGCCGCGATATGGATCGTCTCCATGTTCGCGAACGAGGCCAGCATCATCTTCACTTCGGTCGGCTTAAACACCCGACCGTAGCGCTCCATGTAGTTGTCCTGCACCTCGACGTCGGACTGGGTGAAGAAGCGGAAGATCTGCGTCAGCAGGTTCCGTTCCTTGTCGTTCAGCTTGACGGCCCAGTCCTTGAGGTCCTCGCCCAGCGGCACTTCCTCGGGCATCCAGTGGACCTGCTGCTGCTTCTTCCAGAAGTCATAGGCCCACGGATAGCGGAACGGCTTGTAGCCGCCCGAGGGGGTCATAAGGCCAGGCAGGATCAGCGATGACGGAGCGGACATGACAGAGCCTCGGGCAGAATCGAGCGGACGCGATAAGATGCCCTACCCTACCAAAGCCGCTCGGTTCATCTAGTGGCGCCAGCGTCGCACCCCCACAAGATGTTGTGAGCGGGTGTGGATAACCCCGGAGTCGCCATGGCCGCCTATCGCCTGTTCAGCGCCCTCGGATCGGGCGGCGTGCCCATCGAGGCGGCCATGACCCTGATCGGCCTGCCCTATGAGATCATCGAGGCCCCGACCTGGGAGGGCGAGGCGCAAACGGCCAAGGTCGCGGGGGTCAATCCGCTCAAGCAGATCCCGGCCCTGGTCACGCCCGAGGGCGAGACGATCACCGAAAGCGCCGCCATCCTGATCTGGCTGGCCGACCGCTTCCCCGAGGCCAAGCTCGGCCCTGCGATCGACGATCCGATGCGGGCTCAGTTCCTGCGCTGGATGACCTTCATCCCGGCTTCGATCTATTCGCTGTTCTGGGTGCGCGACGAGCCCTCGCGCCTGGGCGGGCCCGACCCCGAGGTCCAGGCGCGGATCAAGGCCGCGACGGCCGAGCGGATCGCCGACTGCTGGGCGATGATGGAAAGCCAGGTGGCGCCGCTGATGGACCGCCACGGCGGCCCCTACCTGCTGGGCGACACGCTGGGCGTGCTGGACCTCTATGTCGCGGTCGTCAGCCGCTGGGGGCCCCGGCGCGTGCGATTCTACGAGGCCGCGCCGAAGATGGCGCAGGCGGTGCGGCGGGTGGATGCGGACCCGAGGCTGGCGGCGTTCTGGGCGGAAAGGTTTCCGTTCTTCGACGGGTGGGAGCGGTTGGGGCAGCAGGGGTGATTAGATTAGCCAACACGCATCTGGCAGCATCTCAGATGTGGAGTGGATGAACATGGCTCGTGAGCCAGACGCTTTGCGCCAAAGACGCCAGCGACGACCGAGATTGAGACAACAAATCCGCAACCGCGAAATATTCTGCATATACTGTGCAGGAGAATCGATTGCAGAAACAGTCGATCACATGCCGCCGATAGTTATATTTCACAACAACCATCGGCCGGAGGGATTAGAATTTCCTGCGTGTGAAGACTGCAATAGGTCCGCTCGAATTACAGATACTGTGGTTGGGCTTCTATCTCGCCTGTATCCACCATCAACTGACCGGAGAACTGACGCCGAAGTAAGCCGACTTTTGCAAGCGGTCGCCAACAACGCGCCGGGAGCTTTGGAGGAAATGCACGTCTCCACAGCGCGTAGCCGCCGCCAACTCGCGCGCGAGGGTCTGTCGGAGGAACTTGGTCTACTCAATGTTGGCGGCCCGATTATCAAGTCACACCTTGAAGCGTTTGCCGCACGCCAAGCCCTGGCGATGCACTACATGCGTCTCGGAAGCGCAGTACCGCGAGCAGGTGGCGTTGTATGTCGGACCTTCACCAATCTCGACGCCGCGCTCGGAGGAATACCTGACGATCTCTTCCGGCTAGTCGGGGAGCCGGACACCCTGCGGCAGGGCAGAGGGCTCGAGGTAAGTGATCAGTTTCTTTATGCCGCCAGGGCTGTTGAGGAGCGCACGATGGTAGCGAGCTACTCGCTCTTTCGGCAGTCTCTAGCGTTCTTCACGATCTCAGCGATCAATGTAAGTCACTTGACCGAGGCTATGACTGCAGGCGCACGCGTTATCATTCCCGGCCAGTTTAGAGCCACCGCCCTTCCTTCATACCGTTTATCCTTTACGGTTTCAGGTATTCCGCTTCGTTAGCCCCCACCACTGCAAAGCCGTCGCCCCAGGGCGGGCGCCCCCTTAAATCTCTTGGAGGCTGCAGCGTGCAGGGCCGATCAGGTCAGTCAAGGACGACGCTCACGCGTCGCCGCGCGGCGGCCGCCCGGAGGGCGGTCCTTGAGTGACCTGCTCAGCCCTGCGATCGTCTCGCCGTGAGATGTAAGGATGGCTCCTTCTCGAGGGCGAGAAGAAGACGCCCCCCAGGACCAACGGCCGCCCACACCCCTGACATAAAGATATCTTTATGCGTTAATTGCTAGGAAGGGGTCTCGCGCGTATAAGGTGGGCAAAATCCCCACCCGACCGCAGGAGCCGACCGTGGCTGACTATATCGTCAAGGACATCTCGCTCGCCGATTTCGGCCGCAAGGAAATCGCCATCGCCGAGACCGAAATGCCGGGCCTGATGGCCACGCGCGCCGAGTACGGTCCCCAGCAGATCCTCAAGGGCGCCCGCATCGCCGGCAGCCTGCACATGACCATCCAGACCGCCGTGCTGATCGAGACGCTGACGGCCCTGGGCGCTGAGGTCCGCTGGGCCTCGTGCAACATCTTCTCGACCCAGGACCACGCCGCGGCCGCCATCGCCGCCGCCGGCATCCCGGTCTTCGCCTTCAAGGGCGAGAACCTGGTCGAGTACTGGGAATACGCCCACAAGATCTTCGAGTGGCACGACGGCGGCTATCCGAACCTGATTCTGGACGACGGCGGCGACGCCACCCTGCTCTGCGTGCTGGGCCCCAAGGCCGAGAAGGATCCCTCGATCCTCGACAACCCGCAGAACGAGGAAGAAGAAGCCCTCTACGCCGTGATGAAGAAGTACCTGGCTGAAAAGCCGGGCTTCTATTCGGCGATCCGCGCGGCCATCGGCGGCGTGTCGGAAGAGACCACCACGGGCGTCCACCGCCTGTATCACATGGCCCAGAAGGGCGAGCTGCCGTTCCCGGCCATCAACGTCAACGACAGCGTCACCAAGTCCAAGTTCGACAACCTGTATGGCTGCCGTGAGAGCCTGGTCGACGCCATCCGTCGCGGCACCGACGTCATGCTGTCGGGCAAGGTCGCCGTGGTCTGCGGCTATGGCGACGTGGGCAAGGGCTCGGCCGCCTCGCTGCGCCAGGGCGGCGCCCGCGTGATCGTCACCGAGATCGACCCGATCTGCGCCCTGCAGGCGGCGATGGAAGGCTATGAGGTCCAGACCCTGGCCGACGTCGCCGACAAGGCCGACATCTTCGTCACCGCGACCGGCAACAAGGACGTCATCACGGTCGACGACATGCGCCGGATGAAGAACAACGCCATCGTCTGCAACATCGGGCACTTCGATTCCGAGATCCAGATCGCCGGCCTGCGCAACTTCAAGTGGGACGAGATCAAGCCGCAGGTCCACCACGTGGAATTCCCGGACGGCAAGAAGATCATCGTGCTGTCGGAAGGCCGCCTGGTGAACCTGGGCAACGCCACCGGCCACCCCAGCTTCGTGATGTCGGCCTCGTTCACCAACCAGACCCTGGCCCAGATCGAGCTGTGGACCAACAAGGCCAAGTACGACAACCAAGTCTACACCCTGCCCAAGCACCTGGACGAGAAGGTCGCCTTCCTGCACCTGGAAAAGCTGGGCGCGAAGCTGACCACGCTGCGCAAGGATCAGGCCGATTACATCGGCGTGCCGGAAGCTGGCCCGTTCAAGCCGGATCATTACCGGTACTAGGATCGGACGAAGTCTGATTTCCCATGGGGAAGGCCCGCCGCTCGGCGGGCCTTTTCTTTTGCGGGGGCGTGCGAAGACGCCCTGTTCAATTTCGCATGGCTCGGCTAATCGCTTTTGCATGCCGTTAGCCTTGATCATCTCCAGCCATGTCGCCGGCAGCCAAGTGGGCGCGACCGCCCAGGCCACCGCCCTGGCGCAGTTCAAGATCGACTCGATGGTCGTGCCGACCGTGCTGTTCGGCCGTCACCCGGGCTGGGGCATCCCCGGCGGCGCCCCGGTGCCGATCGAGGTGTTCGAGGGCATGCTGGACGGCATCGAGGCCAACGGCCTGTTCGGCCTCGTGGACCTCGTCATCACGGGCTATTTCGCCACCGCTGCCCAGGCCCGCGCCGCCGCGCGGGTGATCGACGCGGTGCGGGAGACCCCTCGCCCGAACGGCGCGGCCATGCGCCGGCCGACCGTCATCGTCGATCCCACCATGGGCGACGCTGGCAAGGGCCTCTACATCCCGGCCGAGACCGCCGACGAGATCATCGCCGACCTGATCCCGCGCGCCGACGTCGTGGCCTGCAATTCCTGGGAGCTGCAGAAGCTGACCGGAACCGACGCCCGCGACCCGCAGTCGGCCATGCGCGCCGCGCGCCTGCTGGGCAAGACCACGCTGGTCTCGTCCGTCCACCGAGGCGCCGAGATCGGCGCAGTGCTGGCCGACAAGAAAGAGGCGTGGCTGGCCGCCCACGCCAAATCCGATCGCTCGCCCAACGGCACCGGCGACCTTCTGACCGCGTTGTACGCCGCCTCGATCCTCGAGGGTCAGACCTTCTCGTACGGCCTGGCCCGCGCCGTCGGCGGCGTGGCCGAGACGGTGACCGCCGCCAACATCTGGAACGCGCCCGAACTGCCGATCGTGGCGATGGGCGCGCGCATCAAGCAGACCTCGCCGACCGTTCGGATCGAACGGCTGGCTTAGGGAAGACCGTCATCCCGGGCGAAGCGCAGCGTAGACCCGGGACCGTAACGCGCTCCGAGCTTGCGGCGGTCCCGGCTCGGCGCGCTTCGCGCTTGGCCGGGATGACAAGCGTGTTTGGCCTGCTGTAGATCAAGACATGACCGTAGGAATTCAGGGCCTCTGCCCAGACCGCTTCGCCCGCGTCCGCGAGACCTTCGAGGCCAACTTCGCCGACGGGGGCGAACTGGGCGCGCGTTTTGCGTTCGCCATCGAGGGCGAGATCGTCGTCGACCTGATGGGCGGCTTCGCGGATCGCAAGCGCGAGGTTCCGTTCGGGCCCGACACTCTGACCGCCCTGTTCTCGACCACCAAGGCCGTGGCGGCCCTGATGGTGGCTCGGCTGGTCGACGAGGGCCGCCTCGCCTACGACCAGCCTGTCGCCGACGTCTGGCCCGAGTTCGCGCAGGCCGGCAAAGAGGCCGTGACCGTCGAGCAGGCGCTGTCGCACCAGGCCGGCCTGTCGGGCTTCCCCAACGAGACCGACCCGGCCATCTGGTTCGACTGGGACGCCACCTGCGCCAAGCTGGCGGCCATGGCGCCGCTGTTTCCGATCGGCTCGGCCAGCGGCTACCATCCGGTGACGTATGGCTACCTGGCCGGCGAGATCTTCCGCCGCGTCGACGGCCGGACCATGGGCACGGCCCTGCGTGAAGACATTTGCCAGCCGCTGGGCTTGGATCTCTGGATCGGCCTGCCCGACAGCGAGCACGGCCGCGTCGCCGACCTGATGCGCCCCACGGCCATGCCCCAGTTCGGTGAGATCAACGCCGCCGTGGAGGCCGCCTTCTTCAAGCCGTGGTCCTCGCCGGGCGGAAAGGGCGCGGCCGAGTGGCGGCGGGTCGAGATCCCCTCGGCCAACGGCCATGCGACCGCGCCGGCCCTGGCGCGCCTGATGGGCGCGCTGGCCAACGGCGGGACGCTGGACGGCCGCTCGTTGATCACGCCCGCCGGGATCAAGGCCGCCACCGCCGAGCGCCTTCGCGGTCGCGATCTTGTCCTGCCCTACGAGATCAGTTGGGGCGCGGGCTTCATGCGCAATGAGCCCAACTTCTACTATGGGCCGACGCCCGAAGCGTTCGGTCACTCGGGTTGGGGCGGCTCGTGCGCCTTCGCCGACACGACGCGCGGCGTGTCGGGCGCCTATGTGATGAACAAGCAGGGCAACGCCCTGATCGGCGATCCGCGCGCGGTGCGCCTGATCGAGGCGGCGTACGCTTCGCTCTAGGCCGGAGCCAGGGCGCGGGATTTGCGCCACGCCCCGTAGGCGAAGGTCGCCACGCCCAGCCAGATGAATACGAACGACAGCGCCCGCAGCGGGGTGAACGGCTCGCCGAACGCCACGCCCAGCAGGAACTGGATCGTGGGCGCGATGAACTGCAGAAAGCCCACCGCGCTGAGCGGCAGGCGGCGCGCCGACCAGGCGAACAGGGCCAAGGGAACCACCGTCGCCGGACCGGCCAGCGCCAGCAGCGTCGTCACCCCGGCGCCTGCGCCGAAGTGGCCCTGGCCGCTCGCCTGCAGGAACCAGACATAGGCCAGGCCCGGCAGCGCCAGATAGGCGCACTCGATGAAGAGGCCGGTCTGGGCGTCGGCCTTCACCTGCTTGCGCAGGATGGCGTAGACGCAGAAGGTCAAGGCTAGGCCCAGCGAGACGATCGGCAGGTGGCCCAGCGCCACCGTCTGGATCGCCACGCCGACGGCGGCGAAACCGATCGCCACCTTGCCCTCGGTCGACATCCGCTCGCGGAACAGCAGCGCCCCGGCCGCCATGTTCATCAGCGGGTTGATGTAATAGCCGAGGCTGGCCTCGATCACGTGGCCGGCGTTCACCGCAAAGACGTAGATCGTCCAGTTGCTGAAGATCGCCAGGGTCGACAGGGCCAGCACCCCGAGCGTCCTGGGCTGGCGCAGCACCTCGGCGACCTGCCCCGCCTGCCGGGCGATCAGCACAAGGCCCAGCGCCCACAGGACCGACCAAAGCGAGCGGTGCGCGATCATCTCCCAGGAGGTGACGTCCATCTTGGCCAGCAGGTGGAAGTAGAGCGGCAGGAAGCCCCACAGCAGGTAGCAACCAACGCCCGCGGCGTAGGCCGAGCGGCTTTCTGTCTGGGAACTGGGGGGCATCGAACCAAACCTCTCGGGCGCTTCTCGCAGGTAGGAAGCCCGCCGTCCGCCCGCATCTTGCGGAAGGTTGGGAAATTCTGGGTTTGCGACCAGGGAATCCGGAGCGAAACCTCAACCCGACCTTCCCGGCGAATGCCGGGACCCAGATCACAGGCCGCCGTAGCGCATAGGAAGAGCGCTGTATCCTTAGCGGCGATCAGCGCTCTTCCATCTGGGCCCCGGCATTCGCCGGGGAGATCGGGTCTCTAATCCTAGGCCAGGACCTTGCGCTTCAGCAGGCCCTTGTCGTGCAGCAGTTGAGCGATCTGCACCGCGTTCAGCGCGGCGCCCTTTCGCAGGTTGTCGGAGACGCACCAGAACGCCAGGCCGTTCTCAACGGTCGGGTCCTTGCGGATACGCGAGATGTAGACCGGGAACTCGCCCTGCGACTCCTTAGGCGTGATGTAGCCGCCGTCCTCGCGCTTATCGACCACGACGATGCCGTCGCTGTCCCGCAGGATCTCGCGCGCCTCGTCTTCGTCCAGGGGGCTCTCGAATTCGACGTTCACCGACTCCGAGTGGCCGACCATCACCGGCACGCGCACGCAAGTGGCGGTCAGCTTGATCGCCGGATCCAGGATCTTCTGGGTCTCGACGGTCATCTTCCACTCTTCCTTGGTGAAGCCGTCCTCCATGAAGACGTCGATGTGGGGGATGACGTTGAAGGCGATCTGCTTGGTGAACTTCTTGGGCGGCGGCGCGCCCAGGACGTAGACGCCCTTGGTCTGGTCCCAGAGCTCGTCCATGCCTTCCTTGCCGGCGCCCGAGACCGACTGGTAGGTCGAGACGACCACCCGCTTGATCTTGGCCTCGTCGTGCAGCGGCTTCAGCGCCACCACCAGCTGCGCCGTCGAGCAATTCGGGTTGGCGATGATGTTCTTCGGGATGCTGTTGACCGCGTCCGGGTTCACCTCCGGCACCACCAGCGGCACGTCCGGATCCATGCGGAAGTGGCTGGAGTTGTCGATGACGATCGGACCGGCCGCGCCGATCTTTTCGCCCCAGGCCTTGGAGATCGACCCGCCAGCGCTCATCAGCACGAGGTCGACCTTGGAGAAGTCGAACTGCTCCAGGTCCTCGCACTTGAGGATCTCGTTACCGAACGACACCTCGACGCCGATGGATTTGCGGCTGGCGATGGCGTGCATCTTGTCCACGGGGAATTTGACTTCCTCGAGGATGTTGAACATCTCGCGGCCCACATTGCCCGTGGCGCCGACCACGGCGACCCGGTAACCCATCGCGCTCTCCTGAAGACTGTCGCCCGCTGACCTCGCAGGGCGCGGTTCCGTTACGCCTCATACCCACGGCGCGCAAGCCGAGGGTTTCTCGCAGGCCCGCCAGGGAAACGGCGGTCGCGTCAAGGATCGACGCCTGAAAACCGCCGCGTTCATGTCTCGTCAATCTTGTCGCGCGTTTTGTGGGCTTCGGTTAAACCGAACGCGCCCCAACGGGCGTGATCCAGGCGTCTGCGCGGTAGGAACGATACGATCATGGCGAACGGACCCTTCGGCGGGAACAAGCCGGCGAAGCCGCAGCGCACGCCGCTGCAGGCCCTGGTCTACTGGGGTTCGGTGGTTGGCGTCTGGGGCCTGATCTTCATTGTCGCCTTCTTCGCGGTGTTCGCCAGCGACCTGCCCGACACGTCCAAGCTCTACGACGTCAAGCGGCAGCCCTCGATCAACTATCTGGACCGCTCCGGCGCGCTTCTGGCCGTCAGAGGCAGCCAGTATGCGCCGCCGGTCGATCTGGACGCCCTGCCCAAGTACGTGCCGGCGGCCTTCATCGCCATCGAGGACCGTCAGTTCTACCATCACTTTGGCTTCAACCCCTGGGGCATCGTGCGGTCGATGGCCTGGAACCTGACGCATGATGGCCCTCAGCGTGGCGGCTCGACCATCACCCAGCAGTTGGCCCGCAACCTGTTCCTGAGCCCGGCCCAGAACTATCGCCGCAAGGCGCAGGAGCTGATCCTGGCCATCTGGTTGGAGCTGAAGTTCTCCAAGAAGCAGATCCTGGCTCTGTATATGAACCGGGTCTATTTCGGGGCCGGCGCTTACGGCATCGAAGCCGCCTCGCAGCGCTATTTCAACAAGCCCGCCAACCAGCTCACCATCGGTGAGGCCGCCCTGCTGGCCGGCATGATGAAGGGCCCCGCGCGCTATTCGCCCGTATCGGCGAAGGAGCGCGCCGCGCGCCGCGCCACCATCGTTCTGGACGAGATGGTGCGGATCAAGGCGATCACGCCCGAACAGCGCGACGAGGCCTTCCGCACCCCCGTTCAGGTGTCGGCGACGCTCGCCAACCAGCGCGCCCAGTACTTCACCGACTATATCGACGCCCAGGTACGCTCACTTGTGGGCGAACCCACCGAAGACCTGGTGGTCGAGACCACCTTGGACCTGCCGATCCAGGTCTCGGCCGAACGCGCCGTGAAGCTGGGCGTCGAGGGGCACATCAAACAGGGCGTGCAGCAGGCGGCGCTGGTGGCGATCGACGGCGAGGGCCGCATTCGCGCCTATGTCGGCGGCGCCGATTACACCGACAGCCAGTTCGACCGCGCCACCACCGCCCGCCGCCAGGCCGGCTCGGCCTTCAAGCCCTTCGTCTATCTGACCGCCATGGAAGCAGGGCGCACGCCCAGCGTGATGGTCGTCGATGAGCCGGTGAAGATCGGCAATTGGGAACCGAAGAACTACACCAACAAGTATCTCGGGCCGATCACGCTGCAGACCGCCTTGGCGCAGTCGATCAACACCGTCGCAGCACGCCTCGCCAACGAGGTGGGCACCAGCAACGTCGCCAACGCCGCTCGACGCCTGGGGATCACCAGCAAGATCCAGCTCGATCCTTCGATGGCCTTGGGCGCGGTGGAAGTCTCGCCGATGGAGATGGCCCAGGCCTATGCGCCGTTCGCGAACGGCGGCTTCCTGGCCAAGGGCTATGGCATCGAACGCATTCGCACCGCCAGCGGCAAGGTTCTCTACGACCATAGCGTCGACAAGCAGGCGCGCGCGGCGGTCATCGGCTCACCGAGCCTGCAGTACATGAACCAGATGATGCGTGAGGTCGTCGCCACCGGGACCGGTACGCGCGCGCGCGTCGCCGGCTACGACATCGCCGGCAAGACTGGCACGACCAGCGACTACAAGGACGCCTGGTTCGTCGGCTACACCGGCGGCTTCGTGACGGCGGTCTGGACGGGCAAGGACGACGCCACGCCGATGAAGCGCGTCACGGGCGGCGGCGCGCCGGCGGAGGTCTGGCGGGTGTTCATGGCCGCAGCGCTTCCGCGCCTGAAGGCGACGCCGATCCCGGGCGGCGTCATCGAACCGCCGCCGGTCGCGCCGGTCGATCCCATCGGTGACCTGATGAACACGCCGCCCGCGCCCGAAGGCCCCGCCGCAGAGGCGCCGGCCGGCGAGCCGCCGCCTGCAGATCAGCTGCCCTACTAGCCTAAGCGCCGATCGCGTGCAGCTCGGCCGCGTGGGCGCGGAGCCAGGCGCGATGCGGGGCCGGGTCGCCGATCAGCTGCTCGCACAGCGCCCAGAAACGCGGCCCGTGATTGGCCTCGATCAGGTGCGCGCATTCGTGGGCGGCGACATAGTCGGCGACGGCGGTCGGCGCGAGGATCAGACGCCAGCTGTAGCGAATGGCCGCCGGCGTTCGCGATGTCGCCGGGCGGCAGGACCCCCAGCGCGCCTTCGGATCGGCGATGGCCACCGACGGCATGGGGCGTCCCAACGCGGCCGCGTGAATCGCCGTCCGCTCGGTCAGGACGGCCAGAGCCTCGCGCTTGGCCAGGCGGATGACTTTCAGTCCCCAGTTGGCGTCATCGGGCGCGACGATGCGGTCGCCGTCGATCCGCGCGCGGCCAGGGCCGACCTCCAGGCGATAGGGAACATCGTTCAGACGCAGCACCCCGCCCGGCGCGAGACTCATCCGCTCGGGCAGGGCGGCCAGTTGCTTGGCGATCCAGCCGGCCTTTTCCTGAGCGAAAGCGACGGCCTCGTTCAGGCGTCGCGGGTTCGGCGACAGCGCGACAACCTCGGACTTGGCCCGGTCAACCCGCAATGAAATCCGGCGCGCGCGACCGTCGACCTTAAGCCGCACCGGCCAGCCGCCGACCTCAAGTCGATCACCATCGGAAAAGCGTTGGGCGGTCCGCGCGAACATCGCCCCTAAATCGCGTGCGCACGCGTTCGCCGCAAGGGCGACCCTGCCTCAGACTTCCTCGCCGAAGTTCGGGTCGCACTTGCGAATGAACTTGCGGACACGCGGATAGATTTCCTCACGGAACCGGCGCCCGTTGAAGACGCCGTAGTGACCGACGCTGGGCTGGACATAGTCCAGCTTCATGTCCTCCGGGATATTCGGGCACAGGCCATGCGCCGCCTGCGTCTGGCCGATGCCCGAAATGTCGTCGTTCTCGCCCTCGACCGTCATCAGGCCGATGTCGGTGATCACCTCGGGCTTCACCCGCGTTCCGCGATGCACCAGCTCGCCCTTGGGCAGCAGGTACTGCTGGAAGACGATGTCGATGGTCTGGAGGTAGAACTCCTCGGTCAGGTCCAGGACCGACAGGTACTCGTCATAGAACTCCAGGTGCTTGTCGGCGCTGTCGCCGTCGCCGCTGACCAAGTGGTTGAAGTAGCGGCGGTGGGCCTCCTGGTGACGCTCGGCGTTCATGCTCATGAAGCTGGCCAGCTGGACGAAGCCTGGATAGACGCGCCGGCCCGCGCCCGCGTAGGGCGGCGGCACAGTGTAGATCATGTTCGACTGGAACCAGGTGAACGGCTTTTCCTCGGCCAACTGGTTGGTGACGGTCGGCGACAGGCGCGCATCGATCGGCGAGCCCATGAAGGTCATACTGGCCGGACGCGACGGGTGGTTCTGCTCAGCCATCAGCGCTGCGGCGGCCAGGACCGGCGGGCCGGGCTGGCAGACGGCGACGACGTTCGGGCGCGGGCCCAGCACCTCAAGCATCTGGATGACATGATCGATATAGTCGTGGAAGTCGAACCGCCCCTCGAGAACCGAGACCTCGCGGGCGTTGACCCAATCGACGATGAAGACGGCGTGGTCGGGCAAAAACGCCTCGACTGTGCCGCGCAGCAGCGTGGCGTAGTGGCCCGAGAGCGGCGCGACGATCAGCACCGCCGGGTCGAGAGAAAACTTTCCCGCGCGGCGCATGTCGGCCATGTCGCGGTCGAACTGGACGAGGCGCGCCCAGGGGCTTTCCCACACCACCGTCGGACGGACGCGGACATCGACCTGGCCGACCTTGACCGTGTCGATGTTCCACTTCGGCTTGCCGTAGCGCCGGGTGACATTGGCGAACAGGTCCGCGCCGGCGTGCATGCGCCGGCCAAGCGCCGTGTCGGCGGCTGGATTCAGTGGCGATCCCCAGAAGTCCCGGGCCGCCAGCGCCATTTGGCGCATCGGAGTGGAGGCGTAGTAGGCCGCCTCATGCAGGGCGTAGAGCATGGCGCATCCGCTATGTTGCATCGCAACATAACACGCCGAAGCCTAACAAAGTCCAGTCGGTCGCCAAATTTTGCGCCGCGACGCAAAGTCACTCGCGCCATCGCGCTCGCCTCGGAGGAGGCGGTAGGGCTTACGGGGAGGCGAGGGAACCTTTGGCCCGTCAAGGCGTAGCTGCTTCGGCGATCAAGCCAAGCCGTTCAGAAGGTGAAAGCCATGCCCCGAGACGCCCTCCAGACGACCTCACGGCAGAGTCAGGCGCGCGAGGCCAAGGCCCTTGCCGTCGCCAAGGCCAAGGCCATCGCGCCGGACCTCGTGGCGCGGATCGGCAGCACGCCCAAGACCACCTTCCGCGGCGATCCAGATATCTTTGGGCGTCTCGTCGAGGACCATGACCGCCACCGCGCGCTCTTGGCCATGATCGAGGAGACCCAGGGCGACAGTGATGATCGCCGCGCCCTGTTCGAGGAGTTGACGCGTGAGCTCAAGGCGCACGCCGCCGCAGAAGAGCAGGCGTTGTGGTCAAGCGTGCTGCGCGATCCGGAGACAACCGACTTCGCTCGCCACGCCATCGCCGAACACAAGGAGATCGATGACCTTCTAGCCGACCTCGCCGCCCGCGATATGGGCTCGTCAGGTTGGCTGCAGCGCTTCGCTGCGCTCAAGGCGGAATACCTGCATCACATCCGCGAGGAGGAGCAGGAGCAGTTCGTCGCCGCCGAAGAGCACCTTAGCTCCACTGACCTGCGTCATATGCGACGCGTCTTCGAGCAGCGGAAAAAGGCCGAGAAAGCCGCCGCCCAGATCGAGAAGAAAATCCGGCTCAAGGACTGAGCCGGCGTCTGTCAGCCCTCCCGAACGGCGTCCTTGATGCGCCGGGCGATCTCGTCCGGCGGGAGATTGTAGGGAATCACCGTCTTGAAGCGCCCCTTGGGGTCCATCAGGTAGATCGCGGTCGAGTGGTCCATGGTGTAGTCCTGCCCGTCTCCGACCTTGGCGTAGTAGACGCGGTAGGCCTTTGCCGCCGCGTCGACCTGCGCCTGCGTTCCAGTCAGGCCGAGGGTGGCCTTGGGGACGTAGGGGGCCGAGAGATAGGCCTTCATCTGCTTCACGGTGTCGCGGGCGGGATCGATCGAGATGAACACGATCTGAAGGTCCTTGGCCTTGGGCCCGAGTTGATCTGTCGCCGCAGCCAGCCCTTGAAGGGTGCCGGGGCAAACATCGGGACAGTACGTAAAGCCGAAGAAAACCGCGCTCCACTTGCCTTTCAGCGCCTTTTCCGTTGTCGGCGCGCCATTTTGGTCGACCAGTTCGAACGGGCCTCCGACGGTCACAGCCGGCTGAGACCGAAACACGCCGACGTTCCAGGCGAGTCCCGCCGCGACTGCGAGCCCCACGACGCAGGCCAGAATGAGCACGAGACGATGGCGGGGCATTCGCGGTTCATCCTTTTACTCTCGCCACGCGCGCAATTCTGGACAATCCTGCGGTCATGGCTGACGCTTCGTTTGCGAGAGCGCCCGACGATCAACGTTCCAAGGGGCTCGATAAGCTGGCCGAGGAGCCGGCGCAAGACGACGCCTGGTCGTGGACCGCGCCCGGTCTTCGCCGAGGCCGCCTACGGGTGCGAACCCTGCTGGCTCAGCGCTGGGCGTGGGTCGTGGGCCAAACCGCCGTCCTCACCTTTGCGGGTCTTGTCCTGAAGCTGCAGGTGCCATGGGCCCTGTGCTTTACCCTGATCGCGCTTTCGGCCTGGCTGAACGTCCTCATGGGCCTGGCGTCCAGCGGCCAGAGGCTGGCGCGTGACGGCGAGGCCACCGCTCAGATCGCCTTCGACATCCTGCAGCTTTCCGGCCTGTTCTATCTGACCGGCGGCGCTCAGAATCCGTTTTCGCTGCTTCTGATCGCGCCTGTCACCCTGGCTGCGGCCACCCTGCCGGCGCGCTACGCGCTGACGCTTGGGGCCATGGCCATTCTGTCGTCGATCCTTCTGGCCCTCTTCCATCTGCCGCTTCCGACCGTAGACGGCAGGCCGCTGCCCGATCTGTCCAACTCCAACCTGCTGTGGTCCATCGTGATCGCCAGGATCTTCGGCATCGTCTTCACCGGACTTTATGCCTGGCAGGCGGCAAGCGAATCCGCGCGGATGGAGCTGGCCCTGAACGTCACCGAGACGGTTCTGGCGCGCGAGCAACGCCTGTCGGCGCTCGGCGCCCTGGCCGCCGCGGCCGCCCATGAACTGGGAACGCCGCTCGCCACGATCTCCGTGGTGGCGCGCGAGATGGCGCGGAACGCCCCCAACGACGAAGTGCGAGAAGACGCGGAACTGATGATCGGTCAGGCGGCGCGCTGCCGCGAGATCCTGCAGCGCCTGACCGAAATGCCGGAGGCGACAGATGCGGTTCACGAGCGCATGAGCCTCGTGCAACTGGTCCAGGACGTGATCGAGCCTCACCTCGTGCACGGCATCCGCGTCGAGGCGGTCGTCAACGGTCCTTCCGGCGAAACGGCGCCGGACATCTGGCGTAGGCCCGAGATCATTCACGCCATGACCTCGATCGTGGAGAACGCGGTGGACTTCGCCCGCAGCGAAGTGATTGTCATTGCGCGCTTTGACGCCCGCCACATCGTGATCGAGGCTCGCGACGACGGACCTGGCTTCTCGCCGGAGGTCCTGGCGAAGCTCGGAGAACCGTACGTCACGACTCGTCCAGGCGCCGAAGGCTCCCGTACCGGTCATATCGGCATGGGCCTTGGCTTCTTTATCGCCAAGACCTTGCTGGAGCGGACAGGCGCAACCGTGGACTTTCGCAATGGTCGTCGCGGCGGCGCGGTGGTTTCTGCGCGTTGGCCTAGACCCGCCCTTGAGGCTCCCGGTCATACGGGGGCTTGAGTTGTGGTGCGGAAACGCGAAAGTATGGTTTGTTATTGGAACTGCTTGAGAATTAGCGCGGGGAGGCGCTGACTTCATGGCGGATATCGGAGAACTGGTTTCGGCCCTGCCGGACAAGTCACTGCTGCTATTGGACGATGACGCGCCGTTGCGGACCCGGCTTGGCCGTGCGCTCGAGCAGCGGGGCTTCGAGGTGACCCTCGCCGCCTCCGTCGCCGAGGCCTTGACCGTTCTCCGCACGCAAGCGCCTGCGCACGCCGTCCTGGACATGCGGCTCGAAGACGGGTCGGGACTTAAGGTGGTGGAGGCCGTGCGCGACGCGCGCGCCGACGCCAAGGTCATCATGCTGACCGGCTACGGGAACATCGCCACCGCCGTGGCGGCGGTGAAAGCGGGCGTCGTCGACTACCTGTCGAAGCCGGCCGACGCCGACGACGTGGCCCGAGCGCTTCTGGCGGCGAAGGACTCGGCGCCCGCCCCGCCGGAAAATCCGATGAGCGCCGACCGCGTGCGCTGGGAGCACATCCAGCGCGTCTACGAGATGTGCGGTCACAATGTTTCTGAAACCGCACGGCGCCTGAACATGCACCGCCGCACCCTGCAGCGGATCCTGGCGAAACGGGCTCCGCGGTAAGAAATCTTCTGCCATCCCGGACGGCTGAAAGGTCGAGCCGGGATGGCAGTTTGAAGGTCACATCGCAGAAATGCCGCCGTCGACCTTGATCTCGGCGCCGGTCATGAACTTGCTCTCATCACTGGCCAGATAGAGCACGGCGTTGGCGATGTCCGTAGGCTCGCCGATACGCCCCATGGGCACCTGCCGCGCCAGCTTGGCGAAGGCCTCCTCCTTGCCAAACCGGTTCGAAAAGCCGTCCAGGATCGGGGTGTCGATAAAGGTCGGGTGGATCGAGTTCGACCGGATGTCGAGCTTCATCTTGGCGCAGTAGAGCGCGATGTTCTTGCTCAGCAGCCAGACCGCCGCCTTGGAGGCGTTGTAGGCCGGCGAATTGCCGTTGGCGATCAGGCCCGCGATCGAGGACAGGTTGATGATCGAGCCGGGCTGGTGGGCGCGCATGTGCGTCAAAGCGTGCTTTGCGCCCAGGAAGACGCTGTCGACATTGACTGACATGACCTTCTTCCAAAGCCCGAAGTCCAAGCTCTCGATGGGTCCGTCGCCGCCAATGCCGGCGTTGTTGACCAGCACAGAAAGACCGCCCATCGCTTCGGTGGCCTTCTCCAGCACGTCGATCCACTGATCTTCCTGGGTGACGTCCAGTTCGAAGGCGAAGGCCGTTCCCGCGCCGTGCGCGGCGTTGATCTCGTCGGCCACGGCCTGGGCGCCCGTCAGGTTGATATCGGCCAGGGCGACCTTGGCGCCCTCCTTGGCCAGCATGCGCCCCGCCGCCGCGCCGAGTCCCTGGGCGCCGCCGGTGATGAAAGCCTTCTTGCCGGCGACCCGGCCTGTCGTCTGCGCCATCTCGGCGTCCTCCCGATTATTCAAACATCAGTTTGAAATTTTCAGGCGGCGCTGTCCATGAACTTCGCGAGGGTCACGTCCAGATCGGTCACGCCGTCCGCGTCGTGGGTGGTCAGCAGCACCTCGACACGGTTGTAGACGTTGAACCACTCGGGGTGGTGGTCGAGCTTGTCGGCCATCAACGCGACCCGCGTCATGAAGCCGAAAGCCTGGTTGAAGTCGTCGAACTTGAACGTCTTGACGATGGCGTCCTTGTGGTTCGGGGCGATGCTCCAACCCGCAAGCTGGGTGATCGCGGCGGCGGCGCCGATCCTGGGACGGGACATGGGATTCTCCGAAAGAGCCTTGTCCCCTCAGAACGCCAATCCGGTCGCCTCCGCAAGATCGCTCAGCAACTGATCCTCCGACGAGACCTTGATCGCGGTCATGCCCAGAGCGGCGGCCGGCTTACAGTTGATCCCAAGGTCATCGAGATAGACGCAGGCCTCCGGCGCGACGCCGAGCAATTCGCACATCATCTGATAGATGCGCAGGTCAGGCTTGCGGACGCCTGCCTTTGAGCTTTCGATCACCGCATCGAACAGCGCCATGATCTCGCCGACAGCCAGCGCCTTTTCGGCGCTCTGCGCCATGCCAGGACCATGGCCGGTCGGGACATTGTTGGTGATACAGCCCACCTTGAAACGCCCCTTGCAGGCCTTCAACGCCTCCATGACCCGGGGACGAAGGTCCCCATAGAGCAAGGGCAGCACCTCGGCGCCCCGCACATCGTGGCCCAGTCGCAGCGCCTCGTCCCGAAACAGCCCATCGAAAGCGGCGGCGTCGATCTCGGCGCGCTCAAACCGCGCCCAGGCGTTGGTGTCGGGGTCGGTCGCGTTGACCGTGCGGATGAAGTCCTTGGGCAGGCTTCGCTCGGTCTCGTAGCGCCGGAACGCCTCGAAAGGCGAGGTCGTGAAGACGCCGCCAAAATCCCAGATCACCGCCTCGATCGCCATCGCCGCCTCAAACGCTTGTTTGATCGCAGGCTAGCGGGCGATGCGCGTGAGGGGAAGTCTGCGAATGGGCGAGCTCGCGCGTCGGGTGAAGGGCGATGACGGGCGCTTCTGAAAGGTTTTGTTAACAATTCAGGAGTCGCCCATGACCTTTGTACGTCGCGTTTCAGTGCTGGTCCTTACAGGCGTCAGTCTGGCGTCCGCCCCTGCCTATGCGGACCCGGCGCGCGGCGGCCATGTCGATCCGCGCCTGTCCCCGTCCGATACTTCGGTCGGGGGCTGCGAGACGCGCCGCGTCACCGGCCCGGGCGGGGCCTATCGTTGGGAACGTGTCGAGTGCGCCGCCGATCGCGGCTGGTCCGATTATGACCGCTGGGGCTACGGCCAGGCGCCGCTGATGGTGGAAACAGCCGACGATCGTTATGGCCCGCGCGAGGCCTCTACGGAGGATCGTTATGGGCCTCCGCCGGGAGCCTATGGGCCTAACTACGTCGCCGCTGGCCGAGATCGGATCGGCTATCTGATCTGGCCGGGAAAAAGGCCCTGAAGGGCGTGGCGCCACCCTTGCGCCGGACACGTTCACGTGCACCAAATTGGGACGGGGGAAACAGTAAATGCGTACACCGAATAAACCGCTCTTCAAGGCCTACGAACTCGTCGCCATCGCCGTGTTCGTCGTCGCAGCCGCCGCTGTCAGCAGCATCGGTCTCGTCTACTAGGCCAAGCTTCAGAGTACGGATCGAAGCCTAAAGTCTCGCTTCGACTGGAACAGGATCGCCGGCCCCGCGCGTTATGTGGGAACAACCGGAGCCGCGATCCTGTCGACCCAAGACACCATTCCAGACCCTACGCCATCGCATCGGCCAGCTCGCAAGCTCTCGCGGCGCGCGCTCGTCGGCGTGGGGGCGGCGCTCGCGCTGCTTGCGGCGATCATCGCGTTCCTCTTGTTCTTCGACTGGAACTGGTTGCGCGGGCCCATCGGCCGATACGCCTCCGCGCAATTGAAGCGCGAGGTCGTGATCACAGGGGATCTGCGCGTTCACCCCTGGTCGCTGTCCCCAAAGGTTGAGGCGTACGGGCTCCGCATCGGCCAGCCGAGCTGGACGCGTCAGCTTGAATCTAACGCCGCGCCCATGGCGCAGGTCCAGCGGGTGGCGGTTCAGATCAAGCTTCTGCCGCTGCTGCGCGGCCAGACGGTGCTGCCGTTCCTGGCGATCGACCGGCCAGACCTTCGCTTGCTGCGCGCCAAGGACGGCCGCGCGAACTGGACTTTCGGGACGGCGCGCAGCGACAAGCCGCTGAAATTGCCCATCGTCCAACGCCTGATCGTCAATGACGGCGCGCTTCGAGTCGACGACCGCCAGCGCGGCGCGCTGTTTGTGGGTCAGGTCAATGCGCGCGAACGCGCCGACGACCGTCAAGGGCGATTTGTCCTGGAAGGCAAAGGAAGCCTGAACCGCTCGCCTTTTCTGGCCGAAATCATGGGCGGGCCGCTGCTCAATATCTCGCCCAGTCGGCCCTACCCCTTTCAAGCGGATGTCCGAGCCGGCGCGACGCGCATCCGAGCACAAGGCCAGATCACGCGCCCGTTTGACCTTTCTCGTTTTGAAACGCAGCTCAATGTCGCCGGCGCGGATCTCAATCGCCTGCACGATCTGACCGGCCTCACCCTCCCCAACACACCGCCCTACCGGATCTCAGGCCAGCTGGTGCGCAAAGGCGCCCGATACGACTTCAAGAACCTGGCGGGGCGAATTGGGGACAGCGACATCGGCGGTGATCTGTTCGTCCTGACCGACCGGGAACGCCCCTATCTGGAAGCTCAGCTGCGATCGCGTCGCCTGGACTTCGACGACCTCGGGAGCCTGGTGGGCGCCGCCCCGGCCACGGGGCGCGGCGAGACCGCTTCGGCCGGCCAGAAGGTCGAAGCCGCTCAACGCGACGCGACCCGACGCCTGCTTCCCGACGCCACCCTGCAGGTCGAGCGCGTCCGGGCGATGGACGCGAAGGTCTCCTACAGAGCCGAGACCGTGAACGCGCCGAACCTACCGCTTCGCAAGGTCAGTCTGGACATGACCCTGAACGCAGGCGTTCTGACGCTGGACCCGCTGGCCTTCACGTTCTCGCGCGGGGATCTTCGCGGAAAGGTTCGGCTGGACGCGCGACCAGCGACCCCACGAACCGACATTGACGTTCGACTGACCAACGGACGGCTCGAGGAGTTCATCCCTATCCAGAATGGGGGCAAGCCCGTCATCACGGGCCCGGTCATGGCCCGCGCCAAGCTCACCGGCGTAGGCAATAGCGTGCGCCGCGCGGCCTCCACCGCCGACGGCGTCGTCACCGTCGTAGCTCCGAAGGGTGAAATCCGGCAAGCCTTCGCCGAGCTGCTCGGCGTCAACGCCTCCAAGGGGCTGCTGCTTCTACTGTCGGACAGCGACAAGCAGACATCGGTCCGGTGCGCGGTGGCCGATTTCAGCGTCAAGGATGGCGTCATGACGACCAACCATCTCGTCGCCGACACCGGCGTGGTGCTGGCCCGAGGGCGTGGAACGATCAATCTGGCGACCGAGCAAATGGCGTTCCGCATTGAGGGCGACAGCAAGAAGCCCAGACTGGTTCGCGTGTTCGTGCCGATATCGATCAAGGGTCCGTTCATGGAGCCCAGGGTCAGCTTGCAGCCAGGCAAGGCGGCCGGTCAGGGCGGGGTCGCCGCCGCTCTGGGATCGTTGATAAACCCGGTGGCGGCCCTATTGCCCTTCCTCACCGCCGGCGAAGCCAAGGACGCCGACTGCGCGGGTCTGGTCGCGCAAGCCCGCCAGCAAGGCGCGCCCGTTCGGGTGACCCAAACCACGCCAGCCAGGGGTCGCTGAGCTAGAGCATTTTTCGAGCGAAGTGGTTCCGGTTCGCGTGAAGAAAAATGCGTCAAAACAAAAGATTAGAGCTCACGGCCTGACGCAGTCAGGTCGTGAAATGCTCTAGGCGTCAGGGCGCCTTTGCGTCGAGCGGCTCTACCGCTCCTCGTCGAACCGGTTGCCGACCAGTTCGCACAGGGCCTCCACCGCGGCGTCGGCCTCAGGCCCTTCGGCGCTGATGTCGATGGTGGATCCGATGCCGGCGGCCAGCATCATCAGCCCCATGATTGAGCGTGCGTCGACGGACGAGCCTTCGCGGCTGACGGTCACTTCGGCGTCGAAGCCTGACGCCATCTTCACGAACTTGGCCGAGGCCCGGGCGTGCAATCCCCGCTCGTTGACGATCTCGACCGTTCTTGAAGCCATGCGCGTCATTTTTCTCCGGCGAGCACGTAGGAGGCCACGGAGATGTACTTGCGTCCAGCCTCCTGGGCGTGCGCGACACAGGCTTGCAGGGTCTCGCGCTGGCGCACGCTGGCCAGCTTGATGAGCATTGGCAGGTTGAGGCCGGCGATGACCTCGGCCCTGGTCTGCTCCATCACCGAGATGGCCAGATTGCTGGGCGTCCCGCCGAACATGTCGGTCAGCAGGATGACGCCGTCGCCGCCTTCGTCGACCGCGGCGCACGCCTTCAAGATGTCTGCGCGGCGACGTTCCATGTCGTCCTCAGGACCGATGCAGATCGCCTTCACGGCGGCCTGCGGCCCCACGACATGCTCCATGGCGGAAACGAATTCTTCCGCCAGACGCCCGTGCGTCACGATCACGAGCCCGATCATGCCTTGTATCTCAAACGGGATCCCCATTCCCGCCGCGACCGGGAGAGCGTCGCGCGGGCGGTCTTGATACGCCCGTTAGGATTGGACTCCAAGAGACTGCATCATGCGTCTGATTTTCGCTGGGGCGGCGGGTTCTCGCGGCCACAGGTCGAAAACGGGAACATCCACGCCTGAAATCCGCTCGAAACGCGACTCCGGCAGCCTTTCGACGCCTTCCGGAGCCTCCACGCAGCGGACAACCAAGGCGACCTCCGCAAAAGACACCGCAGCGGCGGCGACCACCCCGAGCCCGCGAACCTCGATCAGTCCCGCCAAGGTCTCGGGCGCCCGCCCGTAGAGCCGACCGCCCGCAGCGAAGGTTACGACGCGATCATCGGCCACGAGACGAAAGCCCTGGTCCAAGGCGCGCAACGCCAGATCGCTCTTGCCCACCCCAGAGGCGCCCTCGATCAAGGCGCCGCGCCAAACCCCTCCCAGGCGGAGGGCGATCAAACCGCCGTGGCGGATCATTCGCGAGCGTCCGGCAATTCGACGACGAACCGAGCGCCGATGACCTTGCCTGCCTCGTCCTTGCGGTTCTCCGCGTGAACCTTGCCGCCATGAGTCTCCACAATCTGCCGGGCGATCGACAGACCCAGGCCCGAATTCCCGCCGAACGCACGTCCTTTGGGCCGGGACGTATAGAAGCGTTCGAAGATGGTCTCCAGATTATCGGGCGGCATGCCCGGCCCGTCGTCCTCGACCGTCGCGATCAAGGCGCCCCGCGCCCGAGACAGGCTGACCCGCACCTCACCGTCAGCGGGACTGAACGAGCGCGCATTGTCGATCAGGTTGCGGAAAACCTGACCGATCGGCGTCTCGCGCCCCAGGATCATCGCCGGTTGCGCCGGGTCGGCCACACGAAGCGACACGCGCACGCTGCCAGGCGCGTCACCCGGCCGCCACTGGCTCTCGTAGAGGCTCACGACCTCGGCCAGCAGCCGGCTCAAATCCACAGCCTTCGGATGTTCGCGCGACAGCTCCGCGTCGAGGCGCGAAGCGTTGGAGATGTCTGTGACCAAGCGATCCAGACGATTGACGTCGTTCTGCAGGATCGCCAGCAGCCGTGCGCGCGCCGCCGGTTCGGTGACGAGATCGAGCGTCTCGATCGCCGACCGGATCGAGGTCAGCGGGTTCTTGATCTCGTGCGCGACGTCGGCGGCGAAGCGCTCGATGGCGTCCATCCGCTCGGACAGCGAATGGGTCATGTCCTCCAGTGAACGCGACAGATCGCCCAGTTCGTCTTTCCGCTCAGACAGATCGGGGAGCGAGATCGCGCGGGCGCCCTGAAGGCGGACATGGTCGGCGGCGCGAGCCAACCTCAGGACCGGCACGGCGATCAGCCGGTGCAGCAGGACACTCGACGTCAGGATCGCCAGCATAGCGACCGCGATGAACGGCAGCAGGGCCTTTCGCTGCGCGGCGATGATCTCGTCGACGTCGCTGGCCTCAAGCGTCAGGACGCCGAGCACCGCCTTCACATGCTGGATGGGTATGGACACCGAGACGACCCGCTCGCCGTTCTCGGCGATCCGGGTCCCCGCGACCGTTCGGCCCTGCATGGCTTGGGCGATCTCGTCAGCCAAGGCCTTCTGGGCGCGCTTGGCCTTGGCGTCGCCTGCGGGCGTCGACGGAGCGTCTGCGTCCTTCTGGCCAGGCTTTCGCGCCGGCGGCAGAACCTTCCAGTCAACCCGATCAGCGACGACGAAGGAGTCGGCCAAAGCCTTGCCGTCGGCGTCGAACAGCCGAGCGCGTTGCGAGCGGGGGATGAACAAAAGCTGGAAGATCTGGCTGGCCGTATACGGATCCAGCGCCGGCTCCGGTTCCCCCACAGTCGCCGATTGATCGATCACATTGGCGATCAGTTCGCCCTGGGTCGACAGGCTGTCGATCCGCGCGTTGACCAGGCCGTTACGCAGCTCATTGAGGATCAGGGCCCCGACAATGACGATCGCCAGGGCCACGACATTCAGGACAACAATCAGCCGTCCCAGCCGCGAGCCGCGCGGCCAGGTCAAGCGCCGCCGGGGTGCAGGCGGCTCGTCGTCAGGCTTCGCGGTAACGGTAGCCAACGCCGTACAGGGTCTCGATGGAGTCGAATTCCGGGTCGACCTGACGGAACTTCTTGCGCATCCGCTTGATGTGGCTGTCGATCGTGCGGTCGTCGACATAGACCTGATCGTCGTAGGCGGCGTCCATCAGGTTGTCGCGGCTCTTCACGAAGCCCGGGCGCTGGGCCAGGGCCTGAAGCAGCAGGAACTCGGTTACGGTCAGGCGGACGGGCTTTCCGTCCCACAGGCTGTCGTGACGGGCGGGGTCAAGCGTGAGCTTGCCACGCTTCATCGTCTTGGACCCCGCCGCGCCGGCGGCGGTGGACGCCTCGTCCTCCTCAGGGCGCGCGCGCCGCAGAACAGCCTTCACCCGCTCCAGCAGCAGCCGCTGGCTGAAGGGCTTGTGCATGTAGTCATCGGCGCCAAGGTTGAAGCCTAGGATTTCGTCGATCTCGTCGTCCTTCGACGTCAGCATGATCACCGGGATCTCGGACGTCTGGCGCAGCCGGCGAAGCACCTCCATGCCGTCCATGCGCGGCATCTTCACATCGAGGATCACCAGGTCCGGCGGACTGGCTTCCACCGCTTCCAGCCCAGAGGCGCCGTCGTAATGGGCCTTCACGGAATGGCCATGGCTCTCCAGGGCCAACGAGACCGAAGCAACGATGTTTTCGTCGTCGTCAATGAGCGTGATCGCGGCCATCGGGTCGATACGTGTCCTTCACCTTCCGTGTTCGCCCGATCCTATCGGTCGGGCGTCACAGCTTCAACGCACGGCGCGGCGAAGCTTTCCCTGCTTGTGTCGGCGCTTTGCGGCTCGAGAAAGGCGTGATTGCGGCGCTCAGGTCACCGGCAAGTATCCTCAACTTCGCCTTAAGGTCTCATACGCCATAGTTATCGCTCTTGGAGCGGGTAGGACATGAGCCAGGTCCATTACGAGCTTTTTGTCCGGCGCAAAGTCGGCGCGCAGTGGACGCTCGAGATCGCCACGGAAAACCGCGCGCAAGCCTTGCAGGCGGCCGAAGACGTCCTGACCCAGAACCGCGCGGTCGCCTCGCGCGTCACCAAGGAAACCCTCGATCCGTCGACGGGCGAGTACAAATCGATCTCCATCTTCACCAAGGGTCTTGTCGACGGCGGCAAGCCCAAGAAGGAGGTCGAGGATCGGGACCCGCTGTGCGTCCAGCCCGCCGATCTCTACACCGCACACGCCCGCGACCGGATTGGCCGCCTGCTCGAAGGCTGGCTGTCCCGCCATAAGGCGACGCCGTTCGAGCTGCTGCATCGCCCCGACCTGGTCGAAAAACTGGAAGCCTCGGGCACGGACCTGCAGCACGCGCTGCAGAAGATCGCCATTCCCGAGGCCGAAGCGCGCGGACAGTCCGTGCACGAGGTCATGCGTCACTTCCACGGGCTGGTCGAGCGCACGATCGCCAACCTGATGAAGGCGTTCAAGAAGGGCGCGCTTCCCGACCTCGACAAGGAAGGCTTCGCCAAGGCCGCCGAGCGTCTGGTCGCCGACCCCGACCGCGCTTTCCTGCTCGGCGCCGGCGTTGCGGCTTCGATCGCGCCCGCGACCAACTGGTCGGACAAGATCGCGCGCCTGCTCGACCTGGCCGACGCCGCGCCCGCAGAGCCCCGCGCCCGCGCCGCCGCGCTCCAGGCCATCGAGACGCCGCTGGCCGAGATCATCGGCTCGCGCGCCGGCATGGCGGATCTGCTCGACACCAAGGACGACCTCGGCGCCACCCTCGCCGCCATGACCCGCCTGACCGGCGGCGCGGGCGTGGAAGCCCTGATCCGCATCGAACCCAGCGTGCGCGCCTGCATGCCCGAGCTGTCGGGCACCGCGCGCCGTCTAAGCGAATGGCTCGCCGGCGACAACTTCCCCAGCGTGCGCAAGGCCATCGCCCAGCGCGTGCTGACCGAACTCAACGGCGTTCGCCGCCTGAAGCCCAACGACGCCGAGGCCGAGATCGAGTTCCTGCGGTCATTGGCCATGGGGCTGACCGCCGCCGCCGGGCGCATTCTGCAGGGCGAGGACATCCAAGTCGCCTTCACGACCCGGTCGAAAACGCTGTTGAACGGCGACTTTATCGAGTCACTGCTAGGCCGCGACCGCTCCGCCCATGAAGAAATCAAGATGCTGATCCGCCTGGCGGAAAACGTCATGGGGGCGGTCAACAAGCGAAACGCGTCGCGGTGGCTCAACGCCAACATCAGCGCCATGCGCTTCGAGAAGGAAATGCGGCAGGGCCCGGACTCGCCCGTCGCCAAGCTCAATCATCTGGCGACGCTGCAACGGTCGCTGACCCGGTCGGGCCTCGTCCGCGAGGACTACGAGCCGCTTTGCGCCAAGCTCGGCGAAATTGGCGCGCTGATCGAGGCCGATACGCGCCTTCTGACCATGTTGGTCCGCGCGCCAGCGCCCCTGCCTCACCGCCTGCAACTCCTGGCCAAGCTGGCCATGGGGGAGGCTGGCCCCACCGGGCCGGTGGCCGACAAGGCGCGGTTCGAGGCCTTGAAACTGGCCAAGGACCCAAGCTCCCGCGAGCAGCTGGCGAGCTCGCCCCAGACCATGGACCTGATCAAGAGCTTGCTCACCCAAGCGGCCTGATCAGACGCTCAGCGCAGGATGGTCCGGGCGTCGATCAATCGCACATCATGCATCTGGTTGAGATAGGCCTCGTAGTAGCCCTTGTGGGACGCCCCAACGATGGCGAGAAGGCGCATGCCCGGATAGCGCCCCAAGACGTCGCGGATATTCCCCAACGTACTAACCCGCTCGCGCGGGAGGGGTATTTGTTCGGCGCTGAGGGACATCGGGATCCTCCTGTCTGAAGAGGAACGTGGGTCGGCCACG
>NZ_JAVDXI010000008.1:0-183922 GCF_031457805.1 Caulobacter sp. BE264 | reverse complement strand
CTCCCGGCGGCCCCATCGTTTAGCGCCCGATGTCGGCGGAGGCGGCTATCTATCCAACCTCGTTTTCCCTGTCAAATCGTTTTTTTCAAAACTTTCTGACTTTCTCTCCGCGCCCGACCCGAAGGCTTTCTGCGGAGCCGGCAGCTTCTAAAGAAGTCACCAGATCCAGTCAAGCAACTTTTTCTAAGAAAAAGCGATGCTCTTCTGGGCGGAAATACTTAGAAGCTCTTTCGAACTACTCAGCATTTCCAAGGAGCGCGGCTTCTATCGAAACCGAATTCCTAGGTCAACCGAACTTTTCATTTTTGTTGCCCTTCCCGACCAGGCCGGTTCTGAGCACAAAAACTGCCGTTGGCGCGCCAGAGGAGCGCCGCGAGCTCGAAGAGATTCGACTGAGGCTGGGGAACCTAGCGATCCACGTTGCGAAACGCAAGCCCCGAGAGGCTCAAGTTCCGGTCCGTGGCGCGCGGCCCCGAAGCGAGGGGCGGCTTCTAGGCCCCCTCTCCCGAGGCGGCAAGCGTGAAATCGGCGTTTCATCCCCACCGGGCGGCATTCCCTGTGCATGAACGTTGTCATGCAAGACTTGCGCGGAAAGCACGCCTCGCTCAGAACGCGCACCACTCTATAGAGCGCGCCCGCTGGGGCCATGCTCGTTCCATCAAGGCGCCCTGCCACCATGTTGTCCCAGAAGGCTCGCTATGCGCTTCGCGCCATGATCGAACTGGCGCGCGCCGACACCCAGGTCACCGCCGGAGAACTTGCCGAGCGCGCCGACGCGCCGCGCAAGTTTCTTGAAGCGATCCTTCTGTCTCTCGCGCGCGAGGGCCTGGTGATCAGCCGGCGAGGCAAGTTCGGCGGCTATGTATTAGGGCGTGAGGCCGATGCGATCAGCTTCGCCGAGATCATCCGACTGGTCGACGGCCCTTTGGCCCTGACGCCTTGCGTGAGCCGCACCGCGTTCCGACGCTGCGAGGACTGCCGCGACCTGGCGAGCTGCGCCCTGCGTGAGGCGCTGCTCCGCGCCCGCGACGCGACCGCCGGCGTTCTGGAAGGCTACAGCCTGGCCGACGCCGCCAAGGGCGCCGGCGCTGAGCTGATCGAGAGTTAGCGGCGCCAGTCTCTATATATGCGGCGCTCCCTCTATAGAGCGCAGCATATATAGAGGGAGCCGGTCGATCCCGGCTCAGCCCGCTGCGATATAGGCTTTCAGTCCCTCGGCCTCGGCCTGGGTTTCGCTGATCTTGTACTTTACGAGGTCGCCGATCGAGATGATCCCCGCCAGGCGCTCCCCGTTCACCACAGGCAGGTGGCGGATACGGCGGTCGGTCATTCTTTCCAGAAGCGCGTCGATCGACTCGTCAGGCTGAGCAAAGACGACATTGGCGCTCATGCAGCCGCTGATCGGCTTGGAGAGCGCGGCGGCCCCTTCCTTGGCGATCATGCGGACGATGTCGCGTTCGGATACGATGCCGACGACAGCTTCCTTTTCATCGACGACGACCATGGCCCCGACCCGCCGGGTATGAAGCAACGCCGCTGCGGCGCCGACCGTCTCCTGAGGAGAGGCCGTGAACACGAGATCACCCTTGTCCTTGAGGATCTGAGAAACCAGCACAGCTTGTCCTCCCTTGTTCTTTATAGAACGAGGGTCCTCCAAAGCGGGTCTTCAATCAATGGGGCTTGGGCCTCAATGGGTATCGGGGACATTCGCGGGCGGACCGGCCCAGCGCGCGAACGGGCCGATCAGCAGCACGCCGGCCGCAAACCCGATCAGATGCGCCTCCCAGGCGACGCCGCCTGCGCCCATCGTCAGAAGACTGCCGGTCACCGCAAGAACCAGATTCACCACGAGCCAGCCCAGGCCCAGGGAAATCACGCGCGGCCCGAAGACAGGCCCGAGTTGGCCGGGTGCGCTGTCCATGGTGCGCGCCGCAGCACCCATCAGGCCGGCGATGGCGCCGGACGCGCCCACGACGGGGCTCAGGCCTTGAGGGTGGATGGCGGCGAAGCCGACGCCGGCGACCACGCCGCAGGCAAGGTAGAACAGGCAGAAGATTCCCCCTCCCCGGCCGTTAAGTCCCAGCACGCGGGAGACCGGCGCCCCGAACGCCAGACCAAAGACGGCGTTCATAATCGCGTGGATCCACCCGCCGTGGACGAACTGCATGGTGATGACGCCCGTCCACCGGCCCTCCCAGAATTCGCGGGGCACAAGGGCCAGGGAGTAGATCAGGTCCTGGCTGGCGTTCTGCAGCAGGAGGTGCGGGACGATCACAGCCGCCGCAACCAGCAGCGCGGGCCAGGGCGCGTTGAAGATCGGTTCGGGGCGCGGGGGCTGGTCCATGACTTCTATCTAGGGGCTCGTGCGACGATTCGAACCCCGTCGCGGGGCTTAACCATTTTTCGAGACCTTGGGTCTATCCCTGACGCTGTATCTTTTTGGCACGAGGGTTGCTTGCCGCTCCGTGTCGACAGTCGCGGAGCCTTTCATGGCCTGGCATCGGAAATCAAAGAAGCGTGTGGCGATGCTCGTCGTCGCCGTTGCGCTCGGCGCGGGCGGCCTCGCCAACGCGCAGTCGATGTCGACCAACTCGGCCTCGTTCAACGCCGGCTATGGCCGCAGCTCGGGCCAGGAAAGCCGGATGGTCGAGTATTCGACCCGGGACGCCAACGGCAACCGGGTGATCGTGGACGGCGTCATGTTGACTGGCTCCGACCAGAGCGTCTTCTCCTCCAGCCGCAGCTCGGGGTCGCTCGACGCCTATTCGGGCGTTGGCGCTGTCGGCGGCTACGCCGGCTCCACCGCAATTGGCAACAACCTCACGGTCATCACCCAGGGCAACAACAACACGGTCATCGTCAACTCCAGTCAGGTGAACACCGGCAACGTCACCGCAGGCTCGAATGTTGTGAAGGGCGGCGCTCCCAAATGATGGTCAAGCGCACAGGGCTGGTCCTGGCCTTGCTGGCGACAGCGGCGCTCAGCGCCTGCGGCAGCACGCCCGTGGCCTCGACGGCCGGCAACTACGCCAAGCCGATCGGCACCGCGCCGGTGACCGCCAATCCCACCGATTACTCTTCAGCGCTGGTCTGCCTGAACCAGTACGCCCGCACGAACCGCATCGTCGCGCCGCGTATCGCGATCGGCCGCATCGCCGACTACACCGGCAAGGAAGAGTCCGACGGTTCGGGCCGCAAGGTCACCCAAGGCGCTTCGCTGATGGCCGTCTCGGCCTTCGCCAAGGCTGGCATGCCGCTGGTCGAACGCTTCGACACCTCGGTGTCGGAGTTCGAGCTGAAGTACGCCAACAACAAGCTGATCTCGGATCGTCCCAACCCGGCGCCCGACGCGCCGGCGGACTTCCGCAAGATCCTGGCCGGTCAGGTGCCGGGCTCCGACTTCTATGTCATCGGCGGCATCACCGAGCTGAACTACAACATTCGGTCGGCCGGCATTGACGCCTATGCCGGCGACAAGGACACCGACGGGCTGAAGGGCAACTTCCGCCGTCGCGTCTTCATCATGAACATCGCGCTGGACCTGCGCCTGGTGAACACCCGCACCCTCGAGGTGGTGGACGTGATCTCGTATCAGAAGCAGGTCGTCGGCCGCGAAATCAGCGCCGGCGTCTTCGACTTCTTGAATGGCAACCTCTTCGACATCTCCGCCGGTCGCGGGGCGCTGGAGCCGATGCAGCTTGCGGTCCGCGCCCTGATCGAGCGCGCGACCGTCGAGATGGCCGCCAACCTCTACGGCATGCCTGGTCCGGAAAGCTGCCTGCGTTTTGATCCGTTCGGTGACGCCACCGTCGGACAGACAGGCGCCTTCACGCCGGCCTACAACAATCTGGGAACGAACAATGCGCAGACCCGCGATGACCCGTCTCGCTGGAACGCTCGCCGCGATCCCGATATCCGTGATGCTAAGCGGGGTCGCTACTAGCCAGACGACCACCCCGAGCCCGGTCCTCAACAACCAGATCAATCTGGGCGAGATCTTCTCGGAGCAGACCCTCAACGTCCAGACGGTCAGCGACGGCGTGACGGCCAGCACCACCGCCCAGGCCAATGGCGTGTCGGTCGGCGTGACCAACTCCGACGCCGCCGTGACCTCGAACCAGGACAACCAGGGGGTCGTCTACGGCCACGGCGTGGTCGACGTCGCCGGCAATGCGGGCGCCTCGAGCGCGGTGCGGACGACCGCCGTGGGCAACGCCGCCGCCCTCGCCGCCTCGAATGGCACGATCTCAGCCTTCGCGGTGCAGACCAACTCGGCCGCCGTCACCGCGCGCGGCCAGGTCGAAGCCGCCAACGCTGAAGCGTCCGACCTGACCCAGTCCACCCTCGCCATTGGCAACAGCGCCGGCGTGACGCTCGACAATGGCTCGGCCGGCGCGCGGATCAGCCAGTCCACGACCGCCAATGTGCTGGCGGACGGCGGCGCGATCGTCGGCTACGTCTCGGGAACCAGCGCGGTCACCGCAACGACTGCGGGCAACAACATCAACATCGGCGGCGCTAACCAGTCGGCTGTTCGGGCGATCACCGATCAGGCCAACACGGCTGACGTGACCCAGGCCAGCAAGTTCACGGCCTACGGCAATAGTAATCTCACGTCGACCGCAGCGACGGCGACGGGCAACAACCTGTCGGTCACCAATGAAGGCCCGCTGGCGGACGTGACCTCGAACCAGTGGAACACGTCCTATGTGCGCGGCCAGGCCGAAGGGACCTCGTACCTGTTCGGCGCGGCCCAAACCACGGCCTACGCCGCCGGCAATTCGTCGCAGGTCAACAATATCGGGACCGAACTGGTGCTCGACAACATCCAGACCAATACCGGCGGCGGAGTCGAAGCGACCGCCAGCTTCGTCGGGCAGGACGGCTACGACACGGTGACGACCGCCACCGCCATGGGCAACGCCGTTACCGGCTATGCCTGCTCACGCTGCAATGGCCGGATGAGCGTCAACAACACCCAGACAAACAGCGCCGACGTCGGCGCATCGTCCTCGTCCAGCGTCGTGTCCAGCGGGCGGCAGGTCACCGGCGTCTCGACCGCGATCGGCAACAACGCCAGCTTCAACGTCAACGCCCCCGGGAACTAAGGCGCAGGGCCTAGCGACCAAGGTCCGCGCGTGTCCGAGCGTGATCGAGAATTTGGCGTTCCTTCGGCCTCTGGCCTGCTATACGCCCTCTCCTCCCGCGACGCTCCGCCGCCTCGACCCCGTATTCAGACACCATGGCCTCTCCCGCCCGCGCGCCCGTACTGGCTCTTAAAGACGTCCGCCTCGCCGACGGCGCCAAGCCGCTGTTCGACGGCGTTGACCTGGCGCTGGAACCGCGCGTGCGCGCCTGCCTCGTCGGGCGCAACGGCGCGGGCAAGTCGACCCTGCTGAAGATCCTGGCGGCCCAGGGCGTCGAGGCCGATAGCGGAGAACGCGCCGTGCAGCCCGGCGCTAAGGTCGTCTATGTCAGCCAGGAACCAGAGATCACCGGCGAGACCCTGCTGGAGTACGCCACCGCCGGCGGCGCCCAGGACTATGAAGCCCAGGCCGCACTCGCCGATTTCGGTCTGGATCCCAACAAGAGCGCCAAGGGCCTGTCCGGCGGCGAGACGCGCCGCGCCGCATTGGCGCGCGCCTTCGCCGAGCAGCCTGACGTGCTGCTGCTGGACGAGCCGACCAACCACCTGGACATCTTCGCCATTCAGACGCTGGAAGACGAGCTGGCCGCCTCCAAGTGCGCCGCCCTGATCGTCAGCCACGACCGCGCCTTCCTCAACCGCGTCACCGAGCGCTGCTTCTGGCTGGAGCACCGCAAGATCCGTCGCCTGGACAAGGGCTTCTCAGAGTTTGAAGCCTGGGCGGACTCGATCGTGGCCGCCGACGCCGAGGAGGCCCGGCGCCTGGACAAGGTGCTGGAGCGGGAAAACGCCTGGCTGGCGCGCGGCGTCCAAGGCCGCCGCGCCCGCAACGAAGGCCGCCGCCGCGCGCTGCTGGCTCTCCGCGCCGAGAAGAAGGACCGCCAGTCCGAACTGCGCGGAACCATGACCATGGCCGTGGAGTCGGCCGGGACCTCCGGCAAGCGCGTGGTCGAGGCCAAGGGCGTCACCAAGCGCTTCGGTGATCGCACGATCGTCGAGAACTTCTCGACCCGCATCCTGCGCGGGGACCGTGTCGCTCTGGTCGGCCCCAACGGCGCCGGCAAGACCACCCTGGTCAAGCTGTTGCTGGGCGAGTTGGAGCTGGACGCCGGCTCGGTGCAGCTCGGAACCAATCTCGAGGTCTCTTATATCGACCAGGCGCGGATGGCCCTGTCCGACAAGATCACCGTCTGGGACTTCCTCACGCCCGGCGGCGGGGACTCGATCATCGTCCGCGGCCACCCCAAGCATGTGGCGGGCTACGCCAAGGAGTTCCTGTTCACCGACGCCCAGCTGCGCCAGCCCGTCACCAGCCTGTCGGGCGGCGAGCGCAATCGCCTCTTGCTGGCGCGCGCGCTGGCCAACCCCACCAACCTGATGGTGCTGGACGAACCGACCAACGACCTGGACATGGACACGCTGGACCTCTTGGAGGACCTGCTGGCCGACTTCGACGGCACGCTGATCCTGGTCAGCCACGACCGCGACTTCATCGACCGCCTGGCCAGCTCCACCATCGCCCTCGACGGCAAGGGCAAGGTCGTGGAGACCCCGGGCGGCTGGACCGACCTGATGGATCAGAATCCGGACTTCTTCAAAGCCTCGAAGTCCGGAACCGCGTTCGCGCCTGTGTCGAAGGGCGCCACCAAGCCCGCAAGCGCCGCGCCGGTTGCTCCGCCGAAGAAGAGCGTCAAGCTCTCCTACAAGGACCAGCGCCGCCTGGAAGAATGCGAGGCGCTGATCGCCAAGAGCCCGGCGATCATCGCCAAGCTCGAAGAAGCGTTGGCGGACCCCAACCTCTACACGCGCGATCCAGTCACCTTCGACAAGACGATGAAAGCCCTCGACAAGGCGCGCGCCGACCTCGAGCAAGCCGAGATGGAGTGGCTGGAACTGGAGGAAAAGAAGGAAGGCTTGGCGAGCTGACCGCCGGTCGCCGGATGGCCGTCTTCAGCGCAAAGGTGTGCGACGAAATGGCACAGCCATCGATTGCTAGGCGCGAACGGTTTGTGCAGTCGTAATGTAGCGCCTGTGGCGACGATCTCGTGGCGGCACGCTACGCGTCATGGCCTTGTTCGGCGATCAGGACTTTCACGCGATCCGCGCGAACCTGCCTGGCGCCTTCGGCTTTGGGAACGACTTCACGATGACGCTGAGTTTGGCGTTTCATGAGGAGAGGCGGCAAGCGGTTCTGCTGCTGGCCTTGTCGTGCACGATCGTCGCAGCGATCGCTTTCAGCGAGTACCTGACCCGCGCGACGCTGGGGGTCGCCGCCTTCTGGCCCGCCAACGCGTTCCTGGCCGCTGGGCTGTTCACGCTCACGGGCGCCCGTCGCCCGATGTTGGCTGGCGTGTTCATCGTATCTCATCTCACGGTGAGCCTCCTGGCGGGCGACGAACTGCTATCGGCTCTGCTGTACGCCATCGTCGATCTCTGTGAGGCCGGGGCGGTCTGGGCTGTCTGCCATCGGTTCTGGAATGGCGCCCCGCGCGTGCGGACCATGCGCTCCCTGGCGCAAATGCCCGCAATCACAACGCCGATCGCTCTCGTTTCGGCGCTGGTCTGCGCGAGTGCCTTCCATTTCGGTTACGGCGCGCCCTTCGTGGAAACCCTAATCGATTGGTTCCTGCGCAGCGCGCTTGGCCTCGCTGTCGCGCTGCCTGCCACCCTGGTGCTGATCGACGCCGAGCACAGGCGCGCTTTCCACCGTCCGTGGACCGAGCAGTTGCTGCTGATGTTCGGCGTCGGCACGATCGCCCTGCTTTGCGCGCACCCGGCGGCCGGCGCGCCGCCAGTGTTGATCTTTCCGGTGACCTTGGCGGCCGCCTACCGGCTTGGGGCCCGAGGCGCCGCGCTCGCGGCGTTCCTGACCATCGGGATCATGATGCCGTTGGCCGTATCATCGGGGTCGTCTCCCTTTAACCCGACCCAGGATCCCGTCGTCCAAGCCCGGACGATCCAGGTGTTTACGAGCGTCCTGTTCTACACCTGCCTCGCCGCCGGCTTGGCCTTTGGCCAGCAGAACCGGCTCAAGCGCCTGTTGCTCCGTCGCGAGCTGCTGACCCGCGCCGCGCGCGGCCGCGCCTTGGCCGCCACCGAGGCCAAGACCGAGTTCCTGGCCACGATGAGCCACGAGATCCGCACGCCGCTGAATAGCGTGCTCGGCTTCGCCCAACTGCTCGCCGCGCGCGAAGACCTGCCGCCCGACGCCCGCCGTCAGGTCAATCTGATCGATAGCGCGGGCGCCGCCTTGTTGACGGTCGTCGACGACATCCTGGACTTCTCGCGCGTCGAGGCGGGCCAGATCGAGCTTCTGCCAGGCCCAACCTCCGCAGCGGCCTTGCTCCAGGATACGGTTGCGATCATGGCCCCCGAGGCGCGCGCCAAGGGCTTGTCGATGGACCTGGAGATCCTCGATCCCCTCGGGGTGCTGCACGATCTGGACGCCGATCGCCTGAGGCAGGTCTTGATCAACCTGCTGAACAACGCCGTGAAGTTCACCGACGAAGGCCGGATCGGCGCACGCTTGATCATCGAGCCGGGCGATCTGGAGGACCGTCTGCGGTTCGAGATCGCTGACACCGGTGTCGGCATTGCGCTCGATAAGCAAGGCCTGCTCTTCCAGCGCTTCTCACAGACCGACAGCTCGCCGAGCCGCCTACATGGCGGCGCGGGACTCGGCCTGGCGATCGCCAAGGCTCTGGTCGACGTTATGGGCGGCAAGATCGGTGTCGACAGCGTCCCGGGCCGGGGCTCGTGCTTCTGGGTGGAGCTCTACGCACCCGTCGCCGAGCCAGGACCCGAGCCTGAGCCGGCGAAGCCCCCGGAGCCCGGCGCTGCGCGGATTCTGATCGTCGACGACCACGCCATCAATCTTGAGATCGCCGCGGCGCTTCTCACCCTGGTCGGGTATGAGGTGGATCTGGCCGAAAATGGCGGACAGGCGGTGGAGAAAGCGCAAACCGGCGCCTATGACCTCATTCTGATGGACATCCACATGCCGTTGATGGACGGACTGCAGGCGACGCGGGCGATCAAGGCCCTGCGCACGCCCACCGGCAAGGCGCCGATCATCGCCATGAGCGCCGACGCCCTGCCCCGCCAGGTCGAGCGCTGCTACGCCGCCGGCATGGTCGACCACATCGCCAAGCCGATTCAGCGAGAGGTGCTCTACGCCAAGGTCGAGCGCTGGCTGCACCCACGGCCCGATACGCCGGCGCCAAACTAGCCTCCCCCAAGACGCCGAAGCCGCGGGTTTGGGTTGTGGCTTGGAACTCCTCGCCGACGCCCCTAACTTGGCCGAGGATAATGGGAGATGTCCTCGATGCAGCGCCGCGCCTTCGCCGCCTTGGGCCTGATGGCCCTCCTCGCCGCCTGCTCGCCGGCCAAGAAGGACGAGGCCGCACCGAACGGCCAGACGCCCATCAAGCTGGCCACCGACTGGCGCGCTCAGGCCGAACTCGGCGGTTACTATCAGGCGCTGGCGACCGGTGAATACAAAAAGCGCGGTCTGGACGTGACGCTGATCCAGGGCGGTCCGGCGGTGAATGTGCCGCAACTGCTGGCCACCGGCGCGGTTGATGTCGGCGTCGGCTCCAACAGCTTCATCATCATGAACCTGGCCAAGGAAAACGCGCCCGTCAAAGCCGTGGCGGCCTTCATGCAGAAGGACCCTCAGGTCCTGATCGCGCACCCCGACCAGGGCATCAACGGCATCGCCGATATGAAGGGCCGGCCGATCCTGCTGTCGGACGCCTCGATCACCGCCTTCTGGGTCTGGCTGAAGGCCAAGTACGGCTTCACCGACGATCAGGTGCGCAAGTACAACTATTCGTCCGCGCCGTTCCTGGCTGACAAGCGCGTCGTGCAGCAAGGCTACGCCACCAGCGAGCCGTACCTCATCGAAAAGGAAGGCAAGATCAAGCCTGCGGTGTTCCTGCTGGCGGACAGCGGCTATCCCGCCTACGCCTCGTTCGCTCTGGTGCCGGATAGCCTGATCGCCAAGAACCCCGCCGCCGTGCAGGCTTTCGTCGAGGCGACCGCCGCCGGCTGGACCTCGTATCTCTATGGCGACCCCAAGCCTGGCGACGCGGCGATCCTGAAGGACAATCCGGAGATGACCCAGGATGTCCTCGACCAGGCGCGCGAGAAGATGCGGTCGTATGGCATCGTCAGCGCCAACGGCGGCAAGGGCGATGTGGGCCAGATGACCGACGCGCGCTGGGCCGAGTTCTTCAAGGTCGCCTCAGAGCAGGGCGTCTACCCCAAGGATATGGACTACAAGAAGGCTTACACCCTGCAGTTCCTGCCCAAGGGCTCATGAGCGCCCCCATCGCAAGCCTCTCCCGCGTCGAGGTCGACTACGCCCGGGGACGGGCGCTGGGTCCGTTCGACCTGTCCCTCGATCCCGGCGAGATCATCGCCCTGGTCGGGCCATCAGGTTGCGGCAAGTCCACGGCGCTTCGGCTCCTCGCGGGCCTGGAGCAGCCGACGCAGGGTTTTGTGTCCCGTTTGGCGGGCAAAGGCGAGACTGCAGTCGTCTTCCAGGCGCCGACCCTGGCGCCGTGGCTGTCAGCCCGGGACAATGTGGCCTTGCCGCTGATCTTGGCGGGCGTCGCAAAGCCCGCCGCCCTCGCGGCCGCTGACGAGGCGCTGTCCAAGGTCGGACTCGGCGGCGCCTTGAAGGCCCGTCCTGGCCAGCTTTCCGGCGGCATGGCGATGCGCGCGTCGCTGGCCAGGGCGCTGGTGACGCGACCCCGGTTGCTGCTGCTGGACGAGCCGTTCGCGGCGCTGGACGAGATCACCCGCCGCACGCTGGCCGACGATGTTTTGACCCTGGCCGCCGATAGCGCGCCGGCCGTCGTTTTCGTCACCCACAATGTCGAAGAAGCCGTTTACATGGCGCGACGCGTGGTGGTGATGACGCCAGGCCCCGGTCGCATGGCGGGCGAGGTGATCATCAACGCGCCGCTCCAGCGCCCCGCTGGGTTCCGCACGACCGACACCTTCCGCACGGCCGCCGAGGCCGTGTCGAACCTTCTCGCCGCCGCGACCGAGCGCGCGGCATGAGTCGGATCCTCGCGCCGCTGATCCTGATCGCCGCCATGCTGGGGGCATGGGAGCTGGCCTGTAAGGCGCTGGCGGTTCCAGCCTATCTGCTGCCTCCGCCCAGCGCGATCTGGAAGGCCTTTACCGAGTCATGGCCGCTTCTGCTGGGCTCCGCCTGGGCGACGCTGTCGACGGCCTTGCTGGCGCTGGTCATCGCCAGCCTGATCGCTTGTGGCCTTGCGCTCGTCGTCAGCCTGAGCCGCCTGCTGGAGGACGCCGTGCGTCCGATCGCCGTGACCTTGCAGGTGACGCCGCTGGTGGCCATCGCCCCATTGGTCACGATCTGGGCCGGGATCGATCACCCGGAGCGCGCGGTGATCGGCCTCGCCGCCGTCGTGGCCTTTTTCCCGATCTTCTCCGGAGCCTTGAGCGGGCTGAAGGCCGTCGACCCGGATCTGGCGCGCCTGTTCGACCTCTATGGCGCCACGCCGCTGCAACGCCTGGCACGCCTGCGCCTGCCCTCCGCGGTTCCCGCCCTGCTGGAAGGACACAAGGTCGCCGCAGGTCTGGCCGTGATCGGCGCGGTGGTCGCCGAGTTCGTGGCGGGCGCCGGCGGCGCCCAGGGCCTCGCCTGGCGCATCCTGGAGGCCTACAACCGCCTGCAGACAGCCAAGGTGTTCGCCGCCCTCTTCACCCTTGCGGTGCTGGGCGTGGTCTTGCACGCCGTGATGGAAGCGCTGGAACGTCGACTCCTCAACTTTTGGCGAGGGCGTTAGGCCAAGATTAAAGCGCGCACCGCAGAATAGGCGTCTGAAAAGACTTCGCCTGGATCGCGTCATGCGTCTCGCTGCTCTCATCGTCGCCCTGGCCAGCGCGTCCGCCGCGCAGGCCGAGGGTGCGCGCGAGACGCGATACGGCCCCGCCCCGGCGCGCGCGCCTGCCGCGCTGGACGGCCGCCCCGCCCTTTATAACGGCGCAGCCTATGGCGCGCGAACCCTCGGCTGGGCGGGCAAGCGCGACTCTGTGGCGGCGCCCGGCGAAACCGCGGAGCAGCGTCCCTGGTGGGCGCGTGAGCCGTCGCAGGTTCAAGCCCAGATCCGGCAACCCTCGGCGCCCGTCCCGGCGGCCTTCACGCCCCAGGCTCCCGCTCCCTCGGCGCCATTGCCGCAGAGCCTCTATGATGCGCCGCCGCCTGCCCTGGCCGGCGGCGCGCCGGCGCAGCCCCCCAGCGCCGTGACCCAGCTTCAGCCCGGCCAGGTGGGCGCTCGAACCTACTCGGTCGGACGCCAGTTCGGCATGACGCCTGATCCCATTCCCGCCGCGGGCCCCTCGCGCATGGTTCTGATCGCGCCGCCGCCCGCTGCGGAGACGGACGAAGCCAAACCCAGCCTTCAAGACGGCGGCGAGTGGTCCGGGCGCGCCGAAAACGACGGCGGTCTTTAATGCAATCGCGTATCCACGACCTCATCGCTCTGGCCAACGAGCCCTCCAGCGCCAAGCGCCGCGAACTGCTACGCGGCGTAACCGACCTGTTTTTCCAGGGGGACGGCCACAATAGCGTCGAAATGGGCCTCTTCGACGACGTGCTCAGCCAGCTGGCCGGCGACATGGAAGAAGCCGTCAAGGCCGAGCTGGCGCAGCGCCTCAGTGAAACGGCGACGCCGCCGGCTGGGCTTTCCCGCACGCTGGCGGCGGACTCCATCACCGTGGCCGCGCCGATCCTGCGCAGCTCCAGAGTCCTCACCGACGATGACCTGCTGCACGTCGCCCGCACCCAGGGCCAGGATCACCTGCGGGCGATCTCGCAGCGCAGCAGCGTCTCAAGCGTCGTCTCCGACGCGATCGTCGCACGCGGCGACGACCAGACGCTGGGCGTCCTGCTCCGTAACGAAGGCGCGGTGCTGTCCCGCGAAGCGCACGAGACCGTCGTGGATCGCGCAGCGGCCAACCCCGCCCTCCACGAAGCCGTGATCGACCGGCAAAGCCTGCCCGTCGATCTGCTGAACGAGATGTACTTCATGGTCGAGGCCCGGCTTCGGGATCGAATCATGGAAAAGAACGCCGGCATGGATCCAGCGACTCTGGAGGCCGCGCTGGCCGCCGGCCGCAAACGGGTCGCCGAGCAAGACGGTGCGCTGCCGCCAGACCACGCCGAAGCTGAGCGCGAATTCCGGACGCTCCGCGCCAAGGCGCAGATCTCGCCGCAGATCCTGGCCAACATGCTCCGCGGCAAGAAGACGACACTGTTCCTTGTCGCGCTGGCGGACATGGCTCAGGTGGATTTCCACACCGCGCGCAAGATCCTCGAGCGGCGGGAGATGGACGCCCTTGCGGTGATCTGCAAGGCGGCCGACTTCGATCGATCGCTATTCCTGACCTTTGCGCTGCTGATCCTAGACCAGACCGAGGACGTCATGATGCGCGCCAAGGCTTACGGCGAGCTCTACGCCAACCTGCCGCGAGACTCGGCCCTGCGTACGATCCGGTTCTGGCGCCTGCGTCGTCAGACCGGCGACGTCGCCGCCGCTTAAGATCGGCCGGGCGCAAAGCCGCCTACCTCGCGCCTTGCGTGCGCCATGCGGGACGGCCAAGGTGCGCGCCTTGTTCTCTCCTGCCTTGGATTCTCGATGATCAGCGCTTCGCGCCTGGCGATTGTCGCCGCTGCCGGCCTCTCGGTCGCCGCCTGCTCCCAACTGCCCAAACCTTCCATCCCGCTGCTGAAGAAGGATACGGGCGAAGCGTCCGCGCCGCGGACGCCGGAAGCGCCGACGCTTGCGGGACCCAAGGTGAGCGATCTGAAGCCCGGCCAATGGGCCCAGGAGCTCTCGGATGTCGCGCCCGATCCGGCCTGGCGCTTCGGGGTGCTGCCCAACGGCATGCGCTACGCCCTGCGCAAGAACGCCACGCCGCCCAGCCAGGCCGCACTGCGCCTCTGGTTCGACGCCGGCTCGCTGATGGAGGCCGATGACCAGCAGGGCCTCGCTCACTTCCTGGAGCACATGGCCTTCAACGGCTCGAAGAACGTGCCGGAAGGCGAGATGATCAAGATCCTGGAGCGCCACGGTCTGGCGTTCGGCGCCGACACCAACGCCTCGACCGGCTTTGACGAAACGATCTACCAGCTCGACCTGCCCAAAACCGATGACGGCACGGTCGACACCTCGCTGATGCTGCTGCGCGAAGCCGCCGGTGAGCTGACGATCGCCCCGGAAGCCGTCGATCGTGAGCGCGGGGTCGTGTTGTCCGAGGAGCGCACCCGCGATACGCCCGGCTATCGCGTGGCCATCAAGACGCTGACCGCCCAGATGGAAGGCCAGCTGACGCCCAAGCGCATTCCGATCGGCAAGACCGAGGTCCTCAAGACCGCCCCCGCCCAGCGAATTCGCGACTTCTACGAGGCCTACTATCGTCCGGAGCGCGCTGTGCTGGTCGCGGTGGGCGACTTCGACGTCGACGCGATGGAAGCCAAGATCAAGAGCAAGTTCGGCGATTGGGTCGGCAAGGGCCCGAATGGCAAGGACCCTGACGTGGGGCCGGTGGCCAAGCGCGGCCCGACAGCCAAGATGATCGTCGAGGCTGGCGCGCCCTGGTCGGTGCAGATGACCTGGACCCGCAAGCCGGACGGCCTGCTCGAAACCAAGGCGGTCGACGAACGCGAGGTTCTGGAGAATCTGGCCTTCGCCGTTCTGAACCGGCGCATGCAGGCTCTCGGGCGCTCCGCCGAACCGCCGTTCATCGCCGGCGGCGCCTTCAAGGGTGACCAGTACGGCACGGTCCGCGTCACCACCTTCGGCGCCACGGCCCAGCCCGGCCGTTGGCGTGAAGCCCTGACCGCGCTCGACGCCGAGCAACGCCGGGCCGTCCAGTTTGGCGTGCGTCAGGATGAGCTGGACCGCGAAATCGCCTCCACCCGCGCCGCTCTGGTCGCGGCAGCGGCGGGCGAGGCCACCCAACGCACGCCCGCCCTGGCCAACCAGTTGGTCGGCACGCTGGGGGATGGTGAGGTGATCACCTCGCCCAGCCAGAACCTCGCCGCCTTCGACATCATGGTGAAGGACCTGAAGGCCGAACGCGTCAACGCGTTGCTCAAGAGCGCCTTCGTCGGTTCGGGCCCGCTGCTGATCCTGGCTGCGCCGACCGCCGTCGAGGGGGGCGAGCCGGCGATTCTGAAGGCTTACGAGGACCTCAAGGCCCAGCCGGTGACCCCGCCCGCAGCGCCGGGCGTAACCGTGTGGCCCTATTCCAGCTTCGGTCCGACCGGCAAGGTCGCCGAGCAGAAGGATGTCTCGGATCTCGACGCCGTCTTCGTGCGCTTCGAGAACGGCGTGCGGCTGACGGTCAAGCCGACCAAGTTCCGGAACGATCAGGTCGTGGTGAAGGTGCGCGCCGGCCACGGTCTGCTCGACATGCCGTCGGACAAGCAGAGCCCGCTCTGGTCCGGGTCGGCCTTCATCGAGGGCGGTCTCAAGCAGATCACCGCTCAGGACATGGAGCGCGTGCTCACGGGCAAGATCTGGAACGCCCAGCTGGGCGTCGAGGATGACGCCTTCACCCTGAACGGCCGCACCCGGCCGGAGGACTTGTCGACGGAGCTGCAGGTGCTGGCGGCGTTTGCGAGCGAGCCGGGTTGGCGACCGGAAGCGTTCAATCGCATCAAGACCAGCTACGGCACGCTGCATGACCAGTTGCAGAGCACGACCGGCGGCGTGCTCGGTCGCGATCTGGGCGGCCTGATGCATGGGGGCGACCAGCGCTGGACGTTCCCATCGCGCGAGCAGATCGCGTCGGCCTCGCTGGACGACCTGAAGGCGGCCGTGGCCAATCCGCTGGCCAAGGGCGACCTGGAGATCGTCATCGTCGGCGACACCACGGTGGACAAGGCGATCGCTGCGGTCGCCGACACCTTCGGCGCCCTGCCCGCGCGTCCCGGTGACCCGCCACTGCCCGGCGCCGAGAGGGCCCCCTTCCCGGCGCCGTCCGCACAGCCGGTCGTTCGCACGCACAAGGGACGTCCCGACCAGGCGGCCCTGTTCATGACTTGGCGGACCGATGACCTGTTCTCCAACCTGCAGCGGTCGCGGGACGTCTCGGTGCTGGGCCAGGTCATGCAGCTGCGCCTGACCGACGAGCTGCGCGAAAAGCAGGGGGCGACCTATTCGCCCAACGCCTCGGCGACCGCCAGCGTGGTCTTCGAGGACTGGGGCTATCTGGCCGTCAGCCTGGAGGTTCCTCCGGAGAAGCTGGATGGCGTTGTCGCCTCGATCCGCAAGATCGCGGCCGACCTGCGTGACAAGCCGGTGAGCGCCGATGAACTCGAACGCGCCAAGAAGCCCAGGATCGACGCGATCGAGAAGGCGCGCGTGACCAACGAGTACTGGGTTGGCGCGCTGTCGGGGGCTCAGACGGATCCACGCTTGCTGGACGCGACACGGTCGGTGATCGCGGGCCTCTCCCGCGTGACGCCGGCCGACGTGCAGAAGGCGGCGCAGACCTACCTCGCCGACGACAAGTCCTGGGTGTTGTTGGTCAAGCCGGAAGCCGCTGCGGCGGCCAAGTAGAGCGCACAAAAAAGGCCCCGGTGAAGACCGGGGCCTTTCGATTTGGAGAGCGGCCTAGCGCCTAGTAGACAACGCCGCCGACGCCGCCATCCAGGCTAAAGCTGGTGGAGAGCGTCTGGCGCTCCTGCACCGTTTCCTCGCGATAGGCGGTGTAGGTCTCGGTCGTCAGCATGCTCAGGATCTTCACGCCGGCGCCGAAGCGGCGCAGCAACGAGCGCTCATTGCAGTCGCGAGCGGGAAGCTGCGGCCGGCACGACACAATCGCCTGACCAGCGGCCGCGCCGCGCGCGTAGTAGAGCGCCTCGCCCTTGCGGCAGATATAGGTCTGACCCGGCGCGCCAGTCGAGATATCGATATGGCCGGCGTACTCGGCGATCACGTACTGCAGACGCGCGCCGGCGATGCAGCGGTACAGTTCGCCGTCATAGGCGTCGTCGATCTCGCGGTCTGGCGTCACCTGCGAAGCCGGATGCGGCACGTCGCGGTCGTCCAGGCAAACAGCGCGGACAATGACGCGGCGGGTGCGCGTGCGCGTCGCCTCATAGGCTTGGCGACGACGGACCTCGGCGCCCTCGACGTTCAGGCCTTGGATATATCCCGTGGCCATTGGGCCAGAGTAGTATCCGCCGTGGCCACCGCCGCCGTAGTAGTTGACCACGCCGCCAGCGGTCGAGCCGGCTCCGGCCGACGCGCCGGACGTCGCGCCAGAGTTTGCGATCGCCGTGGCGTTCGTCGTCGCGTTGACGATCACGGTCGAGCCGATGTTCACGTTGACGCCGGGAATGTTGACGTTGTGACCACCGCCACAGCAGCCGGTCGGCGGCGCGGGGGGCTTGGGCGGCGGCGGCGGCGGCTTGCAGCACACCGGCGGCGGCGGCGGGCAGGCGTTGGTGCAGCCAGCGGCATAGGCCGCGCCCCCCACAAGCAGCCCGCCGAGCATCGCCCCAAGCGCGATCATCCATACGCGCATGTTCAGTTTCGGCGCCTTCATCCGGCGTTTCCCTTCACCTCGGGTCGTACCGCTTGTGGTTAAGCAAGAAACGGGCCGAGACGACCGTCTTGCCCGGATTTGCTCCAGAATGGGACGGTTGAGCGCTTGGCCCGGTTCTCCCAGCAAGCCCTGTGCGGTCAAAAACAGCCGCGCAAGGACCCGCCAGGGGACGACGATGTTCCATCCAAGCACGGAACGGTTGATAGACTATTGGCGCGCCAAGAAGGGCGAGGCCGCCCTGCCCCGCCGCGCTGACATCGATCCTGGTGAATTCCTGGAGCTTCTGCCCCAGGTGTTCGTGCTGGGCCGCGAAGGCGGCAAGCTGCCCTTCCGGTTGGCCGGCGGCTTCGTCTCGGACCTGCACGCGCGCGATCTTCGCGGCCATGACGCCCTGTCGCTGTGGGCCCTGGCCCATCGCCTTGAACTGAAGAGCGCCCTGGATGTCGCCCGCAAGCGGCGCACGCCGGTGGTCGTCACCGCCGACATCCGCGCCCACGGCGTGCCCTCGGTCGGGATGGAGGTGCTGTTCGCTCCACTACAGGGCGCCAGCGGGGAAACAGACCGGTTCCTGGGCCTCTACCAGCCAATCGCCATGATGGCGCGCCTGATGGGCCGTCCGGCCTATGAGCTGGGCCTGCGCGAGATCAAGCCGTTGGGCGACGGCAATCAGGACATGCCGCGCCTTCGCCTGGCCACTCTGGACGGACGAAGGATCGCTTAGCGTCCGCAGCGCTCGCCCGATTGATCTAACCGGGGCGAGCGCCTGGGCGTCTTCCTACTCCGCCGCCACCGCGCGGCCGTCCTCATAGACAGGAACGTCCAGCGGTGCGGCCGGCGCCTTGCCCCGGATAAGGTCGGCGGCGCGTTCGGCGATCATGATCGTCGGGGCGTTGGTGTTGCCGCCGATCAAGGTCGGCATGACCGAGGCGTCGATCACGCGCAGCCCCTGCACGCCCTGGACCCGGAGTTGGTCGTCGACCACGGCCATCGGGTCGCCCGCCACACCCATTCGGCAAGTGCCGACGGGATGGTAGATCGTCTCGGCCTTGGCGCGGATCCAAGCGTCGAGGTCGGCGTCCGACTTGACGTCGGCGCCCGGCGCATATTCGGCGTCGCGGTAGGGATCGAAAGCGGCCTGGGCGACGGTTTCGCGGGCGATACGGACGCCCTCGCGAATGGCGCGGCGATCCTCCTCAGTGGCCAGATAGTTGCCCAGGATGGTCGGATCATCGAACGGATCGGCCGAACGCAGACCCACCTTGCCCCGGCTCTCCGGGCGAAGCTGGCAGACGTGGAGCGTAAAGCCGTCCTTCTCGACCACGACCTTGCCGTGGTCCTGCATGATCGCCAGCACGCCGTGGATCTGGAGGTCGGGGCGGTCGAGGTCCGGGCGCGACTTCAGGAACGCGCCGCTTTCAAGAAACTGTTGCCGGCCCAGGCCCTTGCCGAAGAACATGTAGTTCATGCCAACGCCCAGCTTGTTCAGCCCCTTGTTGGCCGAATAGGCGGTCTTCAGGTTCTTGGCGGTCCAGGAAACACAGACATCCAGGTGGTCCTGCAGATTGGCGCCGACGCCCTTGGACTCGTGCGCCACCGCGATCCCTTGCGGCGTCAGGTCGTCCGGCGCGCCGATGCCTGACAACTGCAGGATCTGCGGCGACTGCACCGCGCCGGCGCTGAGCAGCACTTCGGCATCGGCGTAGGCGACATGCTTTTCACGCGACTTGCCCACCACGTACTCGACACCGACGGCGCGGCGCTTTTCCAGGAGGATCCGCGTCGTGCGGGCCTCGGTCACGCAGGTCAGGTTCGGGCGCGACAGGGCCTGGTTGAGATAGGCCATCGCCGCGCTCCAGCGCTGACCATCACGGATGGTCAGGTCGTAGGGCCCGAAGCCCTCCTGCTGGTAACCGTTGAAGTCCTTGGTGGTCTTGTGCCCCGCCTGGCGGCCGGCCTCGACCAGGGTGGTGTAGAACGGGCTGTCGGACTCACCCTTCGACACATGCAGGGGCCCCGAACCGCCGTGATAGGCGTCGCCGCCGGCGTGGTGGGTCTCCGAGCGTTTGAAGTAGGGCAGAACCTCCGAATACGACCAGCCGGTCAGGCCCATTTGCCGCCACTGGTCATAGTCGCGCGCATGGCCGCGGATATAGATCATGCCGTTGATAGCCGAGCTGCCGCCCAGGCCCTTGCCGCGCGGCCACCAGAGCTTGCGATTGTCGAGGTGAGGCTCGGCTTCTGTCCAGAAGCCCCAGTTCTGCTCGCCCTTGTCCTTGATCAGCTGGCCGACGCCGGCGGGCATCTTCACCAGGATGGACTTGTTCTTGCCGCCGGCCTCCAGCAGCAGGACCTTGATGTTAGGATCCTCGGTCAGCCGCGCGGCCAGGACACAGCCGGCCGAGCCGGCCCCGATGACGATGTAATCAAAGCGCTCGCTGGCCATGGCCCCGACGCCCTCCCTCGAAGGTTATCATTGTTAAGGCAGAGATTGGTCTGGGTTTGAGCCGCGCGCAAGCGCCCCCTTGCGCCCTTACCCACCGTATGCGCCCCAGGAAGCTGGAGTTTCAGTTTCCCCGCGACGAGGAACACTGATATACTACCTATACACGAAACGAGACGCGATACGCTCCCGCCCCACTCTTTCCCCCGGTGGCGGTGTTTGCGGAGACCGCACCGCGCTCTTCTCGCGCTCATGTGCCCTGCGCGAGAAGCGGGAGCGCCGCCACGTATCCCCCCAAGCAGCGGGCGGCGCTCCCAACCCCTATTCCACGACCTTCAGGTCGCGCACGTAGCGCTTCCAGTTCTCAACATAGTGCAGGGCCGAAGCCTGCAGGATCATGGCGTGCTGCTCGCCGATCTCGCGGACCACCTTCCCCGGAGCGCCCATCACCATTGAATTGTCGGGGATCTCCTTGCCCTCGGTGATCAGCGCGCCGGCGCCGATCAGGCAGTTCTTCCCGATCTTGGCGCCATTCAGGACGATCGCGCCGATGCCGATCAGCGAGCCGTCGCCGATCGTGCAGCCGTGCAGCATCACCATGTGACCGATGGTCACGTTCGCGCCGATGGTCAGGGGCGCGCCAAGATCAGTGTGGAGAACAGAGCCGTCCTGGACGTTGCTGTTCTCGCCGATCGTAATCGGATCGTTGTCTCCGCGCACGATCGCGCCCCACCAAATACTCGCGTTATTCTTGAGAATCACATTCCCCATGATGCTCGCCGTGGGCGCGACCCAGTATTCGCCTTGCGCGGGAAGCGTCGGCGTCACGGCGCCCAAGGAATAGACAGTCATCCGTACACCTCGTTTTCTTACGCGCGATTTCCAGGTTAACGACCCGGAAACCATGATGCGCCATTGTAGTTGGGCGATTCGAGAGGGAACATTCCTCCAGCGGGAATCATTTTCCTTTCGTAACGGGCTCGGAGACAAGCGCTTCAAGCTCGCCCGCTGACGAAGACGAGGTGTGGCTCTTGGCGTTTCGGCGTACAGCACCGTCTCCTGGGACTTCCCCACTGGGAAGCGCTCCCGATCCGCTCCGCCGCGCACGCGACTTCGTAAAACCCAGCTCACCGCCAAGGACGACGCCTCACGGGCTCGTCCTTTTTTCTTGTCTGAATGGAGGCTTTGATGACCAAGCGAGCCCTGAAGCGGATGGCGCGCGAAGGCGTGCAGGAAACCGGCCAGTACGACGACGCCAAGGTGCGTCGCCTGCCGGTCGATCACCGCGGCGGCTGGTCACCCCTGCCCCAGGACGGAGCCCCGAGAGGGGATAGTCGGGACCAGAGCTACCTAAAAACCATAAAACCCAAATCGCCGGGGCAAGCCCAGCTGATGGAGGCCATCGACGAGAAGAACCTCGTCATGGCCCTGGGCCCGGCCGGCACCGGCAAGACCTATATCGCCATCTCCAAGGCCGTTGAGGCGCTGGAAGCGGGCCGCGTCAGCCGCATCGTCCTCTCGCGCCCCGCCGTCGAGGCCGGCGAGTCGATCGGCTACCTGCCCGGCGACATGGAAGACAAGCTGGCGCCCTATCTGCGTCCCCTCTACGACGCCCTCACCGATCGCCTGTCGGTCAAGCGCATGCGGGCCCTGATGGCCGAGGGCGCCATCGAGATCGCACCGGTCGGCTTCATGCGCGGCCGCACCCTGAACAACGCCTTCGTCGTGATCGATGAGGCCCAGAACTGCACCTACATGCAGCTGAAGATGTTGCTGACGCGTCTCGGATGGCACTCGACCATGGTCGTGACGGGCGACCCCAACCAGTCGGACCTGCTGCCGGGCATTTCGGGCCTTGCCGAGGTGGCGGCCAAGTTCGAGGCCGTCTCGAATATCGCTGTGGTGCGCCTGGCCGATCGCGACATCGTCCGGCATCCGCTGGTCGCGGAGATGCTGGGCGTGCTGTGATTTTGGAACAGCACCATCACACTGAACACTTGAGTTTGAGGCGGTCGGGCGTGCAAGGTCCGGCCGCCTTAATCTTTTGTTGGACATGTTGATGGCCGAGACGACCGCGCCGCGCACCGAACTCACCCTTCGCGGGGTCCTCCTCGGCATCCTGATCACGTTGGTCTTTACTGCCGCCCAGGTCTATCTGGGCCTGAAGGTCGGCCTGACCTTCGCGACCTCGATCCCCGCCGCCGTCATCTCGATGGCCCTGCTGCGGGCTTTCAAGACGTCGACCATCCAGGAAAACAATATCGTCCAGACCATCGCCTCGGCGGCGGGGACGCTGTCGTCGGTGATCTTTGTCCTGCCGGGTCTCTTGATGATCGGCTGGTGGGCCAATGTGCCCTTCCTGCCCACCTTCGGCGCCTGCGCCGTGGGCGGCATCCTGGGCGTAATGTACACGATACCCCTGCGCCGGGCGCTGGTGACGAACTCCAACCTGCCCTACCCCGAAGGCGTCGCCGCCGCCGAGGTGCTGAAGGTCGGCACGGGCTCGCGCGAGGGTGCGGCCGAGGGCAAGGCGGGTCTGGCCGCCGTCAGCATGGGGGCGATCGCCTCGGCGCTGTTCGGCGCCCTGGGCGCGGCCAAGCTGTTCGCGGCCGAGATCGCCGCCTATTTCAAGTTCAAGCTCGGGGCCGCCTCGGGCGCGACGGGCATCGGCGCCTCCAGCTCGCTCGCCCTGATGGGCGCGGGCCATCTGATGGGCATCACCGTCGGCGTCGCCATGTTCGCGGGCCTGTTCATCGCCTGGGCTATCCTGACGCCGATCCTCACCATCGCCACCCCGATGCCCGAGGCCGACGCCGCCACCCACGCCCTCACCGTCTGGAAGACCCAGGTCCGCTTCCTGGGCGCGGGCGTCATCGGCGCGGCCGCCATCTGGACCCTGGCCAAGCTGGTCGGACCGATCACCGCCGGCCTGACCTCCGCCCTCGAAGCCGCCAAGGCCCGCAAAGCGGGAGGCACGACCCTGCCCCGCGTCGAGCAGGACATTCCGATCGGCATCGTCGGACTGGTCTCGGTGCTCCTGCTGGCCCCGGCCGGCTGGTTCCTGGCCCACTTCCTCACCGGCGGCCCCATCGCGCAGCTGACGACGCCGCTTGTCGCCATCGGCATCGGCTATCTGGTCTTCGCAGGCCTGCTGGCCGCCGCCGTCTGCGGCTACATGGCCGGCTTGATCGGCTCGTCAAACAGCCCCGTCTCGGGCATCGCCATCCTGAGCGTGCTGGGCGCCTCGCTGATGGTCGGCATGGTCGGCCGCGGGGTTATCGGTCCCGACGTGACCAAGGCCCTGATCGCCTTCGCTCTCTATGTCACCACCTGCGTCCTGGCCGTGGCGGTCGTCGCCAACGACAACCTACAGGACCTGAAGACCGGCCAACTGGTCGACGCCACCCCATGGAAGCAGCAGGTCGGCCTGATCATCGGCGTGCTGTCCGGCTCGGTGGTCATTCCGTTCGTGCTGGAGCTGCTGAACCGCTCGAACGGCTTCGCCGGCGCGCCAAATCTCCAAGCGATCGCCGACGAGCCGCTGGCCGCGCCGCAGGCCACTCTGATCTCGACCCTGGCCAAGGGCGTGCTGGGCGGAAATCTCGACTGGGGTCTTCTGGGCATTGGGGCGCTGATCGGCCTGGCGCTGGTCGCCGTCGACACGGGTTTGCGCGCGACCAGCAAGGACCGCCTCAGCCTGCCGCCGCTGGGCGTGGGCCTGGCGATCTATCTCCCCAGCTCCGTCACCGCGCCGGTGGTCGTCGGCGCCGTGGCCGGCTGGCTGTTCGAGAAGATCGTCGCCAAGGACCGCGCCGCCGAGCCGGCCAAGCGCCTGGGCGTCCTGATCGCTTCAGGTTTCATCGTCGGCGAGAGCCTGTTCAACGTCTCCCTGGCCCTGCTGATCGTCTCCACGGGCAAGGGCGAGCCGCTGGCCCTGCCGTTCGCGCCGCCCGAGCATGTCGGCATGCTGCTGTCCCTGACCGCCGCCGCGATTGTGGTGGTCGGCTTCTACCGCTGGGCCCGCAAGGCCGGCGCGAAGGCGATGGAGGCCTAGAGCCTCTATCAACGGCTTATGGGAAACCCCGGAAGGTCAGCCTTCCGGGGTTTTCTTTGAGTGCTCTCAGGCCTCGCCGGGTTGGAGGATCGTGAACACCAGCTCCCGCCGCCCGCGATAGCCCAGCGACTCGTAGAGCCGGATCGCCGTCGCATTGTCGGTGTAGCTGTGCAGGAAGGCCTTCTCGCCGCGCGCCAGGATCCGGGCGGTCACCTCGCGAAGCAGCCTCGCCGCATATCCATGGCCGCGATGGTCGGGGTGGACGCAGACGCCGCTGGCCTCGGTATAGCCGTCCGGACGCATGCGTTGGCCGGCCATGGCGATCAGTTCGCCCTCCCGCCGCACGCCAATGAAGGCGCCCAGCTGATGCGTGCGCGAAAAGAACGGTCCCGGCTTGGTCAAGGTGGCCAGGGCCAGCATCTCGGGCCCGTCGGCGTCGCCAAGGTCGAGCATGCCGAAGTCGACGTCCCAGGCGGGGGCGACTTCGACCGCCTCCATCTGAAGACACACGGCGTTGGAGACCACGTCTGTTCCGGGAACCGGCGGCGTGGCGTCGGGCGCGATCAGGCCCACCGTCCCGTGCTCGCGCACCAGCGCGCCCAGATCGGCGAGCGCCTCTGGGCCTTCATCCTCCAGACCGGCGAACAGACCGTAGTCCGGATGCATGCGGAAGGCGCGACCGCGCCGGATGGCCAGGTGGCTTTGCCGCCCCAAGAGGGTCGAACAGACGGGGCGATCAAGAACGTGAGAGGTCATGTCCCCATTCAAGCGGGGCGAGGGTCGGCGATCAACGCCCGACCGGGCCGCGGATACTCAAGATCGCGGCCGCCACGCGCCCCGTCGATCACCGACAGGGCACGGACGCGTTCGGTTTAGTCGAGGTCTTCGCCGAGGATGGCCATCTCGAACATGAACGAGCCGTCCTCGTCCTCGTCCTGGAAGACGACGCCGATGAACTCACCGGCGACTTCGACCTCGGCCGAGTCCTTCTGCTTCGGGCGCGGTTTCACCTGGATGTGCGGGTTACCGAAGGTGCGCTTCAGGTGCTTTTCGAGCTTGGCGACGGTTGTGGCGTCCACGGGGGATCCTCATTGATGGCTGGGCGCCCGGGGCGCTTGTCCACGCGAAACTAGCGCCCGCCGCGAGAACGGCAAGCCGCTTAAGGCGGAGAAGGTGTGGACGCTCCTTCCGACAGCAGCCAATCGCGGAACAGGAGGGCCTCCTCCGTGGCGCCGTCGGGCGGGGTAACGGCCACGATCCTGGCTCGCCCGGAGGTGAAGCCCAGCGGAGCCACCAGCCGCCCGCTGGCCAGATCGCGCTGGACGAAGGCCCAGGGGCCGATCGCCACGCCAAGGCCAGCGGCTGCGGCTTCGATCATGTAGAAATAGTGGTCAAACTCCTGCTCGCTGACCGCCGGCGGCAGGTGATCGAGCTCGAAATTCCGCGCCCAGTCGGACCAGCTTTCCACGAAGGTTCGGGTCAAGAGGCGTGGCATGGCGAAGACCCGCTCCAAGGTCATCGGGCTGGTCGCCAGTTCCGGCGCCATGACGGGGCCGTGATAGTGCTCCATGAAGGGCGTCGCGATGGCGTCATAGGTCACGACCGTGTCGGGCGATCGCATGCGAATGGCCAGATCGATCCCATCCGCCTTGAAGTCGAAAGGTCCGTTCGACTCGGCCACCCGCACCGGAATATCGGGATGCGCCGCTTGGAAGCGGGGCAGACGCGGGATCAGCCACTTCATCGCGAAGGTCGGAAGACAGGAAACCACCAGCGGCTTGGCGCCAGCCTGGATTGGACGCGGGACCGCCGCCTCGATCTGATCGAAGGCCGGCGACAGGGCCTGGGCCAGCTTCAGCCCCGCCTGCGTCAGGCGAAGGCGCGAACGCGGTCCCTCGGTCAAGGCCACGCCGAGCTGCTCTTCAAGCTGCCGGATCTGCCGACTGACGGCCCCATGCGTCACGCAAAGCTCGTCGGCGACCAGGGTCATGCGGCCATGCCGGCCAAAAGCCTCGAAGGCGCGAAGAGCGTTCAGCGAAGGCAGTTGCCGGCGGGCCATGTGAAGAAACCTCACAGAAGGCCGACCGATAAGTCGTTATCGCGGGCGGCGCAACCGAGGGATAGTCCCCGCCATGCCGCCTATCGCCCCACGCTCCGCCCGCCACGAGGTCACTCTGCCCCAGTTCCTGGCGGTTCTGACCATCTGGGCAGGCGTCATCTACGGTCTGACGCACACCGGGACGCCCGGCGCGGAGCAAATCTCACTGAAGAACAAGCCGCCCCTGACAGTCTGCGCGCCCCAGGGTTAGGAACCGGGCCCGGCAGATATGAGTAGGGCCCCGGCGCGTCTCGCGGCCGGGGCCCTGGTCCGCCCACTAGGTCGGGGGGGCGTAGAGGGGCGGACGTGAGTTAAACGCCATCGCCCGAACACGGTTCCCCGACTACTTCCCTTCGGTCAGTTTAATCTCGAACAGCTTAGGCCACAGCTTGCCGGTGACGAACAGGCGATCGCCGGCCGCATCATAGGCGATGCCGTTGAGAACATCGTCTCGGTCGCCGCGCACGCCGGCCTCGGGCAACAGGCCGGCCAGCTCGATCCAGCCTTTGACGCGGCCGGTGGCCACGTCGATCCGCGCGATCCGGGTCGTCTGCCAGACATTGGCCAACAGCTCCCCCTTCACCCACTCCAGCTCGTTGAGCTTGGTGACAGGGACACCGTCATCGGTGACCTGGATGCGCCCCGTCTCCTTCAGCGTCTCGGGATCGAGGAAGCGGATGAAGGCCGTGCCGTCGCTCATCATGATGCGCTTGTCATCGCGCGTCAGGGCCCAGCCCTCGCCGGGATAGCTGAACTCGCCCAGAGTCTCGAAGCTGTTGATATCGTAGATGAAGCCGACCTGATCGGTCCAGGTCAGCGCGTAGACCCGGTCCTTCCAGTCGACGATGCCCTCTCCGAAGAAGCGGGAGTCGATGGTGCGCTCGGCCTCGATGGCGCCGGTTTCCAGGCTCCACTTGCGAATGAACGACCGGCCCTGCAGGCCCGTGCTCTCGAAGATGAAGCCGTCGCGATACAGCAGGCCCTGGGTGAAGGCCCGGGTGTCGTGCGGATAGCTTTTCACCACCGTGTAGCCGCTCACCGGCGCCGGCGCCGCCAGGGCGGGCGCGGCCAGACTGATGACGGCGGCCAGCGTCAAGCCGCCGAGACGACGCAAAAGCGGCTTCACTCAGATCTCGTAGGTCGAGGGCGAATAAACCGTCTCGGCCAGGGTGTGATCCATGGTCTTGGCGGGCTCTTCACAGGTCGGGCAATTGACCAGGCGCGCCGGCACGCCGGCGGCCGTGCAGTGCGCCGGCACCGGACGCAACACCACCGAGCCCGACGCCACCTTGGCGTAGTCGCCGATGGTGATGTTGCCCAGCACCTTGGCGCCGGCGCCCAGAAGCACGCCCTTGCCGATCTTGGGGTGGCGGTCGCCGCGCTCGGCGCCGGTGCCGCCCAGGGTCACGCCATGAAGCATCGAGACGTCGTCGCCGACCACCGCCGTCTCGCCGATGACGATGCCGGTGCCGTGGTCGATGAACACGCCCTTGCCGATCCTGGCGGCCGGATTGATGTCGACCTGGAAGACCTCGCTGGAGCGGCTTTGCAGATAGAAGGCCAGGGTCTCGCGGCCCTGGTTCCACAGCCAGTGCGACACGCGGTGGGTCTGCAGCGCCAGGAAGCCCTTGAAGAACAGGAACGGCTGGACATAGCCCTTGCAGGCCGGATCGCGCTCGAACACGGCCTTCAGGTCGGCCTCCGCCGCCTCGACGATCGACGGGTCGTCCTCGAAGGCGTCGGCGGCGAACTCGCGCGCCGTCATCGCCCGCATTTCCTGGTCGCCCAACTTGCGCGCCAGCTGGAAGGTCAGGGCGTCGGCGAGATTGTCGTGGCTGAGGATCACTGCGTTGAGCAGCGACGCCAGCGCCGGCTCGGCCTTGGCGGCGTGTTCGGCCTGGTTTCGCAGCGCGACCCACACCGGCGTTTCGGTGTCAGACGTCACCACCTCGAGATGCTTGGCCATCGGGCTCTCCCTTCCCAGGCGCGCCGTGAGCATAGCGCATCTTTTTTAGAAATGCTCTAGCTCAGTGCGTGACGCCCTATGCGAGGATCAGAGCGGCCAGATCGGCCGGCAGTTCGCCTCGCACCGCCATATGGTGCGTTCTCAGCAACAACGCCACTGTAATTGCGTCAGGCATGTGACCGGCGGTCGCCGCATCCAGCGCCTCGCGGAACGGTACGCGCGCCACGGCGAAGTCCTCGGTCTCGTCGGGCTCGCCGTTCGTGGGCGAAAGGCCCATGGCCAGAAAGCCATAGGCGATCTCGTCGGTGACGGAGTTGGAGAGCTCCATCCGCAGGATCAGCCGCCAGTCGGCGGCTTGCAGCCCCACCTCCTCGGCCAGTTCGCGCTTGGCGCCGTCCAGCGGATCCTCGCCGTGCGGCGCGCCGCCTTCGGGCAGCTCCCAGCTATAGTTGGCCAGGGAGAAACGGTTCTGGCCCACCAGCGTGACCGTGCCGTCCTCATGCAACGGCACGATGCCGATCGCCTGGTTCTTGAAGCCGACCTTGCCGTAAAGCGCCGGACGTCCGGTCGGCGCGACCGCCTGATACTCGGTCAGGGTGATCCAGGGATTGTCGTAGACGACCTTGCTGGACGACACGTCCCAGGGCCGTCCGTGCGGCCTGAGCCAGGCGGGCTTGCGGTCAGGTTCGTCGGCCATGGCGCTGAATCCCTTGTCGAGGCCTCGTCACGGCCATAGGTCTGCGACTTACAACGCTTCGGAGACATCGTCTTGGCCGGTTCTGTTCCCCCCGCCCCCGAGTTTGGCCAGACCTTGCCGGTCGAAGCCGCGCCCGAGGTCGTGGCCTTCCTGGCCAAGCGCCGCTCGGCCAGCGCCATGACCCTGACGGCGCCAGGGCCGGACGACAGCCAACTCGCCGAGATCCTGCGTATCGCCGCGCGCGTGCCTGACCACGGCAAGCTAGCCCCTTGGCGGTTCATCGTTCTAACGGGCGAGGCCAAGGACGCCTTCGCCGAACGGATCGCCCCGCTTGCCGACAGCCAGGCCAATCCAACCAAGGCGACCGCCGCGCTTCGCAAGCTGACGCGTCCGCCGGTCTGCGTGGCGGTGATCTCGCGCCACATCCCCGGCGAGATCCCGGAGTGGGAGCAGCGCCAGAGCGCTTCGGCGGTCTGCCACCAGATGCTGCTGGCCGCCGCCGCCCTGGGCTGGGGCGCCAACTGGATCACGGATTGGTACAGCTACGATCCGCGCGCGACCGCGTTTCTGGGCCTGGCGGACGGCGAGCAGGTGGCCGGCTACCTCTATCTCGGCACGCCCACCGAACAGCCGCAGGAGCGCCCTCGCCCCGACGTGGCGGCGCTCACGACCTATTGGTCCGCCTAGCCAGGGCCTCAGCCCCGGCCGCGATAGGGCGCAACGCCCTGGTCGGGGACCCACAGACCCTCCGGCGCCGGTCCGGTCTGCCAGAACACGTCGATCGGAATGCCGCCGCGCGGATACCAGTAGCCGCCGATCCGCAGCCAGCGCGGCTGCGCGATCTCGACGATCTTGCGCGCTACCTTGACCGTGCAGTCCTCGTGGAAAGAGCCGTGGTTGCGGAAGCTCGTCAGATAGAGCTTCAGCGACTTGCTCTCGATCAGCCAGTCGCCGGGCGCATAGTCGATCACAAGGTGCGCGAAATCGGGCTGGCCGGTGACGGGGCACAGCGAGGTGAACTCCGGCGCGACGAAGCGCGCCAGATAGAGCACGTCGCTCTGCGGATTGGGCACGCGCTCAAGGACGGCGGCCTCGGGGTTTTCGGGCGCGTCGACGACGCGGCCCAACTGGGTGACGTTAAGATCGCTCATCGGCGCGATTTAGGCCTCCGCGCCCCGCGAGACAAGCGCGCGGCGCCCCGCTACAAGGTCGCAAACAGATGTTCGGGAGAGACGCGATGTCGGGACGGGATTTCGAAGGCTTCACCGTAGTGGTCACCGGCGGCTCCACCGGACTTGGCCGCGCGATCGCCGTGGAGACCGCCCGACGCGGCGCGGGTCTCGTGGTGATCAACTTCGCGCGCAGCGCCGAAGAGGCCGAAGAGACCGCCAGGCTCGTCCAGGCCGAAGGCGCCAAGGCGGTCCTGGCCCAGGGCGATGTCTCCAGCGACGAGGACTGCCGCAGGATCGCTGCGGCCGCCGACGCCTCGGGCCGCATCGACGCCCTGTTCAACAACGCCGGCATGACCAAGTTCGCGCCGAACCACGCCGACCTCGACGCGGTGAACGCCGAGGACTTCCTGCGCCTCTATTCGGTGAACGTGGTCGGGGCGTTCCAGATGGTCCGCGCCGCCCGCTCCCTGTTGGAGTCCGCCCCGTCACCGGGCGCGGTTGTGAACACGTCGTCGATCGCCGGTGTGGTGGGCAACGGTTCGTCCGTGCCCTACGCCGCCTCCAAGGGGGCGATGACGACCATGACCCTGTCGCTGGCGCGCGCGCTCGCGCCCCGGATTCGGGTCAACGCGGTTTGTCCGGGCTTCATCGACACGCCGTGGTTCGGAAAGGCGATGGACGCTGAGCGAGTCGATCGTCTGCGCGCCGGCGCGGCCGCCGCAACGCCGTTGAAAGTGGCTTCCACCGCAGAAGATATCGCCGGCGCCGCTGTCTTTCTGGCGTCTCCTGCGTCGCGGCACGTCACCGGCGAGACCCTGCTGGTCGACGGGGGCCTGCACCTCGGCGGCGCAAGCCTTTCCATGCGGTAAAGACACAGCCAAGCTGGATTCGCTTTTCAGGCGCATGTGGCCGAGCGGCGTCAATATTGAAGCAAAATCGTCACACAACGCCCAAAGTTTGAGCCTCAGGCGCCCTTCGCACTGGCGTTCATCGCCCCTCGATTGCACTTAAGGACGTGGCCCCGACTAATCGGTGGGGGACGCAAATGCGCTTGCAGGCGCGGTTGGCGGCTGGGAACCAACCCGGTCGACGACACAGACAAGGGGATAGAACTATGAAAGCCATGAAGATTGCGCTGGCCGCGGCCGCCGCCACGGTCGCCCTCGCGGGCGCCGCCTCGGCTCAGGAGCTGAAGGCCTCGTACAACCTCGGCATCACCAGCGACTACGTTTTCCGCGGCGTGAGCCAGACCCAGGAAGATCCGGCCCTGCAGGGCGGCGTGGATCTGTCCTACGGCGTCGCCTATGCGGGCGTCTGGGCTTCGAACGTCGACTTTGGCGCCAACGACCCGACCACGGAAATCGACTTCTACGCCGGCGTGAAGCCGACCGTGGGCGACACCTCGCTGGACTTCGGCGTGCTGTACTATGGCTACACCAAGGACAAGGGCCTGACCCCCGGCTCGTACAGCTACGTGGAACTGAAGGCCGCCGCCTCGCGCGCTTTTGGCCCGGCTACGCTGGGCGCCGCCGTCTACTACTCGCCGGAATATCCGGGCAAGGGTGGCGGTGCGACCTACTTCGAAGCCAACGCCGCCATGCCGGTCGCTGAAAAGCTGACCCTGTCGGGCGCCGTCGGTCACCAGACCATCAAGAACTACGCCGACTACAGCACCTGGAACGTGGGCCTGGCCTACGCCCTGACCGACAAGCTGGCCGCTGACCTGCGCTACCACGACACCAGCGAACACGGCCTCGGCAAGATCTATGACAGCCGCGTGGTCGTCAGCCTGAAGGCCGCTTTCTAAGCGATCCTACAGGATAGACATCGAAGCCGCCCCGGCTCCCCCGGGGCGGCTTTTTTGTATCCGAGTCAAGCTGTGGGCGTGCGGGGCGGCCGCATCGCCAGGACCGCAACGAACACCACGGCGGTGACCGCGGCGAAGAGCTCAAAGGTCGGTGTGAAGCCGCCCAGCCGGTCGCGCATGGCGCCGGCGATGAACGGCCCCGCCGCCGACACCGCGCCCACGAGGCACATCAAAGAGAAGAGCTCCAGATTGCTCTGACGGCCATAGTAGTTGAGCAGCAGCACGGTCACAGCCAGGACCGTCAGGCCAAAGCCCACGCCCGTCCCGATCGCATAGACCAGCATCAGGGCCGGCGTCGTCGCCTTGGCCAGGGCGAGCAGGCCGACCACCAGCATGGCCTGGGCGACAATCAGCAGCCAACGCGGGTCCACCCGGTCTCCCAGGGCTCCCCCGGCGAGGCGCGCGAGCGTCTGCATCAGGGCCTCAAGGCTCAGCATCTTGGCGGCGAGGGCTCCAGCCGCCACCGCCGCGACGCCCGCCGCGACGCCGATTTCAGTCAGGTGCGACACCGACACGCTGGCCACCGTGACGCCGACCAGCAGGTGCGAGAAATAGGCCGCCACCAGGATATAGAATTGCGGCGTCCGCAGCGCCTGGCGGACGGTCCATTCGTGCGCGGTGCGATAGACACGGGCGTTGGCGGGCGCTTGCCGCGCCGCCTGCTCGACCTCTTCATCGACCTCATGCGCGGCGGCCGCCAGCCACTGGGAGCCGCCCACCATCAGGGCGCAGGCGCCGCCGACGACGACAGCCAGAACCGCCTGCACGATCCAGAAGGCGCGCCAGTCGCCGCCGCTGGCGTCCATCAAGGTCAGCACCATCCAAGGCCCGGCGGCGCCCCCAAGCGATCCGAAGGTGAAGTAGACGCCGAACGGCAAGGCGCGCTCGCGAAACAGGGCCGACAGCACGTGCGTGCCCGGGATCAGGGCCGCCATCTGAAAGCCGACGCCGCACGCCGCAGCCCCGGCGTAGTAGCTCATCAGGCTTTCAGCATTGGCCAAGCCGACGAACCCGGCGGCCAGCACCACGGCGCCGACCAGCAAGGTTGCGCGCACGCCGATCCGTCGGATCAGGATCGCCGGCAGCCAGGACGAGGCGCCGGTGAAGACGCCGAGCACCGAAAAGCCCAGGAACGCCTTCTCGAAGCTCCAGTTCAGGTCGCCGATCATGGCCGGAAGCACCACGCCCAGCGAGCCGTAGGTCGAGGCGGTGATCAGGAACAGCAGCAGGCTGAACGCCGCCACCAGAAGCCAAGGACGAAAGCGAGAAGCGGTCACCGACAACCCTCCTCACCCGCAAGGCGGGGGAGGTGGCGCGACGCGCAGCGTCGTGACGGCGGGGGCGTTAGGACCGCCGGCGCCCCCTCCACCGCTTCGCGGTCCCCCTCCCCCGTTTCACGAGGGAGGATGCTTTGCTCGATCATCAGAAGGTCCGCTTCAGGGTGGCCCGCCACTCACGGCCCTTGCCGGGCAAGGCGCCGAGGTTGGCGTAGGTGTCGGCGTCGGGGGTGAAATAGAACGTATCGAACAGGTTATCGACATTGACCGACAAAGTGTAAGGCCCGCGCGTCACATAGGCCGACGCATTGACCACCTCATAGGCCGGATAGCGCACCGCGTTCTGCACCGTCCCCGACGTGCGACCCACATGGCTGACGCCCAGCGTCGCGCCAGCCTGACCCCAGTCGTAGCCCTTGCTGGTGTAGGTCCCGTAGAGGCTGAGCACCGACTTCGGCGTCAGGGTGTAGGCGTAGTCGCCGCCGCGCCCCGGCAGGCCGGCGAAGCTCCACACCACATACGAGCCGCCATAGGCCTGCGCCCCCGGCACGCCGGCCGTATAGGCGGGGATGTACTGGAACGAGGTGTCCGGCCCCTTGATGTTGGTGCGCTGGTTGTTGCCGGCGAAGGTGAGGGACAGCCGCTCGGAGGCCAGCCAGCGGATCTCCAGCTCCACGCCCTTGGCGCGCGTACCTTGGACGGTGGGCGGGGCGATGGCGCCGGTGATCTGGGTGCGGTTCTGGCGATAGGCCGCCAGCGAACCGATCAGGGTTCCGCGCAACAGCTGGAACTTCACCCCGGCCTCGGCGAGATCGGAGCTCGAGAGCCACGAGCCGTCGGCCACCAGACCCGGCGCGATATCGCCGCCCTGACTCATCTCCAGCGCCGCGGCCTTGGCGTAGCTGGCGTAGGGCATCAGGCCGATCGGCAGCGTGTAGGTCAGGCTGGCGTTCCAGGTCGCCTTGTTCCGCTCGGCCGTCTTCTGGCCGGTGACGGTATAGCTGAGGAAGCCGGTGTCCTGGCTTTCGACGCTGTAGCGATCCCAGCGACCACCCAGGACCAGGTTCAGCCGGCCGATATCGATGTCGGAGGTGACGAAGACGCCGGTCTGTTTCCAGGTGGAACGGTTGTCGTTCTCCCACTTCAGCCCGATGCCGCCCGGCTCGTCGTCGAACGGGCTGTCGATGATGTCGGTCGGGGTGGCGCCAAAGCTGATGTCGCGGCGGTCCAGCGCGATCATGCCGCTGTTGTAGCTTTCGCGCCGCCGCCCCTCGAACCAGCGGTGGGAGCCACCGACCAGGGTGCGGGCGCTGGCCGGGCCGACGGTGGTCGGGAAGGCGTAGGTCAGGCGGATCTCGCTGACCTTGGCGTCGATCGCCGACGGATAACCGTAGGAGACGTAACGCTTGTTGTCCTGACGGTCGTGGAACAGCTGCAGCTTCAGCGCGCGATCCTCGCCCAGGTCCTTGGCCAGATCGACGTACAGCGTCTGGGTGTCCGTCTTCGAGAAGTCTGTGGGGCTGATATAGACCGTGCGCCGGTCCAGCTTGGTGGTCCCGACGCCGACGTCCAGCGTATGGACCGCATCGGTGCTGAAGAACCCGTAGTACGGAATATAGAGCGCGCTGGCGTAGGGATAGAAGCCGACCTCGTTGGGCGTCAGCCGGCCGTTGCCGTCCGTATCTTTCAGCGTCGAGTCGCGGCCGGTGATGTAGGTGCGGTTGTCGATCAGGTCCTGGGTCAGGCGGTTCCAGCCCGGCGTCTGCACGTCGCCCCGCGAGCGGAACAGCATGCCGCCGAAAGCGGTGCTCCAGCCGTTCCCCAGGTCGAAATCGGACGACAGCTCCAGGGTCTGGTGACGCGGATAGATCCCCTTGTAGAAGCTGTGGCTATCCTCGGCCTCGCCGTAGACATAGACCCCGCCCTCAGCGCTGCCGAGGCTCACCGGCGCGCCGAACTGGGCGGTGAGCAGCTTCTTGTTGTAGCTGCCGAAGGTGGCGCTCACCTCCCCTTCCGGTCCGGCCAGGAAACGGCCCTCGTCGCGGGCGGACTTGGGGATGAAGTTGACCAGGCCCCCAACCTTGCCCGCGCCGTACACGGGCGTCGGCGGGCCGCGCAGGATCTCGATGCGCGCCGCGCCGCCGATCGGGGTCGAGTAGGTCCCCCGGTTCTCCACGCGCTTGAAGCCGCGGAAGTAGTTCTCGGCCAGGGTGCCGCGAATGTTCAGCGAGCCGGGCACGCCATAGAAGCTGGCCGTATGCGTGCCGGGCGCGACCTTGGTGGCGCCGTCCAGCGTCAGGACGCCGTAGCGCTCCAGCGTCAGGTCGCTGACCAGGCTGGCCGAGCGGGGAGTCTCGATCAGCGGCTTGTCGATCCCGAACACCGTCTGGCTGGGCTCTTTCTCCAGCAGGCCGGCCTTGTCGCGCGCCACGATCACCACCGCATCGACCCGGTCGGACAACTGGGTGTCGGCCAGAGCGGGTGACGCGGCGGCCAGGGCCAGGAGGCTGGCGGACACAAGAATGCGCGGAGACGACATGGATCGAGCCTTCACGGCGCCGGATAGGGGTCCCGGCGGTCACGGCTCGATATCTGGTGATCTCTTGATCTTCGTCAAAATGCCTTCTGACATTTTACATGAGATTGCGAAGAGACTGTGACCCGAATGCTGCAGCTTACGTAAAGGGAACTAGCGCCCTAGGATGAAGGCCTTGGGCGATGCGATCTAGGATCGAGCGCCGGCCTCGGGCTGAACATCGAGGATCCGCAGCATCGCCCGCCGCGAGCCCTCGGCGTCGCCGCTGGCGATGACTCGCGCGACCTGGCGATGCTCCTCGATCTCATCCAGCAGCTCCTGTTCAGACGCGCCATTGAACGAGAACACCCAGAAGCGGGCGGCCTTGTGCTGCAGCGGGATCAGGATACGGGCCAGGGCCAGATTGCCTGAGGCGCGGGCGACGGCGGCGTGGAAACGCAGGTCCATCGCCACCAGGGCCGGCAGGTCGCAGGTTCGCGCGGCCTCCTCCCCGTCGGCGAAGACGTCGTACATCGCCTGGGCCTCGGCCTTTGAGGCGTTCCTGGCGGCCAGTTGGGCGCAGTGCGGCTCGATCAGCACGCGCGCCTCATAGCCCTGGCGCAGCTCCACCAGGTCGAGCGGCGCGACGGTGGTGCCCGAGCGGGCCCGGCGGATCACGAGGCCTTCCAAGGCCAGGCGGCCCAGCGCGTCGCGCACCCCGGCCAGACCCGTGTCGTAGTGGGCGGCCAGCGATTGCTCGTCCAGGCGTCCGCCCGCCGGCAGTTCACCCAGGATCAGGTCCAGCAGGATCCGTTCATAGACCTTGGTCTTCTGCAGCTCCGGCGCCCAGTCCTCGAGCCCCGAGGAGTTGGCGACATCCAGCACCAGACGACGTCCGGCGGGCGATTTCAGCGACGGCGAGGCCATGGGTGATCCGTAAGCGGCGGGCGCTGATAGGTAGAGTGAAATGTCAGGCAGCGCCAATAATTCCTCGCCCCAGGGGAGCGGTGTCGGCTCGAAGAGGCGACGGAGCGGGAAAGGCCGGGACGGGACGCCCCCCTCCAGTCGCGACGTCCAGAACCCCAGCCCACGTGGACGGCCAGCGCCGCTAGGGCGGGTCGGGGCGCAGCATGCAATGGGACACGCTGAAGGTCCGCTTCCAGAGCCGGCGTCGTTTCCTGCTTTCGACCCATTGAGGACGTCGCGCAAAACCCTCTCTCTTAGAGAGAGGGATTCCTTGAGGCCGCTTTCCACCCGCTGTGGCCATCATCACAGTCCGCCTGCGGCCCAGACTGTCCCGTCAGCGACCTGCGCTGCGCCCTCCCCCACTAGGGCGAGGACTTCCCCCCCCTAGAACGCCGGGACCACCGCACCGGCGTACTTCTGCTCCAGGAACACCTTGACCTCGGGCGTGGTCAGCGCCGCGGCCAGTTTCTTGACGCGCGGGTCGTCCTTGTTGTCGGGGCGGCCGACCAGATAGTTCACATAGGGGCTGGTCTTGTCCTCGATGATCAGGGCGTCCTTGCTGGGGTTCAGCTTGGCGTCGAGGGCGTAGTTGGTGTTGATCACCGCCAGATCGACCTGGTTGAGCACGCGCGGCAGGGCCGGCGCCTCCAGCTCCTTGAACTTCAGGTTCTTCGGGTTGCTGGTGATGTCGCGCAGGCTGGTGAGCGGGTTCTTGAGGTCCTTGATGGCGATGACGCCGTTCTTGGCCAGCAGGATCAGAGCGCGGCCCTCGGTCGAGGCGTCATTGGGGATGGCGATCACAGCGCCGTTCGGAACCTCGGCGATCGACTTCCACTTGGCCGAATAGGTCCCGATCGGCTCGACGTGGACGCCCTGCAGCGGGATCAGGTTCGTCCCCTTGTCGCGGTTAAAGCTCTCCAGATACGGCAGGGTCTGGAAGTAGCTGACGTCGATGCGCTTTTCGGCGACCTGGGTGTTGGGCTGGACGTAGTCGTTGAACACCTTGATGTCGATGTTCAGGCCCTGCTGCGCCAGCTTCGGCTTGATGAACTCCAGCACCTCGGCGTGCGGCACGGCGGTTGCGGCCACGGTCAGGGTGTTGGGGTCGCTGGCCTTAGGGGCCTTCGGGCCGCAGGCGGTCAGCGCCAAGGCGGCGAGGCTGAGGGCGACGAAGGCACGGCGGGCGACCATGAACAGCTCCATAAAGGCGATCTAGCGGTAGGCTTTTGCCCTGATACGCATCACGCACGAAATCAGATTTCCTGACGAGCCCTCAAGAAGAGAGCGGACGCTCAGGCTTCTTCGTCCACGTCGTTAGCGACGTCCGGCGGCCCCTGGATGATCCAGCTGGCCACGAAGTCGGGCTCGTCGCCCAAGAGGCTGGTGACGCCCGCCTCGGCCTTCTGGATCGCCGAGGTTTGGGGTGGCAGGGTGTAGGTGTCGCCGTCGTGCTCGCCCAAGAGGTCCAGCACGATGCCCTCGTGCTCGGTGGCGTCGATGACCACGCCGAAGAACTGCTGGCGCTCCTGCACCTCGCCCTCATCGTCGAGGAAGGTCAGGTTCATCAGCAGGGTCTTGCCGATCAGGCTCTCGGCGACAGCGGCGTTCCAGTGGGGGTCGTGGTCGGCTTCGATCGTCATGTTCACAGACCTACTTGTGCGAAACGCGGCGCACCACCGCGTCGCCGATCATCTGCAGCACCTGGACCAGCACCAGCATCAGCACCACGGTCACAACCATCACGTCGGTCTGGAAGCGCTGATAGCCGAAGCGGATGGCCAGGTCGCCAAGACCGCCAGCCCCGACCACGCCGGCCATGGCGGTGTAGGAGACCAGCGCCACCGCCGTCACCGTCGCCGCAGCGACGAGGCCCGGCAGCGCCTCGGGCAAAAGCGCGCCCAGCACCACCTGACGCCGCTTGGCGCCCATGGCGAAGCTGGCCTCGATGACGCCCTTGTCGACCTCGCGCAGGGCGGTCTCGACCAGGCGCGCAAAGAACGGCGCCGCGCCGGCCACCAGCGGCGGGATCGCGCCGGCAACGCCCAGCGAGGTGCCGACCAGCGCCACGGTCAGCGGGATCATCACGATCAACAGGATCACGAACGGCACCGAGCGCAGGATGTTGACCAGCAGCGACAGCGCCCCGTTGGCCAGCCGGTTCTCCAGCATCTGGCCCTTGCCGGTCAGGAACAGGATGACGCCCAGCGGCAGGCCGACCGCGATGGTGAGCACCATGGCCCCCCCGAGCATGGCCAGGGTGTCCAGCGTGGCCTGGCCGATCTCGCTCCAGTCAATGTTCGAGGCGCTCATTGGGCGGTCTCCCCGGAAAGTTCATCCACGCCCACGCCGGCGGCCTGGAACCGGGCGATGGCGGCGGCCACGTCGCCGCCGGTCAGGGCCAGGGTCAGTTGGCCATAAGGCGTCTCGCGCAGGCGGTGAATGCGGCCGCCCAGGATCGAGTAGTCGACGCCGGTGGCCCGCGCCACTTCGCCCAACACCGGCTTGTAGGTCGCCTCGCCCTTGAAGGTCAGGCGCACCAAGCGCCCGCCTACGCCCGGCGCGGCGGAAACCTCGCCCTCGGCCTCGCGCACGAAGCGTCGGGCCGTGTCGCTGGCCGGATGCAGAAACACCGACTCGACCGTCCCCGTCTCCACCACGCGGCCAGCCTCCAGCACGGCCACGCGGTCGCAGACGCGACGCACCACGTCCATCTCGTGCGTGATCAGCACGATGGTGAGGCCCAACTCGCGGTTCAGGCCCGAGATCAGATCGAGAATCTGTTCGGTCGTCTCCGGATCCAGCGCGCTGGTGGCTTCGTCGCAGAGCAGGACCTTGGGATTGGTGGCCAAGGCGCGGGCGATGCCGACGCGCTGCTTCTGGCCGCCGGACAGTTGGGCGGGATACTTGTCGGCATGGGCGGTCAGGCCCACGCGCTCCAGCAGCTCGGCCGTGCGCGCCTTGACCTCGGCGGCGGGGCGGCCGGCCAGCTTCAGCGGAAAGGCGACGTTCTGGGCGACCGTCTTGCCGGACAACAGGTTGAAGTGCTGGAAGATCATCCCGACCCGGCGGCGCAGGGCGCGCAGGCCCTCAACGCCCAGGGCGGCGACGTCGTCGCCATCGACGATCACCTTGCCGGCGCTCGGGGTCTCCAAGCCGTTGATCAGCCGGATGAGCGTGGACTTACCCGCGCCCGACGCGCCGATCACGCCGAACACCTCGCCGGCGCCGACCGACAGCGAGACCTCGCGCAGCGCGGGCGCGCCGCCCCGGCCATAGGTTTTAGAGACGTCCTGGAAGGTGATCACGCGGCCAAGTCCAAGCAGGGTTTCGGGCGGCCCCAGGCCGCGAGCCGCCCGATTTAGGCGTTTGCCGGCCAAAGGTGAAGGAAAACCGCCCGGTCAGCGCGTCATGACTTGGCCGATGCCGTCCAGAAGCGCCGCCACCGTGACCGGCTTGGCCACATGTAGGTCGGCCCCGGCCAGCAGCGCCTCCTCACGATGACTGGCCATGGCGTTGGCGCTGAGCATGATGATCGGCGTGCGCCGCCCCTCACCTTCCCGCGCCCGGATTGCGCGCGTCGCGGCCAGACCGTCCATCACTGGCATCTGCATGTCCATCAGCACGACGTCGAAGACGTCGGACGCCGTGGCCTCCACGGCTTGGGCGCCGTTTTCCACGACGGTCACGTCGGCGCCGCACGGTTCGAGGATCAGTTGGACCACGCGCTGGTTGATCGGGTGATCCTCGGCCAGAAGAACCTTGAGGCCCTCGTTCTGCAATCGGGGGCTCATGGCGTCGCTCTCGGCGCTCGGCTCGAGGTTCGCGCGGTTCAACGGCAGCATGACCTTGAAGACGCTGCCGGCGCCGGGGCTGGACCGCGCGGAGATCTCACCGCCCATCATGTCGACCAGGGTCTTGCTGATCGACAGGCCCAGACCCGATCCGCCGAACCGTCGCGTGATCGTGCTGTCGGCCTGGCTGAAGCGCTGGAAGATCATGTCGGCCTTGTCGGCGTCGAACCCGACGCCCGTGTCCTCGACCTCCACGCGGAGGAGCGCGTCATGGCCTTTGCCTGGCTCGTCAAGGTCGACGCGCACGATCACCTCGCCGCGGTCGGTGAACTTCACCGCGTTGGACAAGAGATTGCTCAGCACCTGGCTGATCCGCACGCTGTCGCCGAGGAAGCCGCCGGTCGCCGCCGGGCTGCGCTCCAGGCGAACGCCGACGCCCTTGTCCTTGGCGCGGAGCCGCGTGACATCCAGCAGACCGTCCAGCAAGGCGACCAGGTCGAAGGCCTGCGGCTGGATCGTCATCTGCCCAGCTTCAATCTTCGCCACATCAAGGATGTCGGACACGAGGCGCTCGAGGGTCTGGCCCGAACGCCGGATCATATCGACCATCTCGGCCTGTTTGGCCGTCAGCGGCGTCTCCCCCAGCGCCGCCGCCAGGGCGACGACGCCGTTCAGCGGCGTGCGGATCTCGTGGCTCATATTGGCGAGGAAGTCGTTCTTGGCCCGGTTGGCCGCCTCTGCGGCGTCGCGGGCCTCGGCCATCTCCGCCTGGGCGCGCAGGCGATCGGTGACGTCGCGCGCGACGCCGAAAACAAGATCGCCACAACGCCGGGCGCGCCATTCCAGAGGGCAATAGGAGCCGTCGGCGCGCCGATAGCGGTTGACGAAGCCGTTGACCTCGCCGTCCGCCTTCGCCTCGGCCTCGCGCATGTAGGCGCGCGTTGTCTCCACGTCGTCAGGATGCAGCCAGGACAGCAAGCGCTGGCCTTCCAGGGCCTCTACGGAATGCCCCAGAACCGTCTCCCAGGCCTGGTTCACCTTCACAAAGCGCCCCTGCATGTCACGGATACAGAGCAGGTCGGCCGAGACGTCGAAGAAGCTGGAGAGGTTCCGCGCCGTCTCCAGCGCTTCCTCGGCCAGTCGCCGGGCGCGCGCCTCGCTGGCCGCCAGCTCCTCCTCCGCGCGACGGCGATCGATCGCAAACGCCGCAAGCTGGGCCGCCGCCTCGATGAACGCGATGTCCTCCTTGTTGGGCTTGCTGATCTCACGTTGGTAGATCGCAAAGGTGCCGACCACCGTGCCGTCGGAGACGCGGATCGGCTCGGACCAACAGGCGGCCAGACCCGCCTCCGCCGCCAGTTCCTGATAACCGACCCACAGCGGGCTCGACTGGATGTCGTCAACCATCACGCGCCGCCCCAGATGGGCGGCGGTGCCACACGAGCCGACCGACGGTCCGATCTCCACCCCCTCGATCGCTTCGTTGTAGAAGGTCGGCAGGCTCGGCGCCGCGCCCATGTGCAGGCGGCGTCGGTCGGCGTCCAGCAACAGAATGCTGCAGAGGATCTTGGGGTCCTCAGCCTCGACGGCCTGCACGATGGCTTTCAGGGCCGAGGCCAAGGGCTTGCCGCCGGCGATGAGGTTCATCGTCCGCCGGAAGGCGCGATGAGCGGCCGTTCGACTCATGGTGGTGTCTCCCGAACGGTGACCTTGCCACGGGAAATGCGCTCTGATCCAGCGCGCCCCATCGACCGGCAGCCGCGACACAACGGCGCGGAGGCGCCCCTTCGGGGCCGCCTCCTCACCTTACAAGGACCGCTCTGCAGGAGCCGAAGGTCAGGCCTACTTCGCCTCACGCTTGGGCGCGTTCTTCACGTGCTTGTCCATCCACTGCGTCATTTCCCACAGGGTGTGGCCGGTGGATTCCCGCGCGCGGTAACCGTGCGCTTCGTTGGGCAGGGTCACGTAGCGGACCGTAGCGCCCGCCCCCTTCAGCGCGGCGTAGAAGCGCTCGCTCTGCACCGGGAAGGTGCCCGAGTTGTCGTCGGCCTCGCCGTGGATCAGCAGGATCGGATCCTTGATGTTCGGGGCGTAGGTGAACGGGCTCATCTTCGTATAGGTGTCGGTCGCTTCCCAGTAGGTGCGCTGCTCGGCCTGGAAGCCGAACGGCGTCAGGGTGCGGTTGTAGGCGCCCGAGCGGGCGATGCCGGCCCGGAACAAGCGCGTGTGGGCCAGGAGGTTGGCGGTCATGAACGCGCCATAGCTGTGGCCGCCCACGGCGATCCGATCCCGGTCCGCGACCCCCATGGCGACCACCGCGTCCACCGCCGCCTGAGCGTCGGCGGTCAGCTGCTCGATATAGGTGTCGTTCGGCTCGGCGCCGTTCTGGCCGATGATCGGGAACGCCGGGTTGTCGAGGATGGCGTAGCCCTGGGTCAGCAGGAACAGGTGGCTGGTGCCGCCGGGCCGGGTGAAGCGGTTGCCCTCGTCCACCGTCTGGCTGGCCACGGCCGCATCGGTGAACTCGGCCGGATAGGCCCACATCAGCAGTGGCAGCGGACCGTCCTTGGCCTTGTCGTAGCCCGGCGGCAGGTAGAGCACGCCCGACAGGGTCACCCCATCCGCACGCTTGTAGGTGATGGTCTGCTTGGTGACCCCGGCGAACTGCGGCGCGCGGTCGGGGAAGCTGGTCAGGGCCTTGGCCTTGGCGCCCGGCGCGACGGCGTGGATGTAGAAGTTGGGCTGCTCCTTGGCGCTCTCGCGGCGGGTGATCACCGTCTTGCCCGCCTCGTCGGCCAGGGCGACCGGAACCTGATAGTAAGGCGCCTGGGCTTGCCAGAGCTTGGTGACCTTGCCATCCGCCAGCGACATGCGCCCCACAAACGGGAACTCGCCCTTGGCCGAGGCGCCGTCGCCCACCACGAACACCGACTTGCCGTCCGGCGTGAAGTGCAGCAGGTCCTCGCCCCGCGCGTCGCGACGGGTCAGGGCGCGGCCCGGGTCGTTGTAGCGGTCCTGGTAGTTGCGATCGACGATGACGCGGCCCGCGCCCGGCTTGGACGGATCGACGGCGATGAGCTTCTGATTGCGGGTCTGCCACCAGCGGCTGGTGACCAGGGCCAGATCATCGCGGCCCCACTCGACGCCGCGATAGCGCTGCTCCAGGTCGATCAGCTTGGTCGGCGCGCCAGCGAACGGCGCGGCCTGCATGAAGACGCTGTCGTGGATCGCCACCTTCTTGCGAGGCTCGCCGCCGTCCTGGGCTTCGGCCCAGACCAGGGTGGCCGGGGCGTCGGCGCGCCAAGAGACCGAGCGCACGCCGGTCGGCACGGCGTCGAAAGCGGCCGGCAGGTTGTCGGTCAGCGGACGGTCGACCAAAGTCTTCACCGGCTGGCCGTCGATCGTCGAGACCGCGATCTCGGTCGGGAACTGGCTGGCCGGGACGAGGTAGCTGTAGGGACGCTTCAGACGGTTGGTCAGCACGTACTGGCCGTCGGGCGAGACGCCAAAGCCCGAGATCACGCCCGGTTTGCCAACTGCCGTCGCCTTGCCGTCGGCCAGGTCCACGCGGGTCAGCTGCGAGGTGAAGTAGTAGTCGAACAGCGCCTCGTCATGGGCGTTGGTCAGCAGGTCCTGATAGGTGCGGATGGCGGCGGTGCGGCCCTTGGACTCCTGGATGGTCGGCCCCGTGGGCGTCAGGTCCTTGGCCGGCGGCGCGCCGCGCCCGGCCAGCACGGCCTGCACGAGGAAGCCCGAACTATCCGGCAACCAGTCGTAGCCGGCGCCGAACACGCCGTTGATCGCCACGTCCGAGACCTTCCGCGCGGTGGCGGCCTTCACGTCCACGACCCACAGCTCAAGACCGCTCTTGGCGTCCATGACGAAGGCCATCTTGCCGCCGTCGGGCGACCAGCTGGGCGCCAGGAAGCGCGCGCCGGCCGGCAGCGTCACGGGACGGACCTTGCCGGTCGCCACATCCTGGAACGACAAGGCGTTCATCCACGCCGAACGCGCCTCGATCGGCCCGTTGCTGCGCGGATTGATGCGGTAGCCGCCCAGCCGCAGGATCGGCTCGGACACGGCGGCGATCGAAGGCAGGTTCTCGCGCCCCAGCTGGGCCAGGACCTTGCGGTCGGGGCTGACGGCGACGCTGGGCGTCGGGGCGGCGTCCAGGATCTGGGCGATCGGCGCGGGCGGCGCCTGGTAGCCGTCGGCGGCCAGCGCCGCGCCCGAGGACAGCGCCGCGATGGCGACCGAAGCGGCCAGCGCAAGCGCGCGGCGCCGGAACGAAGACTGCAACATGGAAAGCCCCTCACCTGAAACGCGCGCCGTCGATCCGGCGCGTCAATCGAGGGGCATGATTATGCAGACGAGCGGCGCAAGGAAACCAATTTCAGTCGCGCGTCGGCGCAAAACGCGCCGTCTGCACACCATTTTTTGCGGCTAAGCGTGAAATTCAATTTCCCCGGCGCCACATCGTGTCACCGGGGAAATCTAGAGGCCGTCTTGACGTGCGTGTTGTCGACCTCGTGGGAGCCGCCCTCGCCCTTCGACAGGCTCAGCGTGAGGACGACTGTTGGCCTCGGTTCGTTCAAAATCCTCATCCTGAACCTGTCGAAGGACGAGGATTTCCACCCGGACCGGGCTCGCACACAACGCAAACTCAGCCAATCCAATGAGGCCTACGGCTTGCGGACCACCGCCCCGCCCTTCATCACGAAGACCGGCTTCTCCAGCGTGGTCACGTCCGCCAGCGGATCACCGGCCACCGCGATGATGTCGCCATAGCGTCCGACGGCCACCTGGCCGACATCCTTGCTGCGGCCCAGGGCCTCGGCGGCGGTGACGGTCGCCGCCTGGATCGCCTGCAGCGGCGTGGCGCCATAACGCACCATGACGGCGAACTGCTTGGCGTTGTCGCCGTGCGGATAGATGCCGGCGTCGGTGCCGTAGACCATCTTGACCCCGGCCTTCAGCGCCTTGCGGAAGTTCTCACGCTGGATCTCGCCGATGTCGCGATCCTTGCGCAGGTTGTCTTCCAGCACGCCGTTCTTCTTCCCCTCGGCCTGGGTGTAGTCGGTGTTGTAGATGTCCATCGAGAAGTAGGCGCCCTTCTGGACCGCCAGCTTGATGCCCTCGTCGTCGACCAGGCTGGCGTGCTCGATGGTGTCGACCCCGGCCCGCACCGCCTCGCGGATCCCCGAGGCGCCGTGGGCGTGGGCGGCGACCTTGATGCCGGCCATGTGCGCCTCGTCGACGACCGCCTTCATCTCCTCGTAGGTCAGCTGTTGCTGGCCCGGCTCGTTGCCGCGCGAGAACACCCCGCCCGTCGCGCAGATCTTGATCACCTGGGCGCCGTATTTCTTCAGCGTGCGCACCGCCTTGCGCGCCTCGTCGGGGCTGTCGCTGTTGAAGGGGTTCTTCTGGTCCATCGACGGCGGCAGGAAGGTCGAGTCGCAGTGACCGCCCGTCGCGCCGAACGAGATGGCGGCGGTGACGATCCGGGGACCGGGCACATAGCCCGCATCGATCGCCTCGCGCAGGCCCACGTCGTCATAGTCGGCCGCGCCGACGTTCCGCACGGTCGTGAAGCCGGCCTCGAGCGTCTTCCTGGCGTTGGCGGTCTGCACCACGCTCCAGAAGCGGTCGCTGTATTCCAGGCCGTTGTAGCCGCCGATCTCGGCTAGGCTGTCGAGGTGCACGTGCATGTCGATCAGGCCCGGCAGCAGGGTCGCGCCGGGCAGGTCCACGGCGACAGCGCCGGCCGGAACCGCGTCGCCCTTCTTGCCGACGGCGGTGATGCGGCCGTCGGTGACGATCACCAGAGGATTGTCGACATACTTGCCGCTCGTCACGTCGAGCAGCCGCGCCGCGCTGACCGCCTTGACCTCCGTCGCGCTCGCCGCGCCCGCCAAGGCCACCGCCGCGCTCGCCGTCAGCGCCGCGATCTTGATCCTCTCACGCATGAAACCGTCCCCATCAAACTTGAGCGCGGACGCTAGCACGCCGAACGGCTCCGTCGAGCCCCCCGCTGGCCGAGAGCGGCAGGTTCGCTCGGACCAACTTGGCTTTAAGAGACGCAACGCCGCCCTCGACCCCATGGCGGCGATCGCCTATGGGTTCAGCGCATGGGGACGTGGCGGAATCGGTAGACGCGCCGGACTTAAAATCCGTTGGAGCAATCCGTGTGGGTTCGAGTCCCACCGTCCCTACCAACCAACCTTCGGACGAGCCTCAAATGTAAGTTCGCGCCTTTGGGGAATGAGAAGCGTAAGGTAGAATATTCGTTTCAGCCAACCTCGACTCCGGTCAAGATAAGCGGCAGTCGAATCCTGGTGCGGCGTTGGCAGTCGCTCTCCCCCGTAGCGTTTCGAGTACCGTAGAATGGCTGAAGACAAGTTCCCCGATCCCGTCGACATCCATGTTGGTCGACGCCTTCGCATGCGGCGCAAGGATCTGGGCCATTCCCAGCAGGCGCTGGCTGATGCGCTGGGGCTGACGTTTCAGCAGGTGCAAAAGTACGAGGGTGGCTCCAACCGGATCAGCGCCAGCAAGCTGCATGCGGCGGCCATGTTCTTGAAGACACCGGTGGCGTTCTTCTTTGAGGGCCTCGAAGATCCCGAAGGCGTCGACAACACCGCTGCGGACCTGGCCAACGAAATGGCCAGCTTCTGGTCGCTGCCGGGTGGCCCCGACCTGGCCCGCGCTTATGCGGCGATCGAGTCGGCGGGCATGCGCAAGCATCTGATGGACCTGGCCCGCGCGATCGCCGGCCAGGAATAGGCGCCGCGACCCGGCCTCAGACCGGGTCGGCGAGCAACTCGACGTTCTTGGCGCCCGCTTCCGCCAGGGCCGAGATCAGCTCGCTCACCGCCGCGTCCAGTTCCTGAGCGTCGCGACCGCGCAGCACCAGGTTCGCGCCATAGACGTCCGGCGCCGAGAAGAACGGATAGCTGCCCAGCGACATGTCCGGATGGGCCTTGGCCACGGCCTCCAGCGGCGCGGCGATGACGCCCTCGCCCGTGCCGGTGACGCGGACGGTCTTGGCCAGCACCACAGCGCCGGTGCGCAGGCGCGGACCCACGTCCTCGAGCATGCCGCGCATGATCGACGGCACCCCGGCCAGGACGAAGACATTGTCCTTCTGGAAGCCGGGCGGCCCCTGCACGGGGTTCTTCACCAGGCTGCCGCCCTCGGGCACATGCGCCATGCGGCGGCGTGCGGCGTTCAGCTGGTCGCCCCAGCGCGCCGTCAGCATGGCGATGATCTCGGGATGCTCAGGCGCGGTGACGCCAAAGGCCTTGGCGATCGAGTCGGCGGTGATGTCGTCGTGGGTGGGGCCAATGCCGCCGGTGGTGATGACGTAGTCGTACTTGGTGCGCAGGGCGTTCACCGCGTCGATGATCTCCTGCTCGACGTCAGGCACCACGCGGGCTTCGCAGAGATCCACGCCGTAGGTCGCCAGATACTTGGCGATGGCCGAGAGGTTGGTGTCCTGGGTGCGGCCCGACAGGATCTCGTCGCCGATGATCATCACCGCGGCGGTTACACGATCGACCATTTCTTTCTCTCCCAGGGACCGCCCTCGCCCTTCGACAGGCTCAGGGTGAGGGCTACTTCAGCCGCTTCGGCCAGAAATCCTCATCCTGAGCTTGTCGAAGGACGAGGATTTCCGCAAAGCCAAGCGACTTCTCTCAGCCCGACTTAGGCCTCGCATGCTGCTGCCGCAACCGCTGATCCATGGCCGTCTGGTGAGCCGCTACAAGCGGTTCTTCGCCGACCTCGTACTGGACGACGGGCGGGAGATCACCGCCCACTGCCCCAATCCGGGGGCCATGCTGGGCGTGAAGGACGCGGGCCAGGGCGCCTGGGTGTCGTGGTCGAACGATCCCAAGCGCAAGCTCGCCTACACCCTGCAACTGGTCGAGCAGGGAAACGCTCTGGTGGGCATCAACACCCTGTTGCCCAACCGGCTGGTCGCCGAGGCCCTGGCGGCCGACGCCATCCCCGAGCTTTCCGGCTATGCGACGATCAAGCCCGAGGTGAAGTACGCCAAGGCCAGCCGCGTCGACTTCCTGCTGACCCACCCAGACCGCCCGCCGTGCTGGCTTGAGGTCAAGAACTGCCACCTGTCGCGCACGCCGGGCCTGGCCGAGTTCCCCGACTGCAAGGCCGAGCGCTCGACCCGCCATCTGGAAGACCTCGCCGCCCAGGTCCGCGAGGGCCATCGCGCCGTGGCCCTGTTCGTGGTCCAGCGCGAGGACTGCGAGACCTTCAGCGCCTGCGCCGACCTTGACCCGAAGTTCGCGGCGGGGCTGGACGCGGCCGCCGCCGCCGGGGTGGAGGTGCTGGTCTATGCCTGCGCGATGGGGACGGAAGCGGTGCGGATCGCGCGGCGCATTCTGTGGAGCAACGCTCACCTAACAGCGATTTAAGCTGCATTTCGCGCTCGCTGAGCTACCCCTTCTCTAGGCTCGCGAAGTGGGGATCGCATGAGGAAGACCGTTCTGGCGCTCGCCGCCGTGGCGCTGGCCCTGACGTCGTGCGGCGCATCCGATCCCAACACGCCCGAGACCGGCTTCATGACCGGCCTGCGGGCCGTGTTCGCGTTCAAGACCTGCACGAGCAAGCTCGAGGAGCGGTTCGGCCTCAAGGAGATCGCCGGCGTCACCTCCAACGACATGGACCCCCAGCCCACCGGCCGCCCGGGCGAATGGGACGTCAAGTTCACCGCCGACGTCACCGAGAAGGGGAGCGGTCGGGTGACACGCTACAAGGGCGTGTGCCGCGTGCGCCGCGACAAGCCCACGACCCTGGACGCCAGCTTCGTCAAGGAGGTCAAGGCGGGCGTCGCCGAGACGGTGCGCCGCGTCCGCCCCGGCTAGGCCTGCGCGCGTCGCCGAGCCGAAAGGTCGCGGCCAAGAGGCGACGGCTATTGAACTTTCGTGCTATGCTCGCGACATAACCCCTTACAGCAGACCGCTTCGCCGCCCCTCGCGGCGGCGAGCCCCGAGTAGAGCATGACCCTGGACAACGCCCTCGAGATCGAAGCCGAGACCCGCACGGGTCAGATCAAGCTGCACAAGGCCGAGGACTTCGAGGGCATGCGCAAGGCCGGCAAGCTGGCCGCCGAATGCCTGGATATGCTGATCCCGCACGTGCAGCCCGGCGTCTCGTCCGACGAGCTGGACCGGCTGGCGCGCGAGTTCATCCTCGACAATGGCGGCCTGCCCGCCTGCCTCTATTATCGCGGCTATCCCAAGACGGTCTGCATCTCGCGCAATCACGTAGTCTGCCACGGCATCCCCGGCGACTGGAACCTGAAGGACGGCGACATCGTCAATATCGACGTGACCGCCATCGTCGACGGCTGGCACGGCGACACCTCGCGCATGTACGGCGTGGGCGAAGTGGGCCCGCGCGCCCGCCGCCTGGTCGAGATCACCTATGAGGGCATGCGGCGCGGCCTGGAGGCCGTGAAGCCCGGCGCGACGCTGGGCGACATCGGCCACGCCATCCAGTCCTATGTCGAGGCCCAGCGCTGCTCGGTGGTGCGCGACTTCTGCGGCCATGGCCTGGGCCGCGTGTTCCACGACGCCCCGAACATCCTGCACTTTGGCCGCCCCGGCCAAGGCGCGGTGCTGAAACCCGGCATGTTCTTCACCGTCGAGCCGATGGTGAACCTCGGCAAGCCCGCCGTGAAGGTGCTGAACGACGGCTGGACCGCCGTGACCCGCGACAAGTCGCTGTCGGCCCAGTGCGAGCACTCGATCGGCGTCACGGAAGACGGCTACGAGATCTTCACCGCCTCGCCGGCCGGGCTGTTCCAGCCGGCGATCCTGGGCGGCTGATCCCTCAATCCTCCCCCTAGCGGGGGAGGTGTCCGCGCAGCGGACGGGGGGGAAGTCCGGCTGGCCTTGTCCATCACCCCACCGTCGTCGCTCCGCGCCGACACCTCCCCCATTGGGGGGAGGATTTTCACTAGACAACCCTGACGATAAACCGCCTACTCCTCGCGTAGAGTCGAGGGCGGTATGGTCAGTGTTTCTTCCCTGGCGATCTCCGACGGCGCGCCCGATGAGCCGACGGCGCATACGCCCGCCACGTTACCGCCCAAGCCGCCCCGCAAGTCCGCCCACGCCCATCACCTGGGCCATCGCGAACGCCTGCGCGAGCGCGCCGCCAAGGGCGGGTTCGTCGCCCTGCCCGACTACGAGCTGATCGAGCTTTTCCTGTTCCGCACCTTCCCGCGCGGCGACGTCAAGCCATTGGCCAAGGCGCTGCTGGCGCGGTTCGGCTCGCTGGACGGGGTGCTGGGCGCCACGGTCGAGGAGCTGCGCACCGTGCCCGGCGTGGGCGAGGCCGCCGCCATGGACCTGAAGCTCTTGCACGAGGTGGCTTTGCGCGCCGGCCGCGACAAGATCGCCAAGCGGCCGGTCATCTCGTCCTGGAGCGCCCTGCTCGGCTATGTCCGCGTCGCTTTAGCGAACGAGTCCCGCGAGCAGTTCCGGGTGCTTTTCCTCGACAAGAAGAACCAGCTAATCGCCGACGAGGTGATGAACCGCGGTACGGTCGACCATGCACCCGTCTATCCCCGCGAGGTGATGCGCCGGGCGCTGGAACTCTCCTCCAGCAACATCATCATCCTGCACAATCACCCGTCAGGCGACCCGACGCCGTCCCGCCCCGACATCGACATGACCAAGCAGATCGTCGAGGCCGGAAAAGCCCTGAAGATCGCCGTGCATGATCATTTGGTGGTCGGTCGCGACGGCGTGGCCAGCTTCAAGGCGCTGGGGTTGATGTGACCGCGTAAGATGGGTTGACGACCGCCAGCACAGCCTTGAGCCTTCCGGGTATCATTGCTCCGGAGTCCGCCCATGCGTCGCCTGCTCACCGCCCTCCTCGCCTCGACCGCCCTGCTGGGCGGGGCCGCCGACGCACAGATCAAGGCCAAAAAGCCTGAGGCCCCGCCGGCGGTGTCCAAGGCCGACAAGGCGGCGCATGACAAGTACCTGACCCTGGACACCCACCTCGACACCCCGACCCACTTCGCGCGGCCCGGCTGGAACATCACCGATCGCCATGAGGTCGAGCACGACTTCAGCCAGGTGGACCTGCCGCGCATGAACGAGGGGGGCCTCGATGGCGGCTTCTTCGTCATCTACACCGGCCAGGGCGACCTGACCGCCGCCGGCTATGAGTACGCCCGCAACTACGCCCTGCGCCGCGCCATCGAGATCCGCGAGATGCTGGCCGGGACCAAGACCGGCTTCGAGCTGGCCCTGACCTCGGACGACGCCCGCCGGATCAACAAGGCCGGCAAGAAGTTCGCCTTCGTCAGCATGGAGAACAGCTGGCCGCTGGGCGAGGACCTGACCCTGCTCACCACCTTCCATCGCGAAGGCCTGCGGATGGCGGGGCCCGTCCACTTCCGCAACAACCAGCTGGCCGACAGCTCGACCGATCCGAAGGGCAAGATCTGGAACGGCTATTCGCCGCTGGGCCTGCGCTGGCTGGCCGAGGCCAACCGCCTGGGCATCGTCATCGATGTCAGCCACGCCAGCGACGACGTCGTCGACCAGTCGGTGGCCCTGTCCAAGGTTCCGATCATCGCCTCGCACTCGGGTCCGAAGGCGGTCTATGACCACCCCCGCAACCTCGACGACGCGCGCATCAAGAAGATCGCCGACGCCGGCGGGGCGATCTGCATCAACTCGATCTATCTGACCGACACCACGCCCAGCCCCGAGCGCAAGGCGGCCCTCGAGGCCCTAGGCCGCGCGCCGGACATGAAGACCGCCACGCCCGAAGCGGTGAAGGCCTATGCCGACAAGCGCGCGGCCATCGACAAGGCCTATCCGGCAGCCCGCGGCGACTTCGACCTCTACATGAAGAGCATGCTGCACGTCCTGAAGGTGGCCGGGCCCAAGGGCGTCTGCGTCGGCGCCGACTGGGACGGCGGCGGCGGCATGGACGGCTTCGAGGACATCACCGACCTGCCGAAGATCACCGCCCGCCTGAAGGCCGAGGGCTATTCGGACGCCGACATCGAAGCCATCTGGAGCGGGAATGTGCTGCGCATCGTCGACGCGGCCCAGGCCTATGCGAAGAGCGTGGCGAAATAGGTTTGGTGCGTTCCTCCCCCGCTCTGCGGGGGAGGTGGCCCAGAGGGCCGGAGGGGGCGAGCTGGAGCTGAGGCCGAGTTCGCCCCCTCAGTCGCTCCGCGACAGCTCCCCCGCGGCGCGGGGGAGCATCTTCGACCGCCCCTCCCAGACCCGCCACAGCATCAACACCGCGAAGATCGCGCCGTAGATCAACGGCGGCCGGTGGTCGGCCTTGACCAGCAGGTAGTAGTGGGCGACGCCCAGCGGCACGATCAGATAGATCAGCTGGTGCAGCCGGCTCCACGCCGCTCGCCCCATGCGGATCACCCAGCCGTTGGTGGACGTCACCGCCAGCGGGATCAGCAGCACAAAACCCAACATCCCCAGCGTGATGAACGGCCGCTTGAGGATGTCCTTCCACAGCTGGGTCCAGTCGAAATAGAGGTCGACGCCGACATAGCTGAGCAGGTGCAACAGCACGTAGGTGAAGGCGAACAGGCCGACCGTGCGGCGGAACCGGACCAGCCGCGGTTGCCTGAAGATCCGCGCCGCCGGGGTGATCGCCAGACCCACCAGCAAGAACCGCAGGCCCCATTCCCCGAGGTCGCGGATCAGGGTCTCGATCGGATTAGCGCCGAGGTCGCCCGCGTAGCCGCGCCAGGCCAACCACGCCAGCGGCGCGAAACAGGCCAGCCAGACGAGGCCGTAGACGAGGTTGTCCTGGAGCTTTGAGGGGCGTTTCTTTTTGATTGTCATCCCGGACGCCCTGCAGGGGCGATCCGGGACCGCCGGAAGCTGCGGCGCATGCGGCGGTCCCGGCTCTCCGCGCTTGGCGCTACGGCCGGGATGACAGGTAAGATCGCCGCCATCAATAGAACCGCTTCAGGTCCATGCCCCGGTACAGGTCCGCCACCCACTCGCCGTAGCCGTTGAACGGCAGGGTCTCGCGGCGGCGGAATTCGCCGATGCGGCGTTCGGTGGCCTGGGACCAGCGGGGGTGATCCACCGCCGGATTGACGTTCGAGTAGAAGCCGTATTCGCGCGGGGCCAGCACGTTCCAGGACGTCACCGGCTGCTTCTCGGTCAGCGTGATCCGGACGATCGACTTGATGCCCTTGAAGCCGTACTTCCACGGCACCACCAGCCGCAACGGCGCGCCGTTCTGGTTGGGCAGCACGTCGCCATAGAGCCCCACCGCCATCAGGGCCAGCGGGTGCATGGCCTCGTCGATCCGCAGGCCTTCGCGATAGGGCCAGTCCAGCGTGTTCCAGGCCTGGCCCGGCATTTCGGAGGGCCGCATGACGGTCTCGAACGCCACGAACTTGGCCTTCGAGGTCGGCTTGACCGTGGCCAGCAGGTCCTTCAGCGGGAACCCGACCCACGGAATGACCATCGACCAGCCCTCGACGCAGCGCATGCGGTAGATGCGCTCCTCCAGCTTGTTCTTGCCGATCAGGTCCTCGATCCCGACCGTGCGCGGCGCCTCGCAGGCCCCGTCGATGCGCACCGTCCAGGGACGCGGCTTGAACTTGCCCGAGTTTTCGGCCGGATCGCTCTTGTCGACGCCGAACTCATAGAAGTTGTTGTAGGTGGTGATGTCCTCTTTCGAGGTCGGCTTTTCGGTGGTCGAGAAGCCGCGGCTGTAGGTCAGATCGGCCTTCGCCTCGCCCGCCGCAGCGCCGGCCACGCCCAGCCCGGCCAGACCCGCCATCAAGGTTCGGCGCTTCAGGTAGAGCCCATGATCGGTGACGTCGTTGTCGGTCAGGTCGGCGGCGTGACGGATCAGCATGGGAACGCTCCGGCGTGGCTTGCGACCATGATACGCACCGGCGCGCGGTTTGGTTACGTGACCGCGCGATTATTGTCGCCCGGGCCGAACGCCCCCCTGCTCGCGCGCCCCCGGCTCGCGCCCTTGGGCGGCGTAGATCTGCTGCAAGCCCTCGGCCAGGGCCGCACGCTCGGCGGGCGGCAAGGTCGAAGCGAACGCGGCCAAGGCCGACTCGACATTGGTGCGGGCCTCTTGTTCCAGCGCGCGAGCATTGGCCAGACGGCGCGCCACATCGGCCGGGTCGGCGCCCGGGGTCGACAGGGCCTGTAGGGCTGAGCGCCGCTCCTGGCGGGCCTGGCGGAGGATCGGCTGGTTCTTCTGATTCACCGCCCTGAGGGTCTGGCGCAGGGCGACGCGATTCTCCGGCGAAAGCTGCTCGCCCGCCGTCCAGATGGGCGCGCGCGCCGGACGCTGATCCGATGGGGAAACCATCGGCGCGGGCGTCGATGCGGGCTTGCTCGTCGCCGGCCTCACCGGCTTGTCGTTCGGTGGGGCGGGCGCTGTCGCGCGGCTTGGCGAGGCTTGTGCGCCCTGCTCCGTTGCAGCGGGCGGCGAGACCGGGGTGATCACCGGCGGCGCGGCGGCCGGCGCGGGGCCCGCCGGCCCGGTGCGCTCCGCAGCGTCCGATGCGGGCGCAGCCTTTGGAGCCGTCAGCCGCACATAGGTCACGCCGGCGATCCCGCCGATCAGGAACACATTGAGGGCCGCCGATGCGATCAGGCCGATCACCAGCGGGCGTGAGACACTCATAACTCGGATGGCTCCTGAAGGGCGTCCTGCAGGTCCTGATAGACCTCGGCGGCGGTGACCACCTCGCTGTGCGGCGCTTGCGCGGGCAATGTCGGCGCGTGAACGTGTCCTCCCAGCGCCACACCCGCCAACACGCCGGCGAATGCGGCCGCCGACAGGCCCAGCGCCGCCGACAGACCTGCAGCCCAACGGCGTGCGATGTTCGGGGTCCGGGGCGCGGCGGTGATCAGGCGGCCCAACAACGCCGCGTCCACCGCCTGCGCCGGCGCCAGGTCCAGAAGCCGGTCGACCTGCGACGCCGCAGCCAGAACGCTCGCCAGGGGAGTCGGATCGGACGCCAACAAGGCGCGCGCGGCCTCGCGCTCGGCTTCGGGCCAACGCGCGATCTCGCCGCCATAGGCCTCCGCCAGCGCCTCGAAACGCGCGACGGACATCGCAGACGTCGTCATGACCGGGCCTCCTTCATCGCTCGTCCCCCCGCGCCAGATCGGCCAGCGACGCCTTGAGCGCCCGGCGTCCACGCGAGAGCAGGCTTTCCAGCGCCTCGACGCTGATCTCCATCAACCCCGCCGCCTCGATATTGCCAAGCCCCTGGTGGTGGCAAAGCACGATCGCCTCGCGCTGGCGCTCGGGCAAGGCGGCGAGGGCCGCCTCGACGCGGCGGGATAGATCGGCGCGCATCAGGCCCGCGTCGGGCGCCGGCCCGGTGTCGACCTGCTCGGGCGGGTTGTCGGTGACCACCTCCCGCCGCCGCCGCAAGCGGTCGTAGCAGAGGTTCAACGCCACCCGGTGCAGCCAGGTGTCGAAGCGGGCGCCGCCGGGCTTCCAGCCCCGCGCCTGCTTCCAGGCGCGCAGGAAGGTCTCCTGGGCCACGTCCTCGGCCTCGCCGGAGTCGTTCAGCATCCGGCGCGCCAAGGCGAGAATGCGCGGCAGGCGCCGGTCCAGCAGGGTTCGTACGGCGGACGGGTCGCCCCGTCCCACCCCCGCCAGCAAGGCTTCGTCGGGATCGTTCCCGTCGGAGACCAAACCTCAGCTCGCCGCGCACGTCGTCATCAGATCCCGACCTTGGGCCCGCCGCCCTTGGCGCTCAACTCCTCAAGCGTCAGGACGCCGTCATTATTGGCGTCCATCCGCTTGAAGCGCATGGCCATCACAGTGTTGGCCTCGGTCCGCGACAGCGTACCGTCCTTGTCCTTGTCGAAGCGCGCGAACATTCGCTGGCCGCGCTTGCCGGCCTTGTCCGCCTTGGCGTCGACCTCGGCGTTCTGGCGACGCATGGCGGCGAACTCGTCGGGCGAGATCTTGCCGTCCTTGTTGGTGTCCAGCCGCGCGAACATCTTGTCGCCGTTCTTGGCCTGGAACTGCTCCAGCGTCATGCCGGTCGGCGCGGCGGTCTGCGCCAGCGCCGGCGCGGCCAGGGCCAGCATCGCGCCGGTCGCGATCAGGGTGCGTTTCATCATCAGGCTCATCGTCTCCAAAAGCTGGACAGCCCGTCCCATGGAGGTGAAACGCGGGGCGGCGGGGAATCCGTCGCGGGGCGGATGAGAAATTCAGAGCGCCCCTACCCCCTCACCACTGCCGCATAGGCCGCCCGCGCCTCGGTCTTGGCCTTGGCCAGCTTGGGCCTCAGCGACTTGAACTGGGCCACGCCCCCGGCCCTGGCCAGCAGGGTCTTGAAGGCCTTGGGTTCGGCCTCGACGTCGGCGCCGTCCTCCAGCGCCACCTTGATCAGCTGCGAAAGGTCCTGCTCCAGCCTCCAGGCCGCCTCCAGTCGCGTGAGCGCGCCTTCATCGGCCAGACGGGCCTCGCGCAGCGCCGCAAGCGCCTCGCCGGTGTTCTGCCTTAGCGGACCGCCATCCGCCGCGTGGGCCAGCTGCAGGAACTGTGCGGCGAACTCGATGTCCACCAGGCCCCCGGGGTCCAGCTTCAGGTCCCAGTCGCCCTTGCCGGGACGCTCGCGCTCCATCAGCTGGCGCATCTCGACGACATCGGCGGCGGTCTCCTTCGCATCGCGCGGCCGCCGCAGCGCTGCGGCGATCGCCCCCTCGGCCCGCGCCTTGAAGTCCGGCGAGCTGGCCCAGACCACTCGGGCCCGCGTCAGGGCCAGCAGCTCCCAGGTCTCGGCTTCGCGCTCGTAATAGTCCTCGAAGGCCGCGAAGCTGACGGCCACAGGTCCCTTGGCGCCCGAGGGCCGCAGCTTCATGTCGACCTCGTAGAGCGCCCCCTCGCCGGTCGGCGCCGACAGGGCTGAGATCAGCCGCTGGGTGAACCGCGCATAGAAGACGTCGGCGCTCCACTCCTTGATGGCCGACATGCCTCGCGGATCGTCGGCGGCGTAGAGGGTCATCAGGTCAAGGTCCGACTTGGCCGTCATCTCGCGCGACCCGGCCTTGCCCAGCGCCACGACGGCCACCTGACCCGGGAAGGCGCCGCCGACACGTTCGACCTCGGCCAGGGCGGCGGGAGCCAGCCCGCCGATGATCAGGTCGGCCAACTCGGCGAAGGCGCGGCCGATGTCGCGGGCGTCGGCGCTGCCGCTCATCACCCGCACGCCGATCCGGAAGCTCTGGTCTCGGAACAGACGCCGCGCGGCGTCCATCGCGCCCTCGAAATCCTCCGGGTCCCAGGGCGCGATCGCCGGGGTCTCGATCGGTCCGAAGAAGTGCGGATCCAGAAGAGCATCCAGCGCGGTCGGGCGCTTGGCCATGGTGGCGGCCAGACGCGGGGCGAAGGCCATCACCTCGACGATCAGCTCGAACAGGCGCGGCTGGGCCAGGAACAGCGACTGGATCTGCACGCCCGACGACAGGCGGCTGAAGAAGTCGGAAAAGCGGTTGAAGGCCTGGTCCGGCGCGCCGGTGGCGTTGGCCGCGTCCAGGAGGCGCGGCGCCAGGCGCGTGAAGAGTTCACGGCCCCGTTCGGTGCGGGTGGCGGCGATGTGGCCGTGGTGCCAGCCCCGGATGGTGGCGGCCACCCGCTCGGGGTTGGAAAAGCCCATCCGCTTCAGGGTCGCCAAAGTCTCGGGATCGTCCTCGACGCCGGTGAACACCAGGCTGCCGAAACGCGAGGACAGCGCCTCCTCGCCCGCGAACAGACGGCCGTAGCGCAGGTTGACGCCCTTGAGGATCTTGCCGACGGCGGAGTCGAACACCCGAAGGTTCGCCTCGCCCCACAGGGCCGCGACCTTCTTGCGCTCGACATCGGACTCCGGAAGCTTGTGGGTCTGGTCGTCGGCGATCATCTGGGCGCGGTGCTCCAGCGCGCGCAGGTCCTTGTAGGCCTGGGTGAGCCAAGCGGCGTCCTCGGGTGTGACGTGGCCGGCGGCGGCCAGGGCCTGGAGGGCGTCCAGCGTGCGGGGGCTGCGCAGGTCCGGCTGACGCCCCCCCAGGATCAGCTGCTGGGTCTGGACGAAGAACTCGATCTCGCGGATGCCGCCCCGGCCCAGCTTCAGGTCCGCGCCCTTGGCGGTCAGTCGGTCGTCGACCTTGTAGGTATGGATCTGGCGCTTGATCGAGTGGATGTCGGCAATGGCCGCGAAATCCAGGTTCCGCCGCCAGATGAACGGCTGCAGCCCCTCCAGGAACGCCGCGCCCTCGGCCGCATCGCCGGCGGCGATCCGGGCCTTGATGTGGGCGGCCCGCTCCCAGTTCTGGCCAACGCTCTCGTAGTAGTCCATGGCCGCGTCGACCGGCATGGCCGGCGGGGTCGAGGACGGATCCGGGCGCAGGCGCAGATCGATGCGGAACACATAACCGTCGCCGGTGCGCTCCTGCAGGATCCGGCCCAGATGGTTGGCGATCCGCACCGCCACCGCCTGGGGCTCGTGCCCCTCGGCGACCGGCAGCTTCTCGGGCGCGTAGAAGATCGAAAAGTCGATGTCGCTGGAATAGTTCAGCTCGAACGCGCCGTGCTTGCCCATGGCCACGCAGAAGAGGCCGGGCGCAGGCCCCGCTGCGCCGTCGCCGACATGGGTCAGGGCGCCCCGCGCCACCTCCTGCCGGACCGCCTGGGCCAGAGCCGCGTGCAGCACCGCGTCAGCGAACCGGGTCAGGGCGCCGGTCACCTGATCCAGGTCCCAGACACCGCCAAGGTCGCTGATCGCGGTCAAGAGGTGCAGGTCGGCCTTCAGCTCGCGCAGAACCCGCCGCGCGGTCTCGAAGTCCGGCTCGGCGGCGACGGCCTCGGCGGCGGCCAAGATCTCGGCCAGGGTCTGGTCGGGATCGCCGCCCAGGATCATCGGCAGGCGCTTGCCGTCGCGGCGCGCCAGACCCGCCAGATAGGGCGAAGCGGCGAAGATCGGCGCCAGGCTGGGCCAGGCCGCGTCGACCTCGGTCATCGCCTCGCCGGCGCGCTTGGCGATGGCCTCATGCGCCCGCTCGGCCGCCTTGGCGTCGATGACAGGGCCGCAGGGGGTCAGGCGATCAGAGAGGCGAGTCATGGGCGCCACGGTGGACCGCCCCCGGCCCCTCGGCAAGATCAGGTCCGGTGCGGCCCCATGCGGGCGATCAGCTCGGCCACCGTCGCTACCGCCGCCTTGGCCTCGGCCATGTCGGCGACCTCGCGATCGTCGCCATAGCCATAGGCGTCGGACGCCCCGACCTGCTGGAGGACGACGCCATCGCGGCGCGGCAGCACCGAGACGTTGCGATAGTAGAAGCCGTAGTGCAGCTCGGGCTGGGGGATCAGCCAGGCGATCTGGCCCCGCACCGGGATGAGGCTGTCGTCCTTCCACAGGGCGCGGGCGCCATAGCCGGTGCAGTTGACGATCACCGGCTCCTGCAGTTCGGCCAGTTGGCTGGGCGACTGGAAAGCCCGCCGCTCGAAACGTCCGCCGGCCAGCAGGAAGTCGGTCATCAGCACATGGGCGTATTCGGTGACGTTGAACTGCAGCGACGCGGCGCGGCGGGCGTGGGCCACGGGAAAGGGGTTATCGCGCGGGTCCAACGTGACCGCACGCGGGGTGATGTCGCGGATGTGCTCGACCAGCTCCAGGAACTTCGGGACCCCGGGCGCGGAGGCGTGGCGAGATGCCGGCGGGCCATCCGACAAGGTGTAGCGATCGCTCCATTCCACCGGCGAGCCTGCCAGACCGACATAGTCTTGGAAGCGCCGGAACGAGGTCCGCGCCATGCCCTCCCAAAGAGCGGCGAAGTCGGCCGGGGCCTCGCCCTCTGCGGCGATCCGCGAGTCGGGCGACCAGGTGCCGGTGGCCCGGGCCGAGCGGATGTCGGCCAGGCGCTCGGCGGCGTAGATCGTCACCTTGGCGCCGGCCTGGCGCAGCACCGTGGCGGCGGTGAGGCCCAGCGCGCCGCAGCCGATCACCGCCACCTCGCGCGGTCCGTCGGCCAGGGCTTTGCGCGCCACGATCTCGGCCGAGCCCCACGACAGCGACCAGCCGCTGCCGCCGTGGCCGTAGTTGTGGATCACGGTCTTGTCGCCCAGCTGTTCGACATCCAGGCGCGGCCCCGCCTTGCGGAACGGCCGCAAGCACACCGTCACGCGGGTGATGCGGTCAGCCTCGGCCCGAACCAGCGGCAGGGTGGGCCGCCGCGCCGCCAAGGGTCCGCCGACGCTGGCGCAGCCCGCCAGGCCGCTCACCCCGACCCCGCCGGCGGCCAGCCCCGCCAGCATCGCCCGTCGTCCCAAAGTCGCCCCGTCCATCGTCGCGCCCGCCTGCATGTTCGCTCTCGTCCGGACAGTTGAGATCTCGAACGGCGCTGCCACCACCCTGGGTCAGGCGCGCGGGTCTGGTTTGTGGCCGGACGCCCTGCTCTTAGGCGCCCTTGCGGACCGGCGTATCGGTTGTGACCAGCCCCCTGCTCGCGGCGCTTGACCTTCCGTATTACAGCTGTAACCATGACGATCAGGAAACGGCAGGAACCGCCCGACCATGATCGAGCTCTTCGCCCTCGCCCTGATCCGGGCCCAGATCGCCGCCGCCGCCGCCGTGCTGCTGGTGCTGATCCTGCGGCCCTCGGCGCGCCAGCTGTTCGGGCCCCGCCGGGCCTATGCGCTCTGGGGCGTGGTCCCCGCCGCTGCCGCCGCCGCCTTCCTGCCCAGCCTGGCCGAGACCATGGACATCGGCGCGCCCACCCAGCCGCTGGGCGCATCGGCGCCAAAGCTGGTGGCGCTGTGGCTGATCGGCTGCGCGATCGCCACGGCCATCCTCGTTCTGCGCGAGCGCCTGTTCCGCCGCCGCGTCGACCAGGGCCAGGCGGGACCGGCGGTGATGGGCGCCCTGTGGCCGCGCATCGTCCTGCCCACGGACTTCGCCCAGCGCTTCGACGCCCGGGAACGTGAGCTGATCGTGCTGCACGAGCGCACCCACATCCAGCGCGGGGATCCGATCGCCAACCTGGTCATCGCCGGCGCCGGCGTCCTGGGCTGGTGCAATCCGATGATCGCCGTGGCCCAGCGCTTTATCCGCATCGACCAGGAGCTGGCCTGCGACGCCACCGTGGTGGCCCTGCGCTCGGACATCCGCGCCGACTACGCCCGCGCGCTGATGAAGGCGCAGATGAGCGGAAGCGTTTCGCCCCTGGCCTGCGGCTGGGCCACCCACCCGCTGATCCTGCGCGTTTCGCTGCTGAACCGCCGCGAGCCCAGCCTGCATCGCGATATCGCCGGCTTTCTGACCATGACCTTCCTGGCGATCATGGCCATGGTCGTGGTCTGGAGCGTCGCCCCGCGCGGCCCCGACTACAGCGACCTGCGCCCTGGCCTCGCCCCGGAGATGGACCCCTATACGGGCGCGATCACCTGGGTGCAGGGCAAGTAAGGCCGCGCGACACGCGCACGCTGGAAGTCAGTGACGGATGGGGATTGCGTCTCCCAACATCCGACCTCCCCGGCGAATGCCGGGGAGGTCGGTATCGGGGAACCAGGCAGGCTATTTGAACGCGACATGGGGGAAGGTCGGAGGCTCTCTGCGTCCTTCGAGGCTCGCCTTCGGCTCACACCTCAGGATGAGGATCGCTGATGCTGAACCCCTCATCCTGCGGTGCGTGCGCCTGAGCGCGCCTCGAAGGCCGCAGGGACGCCCCCTACTCCACCCGCGGCAGCACCAGCGCCACGCGCAGGCCTGGGCCCATGCCGTTGTATTCACCAGGCCCTTCAGACAGCTCAAGGCGGCCGCCGTGCGACGCGGCCACAGCGCTGACCAGCGACAGGCCCAGGCCCGCGCCGGGCTCGCTGCGGCTGTTTTCCAGGCGCACAAAGCGCTGGACCACGCGGGGGCGGTCGGCCTCTGGCACGCCGGGGCCGGTGTCGGTGACCGAGAACTCCAGCTCGCCCGACGACGTGCGGCGCGCGCGCAGCATGATGGCGCCGCCTTCGGGCGTGTACTTGATGGCGTTGTCGAGAATGTTGGCCAGCGCCTGGGCCAGGAACTCACGGTTGCCCTTGATGACCAGGGCCGGAACGATCTCGGCCTTGAAATCCAGGCCCTTGTCCTCGCACGACAGCTCGTAGAGCTCGGCCATGTCGCCAGCCAGCTCCGAGGCGTCGAACTGCCGCTGGTCCGGGGCCGAGCCGGCCGCCTGCAGCCGGGCGATGGCGAGGACCGCGTTGAAGGTCTTCAGCACCCCGTCGGCGTCCTGCAGCGCGGTTTCCAGGGCCGCGACCGGGTCGCCCTTGCCGTTCTCGGCGTCGATGAGGGCCACCTCCATGCGAGCGCGCAGGCGGGTCAGCGGCGAGCGCAGGTCGTGGGCGATGGCGTCGCCGGCGTGGCGCAGGCCGCCCATCAGGCGCTCGATCCGGTCGAGCATGTCGTTCAGGCCCTCGGCCAGCTCGTCATACTCGTCGCGTGTGCCCCGCACGCGGGCGCGGGCGTGCAGGTCGCCGCCGCGCACGGCGTTGACCACGTCGACCAGCCCCTGCATCGAGCGGCTGACATTGCGGCTGATCAGCACCCCGCCGGCCATGCCCAGCAGGATGACCAGCGCCCCCGCGCCCCACAGCGCCCGGACGATCTTGCGGACATAGGCCTCGGAGGCGTCGACATCGGCGCCGACGAACAGGATCTCGCCATTGTCCAGGCGCTGCTGCACGCCGCGCGCGGCGGCCCTGACCTCAGCCCCGTCAAGATCCGTCTCGGTGACCTTGAAGCTGGCCCACTCGGGCCCGTCGCCCGTGAAGCCCGAGACCGGCGACTCCTCTATGGAGCCGGAGATCCGCTTGCCGTCCTTGTCGGCAAGGAAATAGAGGAACGGCCGCTCGCTGGTGGCCCGCTCGACGATCGTCTGGTTCAGGGCGTCGACGCCGCCCTGGCGATAGGCCGCCTCCAGGCTCTCGAACTCGCGGCTGATCTCGGCTTGGGCGCGCCGGTTCACCTCGCCCGCCGTGGCCACGTAGATGTAGCCCAGGAAGGCGCTGGCGGCCGCCGCGAACAGGGCCAGGAACAGCAGGGTCAGCCGAAAAGGCGTGGTGCGGAGAAGGCGCGGCAGACGCATCGCTTTAAGTCTTCTTGCCGAATTGGGCGGCGAGGTTCATGCGGCCATCGAGGATGCGGAGAATGACTACATCCTCGCCCGTCAAGCGATAGATCACCTGCCATGGCTTTACGGAAAAGGTCCGCAATCCTGGCCTTAAGTCCGACCGATCACGACCCAGTCTCGGAAATGCGCTCAAACGGTGAAAGACGCTCTCTATACGGTTCAACTGAGCGCTCGCGACATCGACGCCATTGTTCTCGCAAACATCCCTGAAAACACGGTCAAGGTCGCGACTGACCGGCCTCGCCCTAATGACGCGCCCCACGTCGTTTCCCGCTCAGCGTTTGGCGTTATGTTCGGCGACGCCCTGGGCGATGATCTCGGCGAAACTGCGCTCGTCATGTTCGCCTCGCTCGAAATCGGCCCAAGCTTCATCAGCGAGTTGACCGATGGCTTCGCGGTTATGTTCGAACCAAGCATCCTCTTCGGCCTGCGTCAGCGGGCGGCCAAAGAGGTCATCGATGTCACCCGCTTCGAGCTTGCTCGGCTTGTTCATGGTCTGATCCTACCACGCCCGGGCCGGACCGACTACGGATCCAGCCGGTAGCCGGCGCCGCGCACCGTCTGCAGCATGGCCCGGTCGAAGCCCTTGTCGATCTTGCTGCGCAGGCGCGAGATGTGGACGTCGATGACGTTGGTCTGCGGGTCGAAGTGGTACTCCCAGACCTTCTCCAGCAGCATGGTGCGGGTCACCGACTGTCCGGCGTGGCGCATCATGAATTCCAGCAGCTGGAATTCGCGCGGCTGCAGGTCGATCTCCTTGCCCTGGCGATGGACCGTGCGGTTGATCAGGTTCATCTCCAGCTCGCCCACCTTCAGGGTGGTGGCCACGGCGCCCGTCTCACGGCGGCGCGACAGGGCCTCGACGCGGGCCATCAGCTCGGGGAAGGCATAGGGCTTGACCAGATAGTCGTCGGCGCCGGCCTTCAGGCCCACCACGCGGTCATTGACCTCGCCCAGGGCCGACAGGAACAGCACCGGCGTCTGGTCGCCCTCGCGCCGCAGAGTCTCGACGACGGTCACCCCGTCCATCTTGGGCATCATCCGGTCGACGACCAAGACGTCCCAGCCACCCTTCTGGGCCTCGGCCAGGCCCGCCTCGCCGTCCGGCGCGTGCGAGACGTCGTAGCCGGCTTCCTTCAACCCGTGCGCCATGGCGCCGGCGGCTTCCAGGTCGTCCTCGATAATCAGAATGCGCATCGCAAAAGCCCCTCATGCGCCAGACGCGGTGGTGGAACCTCCGACGTTCCCCCGATTCCGCGCATCACGCGATAGTCGTCAGGGTTGATAGCGTTTTCGACGACCGCCGTAACTTAAACCTTGGACAGGTACGAAAAAGCCCCGCCCAGGAGGTCCCGGGCGGGGCGATTCAGATCGAAGACCGATCGTTTACGGCGCGATCTTCAGCGGCACGAAGACCGAACGGTTCTGGCGGATCACCTTGACCAGCACGCTGGTGCGGCCAGCCTTCTTGGCCGCTTCCACCGCCGTCGTGACGTCAGCGGCGCTGGCGACCGGCGCGCCGTTGATGTTGGACAGGACATCGCCCTTGGCCAGGCCCTTCTCGCCGGCGTCGCTGTCGCCCTTCACGCCGATGATCAGCAGGCCCTTGATCTCCGGATCGATCTTGTAGGTCTGGCGAGCCGCAGCGTCGATCGGCGACAGGGTCAGGCCCAGCGCATCGACCTTCTGGCTGGTCGGCTTGTCCGGCGTGGGCGTCGCGCCGTCCTGACCCTGGTCGTCGTCGGTCGCCGCCAGGCTGCTTTCCGAAGGACGGGTGCCCGACGTCACGCCCACCACGCGCGGCTTGCCGTCGCGCAGGATCGAGATCTTGATCGTCTCGCCCGGACGCGCCTTGGACACTTCACGGGTCAGTTCGCTGCGGTCGCTGATCTTGACGCCGTTGACGGCGACCAGGATGTCGTCCGGCAGCAGGCCGGCCTTGGCGGCGGGGCCGCCCGGCACGACCTCGGCGACGATCGCGCCCTTGACGTCGGTCAGACCCAGGGCCTCGGCCATCTCGGCGCTGAAGTCCAGGATGCTGACGCCGATATAGCCGCGCACGACCTTGCCGTTGGCGATCAGCTGCTTGGCCACGCCCTCGGCCACCTCGGCCGGGATGGCGAAGCCGATGCCGACCGAGCCGCCCGACGGCGAGTAGATGGCGCTGTTGACGCCGATCACCCGGCCATAGATGTCGAAGCTGGGACCGCCCGAGTTGCCGCGGTTGATCGGCGCGTCGATCTGGATGTAGGGCACGAACGACGAGGTGGTGTCGTTCAGGTTACGGTCATAGGCCGAGATGATGCCGGCCGTGGCCGTGCCGCCCAGGCCGAACGGGTTGCCGATCGTGATCACCCAGTCGCCGACGCGCGGCTTGGCCTGGTTCTCGAAGTTCACGAACGTGAAGTCCTTACCCTTGGCCTTGGGGTCGACCACCTTGATCACGGCCAGGTCGGTGCTCTCGTCGCGGCCGACCAGCGTGGCCTTCAGCTCGCGGCCGTCCTTCAGCACCACTTGGATGTCGTCGGCTTCGGCCACGACGTGGTTGTTGGTGACGATGTAGCCGTCCGCCGAGATGAAGAAGCCCGAGCCCGCCGATTGCTGCTTGGGGGTGGCCGGCGTGTCGCCGTCCTCGTCCTGCTGGTCCTGGCCGGGTTGGCCCGGGCGGCGCTGGCCGCGCGGCACGATGTCGAAGCCTTCCAGGCCCGGGATGCGCAGCGACGGCGCCTTGGCCTTGGACGTCACGTTGATCTGGACGACCGCGGGCGAGACCTTCTCGAAGATGTCGGCGAACGACATCGGCGCGCCCGGCGGCGGGGCGAAGGTCGGCGCGACAGCCGTTGACGTGCGGGTGACCTGCGCCGGGGCGGCGTCGGCCGTTCCCATCCGCATGCCCATCCCGGCCAGGGCCGCACACGCCACGCCCGCGCCAGCGACGGCGCCCACGATGAAACCCGACTTCCTAGCGGTCATTCTCGTCTTTCCTCACCCACATCGCGCCGACGTGGTCCCTTAACGTCACCCGCGCGTTCGACGCGCGGCCCCGATCTCTTTGAGAACCTAGTCGCGACCGGAAAAGGTGCAATGGCTCTCGAACGATCTTTGCATCATGCTCAAGTCGCTTCTTGCGGCCCCATTTCGGCGCAATCGTGTCAATCGCCCTCGAGAAGGCGCCGAACGCGCTCTTCTTCAGCTTCGGTGAGTTCGGGCTCGGACGCCGGTCGGCGCCGCAGCAAACCGGCCATCAGCAAGCCGCCCACCAGCAGGACGCCCGCCGGCGCTAGCCAAAGCACCGCATTTCCGACGGAAAAGCGCGGCTTCAGCAGGACGAACTCGCCATAACGCTCGACCAGGAAGTCTCGGATCTGCGCATCGCTGCGGCCCGCCTTGACCTGCTCGCGGACAATAAGCCGCAGGTCGCCGGCCAACTGGGCCTGGGAGTCGTCGATCGACTCGTTCTGGCAGACCAGGCAGCGCACCTCCTTGAACAGCGTGCGGGCGCGGGCCTCCTGCGCTGGATCGGGGAGCCGCTCGGAGGGGTCAGAGGCGCCGGCCATCAGGGCCAGCGAGCAGACGGCGATGGCGAGGGATCGCAATCTCACGACACGACCTCCCCGGTCCGCCGCCCCACGCCAAGGCGCACGCGGCGATCCGACAGCGAGACCAGCCCGCCGATGGCCATCAGCAGCGGCCCCAGGAAGATCAGCCGCACCCAGGGGTTCACATAGGCTCGGACCAGCCAGGCCGGCTTGCCGCCCTCGCCCGCCCGGCGCTCACCCAGGACGATGTAGATGTCATCCAGACCCTTGGCGCAGATGGCGACCTCGGACGTGGTCTGCGCGCCCGTGGGATAGAAGCGGCGCTCGGGTTCAGCCCGGCAGACCTCTTGCCCCGCCTTGTTGACGACGGTCACGGTCCCGCGCTCGGCCAGGTAGTTCGGACCCTCGATCGTGCCGACATCCTTCAGGGTCACGGTGTAGGCGCCCAGCGACTGGCTGTCGTTGAGGCTGAGCGCCTGAGCGGCCTCGACGCGCCAGGAGGTTTCGAAAGACGCCCCAAGCACGAAGACGCCAAGGCCGGCGTGGGCCAGGGTCGTGCCCCAGGCGCCGCGCGGCAGGCCGCGCGCGCGACGCACGCTCTCGGCGGCGGGCGCGCGGAACAGCTTGAGGCGATCAGCCATCTCCAGCAGCGCCCCGCCGACAAGCCAGAACCCGAACACCAGGCCGAGGCTCGCCAGGATCTTGCGCGGCTGCACGACGCCGTAGGCGACCAGGCCCAGCAGCGCGGCGATCGCCAGCACCACCCAAAGCTTGCGGGCCACGCCCTTGGCGTCGCCGCGCTTCCAGGCCAGCAGCGGCCCGGCCGGCAGGACGGCGAAGGCCAGCAGCATCAGCGGCGTGAAGGTCAGGTTGAAGAACGGCGCACCCACCGAGACCGCCTCGCCGTCCATGGCCTCGCGGATCAGCGGATACAGCGTGCCGAGCAGCACCACCGCCGTCGCCGTCGACAGCAGGATGTTGTTGAGCACGATGGCGCTCTCACGGCTGATCGGGCGGAACTGGCCGCCCCGGTTCAGGCTGGGCGCGCGCAGGCCAAACAGCAGGAAGCCGGCGCCGGCGGCCACGCCCATCATGATCAGCAGCAGGACGCCGCGCGTCGGATCGACGGCGAAGGCGTGGACGCTGGTCAGCACGCCCGACCGCACCAGGAAGGCGCCCAGCATCGAGAAGGTGAAGGCCGCCAGGGCCAGGAACGCCGTCCAGCCCGGAAGGGCGCCGCGCTTTTCGGTGACGATGGCCGAGTGCAGCAGCGCCGCGCCGATCAGCCACGGCATGAAGCTGGCGTTCTCGACCGGGTCCCAGGCCCACCAGCCGCCCCAGCCCAGCTCGTAATAGGCCCAGAAGGCGCCCAGCGCGATGCCGATGGTGAGCATGCTCCAGGCCGCCAGGGTCCAGGGCCGCACCCAGCGGGCCCAGGCCGCGTCGATCCGCCCCTCGATCAGCGCCGCCATCGACAGCGAATAGACCACCGAGAACCCGACATAGCCGGCGTAGAGGAACGGCGGGTGGAAGGCCAAGGCCCAGTCCTGCAGCAGCGGGTTCAGCGACTTGCCCTGAATCGGCGCGTCCAGCAGGCGCGCCAGCGGGTTCGAGGCGAAGACGGTGTAGGCCAGGAACATCACGCCCAACGCGCCCTGAACCGCGATGGCGTAGGCGCGCAGGCGCGGCGGCAGGCTGTCGCCGAAAACCGCCATGGCCGCGCCGAAGCCTGTCAGCACCAGGCACCACAGCAGCATCGAGCCCTCGTGGCTGCCCCAGGCACCGGCCACCTTGAACAACATCGGCTTGTCGGTGTGCGAGTTGGTGGCGACGTTGGCGACCGAGAAGTCCGACGTCACGAAGGCGTAAACGAGGGCCGCGAACGAGACCAGCAGCGCTGCGAAGGTTGCGATGGCCGCGCCTTGCCCCGCGCCGGCCAGCACCGGCGAGCGCCGCGCGCCGCCGACGGCCGACAGACCGGTCTGGGCGACCGACAGCATCAAGGCCAGGACCAGCGCGAACGCGCCGAGTTCGACGATCATGAGCGATCCTCCCCCCGTGGGGGAGGCGACCGAAGGTCGGAGGGGGGCGTGGCCGGGTCAGCAGAACTTCCCCCACCGGTCGCTTCGCGACCACCTCCCCCTTGGGGGGAGGGTTTGCCATAAGCCGGAGCCCCGGCGCCTTCGCCACGCCACTCGCCCTGTTCCTTCAGCGCCTTGGACACTTCGCGCGGCATGTAGCGCTCGTCGTGCTTGGCCAGCACCAGCTTGGCCTCGAAGACGCCTTCCTTGTTGAAGCTGCCCTCAGCGACGATGCCCTGGCCTTCGCGGAACAGGTCGGGCAGGTCGCCGTGATAGACGACCTTGGCGGTGGCCTTCTGGTCGGCGACCACGAACTCGACATTGCCGTCCGGGTGCTTGACCACGCTGCCGTGCTGGACGAGGCCGCCCAGTTGCACCTTGCGGCCCGGATCGACCTTGGCCTCCTGGGCCTGGGCGGGCGTGTAGAACAGCGAGATGCTGTCGCGCAGGCCATACAGGGCCAGGCCCACGGCCAGGGCCAGCACCGGCGCGATGGCCAGCAGGATGGTCAGGCGACGGCGCGCCTTCCGGGATTTAGGCCAGAAACTCATGGATTTGTCGTCTTGGCTTGAGCGGGCGTATCGGCGGCCTGGCGCAGGGCCGACAACACCTTGGGCTGGTCCTTGAACAGGGCCGAGGCGGTGGCCAAGGCCGCATCGCGCTTGGCCGCGTCGCCGAGCACAGCATAGGCGCGGACCAGACGCACCCAGCCGTCGGGATCGTCGGGCGACTGTTTCAGGCGCTGCGCCAGCCCCTCGACCATACCGGCGATCATGCCTTGCACCTCGGGGTTGGCGCTGGCGGCTTCGGGTTGCGCGCCGAGCAGCTTGCCGGAGGCTTCGACCTGGGCGATCTCGGCGGCGAGCGAGTCGCGTCCCGGCGCCTTCGGCGCGAGAGCCGCCAAGAGGTTACGCCAGTCCGAAAGACCTCCAGCGAGATCGCCCTCGGCGATACGGGCGCGGCCCAGATAATAGCGGGCGCGGACGTCGGCGGGATCGGCTTTCAGCGCCTGGCCGAAGGCGAGCTTGGCGTCGGGACCGATCTGACCCTCGGACTGGATGACGAAGGTTTCGCCCAGCAGGCTCCAGATATCTGCGCGCTTGGGCGCGATCCGGACAGCCTTGCGCAGAGACTGCTCGGCGCTGGCCATGTCGCCGGCGGCCGCATGGGCTTTGGCCATGAACACCAGCGGCTCGGGATCGTTCGGGCGCTCGGCGGCGACGCCTTCCAGCACGGCGGCGATCTTGGCCGGCTCCAGGGTCGCCGGATCGGCGGCGCGCCATGCGGCCACGCGCTTGGCGAAGGGCTGGTCGGGCAGCTGCGGCTGACCCACGAAGAGATAGAGCCCCACGGCCGAGGCGCAGGCCAGACCCACCGTCGCCACGGCCGCCTTGCGCGGTCCCGAGCCATCGCGGCTCCAGCTCTCGGTCTGGTCGGCGGCGGCCAGCAGGCCACGGCCCGCTTCGGCGCGCGCGGCCTTCAACTCGTCCGCAGCCAGCAGCCCGTCGATGGCCAGGCGCTCGACCTCGGCCAGACGGCGGCGATGCGGCTCCAGCCGGGTTTCGGCGTCGTCGACGGGTCGGGCGCGCGCGGCCCCGCGCAGCACCAGCCCGGCCGTCACGACCGACAGCCCCGCCGCAGCGATCCAGAAAGCGATCATGGCCGCGTGTTAGCTTGTTCCGGCCGTCGCCGTTAGAGGAAAAAGCGCTTAAGGACGCCTTGGCCCCGTCATTCTGGGGCGCCCGCCAACGGAGGTTCGCAGGCCTAACTAAGCCGCGATCGCAGCGGCCGCGCGTCGGCGGACGATTTCGGCGGTCTTCTCGTCGCGGGTGTAGGCGATGAAGCCGGCGGCGACGTCGAGATACTGGACGGCCACGGCGGAATCACCGCCCTCGCCCGTCCGCGCCACGTGCAGCACGTCCTCGATGTAAGGGTCGAGGCGCGCGTTCAGTTTTTCCAGGATCTTCGTGCGCGAGCTGCCATAGCCGGCCTTGTCGGCGCAGGCGCGCAGTTCGGCCACGAACGCCAGCGCCGACTGGGCGCGCCCGATCATGTCGGCGTTCGGCTCCTCGACCAGCTTGGCGACGCCGCGCGCGCCCTTCTTGGCCAGCATCGAGATGGGACGGGTCGGCAGAGCCTTTTCCAGCTCCTTCTCGGCCTGATCCATGCGCAGCTCGCAGGCCTTGGCCATCGCCTGCTTCTGCCGCGCCAGGCGCTTGCCCCAGGGGCCGTCCTTGGCGATATCGACTGACTGCTGGATCTCGACCATCATCAGCTGCACCTTCTGGGCGGCCTGGGCGGCCTGGCGGCCGGCCTTCTCGCCGTCGGCGAAGCTGAAGCATTCGATCAGGGCGATCGACTCATCGATCTCGCCCAGGATGCGCTCGCCAAACTGCGCCACTTCGGACGAAGCGAGATAACGATCGGTCGGCCGGTCCATGACCGCCGAGATCACGCGCATGATCCGCCAGTCATCGGGCAGATGCGCCGACAGGATGTCCAGCAGCAACGGACCCGCGTCCTCGCTGATGCGACAGGCGTCACGATAGGCCAGGCGCGCCGCAGCGGCGCGCTCGTCCGACATGCGGCTGACCCATTCCGAAAGCTTGGGCAGGCAACCGCGCGTCAGGGTCGATAGCTGGAGGCACAGCGCCAGTTGCTCGGGATCGCACAGCGATCGGACGCTGTCGAAGGCGGCGTTCTCCGGATCTCGAAGACCGGCGGCGGCCAGCTTGCACAGCTCGTCGAACACTTCGGGCGAGCCCTGCTCCAGATCCCAGGGGTTGCAGCGCGCGGCGGCGTCTTCGACCCGGGCTCCTGCGACGGACTTCAAGGCGCGCCAGAGACGCGACAGGACCGGGGCCGGGAAGGACACCTGCCCAGCGGCGCGCGTCGCGCACAGCGGCACGATCGGAGCCAGGACGTTGTTGCGCACGAAACGATTGGCGGTCTCGTCCTCGACCAGATCACGCACCGTGCCCAGCGCGCCCTGCCCGCCCGTGCTCGACAGGGCCAGCTCAAGGCTGCGCAGAGCCGCATCCGGCGCGGTTTCCACCAGCGTCCGGATAATCTGCAGTTTATGCGCGGCGATGGCGGCCATGATCCCCCGTGCCGGATCGAGACTTCCGACAAGCGTCAACCATGTTCGGAACGAGGTTAAGGATTTCCGAAACGAAACAAAAATCCTGCGTCGCCGCGCGCGAGCCGTAGCCGGAAAAGCTTTATCGACCGGAGGTTTAGCGATCGCGTAACACGATATGCGAACCGTACCCCATGACGGTTTGTCGCATCCGGGCGTCAGGACACCGCGCGGGGCAGCTCGAGCGTGACGCGCAATCCGCCCAGCGGTGATTCACCAAGCTGGACCGAACCGCCATAGGCTCTGGCCAGTTCGTCCACGATCGACAGGCCCAGGCCCGAGCCCGGCGCGTTCTCGTCAAGACGCTGGCCGCGCTTCAGCGCCTGGCCGCGCTCCTCAGGTGGCAGGCCTGGACCATCATCGTCGACGGTCAGGGTCATGCGCGCCTCGCCCACCGGGACGGCGTCGACGCGGATCCTGCCCCGGCACCACTTGCCGGCGTTCTCCATGACGTTGCCGGCCAGCTCCATCAGGTCCTGCTTTTCGCCCTGGAAACAGAGGTCGTCGGGGCAACGCCAGTCGATCTCGACGCCTCGCCCATCGGCCTTGTCCTGGAAGATGCGCTCCAAGGTCACGGCCAGCTCGTCCAGGATCGGCTCGACGGGCGTGCGCTCGCCGCTGGTCTGTGAGCGGGCGGCGGCGCGGGCGCGGCGCAGGTGGTGGTCCACCTGCTCGCGCATGGTCTGGGCCTGGCGGGTCACGACTTCGGCCAGCTGGCCCGGCTGCTGGCTGGCCTCGGTCAGCATGACCGACAGCGGGGTCTTGAGCGCATGCGCCAGATTGCCGACGTGGGTGCGCTGACGCTCGACGACCTCCTGGTTGTGAGCCAGCAGCGCGTTGAGCTCGCCGGCCAGCGGCGACAGTTCCTCGGGATAGGATCCCTCGACCCGCTCAGCCTTGCCGCGGCGGACCTGAGCCACCTCGCGCCGCAGCCTAAACAGCGGCTGCAAGCCGAACCGCACCTGCACCACAACAGCCAGGATGAGGCCGCCGCCGAGGATCAACAGGGCGAAGGCGGTGATGCGGGCGAAGCGATCGGCGTCGGCGTCGATGGGGGAGCGGTCCTCAGCGGCCAGGAACACCACCGGATCGGGGTAGCCTGGAAGGCGCGCCTGCACCGCCGCTGCGCGCAGCGGCTTGTCCTGCGGACCGCGCAGATCGAAGTACTGGGTCTTGCCCGGTGCGGCCTCCAGCTGGTCGATCTGGGCCGACGACAGCATCAGGTCGCTGTCGAACAGCGAGCGCGAACGCTCGATCGGCTTCATCGCCCCATCAGGCTTCTTGTCCAGGATCACCCAGTAGCGGCCCGAATAGACCCGGGTGGCGCGGATGTCGGTCAGAAACGGCGCGCGCAACTGGCCATTGTCGACGCTGGAGCCGGCGTAGAGGTCGTCGGTCAGCACCGCCAGCGACTGGTCGAAACGCCGGATGGCCGCGTCGCGGAACTGGGCGGTCAGGAATACGCCTGCAATCAAGACGACCAGCAGGGTCCAGATCCCGGCGATCAGGACCAGGCGGCGGACCAGCGAACGGCGGCGCAGGTCCAGGAACTTCATGAGGTCGTGATGCTAAAACCCTCGCCCTTCGACAAGCTCAGGGTCAGGGTTTCAAGCTCAGCGCCACAGTCATCCGCACCCTGAGCCTGTCGAAGGGCGAGGATGGGCCCGCAGGTCATCACGCCGCGTCTTCGCCCGGCAGCGCCGCGAGGCGATAGCCCAGGCCCCGCACGGTCTCGATCCGGTCAGCGCCCAGCTTCTTGCGCAGTCGGCCGATGAACACCTCGATGGTGTTGCTGTCGCGGTCAAAGTCCTGGTCGTACAGGTGCTCGACCAGCTCGGTGCGACCGATCACCCGGCCCTGGTGCATCATCATGTAGTGCAGCAGGCGGTATTCCAGCGAGGTCAGGCGCAGCGGCTCGCCATTGACGCTGGCGCGGGCGGCGCGCGGGTCCAGGCGCAGGGCCCCGCACGACAGCGACGGCGCGGCGTGGCCGGCCGAGCGGCGCAGCAGGGCGCGAAGGCGAGCCAGCAGCTCCTCGGTGTGGAACGGCTTGGCCAGATAGTCGTCGGCGCCCGCGTCGAAGCCGGCGACCTTGTCGCTCCAGGCGCCGCGCGCGGTCAGGATCAGGACGGGCGTCGTGACATTGCCGCGCCGCCAGCGCTCCAGCACCGAAACGCCGTCCACCTTGGGCAGGCCAAGGTCGAGGATGACCGCGTCATAGGGCTCGTTCTCGCCCAGATACTGGGCTTCCTCGCCATCGGGGGCGTGGTCGACCGCGTAACCGGCGTCGGCCAGGGCCAGCTTCAGCTGGCGCGTCAGGTCGGGATCGTCCTCGACGAGCAGGATGCGCATGGAAACTCCTGAAGCCTGTTAGCCGCCGCTGAGGATCTGGCCGGTCTGGGCGTCGACGATGAAGTCGATGCGACGGCCATCGGCCGCAGCCCAGCGAACCCGGTAGTTGCCGCCTTCGAGGCCGGCGTCCAGCACCCGGCCGGGCACCCGGCGACTGATCATCTCGATCACCCGCGACAGCGGCACCAGGCGCCCCGACTGCACGCCACCCCGCGCCTGGTCCTGCTGCTGGCGCCAGTCGGCGCCCAACGAGTCCGGACGGCGTTGCGCGAACGCGGCGTCCGGAAGGACGGCGGCCAGCGCGGCGGCGACGATGAGGGCGCGGATCGGTTTCATGCTGCTTGGTCTACAGGCCCTCGGCTGAATGGAGGCTGAACGTCCGGGTTATGAACGGCGCGCGACGTTCTGTCACGGGTTGGCGCGTTGATCCCGCTCAGACATCGAGCAACGCCTTCAACTTCGCCCGCACCTCCGCAAGAACCGCTGGCGGCGCCACGGCCTTGCGCGTTGCGCGGCGCGCCACCCAGTCCAGGCTCTTCACCTGATCCGCCAGGACCGCGCTGGGCTCCGCGCCGGGCACAACGACCTCGAAGACATAGCCCTTGATCCGGCTCGTCATCGGGCAGCACACCATCATGCCGCGCTTGCCGTTATAGGCTGCGGGCGACAGCACCAGCGCCGGACGGCGCCCCGCCTGCTCGTGCCCGGCCTGAGGATCGAACTGAAGCCAGACGATGTCTCCGGCGTCGGGCACATAGCGCGCTGTCACCAGACCTCCTTGCCGATGGGCGCGCCGAAGTCGACGTCTTCGTGGAAGGTTTCGGGCTCCATCTCGGCCAGCATCGCATTGAGGTCGTATTCTGGCGCCCGGATCGGCTCGATGATGATCCGCCCGCCTTCCTCGCGCACGTCCACCGCCTGATCGATGTGGAGATCAGCCGCCGCCATAACGCGGGCGGGGATCCGCACCGACGCGCTATTGCCCCACTTCTTGACGACGACGTGCATGGCGACCTCCAGCTTGAAGCTTGCGCCGCACCACCGCACAGTGTCAACAAATGTCGATACGAAACCCGCCTACTTCCGCTTCGGCGTATAGGGCTTCTGGGCGCGCCAGGCTTCGGCGAACTTTTCGAGGTCCTGGTCCACGGTCTCGGGCAGGGTGACCACGAGGCGGGCCAGGAGGTCGCCGCGCTTGCCCTTGCCGTCGGGCATGCCCCGGCCCTTCAGCCGCAGGGTCTGGCCGCTGTTGCTGCCCTTGGGCACGGCCAGCATGACATTGCCGTCGGGCGTCGGGGCCTCGACCTTGCCGCCCAGCACGGCATCGGGGATCGAGACCGGCAGGTCCATGACCAGGGCCTCGCCCTCGCGGCGATAGATTGGGTGCGGCTTGATGGCCAGCTCGATGAGCGCGTCGCCCTGACCGCCGCGTCCCGGCGCGCCCTGGCCCTTCAAGCGCAGGGTCTGGCCTTCTTGAGCGCCCATCGGGATGGTGACGTCGATCGTGCGGCCGTCCGAGAAGGCCACGCGCTTCTTGCCGCCCTTGATGGCGTCTTCCAGGTCAATGTCGAGGCGCGCCTTGACGTCAGCGCCCTTGCTGGAAAATCCGCCGCCCCCCGCGCCGCCGCCGAACGGTCCGCGCCCCGCGCCGCCGCCACCGAACATGCCGCCGAACAGGTCCGACAGGTCGATCTCCGGGCCCTCGTTCGTGCGATGGAAACCGCCCTGGCCGAAGCCGCCGGCGTTGAACGGTCCGTTGCCGGGCTGGCCACCGAAGCCGCGCATGGTCTCGCGGCCGTCGGCGTCGATCTGGCCGAGGTCGAACTTCTTGCGCTTTTCGGGGTCGCCGACGATGTCGAACGCGGCGCTGACCTGCTTGAAGCGCTCCTCGGCCTTCTTGTCGCCCGGGTTGGTGTCCGGGTGGAACTGCTTGGCGAGCTTGCGGAACGCCTTGCGGATCTCGTCCGCGCTGGCGGTGCGGGAAACGCCGAGTTCCTGATACGGGTCGCGCGCCAAGGAAGGTCCTCTGAGTTAAGTCGGTGGTTGGGTAGCCCCCTCCATCTAGAACGTCCAGCGCCGCGCGCAAGGGCGTATGTGGTAAATTTACCACAGACTTGTGGTCGCGACCGCACCCCACCCATAGAGCGACGAGCCCTGGGCCACCTCCAGCCGCGCACCGGACGACGGCGCGTCGGCTGCGCGCAGGGCGGCGGCGTAGACGAAGCTGGGCGTCGCCACCTCGACTTCGCGCAGCACAGCAGGCCCGTCCAGCACCCGCACCCGGTAGCGCTCGACGCCTTCGGCGAGCGGAACCTCGCCCTCCCACACATCGCCGCCGACCCGCGCGCGGCGGATCCAGGACAGCGACAGGTCGCCGCCGATCATCCGCTTGCGAAGATGCGCGGGCGCCAGCGGGCGTAAGGCCCGGCCGGTCCAGACCGTGCCCACCTGCGTCATCCCCGCCCCCGACGGCGGACCGCCCGCCGGGGCGGCGCGCACCGTCAGGCTCGTCCCGCGCTCGAAGGCCGCGACGCTCATCGGGACCAGCGCCTCGTCCAGCAGCACCACCGCCGCGCCGGCGGTTATCACGACTGGGCTGGCCGCCCCGTCGCGCTGGCCGCGCAACAGGCCCGACAGCCGCCAGACGTCCGGCGCGATCAGATCGGCGGTCTGGAAGGCGATCACCTCCCAGTCGCCGGACGGCGCGCGGACGGCCAGGGTGTTCGCTCCCGCCAGCACGGCCGCCAGCGGCGCCGACGTCAGGCTGGTCCCCTCCACCCGCACCTCCAGGCGTGCGGCGCGATCCAGCCGATGCGGCGACGAAGGCGCCAGATCGGTCAGGGTGACGCCCAGCGTAGCCGGGGCGGCCAGACGCGCCCGGACCGTCAAGGTCTCGACGCCGGCGCCCGCATGGACGTCCAGCGGCCGCCACGGCTCGGCGGCGGCGGCGACCAGCGGCCGGGCGTCGTCGGCGAGCGCCCCGTCCGGCGGCAGGTCCAGGACGTGCAGCACCGGCGGCGAGGCCGGATCGCGCGGCGGCGCGGGCGTCCAGTCGATCACCGCCTCCACCCCGCCGGCCGCCATGACGGGGACCAGCGTGGCGCGCGGGCGCTCGTCGAGATCCAGCCGCTGGACCCGCCAGGTCTGGCCGTCCAGCGCCACCCGGTCGCCCGCCTCGAACCGCAGGGCGGCCGAAGGCGCCAGCCGCACGATGCGCGAGCGCCGCGCGGTCGCGTCGCTCTCCAGCATCCGGCGGGCCACCGCGCCGGCCTCGGCCGGCGAAAGTACGATCGGCGCATCGGCGTCGCGGGTCCCCTCGCCCGCCTCGCGGCGGACGATCAGCGCGCCGACCTGATAGTCGCGGGCGGCGTCCAGGAACCGCAGGCGCAGGGCCTCCGCCGCGGGGTCGAGGCTCCGGGTCTCGCGCTCGGCCGCGCCGTCGTCGGGCAGGACAAGATCGTCGGCCGTCAGCGCCGCCACCGCCCGACCTGTGCGCGACATCATCCGCACATGGTCGCCGCGCTCGACCGGATCCAGGGCGAAGGCCTCGGTCAGGGGCGAGAGCGCGTCGCGCAGGCGCATGGGCCGGTCGACGACATAGCCGCCCACCGCCCCGCCCGCCTCGCCGGGGTCAATCGCCACCCCGGCTCGCGCCCCCAGGGCCTGGATCAGCTCGGGCAGCGGCGCGATCCCGGCCCGCCCGGTCAACCAGTGACCCAAGAGCCAGTTGCCGCCGTCGCTCCACACGTCCGACCGGGCGGGGAAATCGGGAAACGGCCGGGCATCCCAGCACCAGGCGCTGGCCGCCTCGATCATCGGCCCGCCATACAGCGGCGAGACCGGATTGGCGGCCGGCTCATCCAGCCAGGCCAGCACCGCCTCCAGAAACCGCCGCTGGCCAAAGTCGTCGCGCTCGCCGCTCGAATACGGCGGCAGGAAGCTCTCCGAGCTCTTGGGATCGATGAAAAGGTTCGGCGAATTGGCGCCCTTGTCCACCGCCGGGCAGCCGAACTCGATCAGGCGGAAGGGCTTGGACCTCGGAACCCAGGCCGTGGGCGTCGCCGAGCGCACGCCGCCGGGCCGGTCATGGTGCGGGCGGCTCCACCAGGAGAGCAGGTCTTTGGCCCGAAACATCCAGGCCTCACCATGGGCGCCGTCGGTGATCGGGGTGCGGACCTGGGCGTCGCGATCGGCGGCGCTGGCGTAATACCACTCGAAGTCCGCACCACCGGTCAGGCCGGCGCGCAGATAGGCCGGGTCGTGCGCCCCCTCAAAGCCCGCCACCGCGTCCAGGTGATCCTCGCCCGCGCGCCAGTCGGTCACCGGCGGGTACCAGTCGATACCGACGAAATCGATGTTGGGATCGGCCCACAGGGGATCCAGGTGAAACACCGCATGGCCCGAGCCGTCGCGCGGCTGGTGGCCGAAGTATTCGCTCCAGTCGGCGGCGTAGCCGAGCTTGGTCGCCGGTCCCAGTACGCTGCGGACATCGGCGGCCAGGGTCTTCAGCTTGGCGACGGCCGGATAGGTCCCGCCCGGACCCCGCGTCGTGGTCAGGGCGCGCAGCTCCGAGCCGATGATGAAGCCGTCCACCCCGCCCGCCTGGACCGCCAAAGCCGCCTGATGCAGCACCATGCGGCGCAGGCCCCATTCGCCGTCGAAGAAGGCGCTGACCTGCGCGCTCGCCGCCGCCGTCCCGTCGGCCGAGGGCGGATCGCAGGCGATGCGGCCGCGCCACGGATAGGCCGGCTGGCCGGGCGGCGCATCCATCAGGATGAATGGATAGAGCGTCACTTTCAGGCCGCGCCGCTTCAGCTCGGCGATCGCCTGCAGCACCACCGCGTCGGCGGGCGTGCCGCCATAGGCCGGGGCGCCGTCCTTCAGCGAAATCAGGTGAGCGCCCGTGCGATCGACGCCCGCGACGCTCCAGGTGAGCGGCAAGGTGTCCTTGGCCGCGCCCTCGACGCCCGGCTTGATCTGGCACTGGCCGCAGCGGAGATCGGTCCCGAACCAGGCCACGACCAGCGTGACGTGATCGACATTGGGCAGCTGCGCCTGCAGCTGGTCCAGCGCCACCATCAGGTCGGGGCGGCCCTCGGCGTTGTGCACGCTCTCGCTGGCGGTGCGGGTCAGGCCTTCGCGGCGCAGCACAGCTTCCGTCGCATAGACGAACTCGCCCGCCCCAGGGATCAGGCACACGCCCTTCAGCCGCTCCTCTAGCCCCACCGTCCCCGGCGCGCGCGGGCGGCGGAAGACCTCGAACGACAGCTGCGGCGGGCGGTTGCCGAACGGCTCCAGCGGCAGGTCCTCGAACACCACATAGGCCACGCCGCGATAGGCCGGCGCCTGCCCCTCGATGGCGGCGATCAGCGGATCGGGGGCCTGGTCCTCGGTTCCCAGATGGACGCGCATGGTCACGCCGGAGAGGTCCATGACCCGCCCGTCGGCCCAGACCCGGCCGATCCCGTCGATCGGTCCCTCTGCCACGGCGACGGCGAACGACAGGCTGTAGGCGTAGGCGGTCGTCTTCTGGCCCTTGGAGCCGCCGACCCGGCCCTCGACCCGCCGCTCGCGAAAGCGCGCCGCCCAGATCACTTGGCCGCCGACGCGGGCGCGACCGAACACGCACGGCAGCGCCGCGCCCTCGGCGGCGCCGGTCAGGCGCAGTTCGGGAATGCGCGGCCCGACCTGGCGCGCGGGCGACAGGGCCGACAGCGCCGCCTGGTCGACCATGCCGCCGACCACCGCGCCGGCCACGGCCCCGATTGGACCGCCGAGGGCCGAGCCGACGCTGGAGAGGATCACCTGGGCCATGCGGCCTCCTGCTCAGAAGGGAACCTGAACGCCGCCACGCAGCGCTCGCGCCACCAGCGCCCCAGGGCGCTCTCGACACAGGCTCGGCCCCAATAGGCGTGGATGATGCGGTCGGGCGCGGACTGGATGGCGCAGTGCTTGGCGGCTGCGCGGGGCGCCATGCGGAAGACGAGGACGTCGCCGCGCCTGGCCTGGGACAAGGGAATGGCGACCAGCCACCGGCCGAACGCTTCCAGAAGCGGCTCGCCGACGCCGATCTCGGCCCAGTCGGGACGATAGGGCGGCGGCGCTTCGGGCTCCTCGCCGTACAGGCCCCGCCAGACGCCGCGGATCAGGCCGAGGCAATCGCAGCCGGCGCCGAGCGTCGAGGCCTGGTGGCGATAGGGGGTGCCGAGCCAGCGGCGGGTTTGCCGAATGACAAGATCCTCCCCCGCGATGCGGGGGAGGTGGGCCGGAGGGCCGGAGGGGGCTAAAGCGGCATAGGTCCAGCTCGCCCCCTCAGTCGCTTCGCGACAGCTCCCCCGCGTCGCGGGGGAGCATCTATCTTCCCCCCTCACCGCCGCCCGCCGTCGTTGCGCTCGCCCTCGACGGGGTACAGCGTCAGGAAGTCCTCGCCGGGCGCGGTGGGGAAGCCCCGGAAGTTCACGCCATTACTGAACGTCCCAACACAGGTGACCCAGCGCTTGTCGCAGGTCGCGCCCGGCGCGGGCGTGATCCCGCAGCGGACATCGCCCAGGCGCGCGTCGCACAGCCGGGTGAAGGTGCGCCCCGCCACCCGCTCGAGCGCCGCCAAAGGTCCGGCCAGGGTGGCGGTGAAGGCCTCGCCCTGGCGGGTCACCGAGGCGATGGTGGCGGTCCACAGCGAGACGCGGCGCGACGGCGCGCTCCAGTCCACGCGCAGCGCCTCGACCCGCGCGCCGTCATAGAGATCCGCGGCGAGGTCGGCCGGCGTGATCCCCGTATCGTCCAGGACGCCCAGCACCGCGCTCTGGCCCGGCGCATAGCCGACGCCGCTTTCGGCCGCGCCGGGGCTCCAACCGCCGCCGGCCCGGCAGGTCACGCCGTCGACGACGAGGTCGCGGTCATGATCGGTGAAGCCCAGCCGGGTTTCGTCGGCGCGGGTCAGGATCCAGGCGTGGCAAAGGCGGGCCTCGTCCAGGCCTTCGGGCAAGGCGCGCATCAGACCAGCACCTCGACCAGCGAACAGGCGGCGACGCGGGCGGCGGCGAAGCCCTCCAGCGTCACGTCCAGGCGGTCGAGGTCGAAACGTACCGGCGTGTCAAACGCGAAGCCGGCGGTCACCGCCGCCCCGGCGGCCGGCGCGGTGGTCAGGGTGACCAGACCCGTCGCGACGTCGACGGCGAAGGCGCCGGGCGCCAGGGCCACGCCCGCCACAGCCACCGTCACCGTGCCGGCGACCGGCTTGGCTATGGTCCGGACCACCGCCTCCGTCCCCGCGCCATAGGTCTTGCGGAGCTGGAAGATCTTGCGCGCGCCGTCGCCGGTTCCCAGCGCCTGGTCGCCCGCCGCCGGCTGGGCCGAGGGGGCGCAGGACTTGAAGTCGGCCGGGTCTCGGAAGCGGAAGCCGTGCAGACGCCCACGTCGCGCCTCGAAGAAGGCGACCAGCTCGGCGATCTCATCCAGCGGCCGCGGCGCGGTGGCGATCAGATAGCGGCGGCGGCTGTGGGTCCAGGGACTGGTGCGCCGCTCGTAGCCCGAGGCCAGGGTCACCACGTCGGTGCGCCGCTCGACGCCGCCGGTGCAGCCGAACGCCAGACGCGCAGGCAGGCGCGCCTCATGGAACTCGCTCATCAAGCGATCCTTCTGGAAAGTCGTGAAAAGGTTTGCGGAAAAACAAGGTCCCGCGCCGCCGCCGGCATTAAGATGACGTCATGACCCGCTTTTCACTTCATGCGCGGGCGGTCGGTCCCTAGGTTAGGGATCGAGATTGGAGACCACGAGATGGATTGGAAGACCCTGTTCCTGTCGCCTGAGGGCCGCATCGGCCGGCAGTCGTTCTGGATCGGCTGGCTCGTCCTGCTGGGCGTCAACGTCGTGGCCGGCTGGCTGCCGATCATCGGATGGGCCCTGTCTCTGGCCACGATCTACGCCAGCGTCTGCATCCACTCCAAGCGTCTGCACGACATGGGGCAGACCGGCTGGTGGCAGGTTCTGCCCTGGGTTCTGGGACCGGTGCTGGTGTTCGGCGCCGGCGTCTCGGTGGGCGTGATGCCGGCCATCGCCGCCCTCACCAACGGCGAGCCCGAAGTGTCGGCCCTCACCGCCCTGGTCGGCCTGTTTGTGTCGATTTTCATCGCCTTCGCCGTGTGGCTGGCCTTCACCCTGTGGGTCGGCTGCAGCGTGGGCCAGCCGCGCGAGAACCAGTACGGGCCGCCGCCGATCAACCCGAACGCCGTGACGGTTTAGGGGACGGCTCCCTTCCCCCTTGATGGGGGAAGGGCTGGGGATGGGGGTGATCACTCCGGCCAGCCACCCGCGCGACGTCACCCGCCGAAGACACCCCCACCCTACCCTCCCCCATCAAAGGGGGAGGGTTTTCTACAATCCCCTCGCCCCCAAGCTCACCGCCCGGGCCAGCGCCTGGGCGATCTGGGCGTCTGAGCGGATCAAGCCCGACGCCTCGCCGCCCTGAACATTGACCGTCACCGAGACGCCGCCGTTTCCGACGGGCTCGATGCTTCCGGCCGCAGCGGGACGGAACAGTTCCGGCCCCCGCTCGCCGACCAGATAGGCGCCGCCGGGCAGCACAGGTCCGCCGTCGGCCCTTGTTCCCGAGAAATGGGCGCCCGCGAAGGTCTTGGTCAGGGCCTCGCCGAGACCCCCGCCCTTCAGCGCCGCCCCGGCCGCGCCCAGCACCGCGCGGGCCAGCTCTGACAACGAGACCTGCCCGTCCGAGGCCGCGCGGGCCAGGGAGCGGACCAGCGACGCGCCGGCGCGGGCGAAGGCTTCGTCGATCGAGCGCGCCGCGCGCTCGGCGGGGGCTTTCAGGCTTTCGAGCGCAGCGGCCGCCTCGGCGGCGCGGGCGGGGACGGCCGCCAAATCGTTCTTGGCAAGGCTGTCTTGGTCAAGGCTCATGGCGGGGTCTCCTCGTCAGGGTAGCGGGCGATCAGGTCCTGCAGGGTCGCCCGGTTCAGGGACGGCGCGGGCGGCGCCTCGGTGAGCGCCCGCCACTCCGTCAGCGACAGGCGCCAGAAGGCCTCGGGCGGCAGGCCCAGCGACAGCGCCAGGCGCAGCGGCGCGGCCCAGGCGCTCATGCGCAGGCGGCCAAGGCGGCGGCCAGGGCGCCGGCGGCTTCCGGCACAGTGGCGCGGGCGGCGATCTCCGGCGCCTCGCCGCCGCCGTCCAGCAGCGCGGCCAGGATCGCCGACAGCTCGGCGGCGGTGAGCGTGGCGATGCGGTCGGGCAGCTGCGACCAGTCGGCGAGATTCAGCGCGGCCTCGATGCGGGCGAGGGCGCCCAGCGTCAGACACAGCCGACGGGGCGCGCCGGCCAGGGTCACGACGACCTCGCCGCGGGCGGGGTTGGGGGTGAGCATGGGGGTTGAGCCTCCATTACAGCCTGTCATCCCGGCCGCAGCGCAGCGGAGAGCCGGGACCGTCGCAAACTCAGCGTGCGTGGCGGTCCCGGATCGGCCTGCGGCCGTCCGGGATGACACGAGATTTTGCTTGGGCGCTTATTGATCAGATCGCCGTAAAGCTGACCGCCCCGGCGCTGGCCAGGCTGAGGGCGAAGACGGCCTCGCCGTCGTGCTCGCCGGCGTATTCCAGGGCCGCGACGATGAAGGCGCCTTCCAGCTGGCCGAAATCCGGGATGATCAGCCGCCAGACGCGGGCCGACTGGTCGAAGAAGCTGGTGCGCACCTGGGCGTCGGAGGCCGCGTCGCGGAACACGCCCGAGCCCGAGACGGCCACCGACTTGACCCCCGCCCCGGCCAGGAGCTCGCGCCAGCGGCCGGCGCTGTCGCTGTCGGTGATGTCCAGGGTCCTGGCGTTGAGGCTGAGCGTGCGGGTCCGCAGGCCCGCGACGGTGTGGAAGGTGGGCGTCGGCGCGCCGTCGCTGATCTTCAGCAGCATGTCCTTGCCGGCTTGAGCGGCCATGGGAGGCTCCTTGGGCTAGAGGGCCTCGGTCACCGCCCGCACGCGGACGATCCCGAGGGTGGTTTCGCGATCAGCGCCGGCGAAGACGTCGGCATAGGGCACGCGCAGGTTCACAAGCCGCCGGCCGCTCAAGGTCGGCCGGGCGTCATGCAGGACCGCACGGACGGCGGCGACCAGGGCGCGGGCCTCTTCGGGACCGCCGAAGCGGCTGGCGCAGGTCAGGGTCAAGAGATGCTCGATCCCCTCCCCGCCGACGCCGCCGACCGCCCGCCCCTCGGCGCGGGTGACGACGATGCAAGGGTAGGTCGGCAGGCGGGGGCTGGCCCCATAGATCCGCTGGCCGGCGATGGCGGTGACGGCGGGCGCGGCCTTCAGCGTCGCGACCAGGGCGTCGATCAGGGGCTTGTCGGTCACAGCCGGGCCTTTCGGTAAGGCGTCAGCCACGGCTCGACGAGGGCCAGTGCCGGCTCTCCGGCGTCGCGATGCTCGTAGGCGTGGGCGGCCAGGATCAGCACCGACAGGCGCAGCGGGGCTGGGCTGGCGGCCGTAAGGGCGACGCCGGCGGCGCTGGCCACCCGCGCCTCGGCCGCGTCGATCAGCAGGGTCAGCAGCGCGTCTTCCGAAGCGTCGGACACGCGCAGGAACGCCCTGGCCTCGGCCAGGGTGAGGGCTTGGGGCATGGGGGATGTCCGCTTTCCTTCTCCCCTTGCGGGAGAAGGTGTCGTCGTTAGACGACGGATGAGGGGTCACGCGGACGGATCAGGAGAACCCCCTCATCCGTCCGCTTCGCGGCCACCTTCTCCCGCAAGGGGAGAAGGGAAACCCTAGCTCGCCGCGAACTTCAGCAGCTTCACCGCATCGAAGTTCTGCACGCCGCCGCCGACGCGCTTGGTGGTGTAGAACAGCACGTGCGGCTTGGCCGAGTACGGGTCGCGCAGCACGCGGACACCGGCGCGGTCGACGATCAGATAGCCCTTCTCGAAGTCGCCGAACGCCACGGCCATGGCGTTGGCCGCCACGTCGGGCATGGCCTCGATCTCGGTGACCGGGAAGCCTAGCAGGGACGCCGACTGGCCCGGCTGCAGGGCCGCGTTCCAGATGTAGTTGCCCTGCGCGTCCTTGAACTTGCGCACCGCGCTGACCGTGCGGCGGTTCATCACGAAGCGGCCGTTCTGGCGGTACTGCGTCCGGGCCGCATAGATCAGGTCGATCAGCTTGTCGGTCGGATTGGAGGCCGGCCAGCCGCCCGCCACGCCGGTGGCCAGATAGCCGACCTGGCCCCAGGTGTAGCTGGCGTCCGGCGCGGCGGTGTAGGCCAGGAGGCCCTTGGGCTTGTTGACCCCGTCGCCGGTCACGAAGGCCGTGGTCTCCTGGGCGGCGAAGGCGTCCTGCACCTCCTCGGCCAGCCACTCGTCGATGCTGACATAGGCGTCGTCCAGCAGGGCCTGGGTGGCGGCCGGACTGGCGTAGAGCTCGCCGGCCGGGAAGTCGATGACGTCCAGGGTCGGCGCCGTGGTCTCGGGCCGCGCGGCGGTCTCGGCCACCCAGGCGGCGGCCAGGCCCGTGGGAGAGACTGGCTTGCGGAAGGTCCCCGCGCCGATGGTGCGGACCTGGCAGATCTCGCGCATCGGCGAGGTGGCCGCCAGGCGACGCAGGATCAGCCGCTCCAGCTCCGGCGGGGCGACATAGCCGCCGGCGGTGGCCACCCCTTCGGACAGGCCCTTGGCCTCGAGCAGGGCGGCGGGCGTCTCGCCGGTCTTCACATAGCGATCGAAGGCGGCCTTGCGCTCATCGACGCCGGCGACCGGCGCCTCGCCGCCCAGGGCGGGCCTTCGCAGGTCGGCCATGATGCGGTCCAGGCGCTCCTGGGCGCGGGAGACGGCCTCGTCGATGCGGCCGACCTTCTCTTCCAGCAGCACATCGGCCCGCTTGGTCTCGATCGCCGCCAGCCGCGCGTCATTGGCGGCCTTGAAGCTCTCGAACGCGGTCAGGACGTCAGCCAGCGCCGCGCGGGCCTCGGGCGAGGCCGCGTGTTTGGTTTCCTTCATGGGGTTCTCCGGGTTGGGAACAGATGCTCCCCCGCGATGCGGGGGAGCTGTCGCGGAGCGACTGAGGGGGCGAACTGGACATTGGCGGGGCTCGCCCCCTCCGGCCCTCTGGGCCACCTCCCCCGCAGTGCGGGGGAGGATCTTCACGCCACCCTCAGCCGCGCCCAACTCAGGCGGGCTTGGGGCAGCATCGGGAACGTCACGATCGACACCTCCCACAGCTCCACGCGGCTGAGCACGCGCAGGGGGCCCTGCGTGCGCGCCTTCACCTGGCGAAAGCCGATGGACAGGCCGTCCAGCGCCCCGGCCTCGACCAGGGCGGCGACCAACTGGCCTCGCGGGGTGGTCCGCAGGATGCGCCCCCGCACGAACAGCCCCTTGGCGTCCTCGAACACCTGGTCCCAGACGCCGATCGGCTCGGCCTCGTCGTGCTGGTGCAGCATCTTCACGGGGCTTCCGGCCGTCAGGCTCTGCGCGAAGGCGCCGGCGGCGGTGACGTCGTCATTGAGGTCGCGGGTCCAGAACAGGGACGCGTAGCCTTCGATCTTGAGGTCATCGCTCATGGCCGCGCTCCAGACGGGCCTCGATGCGAACGAGGCTCTGGCGGGCGGCCTCGGCCTGGGTCTCCAGGCGCGCCAGGCGCTCGGCGACCGGGGCCTGGGCCTCGAGCCGGCGCTGCATCTCGTCGATCCGCGCGGCGGCCTTGCCGGCCCAGAGCAGCGCCGCGGCCGCCTGCAGGAACACGGTGACCAGCACGGCGGCCGACACCTGGCGGTCCAGCCGCCAGCGGGTGGGTTGGGTCATGGGGTTCTCCAAATCCTCCCCCCAGCGGGGGAGGTGTCCGCGAAGCGGACGGAGGGGGAAGAAGCCGGACATCCCGCACTCCCCCCTCCGGCCGGAGTTCACCCTCGGGCGCGCGCGCCGCGCGACCCGTGGGGCCGCCTCCCCCACGGGGGGAGGATTTTACTGCTCCAACCCAGCCAGCCGCCGCCGCTCGGCGTCGGTGAGGAAGCTCGCCGCCTGCAGGCGGCTCCACAGGGCGTCGCGCTCGGCCGCCAGGGCGGGAACCGCGTCGAGGTCGGGGACGATGGTCGCGCCCGGGAACTTCGCCGCCAGCCAGCCGGTGAGCGCCCGCGCCGCCCGCTGGGCCAGGGGAACCACCGTGCCGCGCCAGAAGGCGGCGTTGGCCTCGCGATAGTTGGCGTAGGTGTTGTCGCCGGGAATGCCCAAGAGCTGCGGCGGCACCCCGAACGCCAGGGCGATCTCGCGGGCGGCGGCGTGCTTGCCCTCGGTGAAGTCCATCTCGGCGGGTGACAGCGACATGGCCCGCCAGTCGAGGCCGCCTTCCAGGAGCAGCGGCCGGCCGGCATTGGCGGTCCCTGAGTGGACGCTGGCCAACTCGGTCTTGAGCCGGTCGAACTGCTCGTCGGTCAGACGGTCGCCGGCGTCCTTGCTCGAATAGACCAGCGCCCCAGAGGGCCTCGCCGAATTGTCCAACAGCGCCTTGTTCCAGGCGCTGGAGGCGTTGTGCACGTCGATCGCGAACGCCGCCGCCTCGAGCGGCGAGAAGCCGTAGTGATCGTGCGTCGGGTTGAACAGCTTCAGGTGCAGCACCGGCAGCCAGCCGTCGCCGTCGCGCCCGATCCGCACCGTGCGCCCGGCGGCCTGGTAGTCATAGGCCAGCGGCCAGCCGCGGGGCCCCGGAACCAGCGTCATCCGGTCGGGGCGCAGGGCGTAGAGCTCACTGGGCTTTGCGTCGCCGGCCGCCTCCAGATAGGCGTTGCCGGCCACCTGCAGGTTGCCGAAGAACGCCTCCATGAGGTCCGGCCCGCCCTGCTCGGGATTGGGCCGGTCGAGCAGGCGTTTGAGCGGATGATCGTCGGCGCGGCGCCCCTCGACGAACACCGCGAGCGGCGTCGCGGCCGCGGCCTCAGCGATCATCCGCACGCAGCGATAAGCCACCGGGTTCTTGGCGAACCCCTCGGACGCGAGAGCGCCGTAGTCACGCGGCGTCCACTGCGGCCGCCCGCCGGTGGTCAGCGCGATCAGCCGCGCGGCGCGGGAATCCTTGCGCTCAGGCGGGCGCGGTTTGGAGAAGAGCATGGCGGTGCGCTCCGGGAGGTGGAGTTGAGAACGAATAGGGAACAATGTAGGGTGGTGGATGGAGGCGCTTTGAAAGATCCTCCCCCGCGTCGCGGGGGAGGTGTCGCGGAGCGACGGAGGGGGCGAGCACAGGAAAAGCCAATGAGACCTCCCCTTGCGCAGCGTCTGACTGCGCAGCGCTTCCGGAGAGAATTGACGCTTCCCGAAGGCTTGCTTTGGCGAGAGCTGAAGGGCCGCAAACTCGCGGGCCTACACTTCCGCCGACAGCATCCCGTTGGACCTTACATTCTTGATTTTTACTGCGAAGAACTGCGCCTCGCTTTCGAGGTCGATGGCGAGGCGCATTGCTTTGATGATCGCCCACGCAGGGACGCAGAGCGTGACGCGTGGCTGGAAGATCGCGGGATCTCCACCCTCCGCATTCCAGCACGCGACATCCTCGCCTCCCCCAAGTCCGCAATCGAGCGCATACTGGAGATCGTCAGCGCTCGCCCCCTCCGGCCCTCTGGGCCACCTCCCCCGCATCGCGGGGGAGGATCTTGATGATCGCCGCCCTCACAGCGTCCTAAGCCTCGGCCGCCGCTCCGCCCCCAGCATCAGCTCACTCACCGCCCAGACCAGCGCATCGGCGCGGTCGGGGCTGTGTTCCAGGTCGCCGGAGCCAAGCGCCATCAGCTCCTCCTCCAACGCCGCGAACGCCCCGCAGTGCAGGACGCGGCCCTGTTCGTACAGGGCCGCCACCGGCTCGGCCCGCGCGCGTTTGCCCACCGAGGCCCGCACCAGTTTCACCCGGCAGGGCGGGTCGGCCTGGGCCAGGACCGAGCGGACCATGTCGCCGCCCTGGTTGGCCTCGGCCACGAGGGCGTCGGCGGTCCAGGTGCGGGCGGCCTTCACCGCCCTCCCCGCCCAGCCGGCGGGCGAGAGGCCCCGCGCGGTCTCGTCGGCCAGCACGAAGGCGCGGTCGTCGCGGCGGCCCACGACCACGATGCCGCAGGCGTCGCCCGTGGCGGTGGCGGGCGGGTCGACGGCCACGACCACGCGGTCCAGGCGCGCCGGGCGCGCGGCCCGGCATCGCGCCAGGTCCTCGGCGCGGAAGAGGCCGCCGTCGGTCTCGACCACGACGCCGTCCAGCTCCTGGGCCGCCAGCCGGGTGCCGCCGTAGAGGCTCTCCAGCGTCCGCAGGAAGGTGGGCGCCAGGTTGCCGGCGTTGGCGTGGGTTCCGGCGCGGGTCAGGGCGACGCCGGGCTCGGCCATCAGGGTCTTGAGCGCCCGATGCGGCTTGGGCGTGGTGGTCACCACCAGACGCGGATCCTCGCCCAGCCGCAGGCCAAAGCGCAGCATGGCCAGGGTTTCGCCGGGCTTGGGCCAGGCGCAGAACTCATCGGCCCAGGCGGCGTGGAACTGCGGCCCGCGCAGGGACTCCGGATCCTCGGCCGAGAAGGCGTAGGCGACCGCGCCGTTGGGCCAGACCAGGCGCCGGCGCGAGGCTTCCCAGCGGGGGCGGAACACGGGTCCGCCCATGGCCTTGAGGCCAGACACGCCCTCGATCATCACTTCGCGGACGTCGTGCAGAGTGGGACCGATCAGCGCCTGGCTCGGATAGGCCATGGCGTTCCAAGTGATCCAGCGCGCCCCGGCGAAGGTCTTGCCCGCGCCTCGCCCGCCCAGCATCAGCCAAGTGGACCAGGGCTGGAAGGGCGGGGCGACCTGGTGCCTGAGCGCCTCCGCCAGGGCCGCGCTAAGGAGGCGCTGTTGATCCTCCTTCTCCAAGGTCGCCACCACCGTCGCCAGCGCCCTCATCATCTCTGCGTTTGAGTTCGAGCAGCTCAGCAAAGCGAGTAAAGCGGGCGACAAGAGCGGCCTGAAGTTCTTCGGGGTCGTCGGGTATGCCGTCATGCATGGAAGCCTCGTCGTCATCGGCCGCCTCGTCGGCGCCGGGTTTGGCTTTGGACTCAGGGACCATCGTGGCCACCGCCTTGGTCGATCGCGCGAAGACGCCGCAGGCGCGGGCGTCCTTCTCGATCTGGGCGCGTTCGGCGGGGTCGGTGGAGATTTCGAAGGCGGCGATGAGCGAGTCCATCTTCGCCTGGAGGCGGGTCTGCAGCGTCGCGCTCCAGTCCCGGACCTCGTCGCTTCTTCCGGCCATGACACAAAGATACGGCGCCAGCGGGCGCGGATGATTGGCGGGCGCGTAAAAGTGACAAGTCCCTGAATTTGCGCGCTTTCGTCTCGGCTATTCAGAGCATTCAGACGCGCCAATCCCCGTGCGGGGGCCGCCGACGGCGTCGGCTCACCACAAAAACCCGCCCTGCGGGGGTCATCGATTGGCTATCCTGGCCCCTGCGCGCATGGACATGTCATGTTAGCGCTCCCATATAGCGGCTCCACACCCTAACCAGCAGGACGACCATGGCGCATTTGACGGGCGAGCTTCTGATCGGCGGCGAGCGTCGCTTCGGAACCCACGGCGAGATCAAGGGCGTCAATCCGGCTACCGGCGAGACCCTGGAGCCGGCGTTCGGCGGCGCGACCAAGGCCGATGTCGAGGCCGCCTGCGCCCTGGCCGCGCAGGCGTTCGGACCCTACCGGTCCCTGCCCTACGAGACCCGCGCCCGGTTCCTGGAGTCGATCGCCGAGCACATCGAGGCCATCGGCGACGAGCTGATCGTCCGCACCATGGCCGAGACCGGCCTGCCGCGTCCGCGCCTGGAGGGCGAGCGGGGCCGCACCGTCGGCCAGCTGCGCCTGTTCGCCAGCGTGCTGCGCGACGGCGGCTTCCTCGAAGCGCGGATCGATCCCGCCCTGCCCGAGCGCAAGCCCCTGCCGCGCCCTGACCTTCGCCTGCGCAACGTGCCGCTGGGCCCGGTGGCGGTGTTCGGGGCGTCGAACTTCCCGCTGGCCTTCTCGGTGGCCGGGGGCGACACGGCCTCGGCCCTGGCGGCCGGCTGCCCGGTGATCGTCAAGGCCCACCCCGCCCATCCCGGCGCCTCGGAGCTGGTCGGCCGCGCCATCCAGGCCGCCGTCGCCGCCTGCGGCTTGCACCCGGGCGTGTTCTCGATGATGCACGACAGCGGCTATGAGGTCAGCCAGGCCCTGGTCGCCGACGCGAGGATCAAGGCCGCCGGCTTCACCGGCTCGCGCCGCGGGGGCCTCGCTTTGCTGGCCATCGCCCAGGGCCGCCCCGAGCCGATCCCGTTCTACGCCGAGATGAGCAGCATCAATCCGGTGATCCTGCTGCCCGCCGCCCTGAAGGCCCGGGCCGACAAGATCGCGCCGGACTTCGTGGCCGCCCTGACCCTGGGGGCTGGCCAGTTCTGCACCAATCCCGGCCTGATCCTGGCCATCGACGGCCCCGAGCTGGACGCCTTCGTCGCGGCCGCCGGGAAGGCGGTCGAGGCGGCTCCGGCCTCGGTCATGCTGACGCCCGGCATCTGCCAGGCCTTCGCCCACGGGGTCGCGGCCCTGACCGACGCCAAGGAAGTGACCACCGTCGCGCGCGGCCAGACCGGCCCCGAGCACAGCCACACCGGGCAGGCGGCGCTGTTCAGCGTCAAGGCCGGCGACTTCCTGGCCAATCCGCACCTGCACGAGGAAGTGTTCGGCGCGGCCTCGCTGGTGGTGGGCTGCGCGGACCAGGCCGAGCTTGAGGCGGTCATCGCCGCGCTGGAGGGCCAGCTGACCATCGCCATCCACCTGGACGAGGCCGACCATGGGATCGCCGCCGCCCTCTTGCCCGCGCTGGAGCTGAAGGCCGGCCGCATCCTGGTCAACGGTTTCGGCACCGGCGTCGAGGTGGCCCACGCCATGGTCCACGGCGGCCCGTTCCCCTCGACCAGCGACGGCCGCACGACCTCGGTGGGCACGCTGGCGATTGCGCGGTTCCTGCGTCCGGTCAGCTACCAGAACCTGCCCGAAGCCCTGCTACCGGCGGAGCTGAAGACCGAGAACCCGCTGGGCGTGGTGCGGCGGGTCGATGGGGTGGTGAAGGTTTAGGAAATCCTCCCCCCAGCGGGGGAGGTGTCGACCCGAAGGGGCGACGGAGGGGGAAGCGGCAAGCTCAGCAGCACTTCCCCCTCCGGTCGCTGCGCGACCACCTCCCCCGCTAGGGGGAGGATTTGTTTCAGCCCCCCTCAGTGCCCCCCAGCGCTCGGCGGCTTGGCGAACTTGGCCACATCCGCCTCCGTCACCGGCTTGGCGTAGTTGTTGCCGAAGTGGGTGCGGACATAGGTCACCGCCTCGGCCATCTGGGCGTTGCTGAGCGTGCCGGCGAAGCCGGGCATGGCCCCCTGCCCGCGCGCCACGACCATGATCGGATAGGCCGCCCCGGCCAGCTTGGGGTTTGAGGCGAGGCCCGGAATGGTCCCCGCCCCGACCGCGCCCTTGGCGTCGGCCATGTGGCAGGCCTGGCAGACCGCGCCATAGACCTGCTCGCCGGTGACCGGCTTTTCGACCCGCACCACGCCGCCGGCCGAATCTTGTGCGAAGGCAGGGGCGGCCATCAGGGTCGCCGTCAGCAGAAGAAGCTTACGCATGTCAGGGCTCCCGATCAGGCGCTCAGGGCGCGTTTGTGCAGGCGGGTGATGGCGTCCAGGGACGACAGCAGCGCCCCTTCCATCCAGCAGCCGACGTAGGACGCGTGCTCGCCGGCCAGGACGATCCGGCGGTCCATGGCCACCAGGGTCTGGTAGTGCTCTTTGCGCGTCTCCTCGTTCCAGCGGGCGCAGCAGCCCAGCGTCCAGGGCACGCGGCTCCAGGCCACAGAGGCGCCGGTGCGGAACTCCTTGCGGTAGCTCGCAGGATGGATCACCGAGCCCTGCGCCAGGGCCACCTCGATCCGCTGCTCGGGCGTCATGCCGGCCAGGCGGAAGGCGCCGAGGTCGCGGGCGAAGGCCCCCAGCAGCACGGCCGGACCGTCCTGGAACATGTTGTTGTTGGGATAGGAGATCAGGCCGATCTCTTGGTCGGTGAAGCTGTGACCGCCGTAGATGAAGTCGTCCTCCTCCCAGAAGCGGCGGTTCATCTCCAGGCCCATCTTGACCTGGCCCGAATAGGGCACGGCCTTGATGGCGGCCATCATCTCGTCGGTCACAGCCAGGTCCATCTGACCGAGGATCCCGAGCGGAATCGTACAGACGCACCAGTCGCCCTTGGCCTCTGTGACCTTGCCCGTGACGGTGTCGGCGTAGGTGACGACCACGCCCTTGTCGTCCTGGGCGATCTTGCTGACCTTGGCGTTGTAGGTGATCAGGCCCTCAACCTGCTGGGCGAAGGCCTTGCCGATCATGTCCATGCCGCCCACCGGCTGGAACATGGTGGTCTGCATCTCGTGGTTCATGAAGAAGCCCATCGAGGTCCAGACCTGCGGGTCCAGCACGTCGTGCAGGCTGTAGAGGTCGTCCGACGGGATCGGCGCGCCGTCCACCCCGCCGCCGCCGGGCCGCTTGAAGCCCCGGTGCGAGGAGGCCCGCAGCGAGGCGAGGTACTTGTAGTCCTTGTCCAGCATGCCCCAGCCCTTGAGGGCTTCGAGCAGGCGGTCGCGGTCTTCCGGGGTGACCGCGTCGTCCAGAGCCTTGGCGTTGACCGACTTGGCCAGCAGCTCGGCGATATTGCCCTCGAAGTCGGCGGCGGCGGCGTTGAAGCGCACCGGCTTGCCGCCGAACGCCTGCGACGAGTGGACCCAGCCCGAATGATTGAACTGGATGAACGGCTCCAGGGCCACGCCGAACTGCTTGCAGTAGTGCAGCAGGGTCCGGTGGTGGTGGGGAATACGCCAGGGACCGGGATTGAAGTAGTTGCCGGCGGCGTAGCCAACCTTCTGGGTCGCGCCGCCCAGCTCGGTGTAGGTGTCGCCGCCACGGAGGGACCAGTTGCGGCCGCCGGCCCGGTTCTGGAACTCCAGGATGGTGACCTTGTAGCCGGCCTTGCGCAGTTCATAGGCCGCCAGCAGGCCCGCCAGGCCCGCGCCCAGCACGATGACGCTGGCGCCCGGCCGCGCGCCCTGCAGGTTGGGCGGGCCGGGAAAACGCGTCTCGGCCGCGTGGCCCAGAGAGGTCATGGCCTGATAGAGGGCCGCCGTGCCGCCGCCCTTGGCGATGGCGGAAAGAAGCTGACGCCGGGTCGGCGTGCGAGCGCCCGATTGCATGAAACTTGATCCCCACGAACCGCCGTACAGGCGGTGCGGACTCAGGGGCGCATGGGCGGGCCGACGGGCGCGAGTCCCGGCGCGGCGCTATGGCGGAGCTTTGCGACAACGCGCCGAATTATCGGCGCCCGGAGCGTCCGGTTGCGCGCGAAGCAGGCGCCGGCCTAGCCCACGACACGCAGGGCGGGCTTGTCCCCGGCGGCCTGATTCAGGGGGACGGTGAAGCAGAAGCACGAGCCCTCTCCAAGCGTCGAATGCACGCCGATCGTCCCGCTCATCAGCTCGACCAGCTCCCGACAGATGGCCAGGCCCAGGCCGGCCCCCTCATGCGAACGGGTCAGCGAGGAGTCGACCTGGGAGAAGGTCTTGAAGAGGTTCGGCAAGTGCTCGGGGGCGATGCCGACGCCGGTGTCCTCAACCTCGAACCGCAGACCGCCCTTGCCGGCGCGCCGCACCCGGACGGTGACCGAACCCTCCTCGGTGAACTTGACCGCATTGGCCACCAGATTGCCCAGCACCTGGCGCAGCCGCACCGGATCGCCCGTCCAGCGCCCGCGTAGCGCCGGATCGAGATCGACCGTCAGCTGCAGCCCCTTGGCGGCGGCTGCGCCCGAGAACGCAGCGCAGGACGCGTCGACCAGCGCGGCGAGGTCGAACATCTCCGACCTCAGGCGCACGCCGCCGTGCTCCAGCCGCGCGATGTCGAGGATGTCGTTCAGCAGGGCCAGCAGCGCCCGGCCGGATTCCTCGAGGATCCGCAGACGCTTGGCCTGCGGCTCGGAAAGGGTGTCGGCGGCCATCACCTGGGCCATGCCCAGCACGCCGTTCAGGGGCGTGCGGACCTCGTGGCTCATATTGGCCAGGAAGCGCGTCTTGGCGGCGTCGGCGGCCTCGGCGGCCTCCTTGGCGGCGATCAGGGCCAGACGCGCGGCCTCCATCTTGGCCAGCGCCTCGGCGACCCGCTGCATCAGCACGGCCCCGGCGACAGCCAGCACGATAAAGCCGATGATGATCCAGGGCGCGATGCTGCGGATCAGCGACAGGCCCGGGTTTTGCGGCGACCAGGCCAGGGCGCCGATCGACGCGCCCTGCATGTCCATCAGGCGCGTGCTGGGGCCACGCTTGGGGGGCTGGTCCAGCAGCGCCAAACCCTTGAGTCCCAAGTCCGCCGCCAGTTGTTGGATGAACGCGGCGTTCAATTGGCGCGCGGAGACGACGACGACGGGCGTTCCGGCGTAACGGGCCGCAACCCCGGCGGTTTCGGGGGTCACCGACGCCAGGGCCACGAGGTAGGTCGCGCCATCGATGCGAAGCAGGCCCGTGCGCGTCACTTCGCCCGCCGTGCTCAGCCGGCCTGCGCGCCGGGCCCAGCGCGCCTTGCCCGTGATGTCGGCCACATAGCGGGCGACGGCGTCGGGAAATCCGTTGAGCGCGCCGGGATCGGACCGCACGCCGTTCTTCGCCGCGTACACGACCTGCGTTTCGCGCATCACGAAGGTCAGGTCGTGTCCAAACTGGTCGTGGTAGTAGCTGCCGAAGTTGGTGTCGGCCCATTCGGCGTCGATGGTCGCGCCCATGGCCTCATAGGCCGCGTCCCAGACGGTGGCCGAGGTCAGCTCGCGCTCCATCCGGTCCAGGGTGCGCGAGATGGTGCGGCTGGCCAGGGCTGCGTCGTCGGCGGCGTCGGTGCGGTCGACCTGCCGCGCGGCCTGCAGCATCAGGGCCAGGGCGCCCAGCACCGAGACCAGCACGAGCACGGCGGCCGCGCTGACGATCCCAAAGATCAGCCGGTTCGGCCGCGCCTCCAGCGCCGTCGTTAGAAGTCCCCGCCCCATGGGTTTCACCCTGCGCTCTTTGAGCGCGCGCCGACACGTGACGCGTGGACGCAGGCGCGCATCGTCACGGCAGGGCGCCGCGCAGCACCAGCGCGGTGACGGCGTCTCGGGTCTCTTCCATGAAGGCCCGATCGGTCAGGGTCTTGCCGGTCAGAGCCCGGACCTGCACGGCGAAGTCGGCGTAGTGCTGGGTCAGGGCCCAGACCGCAAAGATCAGATGCGGCGGATCGACCGCCGCCAGCTTGCCCGCCGCGACCCAGGCGCCGACCACCGCGCACTTGGCGTCGAACACAGCCTTCAGGGGTCCGGCCAGCACCGGCTTGAGCAGGGGCGCGCCCCGCAGCATCTCCAGGGCGAACAGGCGCGAGACCTCGGGATGGTCGCGGCTCATCTCCAGCTTGGCGGCGATCAACGCGCCGATGGCCTCGGCCGGATCGTCGGCCTCGGTGAAGCGGCCCAGCGGCGAGAGCCACAGCGCCAGCCCCTGCTCCAGCACCGCCAGGTAGAGGGCGTCCTTGGACGGGTAGTAGTACAGCAGGTTGGGCTTGGAGACCCCCGCCGCCTGGGCGATGGCCTCGACGCTGGCGCCGTCGGGTCCGAGGCGCGCGAAGACGGCCAGAGCGGCCTTGAGGATCGCGGCGCGGCGCGCCTCGCCGGCCCGTTCTCGCCGCCCCGGCGGACGGGCGCCTTCGGCCGCTGCCGCATCCCCGGCTTCGCCCACGCTTTGGGCGGCCTTGACCAGCTTGCGGGCGCCCGTGCCCCGCTTGGCGGCCGGACGCGCGGCGCCCCCGCGCAGCGGCTTGACGGTCTTGGCGATCGGGTCGGCCATGAGCCCTCAAATCTGGACCATTTGGTCAAACTTGGACCGAACGGTTCGGATTGCAACGTTACGCGAGATGGTATTCCATGCCTCTTAGAAATCACAAGGCGCCGTGACGATGAGTTCTCCGATCACCCCGCTGTCGCCCAACGCCGTCATGCTGCCGGCGCGGCCCGAGCCCCTGCCGGTGGACCCGAAGACCACCGCGGTGATCGTCATCGACATGCAGAACGCCTACGCCTCGCCCGGCGGCTATCTGGACCTGGCCGGCTTCGACATCTCGGGCGCGGCCAAGGTGATCCACGAGATCAAGGGCGTGCTGGAGGTGGCCCGCAGCGCCGGGATGACGGTGATCTACTTCCAGAACGGCTGGGACGACCAGTATGTGGAAGCCGGCGGCCCCGGCTCGCCCAACTGGTGGAAATCGAACGCCCTCAAGACCATGCGCGCCCGGCCCGAGCTGCAGGGCAAGCTCTTGGCGCGGGGCCAGTGGGACTATGAGCTGGTCGATGAGCTGACGCCCCAGCCGGGCGACATCCGCCTGCACAAGACCCGCTATTCGGGCTTCTTCAACAGCCAGCTGGACAGCGTGCTGCGGGCGCGCGGGATCCGGCATCTGGTCTTCACCGGCATCGCCACCAACGTCTGCGTGGAGTCGACCCTGCGCGACGGCTTCATGCTGGAATATTTCGGAACCGTGCTGGAGGACGCCACCCACCAGGCGGGCCCCGACTTCGTCCAGAAGGCCGCCATGTTCAACATCGAGACCTTCTTCGGCTGGGTGTCGACGACGGCGGACTTCAAGGGGACGTTCGGCCAGCTGGCGCCGCCATGAGCCTCCGTGCGTCCTTCGAGGCTCGCCTTCGGCTCGCACCTCAGGATGAGGAAGCATGAGCAAGCCGTACTGAACACCTCATCCTGAGGCGCCCGCTCCTGAGCGGGCCTCGAAGGACGCAGGGCCTAAACCAGAAAGGGAAGCCCCCATGCCCAAGACCGTCATCACCCCGCCCGGGACCCAGACGCCCATCGCCCCCTTCTCGCCCGGCACGATGGCCGACGGGGTCGTCTATGTCAGCGGCACCCTGGCCTTCGACAAGGACAACAACGTCGCCTTCCCCGGCGACGCCGAGGCCCAGACCCGCCAGGTGCTGGAGACCATCAAGTCGGTGATCGAGACCGCCGGCGGCACGATGGAGGACGTGACCATGAACCACATCTTCCTGACCGACTGGGTCCACTACGCGCCGATGAACAAGGTCTACGCCGAGTACTTCCCCGGCGACAAACCGGCCCGCTACTGCATCCAGTGCGGCCTGGTGAAGCCCGGCTTCGTGGTCGAGATCGCGTCCGTGGCGCACATCGGCAAGAAGTAGCCCGCATGACCAGCGGAACGGTCGACGGCCTGCACTACGAGCTCCACGGCGGACCAATCGCCGGCCGCGAGGTCGTGCTGCTGTCGTCAGGCCTGGGCGGCTCGGGGGCGTTCTGGGCGCCGCAGATGCAGGCCCTCACCGCACGCTGGCCGGTGGTCACCTACGACCATCGCGGCACGGGGCGTAGCGTCCGCGAACTGCCGCCGCACTACACGCTCGCCCACATGGCCGAGGACATGGTCAAGGTCATGGACGCCCTGGGCCTGGCCAAGGCCCACGTGGTCGGCCACGCGGCCGGCGGCAACGCCGGGCTGCAACTGGCGCTGGACCATCCCGACCGCCTCGCCAAGCTGGTGGTGGTCAACGGCTGGAGCCGGCCCGATCCGCACATCAAGCGCTGCTTCGACACCCGCATCCATCTGCTGAACGACACGGGCCCGGAGGCCTACGTCCACGCCCAGCCGATCTTCCTCTATCCGGCCGACTGGATCTCGCGGAACCACACCCGGCTGATGGCCGAGGAGGCCCACCATGTGGCTGGTTTCCCGCCGCGCGAGGTGATGCTGGCGCGGATCAACGCCCTCCTAGCCTTCGACATCGACGAGCGGCTGGACGAGATCACCCATCGAGTGCTGATCAGCGCCAGCGCCGACGACATGCTGGTGCCGATGCTCTGCTCCCAGCGCCTGGCCGGCCGCCTGCCCAACGCCGACTTCCAGCAGGTCGCCTGGGGCGGGCACGGCTTCACCGTCACCGATCCCGAGACCTTCAACGAGGGTCTGGTGACGTTCCTGGAGGGGACGTGATTTCCGTTCCTCCCCCGCGATGCGGGGGAGGTGGCCCAAAGGGCCGGAGGGGGCCAGCGCGGCGAACGTCCAGAACGCCCCCTCAGTCGCTCCGCGACAGCTCCCCCGTGACACGGGGGAGCAACTCAATTTCCTAGAAGGTCAACACTCCATGCAGGTCGGCGTCTTCATTCCCATCGGCAACAACGGCTGGCTCATCTCCGAGACCTCGCCGCAGTACATGCCCAGCTTCGAGCTCAACAAGGAGATCACCCAGAAGGCCGAGACGTACGGCTTCGACTTCGCGCTCTCGATGATCAAGCTGCGCGGGTTCGGCGGCAAGACCCAGTTCTGGGAGCACAATCTGGAGAGCTTCACCCTGATGGCGGGCCTGGCCGCAGTGACCAGCAAGATCAAGATCTTCGCCACCGTCGCCACCCTGACCATCCCGCCGGCGATCGTGGCGCGCATGGCCTCGACCATCGACTCGATCGCGCCGGGCCGCTTTGGCGTGAACCTGGTCACCGGCTGGCAGAAGGCCGAGTATTCGCAGATGGGCCTGTGGCCCGGCGAGGCGCACTACACCGACCGCTACAACTACCTGGCCGAATACACGACCGTGCTGAAGGACCTGCTCGAGACCGGCGTCTCGGACTTCAAGGGCAAGTACTTCACGATGGACGACTGCCGGGTCAGCCCGCACCCGAAGGAGACCAAGCTGATCTGCGCCGGCTCGTCCGACGAGGGCCTGGCCTTTACGGCGCAGTACGCTGATTACAGCTTCGCCCTGGGCAAGGGCACCAACACCCCGACCGCCTTCGCCTCGGTGAACCACCGCCTGGAGGCCGCCGCCGCCAAGACCGGCCGCGACGTCAAGTCCTTCATTCTCTTCATGATCATCGCCGACGAGACCGACGAGAAGGCGATGGCCAAGTGGCAGAAGTACCGCGACGGCGCGGACCAGGAGGCTCTGGCCTGGCTGACGCAGCAGGCCGCCCCCAACGCCAAGGCCGGCGCGACCACCAACACCCAGCAGCTGGCCGCCCCGGAGTCGGCGGTGAACCTTAACATGGGCACGCTGGTGGGCAGCTATGAGAGCATCGCCCGCATGATGGACGAGATCGCCGAGGTCCCCGGCACGGCCGGCGTGCTGCTGACCTTCGACGACTTCGTGCAAGGGGTCGAGGACTTCGGGACCAAGATCCAGCCGCTGATGAAGAGCCGGAAGGCTTAGAGAAAATCCTCCCCCTAGCGGGGGAGGTGTCGGCGAAGCCGACGGAGGGGGAAGTCCTGAGGCCTTGTCGCTTCCCCCTCCGGCCTTCGGCCGCCTCCCCCGCTGGGGGGAGGATTTGAGATCAATCCACCGACAGCATCCCCTCCAGCTTCAGCCGGAAAATCAGCGTGCTGTCGGGCGGGATTTCGCCCAGATCGCGCGAGCCATAGCCCAGTTCCGGCGGGATGAAGAGCGTCCACTCGTCGCCGACCTTCATCAGCGGCAGGGCCTCCAGCCAGCCCTGGATCAGGCCGTCGGCGGGCATGATCGCGGCCTTTCCGCGCGCAAAGCTTGAGTCGAACACCTGCCCGTTCAGCAGCTTGCCCTCGTAATTGACCTTGATGATGTCGCCCAGCTTCGGCGAGGGACCGTCCTTGGGGCCCGAGGCGATCACCTTGTACTGCAGGCCCGACGGCAGGGTCACGACGCCCGGCGCCTTGGCGTTGTTGGCCAGGAACGCCTTGCCGGCGGTCGCGGCGGCCGAGGGGCCGGCGTTCAGCTGCGGCGGGGCGGACGGCTTGACCTGCGCATGGGCGGCGCCGGCGGCGAGGGCGGCCGTAAGGGCCAGGGAAGCAAGAAGGCGCATGGGGTCTTTCGAGGTTCGATTCCGGTGTCGGCACCGTAGCGATCCTTGACCCGAACTTCGCGGCGAAAATTTGCGCGCCCTGCTCAATCCTCCCCCCAGCGGGGGAGGTGGCCGAAGGCCGGAGGGGGAGGTGCTTACTGAGCCCGCCTCTTCCCCCTCCGTCGTCCCTGCGGTCCGACACCTCCCCCGCTGGGGGAGGATTTTCAGACCAACCCCCGCCGCTGCGCCTCCAGGGCCGCTTCGGCGCGCGAGCAGATGTTGAGCTTGCGGTAGATGGCCTTCACATAGCCGGCCACCGTCAGCTCGGTGACGCCCATCACCTTGGCCGCCTCGCCCGAGCGCAGGCCCCGGCCGATCAGCCGCAACACCTCGGTTTCGCGCGGGGTCAGGGCCGCCTCGGGTTCGACCTCGGCGACGGGCGCGGGGCGGGCGCGGAAATAGTCGAGCATGCGGCGCGCCACGGCCGGCGACAGCGGCGTCTCGCCCGCCTCCAGTCGGCGCAGATAACGCACGAGATCCTCGCGGCCCATGTCCTTCAGGAGATAGCCGCCCGCCCCCGCCGCGATGGCGTCGAACAGGTGGGCGTCGTCGGCGTAGATCGTCACCACCACCGAGCGGGTCGCGCCGCCCGAGCGTTCGGCGAGATCGCGCAGGAAGTCGACGCCGCGCCCGTCCGGCAGCGCCAGGTCCACCAGGGCCAGGTCCGGCGGGCCGCCGCCGTCGAGGAACGAGCGCGCCTCGGCCAGATCCCCCGCGCCCCTCGCGACCACGCCCGGAAAGGCCTCAGAGAGGGCCGCCAGCAGGTGCTCGCGGGTCTCGGCCTGGTCTTCCAGGACAAGCGCGGTTTCAGGAGAACTCATGCGACGGCGCTCACCTCAAGCGGGGCGGAAAGACGGATGGTCAGGCCCTGGTCGACCGGCGGGATCTCGACCTCGCCACCGATCTCGCCCAGGCGACGCTCCAGGTTGGCAAGACCGCTGCGGCGGCCGCCGGGCGTGTCTGGCAGACCCACGCCGTCGTCGGCGATCGTGACGGACAGGCGCCCGTCGCGCTCCTGCACCTCGACGCTGATCCTCGCCGCGCCGGCGTGGCGGATGGCGTTGGAGATCACCTCGCGCACGGCCGAGGTCAGGTTCTTGTAGACGCGGTAGGGCGCGGTGCGATCGGGGTCGGCCAGCTCCACCGGCGGCCAGTCCAGGGCGATGCCCGCCGCCTCCAGGCGCTCGGCGGTCTCGTGGCGCAGGTCGGCCAGCACCGCCTCCAGCGGCAGGTCGCGCCCCGACAGGCCCGAGACGATCGAGCGCAGGTCGCCGATGGCGCCGCGCATGGCCTCGCGGGTCTGGGAAAGGTCATGGCGGTGCAGGCCAGACAGCAACCGCGCGCCGACGTCGTCGTGCAGGTCGCGAGCGATGCGCAGGCGCTCCTCGACCACGCCGCGGGCGTAGGCGTCGCGGCCCTGCTCAATCTGGGCCAGCAAACCCACCAGCTGATCCGCCAGCTGCGCCTGGGCCGTGCCGAACAGGCCCCGCCCCCGGAAAGGAAAGCGCAGGTCCAGCGCGCTCGATCCGGCCGCGGCGGGCAAGCCGAGGCCCACGCCTTCCTCCAGGATCTCGGCCCGCGCCCGCACCGCCGGGCCGGGCGCGATCTCGAGCGGCTCATAGACCTTGGCCAACAGGTCGCGCCAGGCCCTGGCCCGGGCCTCGACGTCATGGACAAGGGCGACCTGGGCGACGGCGGCAAACATCTCGTGCTCCTTCAGCGTCCGCCGGCCGATGGTCAGCCGCCACAGCAGGTCGCGGAACGGCAGATAGGCGAAGGCCACGACCAGCAGCGACAGGCCCAGCGCCGTGCTGGGCGCCGCGCCGAGGGCCGTGATCAGCAGGCCGTCCAGCGCCAGCAGGGCCGCGCCGGCGCTGATGTAGAACAGGATCCGGAACGCCCACTGGTCCAGCTCGAACAGCCGGTAGCGACGCAGGCCCACGGCCATGCCGACATAGATGACGACGAAGAAGCCCAGCGAAAAGCGGCTGTCCAGGAACGGCTCGCGCCCCAGGGCGATCGGCAGGGCCACATTGCCGATGAAGGCGCCGGCCCCCAGGATCACCGACAGGCCAAGCCATCGGGCGGCGGCCATGGCGGCGGGGTTCTTGCGGCTGGCCAAGGCCTGGACGCCGATGGCGACGATGATCAGGGCCATCTCGATCGTGGTCGCTGACTGGCCCGTGCTCTCCAGCGGGGGGTTGCCGGGCAGGAGCGGCGTTGCAGCCCAGGTTAGGACGCAAAGCGGGACCAGCCAGGCCACGGGAAGTCGCGTGACCCTCGTCGGATAGACCAGGAAGAAAGCGATCATCGCCCCGCCATAGGCCACCGCACCGGTCATGTTCAGCCAGTGCGCGCCCGTCGCCATCGCCCCGTCGGCGACCAGCTCTACGCTGGCGTTGACCGCCCAGCCGAAGGTGAAGGCCAGCATCGACAGACCGGTCAGGGCGAAGAGCTGAGTGGCCAGGTCCCGCGGCCGCAGCGCCCACACCCATCCGACGATCAGGGTGGCGATCAGGCCAAAGGCAAGGTTGGCCCAGAACTCCGCGCCCAGGCGGCTGAGCGGCCGCACGCGGTCGTCCAGGGTCACCGCGCGCTGAACCCCGTCGGCGCCCGCCAGGCGCAGCGTCAGCGGCCGCGTCGAGAGGGTCTCGGCGAAGGCGGCCTGCCGACGGGTCATATCCCGGTGAGCGCGCTCGGTCGGGGCCTGTTCGAAGGCGCCCGTGTCGCCGGCCCGCAGCGGCGGCGCCGTCAGGTCGGCCCCGACGCCCGCCAGCCGGTCGCCAACCCTGGCCCCGGCCCGCGCCAGCGGACCATCCGGGACAAGCTCGGCGATGACGACCGCGCCGTCCGGCCGCGCCTGGAAACTCGCGCCCAGCCAGGGCGGACTGATCGCCATCCACACGCCGGCCAGCGCCGTCGCCACGCACAGCAGCACGACGCCAAGCAACAGGGTGGTGGGAGACGAGACGCGCATACGATCCAAAGCTTGGGGCAGGACAAGCTTTGCGGCAACTCTCATGGAACGCCGTTAGCCGCACACCCCCCAGGATTGGGGGTTGCGCGGGGCGCGCTGCGTCCTTCGAGGCTCGCCTGCGGCTCGCACTTCAGGATGAGGAAACTCGGTCGCTGAACCCCTCATCCTGAGGTGCGCGCACCTGAGCGCGCCTCGAAGGACGCAAGGGGCGCACCGATACCGCTACCATTTTTCGCCGACCCACCATTTTCCGGATTGATCTTACAAGTGCGCAGCCCTCATCTGACCTTGTCATGCGTTGCCTCGCCTCCCCCCTCGCCGCCCTGCTTCTGGGCCTCGCCGCCGCCGCGTCCGCTCACGCCGAGCCCGCCCCCCGGATCGCCAAGATCGACGGCGTCCATCGCCTGCTGGTCAACAACAAGCCCTACCTGATCCTGGGCGGCGAGCTGGGCAATTCCTCGAGCTCGGACCTGAAGGACCTGTCGGGCCACTGGGCGGTGATGAAGGCCGCCAACCTCAACACCGTGCTGGCCCCGGTCGCCTGGGAACAGATCGAGCCGGTCGAGGGCCAGTTCGACTTCACGGTGCTGGACGGCATGATCCAGCAGGCCCGCGCCCACGACATGCGGCTGGTTCTGCTGTGGTTCGGGGCCTGGAAGAACAGCATGTCGACCTACGCCCCGGCCTGGGTGAAGCGCGATCCGGCCCGCTTCCCCTACGCCCGCACGGGAGAGGGCAAGGCGGTGGAGATCCTCAGCGCCTCCTATCCGGCCACCCGCGACGCCGACGCCAAGGCCTTCGCCGCGATGATGGCGCACCTGAAGGCGGTGGACGGCCAGCAGCGCACCGTCCTGATGGTCCAGGTCGAGAACGAGATCGGCATGCTGCCGGAGGCGCGCGACCGCACCAAGGCCGCCGACGCGGACTTTAACAAGCCCGTGCCGGCCGCCGCCCTCAAGGCGCTGGGCGTCCAAAAGACCGGGACCTGGGAAGAGGTGTTCGGCGCCTCGGCCGCGACCGACGAGCTGTGGCAGGCCTGGACCTTCGGCCGTTTTGTCGAGGCGCTGACGGCGGCCGGCAAGAAGGCCTACGACCTGCCGATGTACGTCAACGCGGCCCTGCCGCGTCCGGGCGCGGTTCCGGGCGGCTATCCCAGCGCTGGTCCCCTGCCCCACCTGATCGACCTGTGGCGCGCGGCCGCGCCGTCCTTGGACATGCTGTCGCCGGACATCTACTACCCCAACTTCACCGCGTGGATGCCGCCGTACGACCGGCCCGACCAGCCGCTGTTCATCCCCGAGGCCGACCAGGCCGGCAAGCCGCCCGCTCCGGCCAACGCCTTCTGGGCCATCGGCGAGCATGACGCGATCGGCTTCTCGCCCTTCTCGATCGAGAACCTGCCGCCCGAGGGCGTGAAGACTCTGGGCGCGGCCTATCGCCTGCTGGAGCAGCTGACGCCCCTGATCACCACCCACGACGGCGGCAAGACCATGCGCGGCTTTCGCGCGCCTGTGGCCTATGACGGGACGGTGGACCTGACGCCGCGCAGGGCCAGCTTCGGCCCCTGGGACTTCACGGTGACCGTGGTCGATCCCTGGACGCCCAAGGACAGCCAGGACTATGCCAGCCATGGCGGTTTGGTTATCCATACGGGTCCGGACGAATTCATCGTCGCCGGCCGGGGCATCACCCTGACCGTCGCCACCAAGGACGGCTCGGTGGGCCTGGAGACGGTGCGCGAGCTGCGCTTCGAGAACGGCCAGTGGGTCGACGGCCGCTGGCTGAACGGCGACCAGACCCACCAGGGCCGGCACATCCGCCTGCCGCCCACCGAGTTCGGGGCGCAGCGGGTGAAGCTCTATCGATATCGGTGAGGGCGAGAAGTTTCGCAGGCGAAACCGGCTCCCTCTCCCACAGGGAGAGGGTTGGGGAGAGGGGTTACCGCGCCAGACGGAGCGCCGGCACGCCGTCAAACCTCATAACCCCTCTCCCTCCCACCGCTTCGCGGCGGGCCCCGGCCTCTCCCTTTGGGAGAGGGAACCTATAGCCCCCCCTTACTCCTCCACCCCGTGGGCGTAGACGCCCAGCATGGTCCCCACGAAACCGCCGGCCACCTTGGTGCTGAGGGTCGTCGCGTCAGCGCCCGCCTTCAGCGTCTCCCACTGGCCCGGCTTGGCGGCGTAGGCGAAGTCCATGGTCCCGCCGCGCACGGCGATCTTCAGGTCCAGGCCCTGGCCCGGCTTTAAGGTCACCGGCGCCTGCGCCACCACGACGCCATCGACCGGATCGTCCTTGCCCGTGCGCTTCTCGACGCGGACGACGGTCTGGCCGCCGGCGCGGGCCAGGCCCACGAACCAGTAGAAATCGTCGCTCTGCACGGCCACCAGACCCGCTTTGTCGCCGTCGGCCTTGGGGTCGAAGCGGACGGTGGTGCTGGCGCTGGCGTTCATGTGCTGCTGGCGGCGGGCCCAGATCGACGGCTGCTCGTGGCCGCCCAGCCTGTCCTTGCGGGCTTCCAGGCTCAGCGCCCCGTCCTTGACGCTCCACCAGCGCGAGGTGGGGATGCGCATGGTCATCCAGTTCTTGGGCAGTTCGGGACCAGAGAACGTCTCGGCCGCCCTGAACGGGCCCGCGGTCGGGGTCGTCTTCAGCGCCGGCAGCTTGGGCGCGTCGGCGACATAGGGGATGGTCTTGCCGTTCACCAGGATCACAGGCCAGCCGTCCTTCCACTCGACCGGCAGCAGGAAGGTCTCGCGGCCGGTGTTGTAGAGGTCATCGCCATAGGGGCGCACGGCCAGGAAGGTGGCCCACCACTTGCCGTCGGGCGTGTCGACGATGTCGGCGTGGCCCGCCGAGGTGATCGGCAGCGCCCGGTCGCGCGGCAGGTCGCGCTGGGTCAGGATCGGATTATCCGCATACGGAACATAAGGCCCAGTGACCGACTTTGACCGCAGCACCACCTGGCTGTGGCCCTCCGCCGTGCCGCCCTCGGCGGCGGTCAGATAGTACCAGCCGTCCTTCTTCAGGATGTGCGGCCCCTCGGGCCAGATCGGCTTGGCGGCGGGGTTCACGCCCTTGTCCAGCAGCACCTTGGCCGGGCCGATGGTCTTCTGGGTCTTTTGGTCATACTCGCGGATCCAGATGGCGCGGTGGCCCGAATACTCGGCCGGACCGGGCGGCTCGTCATTGTTGAGGATCCAGGCGCGGCCGTCATCGTCGAAGAAGATCGACGAGTCGATGCCGCCGACGTCGGGCAGCCAGACCGGATCCGACCACGGCCCCTTCGGATCCTTGGCGGTGATCAGGTAGTTGCCGCCGCAGTCGACGCAGGTGTTGAGGATGTAGAACGTGCCCTGATGCTCCTGGATCGCCGGAGCGAACACCGCGCGCGACAGGCCCAGGCGCTTGAAGTCCAGCATGCCGGGACGGTCGATGGCGTTGCCGATCTGCTCCCAATGGACAAGGTCAGTGGAGTGGAAGATCGGCAGCCCCGGGAACCAGGCGAAGGTCGAGTTGACCAGATAGAAGTCCTTGCCCGCCCGCGTCACGCTGGGATCGGGATAGAAGCCCTGGACGACCGGGTTGCGGTACTGGCCGGGGCCGGCCTTCACGACATCCGACGGGTCGGAGCCCTCATAGACGAAGTTGCTGAACTGGGCGGTTCGCGGCGCGGCCTGGGCTGTGAGCGGCGCCAGCGCGGGGGTGGCCAGCAGGGTCAAGATCATTGCCGTTCGGATCATCTGCTTTACTCCTCCCGACCTTCCCGGCGAATGCCGGGACCCAGATGCATCCCGGGTGTAGGCCGTCCTTGAACTGCGTGAGCTTTACGATCTGGGCCCCGGCATTCGCCGGGGAGATCGGGTTCTTGATGGCGCAAAAACCCTACCGCGCCGGCGCGGCCCTCAGCGCCGCCGCCATCGCTTCGCGCAGTGGCTTGGGCTGGTAGTTGTCGTCGTAGAGGGTCGGGCGCTTGGGCTTCTTGTCTTCGCGCAGCCACTGGCCTTGCAGCCACGAGTACTTGTCGATCATGCCCCAGGCCAGGACCTCCTTGGTCTGGCGGTAGCTGAGCATCTGGTCGAGGAAGGCCTTGGCGTAGGCCGCCACCGCCGCGTCGCGGGGGCCGAAGTCGTAGGGCAGGCCCTTGTCGTGGACGTCGAACTCGGTGATCAGCAGGTCATAGCCCATGCCGGTGACGTCGTTCAGGAAGGCGGTCCATTCCTTCTCCTGCGGCTTGCCAAAGCCGGTGAAGCTGTCGGCGTTCTCGGCGCCGATGTGGCTCTGGATCCCCAGCGCGTCGACCGGCGTGCCGCGCTTCTTGAAGCCCTCCAGCAGCTTGAGCACGCCGTAGCGGTGCTTCTCGTTGCCGACCTCCTGGCTCATATAGTCATTGTAGACCAGACGAGCCTTGGGCGCGGCCTCGCGGGCGACGTGGAACGACAGGTCCAGCACCGCTTCCTTGCCCATGGCGTCGGACAGGAAGGTCGAGCGGATCGAGCCGTCGGCCGGATCGACCGTCTCGTTGATCACGTCCCACGAAACCATCTGCGGATAGCGCTGGCACAGGGCCTGGATGTGCTCGGTGACCATCTTGGCGGCCGCCTCGGCCGGCTTGGGCCCGAAGTCGTAGCCCTTCACCCAGCCCGGGAACCATTGCGGGTGGTGCCAGATCAGGGTGTGGCCGCGCAGGGCCTGGTTGTTGGCCTTGGCGAATTCGGCGATGCGGTCGGCGCGCTCGAAGTCGAAGTATTGCGGCCCCCGGGCGCGCACCACGTACCATTTCAGCTCGTTCTCGGGCACCAGGACGCCGCACTCGCGGGCCAGGATCTCACGGTGTTTGGCGTCCTCGAACGGACCCGTCGTAGCGCCGCGCGGGCCGGCCGGAACGGCGCTGCCGAACAGGATCCCCTTGGCCTGCGCCAGCTCGCGCAGGGAGGGCCCCTGAGCGGCGAAGGCGGGACCGGCCAGGGCGCTGGCGGCGCCGGCGGCGAGGAGGTCTCGACGGGAGAGGGTCATGACACGCGCTCCAAGAAAAACGCGCACCGTTATGAGGGACGATGCGCGTGAAAGAGTTGGCAGGAGTAACCGAGCCCCGTCGCAGACCTCCGAAACGGAAGGAAGGCGTCGACGAAACCCCTCCGTGATCCCCTGCCCGAGGCAAGCGCCCCGGGCAGGGTTTCAGCGGAACTTAGAAGCTGGCGCGCACGACGAACGTGTAGCGCCGATCGTTCATGAACCACGAGCGGCCGGTCTTCAGCAGTTCGCTGTTGAGGACCTGGGTGGCGCGCGTGGTTTCGTTCAGCAGGTTCACGCCCTGGACACCGACCTTCATCTTGTCGTTGACCGTGTAGAAGAACGAGCCGTCCAGCTGGCCGGTCGCCTCGTTCATGATCGGCGCGTACGGCACGATCACGTCGCGGACGGTGAGCAGGAAGTCCGAGCGCCAGCTGTAGGCCAGACGCGCCGAGATCTTGCTCTTCTCGTAGATGACCGCGAGGTTGGCGTTGTACTTCGACAGGCCCTGCAGCGGCAGCTTGCTGGTGTCGACCGTGGTCACGCGGCCCGCGCCGACGTCGGGGTCGGTCGCCGACAGGGTGTTCTGCGGCACGCCCTTGCTGTCGATGTAGCTGAAGTTGGCGTTGACGCCGAGGCCGTCGAAGGGCGCTGGCAGGAAGTCGTAGAACTGCTGGTAGCCGACTTCGAAGCCCTTGATCTTGCCCGTCTGATCCGAGTTGCCGGGCGTCGTCACCAGGGCGCTGAACGTGGCGCCGTTGTTGGTGAACGGCAGGCGCACGGTGGTGTTGGCCGCGACGTCGTTCAGCTCCTTGTAGAACAGCGCCAGCGTCAGCGAGCCAACCGGCGCGAAGTACCATTCGACCGAGGCGTCGACGTTCTTGGCCGTCGTCGGCTTCAGGTAGGGGTTGCCGACCGTGACGTTGCCGCTGGGCTGGCCGTTGATGATGCCGTCGTTGTTCGTGTTCAGCGCAAGGTTGTAGTAGTTGCGCGTCAGGCCGATGTCGGGCGGAGTCATCGTCTTGGACAGGCCCAGGCGATACTGCAGACCGTTGGGCGCCATGACCCTCAGGTTGAAGCTGGGCAGCCAGTACTCAAACGAGGTCTTGACCGAGCTCGGCACCGTGGCGCCGTTCTGCCAGGCCCGCGCGGCGGCGCGGACTTGCGGCGTCAGACCGCAGAACGACGACGGCGTGAACGGGTCCTTCGGCTCGGGACGAGCCTGCCATTCGGTGAAGGCGTCGGCGCACGCTTGGTCCGTGGACAGGCCCGTGGCGGTCGGGAAGGCCAGGAAGCCGTCCGACTGGCGGGTGGTCTTGGTGTAGCGCAGGCCGAAGTTGCCGCTGATCTGCAGATCGCCGCTTTCGCCCTTGAACCGGCTCATGAGGTAGGCCGACTTGGTCACCTCGTTGACGGGGTTGATTTCCTGCGGGCGGAACGGCGTGCCGGCGATCACGCCGCAACGCTGCGCCGAAGGCACCCAGTTCTGCGGGCAGCCGCCGGAGAGGCGGGCGCGCCACTCGTCGCCGACCGACAGGGCGAACTTGGAGACCGCATCGTAGTTGTCGACGGTGTTCTGGGTGTAGAACAGGCGTCCGTCGCCAACCGGCGAGGCGATCTTGCCGCGCATGAAGTTGTCGAAGCCGTAGAGCTCGACCTGACCCACGCTGGTCGCGCCGCCGGCCGTCGTCGGGTTGCCGTTGATCGGATCGTCGAACCAGACCGGGCCGCCCTCACCCCAGATTTCGCTGAGCACGCCCCAGTTATAGGCCGAGAAGCGGGTCGTCTGGTCGCGCTCGGACCAGCGGACGCCGGCCTTCACCGAGTCGAGCCAGGTGTCGTTGTGGAACTTGTATTCGACGTCGATCTTGGCGGCGTCTTCGGTGCCGTCCGACTGCTCGAAGTGGTCCATCGCCGAGCGCCAGAAGCTGTTGTAGGCGGCGGCGAGGTTGGCGTTGGCCCCACGCGCATAGGACGGGCAGGTGTTGTCGAACGGCGCGCAGTTCGACGCCGTCACGCCGTTGCCCGGCGTCGTGAAGTTGACGGTCGGCAGCTTGCTGCCGTTCAGCGTGATCGCGGCGTTCTGGAAGCTGGAGCCCCAGATGCCCATGCTGATCGCGTCGACCTTGGAGTCGACGTGCTGCGCGTCGAACTGGACACCCCAGTGCTCGTTCGGCGTCCACTTGAAGTTGAAGCCGTAGTCGGTCGTCCGGTTGGTGTTGTTCTCGTCGCGACGGATGTTGTTCGACTGCAGACCGTCGATCGGCGTGCGCGGATCGGCGCCGTTCTGGTCCGACCGCCAGCCGGTCGTGCCGGTGATGACGCCGTTGGTGAACACGCCGTCTTCGTCGAAGCTGAACGTCGTGCCGGCCGCCGGACGCGAGTCACCGTTGCCGGCGACGTTGTCGGTGGCGATTTCGATGGCGCGTTCGGTCCACTTGGTCCGCGACTTGGAGTTCAGATACTGGAACGCGGCCTGCATCGTGCCGTCGTTGTTCTTCCACTGCAGGGCGATCGCCTGGCCTTCACGCTTGCGGTCGTTCTCGGTCGAGCGCATCGCCGCGCCGCGCGGGAACCACACGCCCTTCGTGCCATTGCCGCAGTTCGAGACGGCTTGGCCCAAGTTGGTGCGGCAACCGAAGTTCGAGATCTGGATGGCGTCGTTGCGGCTGGACAGCTCGGAATTCACGAAGCTGGCCAGAACGCCGACCTCGCCGACGCTGGTGTCGAAGCGGTCGCTGTAGAGGAACGAGTAGGTCGGATTCCACTTCTTGACGAGGTCGCCGTAGCTGGCTTCCGCCGACAGCGAAAGGATGCGCTTGTTGCTGTCGAACGGCAGGCGGGTGCGCAGGTTCACCGTCCCCGAGATGCCGCCTTCGATCATGTCGGCCGAGGGGCTCTTGAACACGTCGACGCCGCCCATCAGTTCGGCCGGAACGTCGGCGAAGCTGAGGATACGGCCGTTGTTGGCCGTGAAGGTGTCGCGCCCGTTCAGCTCCGAACGGATGAAGTTCAGACCGCGCACCACGACGCCCGAGCCTTCGACCGAGAAGTGGTCAGGGTCGACGCTGGCGGCGAAACGGTTGATGGCCACGCCCGGAACGCGCTGCAGCGCTTCGGTGACCGAGCGGTCCGGCAGGGCGCCGATGTCTTCGGCGGTGATCGAGTCGCCGATGATCTCGGACGACTGCTTCAGCTGCTGGCTGCTCTTGAGGCTCTGCTTGATGCTGGTGACGATGACTTCGTCGACCGTCTGGTTGTCGGTCTTCGCAGCGGTCTGCGCCATGGCCGGCGCGCCGAACACCAGCGCGCCAAGCGCCAGCACCGAGGCTCCGTACTTCAGTCGCGTCGTAAAGGAATTTTGTCCGCACCCGGCGGACAGCCTGTTGGCCGTGCCCATTTAGTCCACCTCCCCTTTTGTTGTTGGTAGCAAGGTAGCGCTACCATTGATCATGTTACCGTGACCATTGTCGCCAGATCACACGACCGACCACGTGTCGTCAAGCGTTGTCACAAACGCCCAAGTCGTTTAGCCATAAGGAATGGGAACGTTACCATTTGAGGTAGCAGCACTGTCGCCACACGGGCGCGGCCGCGAAATCCTCAGGTCCTGGTCACCTCCCCATTCGTGGCCCGACCCGTCCAGGGTTTGACCACGCAATGTCCGGATTCTGATTGTCCGGTGATAAGAACGATGACAACGAAAGACAGCGTTGTCAATTTCTGGATTGAGCGTTGGCCGTCAGAATGAGGGATCAACGCCTGGGGAGGCGGAATGAGGACCCAAGCGGTCAGACAAGGGGCGGCGTGCGCGCCAGGTGGACCCTTGCCCTTTTCGTCCCCCGCCGCACGCCCCTAAGGTCGCGTCATGGACCCCATCCGCAAGATCGTCATCGTCGGCGGCGGCACCGCCGGCTGGATTAGCGCCTCAGGCCTGGCGGCGGTGCTCAAGGGCCTGCCGATCGCGATCGAGCTGGTCGAGTCGGTCGAGATCGGCACGGTCGGCGTCGGCGAGGCCACGGTCCCGCACATCCGCTACTTCAACGCCCGGCTCGGCCTCGACGAGGCCGACTTCATGCGCAAGACCCAGGCGACCATCAAGCTGGGCATTGAGTTCCGGAACTGGGGCCGCCTGGGCGAGGGCTACATCCACCCCTTCGGCGCCTATGGCCACGCGATCGACGGCCTGCCCTTCCACCAGCATTGGCTGGCGGCCCGCGCGCGCGGCGAAGCAGGACCGATCGAGGCCTACAGCCTGCCGGTCATCGCCAGCCGCGCCGGCAAGTTCGCCCCGCCGTCATCCGATCCGCGCTCGCTGGGCTCGACCTTCAACTACGCCTACCAGTTCGACGCCAGTCTCTACGCCCAGTACCTGCGGGCCTACTCAGAGGCGCGGGGCGTGACCCGCACCGAGGGCAAGATCACCAGCGTCCAGCAGCGCCCGCTGGATGGCTTCGTGACCAGCGTCACCCTGGAGGACGGCCGGGTCATCGAGGGCGACCTCTTCATCGACTGCTCGGGCTTCCGGGGCCTGTTGATCGAAGGCGCTCTCAAGGCCGGCTACGAAGACTGGACGCAGTGGCTGCCGTGCGACCGCGCCGTCGCCGCGCCGTGCGAGGCGGTCGAGCCGCCCACGCCCTACACTCGCGCCACGGCCGACAAGTTCGGCTGGCGCTGGCGTATTCCGCTGCAGCACCGCGTGGGCAACGGCCACGTCTATTGCTCCAGCTATGTCAGCGACGACGAGGCCGCCCGCGCCCTTGTCGACAATCTGGACGGCAAGTTGCAGCAGGACCCGCGCTTCCTGCGGTTCGTCACCGGCCGCCGCAAGAAGCAGTGGTTCAAGAACGTCGTCGCCGTAGGCCTGTCGTCGGGCTTCCTGGAGCCGCTGGAAAGCACCTCGATCCACCTGATCCAGGTGGCGGTCACCACCCTCTTGGAGCTCTTCCCACATCGCGGTTTCGACCCGGCCGACGAGGACGAGTACAATCGGGTGATGGACCTGGAGTTCGAGCGGATCCGCGACTTCCTGGTGCTGCACTACCACGCCAACCAGCGTGACGATTCCCCGTTCTGGATCGAGCGCCGCGAGGGGCCGATCCCCGACAGCCTGGCCTACAAGATGGCCCTGTTCCGCGAGCGCGGCGCGGTCGTCGGCTACAAGGACGGCTTCTTCCTCGAGCCCTCGTGGCTGGCCGTCTATTTCGGCCAGAACATCCTGCCCGACGGCCATGACCCACTGGTCGCGGCCAGCGATCCGGCCCGGACGACACAGATCATGTCCGACCTCGCCGCCGCCGTGACGCGCACCGTCGACGCCATGCCGACCCACGAGTCGTTCCTGCGCGCGATGGCCCAAGCGAGGGCGACCGCATGAAGCGCGTGCTCATCGTCGGCGCTGGCGTCGACGCCTGGATGGCGGCCGCCGGCCTCGCCACCGCGACCCGGGGGCTGGCCGAGGTGGTCGTGGCCGAAACGGCTCCGGCGCCGTCCGGACGGATCGCCGCCCTGCCCTCGCTGCAGGGCCTGCACGCACGCCTGGGGATCAGCGATGAGGGTCTGGTTAGGGCGACAAACGCCAAGCCGCGCCTGGCCGCCCGCTACAGCGACGGCATCGAGCCCTTTGGCGAGACCGGCGTCGCCATCGACGGCGTGGCCTTCCATCACTACTGGCTGGCCGCCGGTCGTCCGGGCCCGCTCAGCGACTGGAGTCTGGCCGCCCAGGCCGCCGCGCGCGGCCGCTTCGCCCCGCCCAGCCCCGACCCGCGCTCGCCGCTGTCGACCCTGAGTTACGGGCTAAGCCTGGACGCCGCCGGCTATGCGGACCTTCTCAGGCAGGTCGCGCTGAAGGCGGGCGCCGTGGTCACGGACGGCCGCCCCGACGCTGATCTCAAGGTCGACGCCTCGGCCGGCGAAGGCCTGCTGGTCGCCCACGAACCCTGGAGCGACTGGAGCGCCTGGCTGCCGAACGGCGTCGATCTCGCCGAGGACAGCCTCCTCGCGACCTTCGCGCCCGCGCCGGCCAAGACCGGCCGCATCGCCCAGGCCATGACCGGCGACACCGTCGCGATCGGGACCGCCTATGGCGTGATCGGCGCCGGCGACGGCGGCGACCTGCACCTGCTGCAAGGCGACGTCTCGCGCCTGATCGCCCTGTTCCCCACCGGCCCGGCCGCCGTGGCCGAGTACAACCGCCTGGCCGAGTCGGCCCTGGAGCGGGCCCGCGACATGGCCATCCTGCGCTGGGGCGACCTGTCGAAACCGCCGGAGCCCCTGGCCCGCAAGATCGAGCAGTTCGAGAGCCGCGGCCGCGTGGTCACCTATGACGACGAGACCTGGCCCGAGAGCGCCTGGATCCACGCCTTCCTGGCCCGCGGGATCGTCCCCAGGCGCTGGGACCCGCTGGCCGACCGCGTCCCGCCCGAACGGATCCGCGAGATGCTGAGCCGGATGAAGGCCATGCTGGAGCAGACGGCGGAGACGATGGCGCGTGTGTGAAGCCTTCCCCCAAGCCCCCTCCACCGCCATTCGGCGGTCCCCCTCCCCCAAAGGGGGAGGAGGGTTTTCCTTCTGCCCCCTCTGGGGGCGGACGACCTGCGGAGCAGGTCAGGTGGGGGCACGCGCAGGGCGGGGAGTCCGCGCATGACCCCCTCCCCCATCCGCAACGTCCTGATCGTCGGCGGCGGCACGGCCGGCTGGATGACGGCGGCCGCCTTGGCCAAGGCGCTGCCCAAGACCATCGCCGTCACCCTGGTCGAGTCCGAGCAGATCGGCACAGTGGGCGTCGGCGAGGCGACGATCCCGCCGATCAACACCTTCAACCAGATCCTGGGCCTGGATGAGGCCGCGTTCATGCGGGCCACCAAGGCCAGCTTCAAGCTGGCCATCGAGTTCGTCGACTGGATGGGCCCGGGCCACCGCTACCTGCACCCGTTCGGCGGCTTTGGCCTGGATGTCGAGGCGGTGAAGTTCCACCAGGTCTGGCTGCGCGCCCATCACGAGGGCTGGGCGCCGCCGATCGACGCCTTCAACCTGTCGGCCCAGGCCGCGCATCTGAACCGCTTCGCCCCGCCGTCGAAGGATCCGGGGCAGGTGCTGTCGAGCCTGAAGTACGCCTTCCACTTCGACGCGGGCCTCTACGCCAAGTTCCTGCGCGACTACGCCGAGCCGCGCGGCGTCACGCGCGTCGAAGGCAAGATCGCCAGCGTCCAGCAGCACGGCGAGACGGGTTTCGTCACCGGCGTCACCCTGGACGACGGCCGGGTGCTGGAGGCCGATCTCTTCGTCGACTGCTCGGGGTTCCGGGGCCTCCTGATCGAGCAGACGCTCAAGGCCGGCTATGACGACTGGAGCCACTGGCTGCCCAACGACCGGGCCGTGGCCATGCCGTGCGTGACCGGTGGCGATGGCCTCACCCCCTACACCCGCGCCACGGCCGATGCGGCCGGCTGGCGCTGGCGCATCCCGCTACAGCACCGCACCGGCAACGGCTATGTCTATTCCAGCCGCGACATCAGCGACGAGAACGCGCTGGCCCGCCTGCGCGCCACCCTGGACGGCGAGCCCTTGGCCGAGCCGAATTTCCTGAGGTTCCAGGCCGGGCGCCGCAAGGCCGCCTGGGTCAAGAACGTCGTCGCCATCGGCCTGTCGTCGGGCTTCCTCGAACCCCTGGAAAGCACCTCGATCCACCTGATCCAGGCGGGGATCACCAAGCTTCTGGCCCTGTTCCCCGATCGCGGCTTCGATCCCATCGAGATCGCCGAATACAACCGCCTGACCGCCCTGCAGGTCGAGCTGATCCGCGACTTCATCATCCTGCACTTCAAGGCCAACGCCCGCAGCGAACCCTACTGGGTGCGCGCTCGCGAGATGGACATCCCCGATAGCCTGCAGCGCAAGATCGACCTCTTCGCCGCCTCGGGCCGCCTGTTCCCGTCGGATCTCGATCTCTTCGCCGAGCCCAGCTGGATCGCCGTGCTGCTGGGCCAGGGGGTCACGCCGCGTCGCCACGATCCGCTGGTCGACGCCTTCGACGAGGCCTTCCTCAAGGCCCAGCTGTCGCGGTTGGCCGGGCTGATCCGCCAGACGGCGCAGGCCCTGCCGACCCACGAGCAGTTCATCGCCCGCTATTGCGCCGCCCCTCACGCGTCTCGCCCCGAGTTCAAAGCATGACCAACGACCACCGCCTGCGCCGCATCGTCATCGTCGGCGGCGGCACCTCTGGCTGGATGACCGCCGCCGCCCTGGGCCGCTTCCTCAAGGACGGCTACACCAAGGTGACGCTGGTCGAGTCCGAGGCCATCGGCACGGTCGGGGTCGGCGAGTCGACGATCCCCCAGATCAATATCTTCAACCGGATGCTGGGCCTGGACGAAAACGAGTTCGTCAAGAAGACCAAGGCGACCTTCAAGCTGGGCATCGACTTCGTCGACTGGAAAGAGATCGGCCACAGCTATCACCACCCGTTCGGCCCCTACGGCGTCGACATGGAGGGCGTGTCGTTCCACGCCTACTGGCTGAAGTTGCGGGCCATGGGCCTGGACGACGACCTCGGCGCCTACAGCCTGCAGACGGTGGGCGCGCGGCAGAGCAAGTTCATGCGGCCCAACGGCCAGGCCAACTCGCCGCTGGGCCAGATCGCCTACGCCTTCCAGTTCGACGCCGGGCTCTACGCCAAGTTCCTGCGGGAATACTCAGAGGCCCGCGGCGTCACCCGCCAGGAGGGCAAGATCGCCTCCGTCCAACAGGACGGCCAGAGCGGTCACGTCACCTCGGTCACCCTGGAAAGCGGCCAGGTCATCGAAGGCGACCTCTTCATCGACTGCTCGGGGTTCAGGGGCCTGCTGATCGAACAGACCCTGAAGACCGGCTATGAGGACTGGTCGCAGTGGCTGCTGAATGACCGCGCCGTGGCCATGCCCTGCACGCTGGGCGGCTCGATGTCGCCGGTGACGCGGGCCACCGCGCGGCCGCACGGCTGGCAGTGGCGCATCCCGCTGCAGCATCGCCTGGGCAACGGCTACGCCTATTCCAGCCAGCATGTCAGCGACGACGAGGCCCTGGCCGACCTCCTGGGCCAGCTCGACGGCGAGCCGCTGGCCGACCCGAACCTCATCCGCTTCACCCCCGGCCGCCGTAAGAAGAGCTGGAACGGCAACGTCGTGGCCATCGGCCTGTCGGCTGGCTTCATGGAGCCGCTGGAAAGCCAGTCGATCTACCTGATCCAGGTCGGCATCTCGCGCCTGCTAGCCCACTTCCCCGACCGCCATTTCCGGCAGGCCGACATCGACCGCTACAACCGGACCATGACGTTCGAGTACGAGAAGATCCGCGACTTCATCATCCTGCACTTCAAGGCCACGGCGCGCAGCGACACGCCCTACTGGGACTATCTGCGCGAGATGCCGATCCCAGACTATCTGGCCGACAAGATCGACCTCTTCAAAGGCTCGGGCCGGGTGTTCCGCGAGAACGACGAGCTGTTCAACGACACCTCGTGGTTTGCGGTTTTCATCGGCCAGGGGATCTATCCCGAGGGCTACGACCCGATGGCCGACTGCATGGATGAGAGCCTGTTCAAGGCCCGCATGGCCGAGATCAAGTCGGTCATCGCCCGCTCCGCCGAGGTGATGCCAGGACATATGGACTTCATCCGGGAGAACTGCGCGGCGGCGACGTGAGCGGCGGGAAGGCCGGCGCGCATCGCGCTCTGCAATCCCGCGCTTTCAGATGGCCTGCGCAAGGCTCCCGGGATGACTCCCGGTGGTGCGGAAGAGATCTATCCCTTCCGAGACAACCGGATGTCGCCGTCTGCGTCCTCGGCGGCCTTGACCGGGAAGGCGCTGGTGACGGCGTCGACGAAGCTGTGGGGCTCGGTGGTCTGGAAATAGCCGGCCAGACGCAGGTTTGCGATCGAGGGGTCCACGATCCGCACCTGGCGCCGGTTGTAGCGATTGAACTCGGCTGCGGCCTGCTCCAGCGACTGGCCGTTCAGCGCAATGGCGCCCTGGCGCCACGCGAGAACCCGGTCGATCTCGCCGTCCGAAATGGCGCGAGACCGGCTCCCGGTGGAATTGTAGACCGCCGCGACGCCGGCCTTGAGACGCAGCTCGTCCTTGGGCTCGGCGGGTTCGGGATCGAGCGCCACTGCGCCCTTCTTGACCGTCACGCTGGCCCCATCGCCGCGCAGCCGCACGGCCAGCTCGGAGACGCCATCAGCCTGCAGGACCGCGTCGTTGGCGCGCACCACGAAGGGCCGCGCGTCGCTGGCCGCCTCGAACACCGCCTCGCCGCGCACCAGGCGCACCTCGCGCACGCCGCGCCGATAGCGGACCACCACCTTGCTGTCGGTGTTCAGCTCGATCCGGCTGTTGTCACTGAGCACCACGACGCGGCGCTCGCCGATCGCGGTGGCGTAGGCCGTGCCGCCGCCGAAGGTCGTCACGCCGGCGACCGACAGGGCCAGCACCGCCGCAGCGGCCATGCCCCGCGCCCAGGTCGATTGGCCCAGACGCGACAGGACCAGACGCGACAGGACCGGGCGCCGCTCGGGCGCCAGCAGGTCGCGGTCGGGCCGCTCGGCCGAGGGCCGCATGGCGCGCAGGCGCGCAAGCCGCGCCCAGGCGGCGGCTTCGCGTTCAAAGGCGGCTTCGTGTTCATGGCTATCGGCGCGCCAGGCCTCGAAGGCGGCGCGGTCGGCGGCGGAACACGCAGCGTCGTCAAGCCGGACCACCCAGAGGGCGGCGGCCTGCCTCACCGCTTCGCGTCGTGATCCCGTCTCGCGCTCCATGAGCGTCCTTCGTCGACCTTACTCTTACGCCCGATACGTCGTCCCAACTTGTCGGAACAGTACCGGAGACCCTTCACCAAATGCTTCTCGACAGTAGAGACGGACAGACCCAGCCGAACCGCTATCTCGTCCGGCGAGAGACTGTAAACTTTTCTCAACGTGAAGACGCGGCGGCATTGTGTCGGCAGCTCGGCGATCGCGTCGGCCAGCAGGCGCAGCTCCTCGCGTGATTCGATGACGGCCTGAGCGCTGGGCGCCTCGTCCAGCGGTTCGATGCGGTCGAAGTCGGCCACCGCGGTGATGGTCAGCACCTTGCGGCGACGCAGCGCGTCCAGCGCGCAGTTGCGCAGGATGCGGGTGGCGAACGCGCCTGGATTGCCGATCTCGCGCCAGGTCTTGCAGGCGATCGCGCGGGCGAAGGCCTCGTGCACCAGGTCTTCCGGATCGGTCTGACCGTCGCGACAGAACCGCCGCGCATAGGCCAGCAGGTCCGCCTCCAACGGCAGGATTTCGCGCCGGAACCAGGCGCGCCGGTCTTCGTCCTCTTGAGCCATCAACGCTCCCCTCAAGCTTCACCGAAGCCGAAAGGGGGCCCGAACGCAACCCGGCGACAGCCCATCGCCGAGTTGCGTCGTTGTTTCGCCTAATCCTCGAGCCGGTTGTGGCGGGTGTCCTTGAGCAACAGACCGCCGACCACCGCCGTGATCCCGGCGATGATCACCGGGTACCAGAGGCCCGAATAGATATCCCCCGTCGCCGCCACGATGGCGAAGGCCGTGGTCGGCAGGAAGCCGCCGAACCAGCCGTTGCCGATGTGATAGGGCAGCGACATCGCCGTGTAGCGGATGCGGGTCGGGAACAGCTCGACCAGCATCGCCGCGATGGGCCCATAGACCATGGTCACGTAGATCACGAGCAGCGCCAGAAGGCCGATCACGACGGGCTTGTTGACCAGGGCCGGATCAGCCTTGGCCGGATAGCCGGCGGCCTTCAGCTGGTCGCCAAGATCCGCCTCCCAGGCCTTGCGGGCGTCGGCGAAGGCCTTGCCCGTGACGCCTTGGGCGTCGAGGCCGTTCAGCGTGACGCCGCCGACCTGCACCGTGGTGGGCGTTCCCGCCGGCGCGGCCTGGACGCTGTAGCTGACGCCCGCCTTGGCCAGATAGGCCTTGGCCACATCGCAGGGGGTGTTGAACATGGCCTTGCCGATCAGGTCGAACTGGAAGGCGCAGGTGGCGGTGTCGGCGGTCACCACCACCGGCGCGGACGCCTCGGCCCTGGCCAGCACGGGGTTGGCGTAGGTGGTGATCGCCTTGAAGATCGGAAAATAGGTCAGCGCCGCCAGCAGGCAGCCGAGGATGATGATCGGCTTGCGGCCGATCTTGTCCGACAGCCAGCCGCAGATCACGAAGAACGGCGTGCCGATCAAGAGCGCCACGGCCACCAGGGTGTTGGCCAGCGCCCCGTCCAGCTTCAGCGTCTTTTCCAGGAAGAACAGGGCGTAGAACTGGCCGGTGTACCAGACCACCGCCTGGCCCATGGTCAGGCCCACCAGCGCCAGCAGCACGATCTTGAGGTTGGGCCAGTTGCCGAACGCCTCGGCCAGCGGCTTTTTGCTGCCCTTGCCCTCGGCGATCATGCGCTCGAAGGTCGGGCTCTCATGCAGCTTCAGGCGGATCCACAGCGATACGCCCAGCAGCAGCAGCGAGACCAGGAACGGAATGCGCCAGCCCCAGGCCTTGAACGCCTCCTCTCCCAGCTGGATGCGGGCGGCCAGGATCACGGCCAGCGACAGGAACAGGCCAATGGTCGCCGTCGTCTGGATCCAGCTCGTATAGAAGCCGCGCTTCCCGGGCGGGGCGTGCTCGGCCACATAGGTCGCCGCGCCGCCGTACTCGCCGCCCAGCGCCAGGCCCTGCACCAGGCGCATCAGCACCAGGGCGATCGGCGCGGCCACGCCGATCTGGGCGTAGGACGGCAGAAGGCCCACGACGAAGGTCGAGACCCCCATCAACAGCATGGTGATCAGGAAGGTGTTCTTGCGGCCCCACAGGTCGCCCAGACGCCCGAAGATCAGCGCCCCCAGCGGTCGGATTGCGAAGCCGGCGGCGAAGGCCAGCAGGGCCAGGATGAAGCCGGTCGTCTCGTTGACGCCCGAGAAGAAGTGGCTGGTGATGATCGGCGCCAGCGAGCCGTAGAGATAGAAGTCGTACCACTCGAACACCGTGCCGAGCGACGACGCCCCCACCACCATGGTGTCGCGCCCCTTGGCCGGAGCGGCCTGGCTTTCAGCCCCCATACGCCTTCCCTTCCCTCTTAAACGCCGCATGTCGTCTGCGGTCGTCCCCAACGCCGCGACCCTAGCTCAGCGAACGGGAGTCTTGCGATGGGGAATTATGGTAGCGGTCACTTTTTTCTGCGCCGCCCTTCCCCCGTGATGGGGAGCGAGACAAATTTCGTCCCTCGTGCGATCACCCGTCGACACCAAGGGAGCCGTCATGACCGCTTCGAAGATCGTCCGCCGCGCCCTGATCGGCGCCCTGGCCGCCGCCCCGCTTTTGCTGGGGGCCGCCTCCCCCGCCCTCGCCGCCGGCAAGCCGCGCGTGGCGATCCAGACTGACAAGGGGACCATCGTCGTCGAGCTGGAGGACAAGAAGGCCCCGATCACCTCGGAAAACTTCCTGCGCTATGTCGACAAGCGCCGCTTCGACGGCGGCCAGTTCTTCCGCGCCAACCGGGCCAAGGGCGCGCCGGGCCAGGGTTCGATCCAGGGCCAGCCCAAGCCCTATTCGCGCCGCGCCCCGCCGATCGCCCACGAGAGCACGCTGAAGACCGGCCTCAAGCACAAGGCCGGCGCCATCTCGATGGGCCGCGACGCCCCCGGCAGCGCCACCGCCGACTTCTTCATCTGCGCCAGCCCCCAGCCCTATCTCGACGCCAAGCCCGGCAAGAGCGACGCCGCCCAGGGCTACGCCGTCTTCGGCTATGTCGTCGAAGGCATGGACGTCGTGAAGAAGATCCTCAGCGGCCGCACGGACGGGCCGACCAACGTGCCGTCGATGAAGGGCCAGATCCTGAACCCGCCGGTGAAGATCATCAGCATGAAGCGGGTGTGAGGGGGCGGGCCGCGGGGGACGACGCCGTCCAAAGCTAATCGGCGCTAGAGCATTTCATGACCTGACTGCGTCAGGCCGTGAGCTCTAATCTTTTGTTTGGCCCATTTTTCTTCACGCGAACCGGAACCACTTCGCTCGAAAAATGCTCTAGGCCGCGCGTTGGATCAGCGCCTTCATCAAATCGAGCGTCTGGGGGGACTTGGCCAGTTGCGCCTGCGCACTGGGATCTCTGATCAGCTTCAGCGCCTCAGAGCGAGCCTTGTCGGCCACCGCCCCCGTCGGACCCGTTTCACCCATCGCGAGCTTGACGAGCAAACTCAGGCGGTCCCCCAACGGCGCTGGAGCCCGCGACACCATGGTCAGGAAGCGCGTTTCGGTTTCGATCTGGTCGCCAATTTCCCCAAGCTTGGCGCACAATGGTTCGAGATCCTCGCGTGCGAGGCCAGAGCGCCCGAGCGACCGCTGTAGCCCCGCAAGTTGACTGAGCTTGGCCATGGGAGAACCCGGCCCTTTACGCAGCTCATCCTCAAGGCGCCGGCTGCCGATGTTGGCGATGATCCATTTTGCCGCCTGGCGCTTGCTGGACGCGCCTATGACATTCTCGGCCAACCGGATCAGCATCCTGATCTCGTCATAGGCCGATCGGTCGTGACCCAGCAGCGCATCGATGAAGCCACCGCTGAGCAAGGACTTGGAACGGGTGGAGAAGGCGATCTGGATATCCTCGGCCTGCAGGACGCCGCCGGCGGCCACCATCAGACTCATGGCCAGAGCGCGTAAGAACTCGATCTCGGCTTCAGCATCCGCCGGCTTGAGCCGGCGCACGCCATTGAGCTCGGTCAAGACAAGCGTCGCGATCGCCTTGCGAACGGTCGTGAACTCGCCGACCGTCAGCCATTCGCTCAATCGACGCGCGGCGTCTGGCAGCTCCGGCATGCAGGCGCGGACGCTGGCCTCGTGTTGAATCAGGGTCTGCACGGCGACACCGCCGGTCAGTCGGATCATCATCGCCAGCCTGTCGCCCAGGTCCGCGTCCGCAGCGTTCAGCAGATCGGCCATGCCGGCCTTTGAGCCAATGATCTCGGCCAGCGGCAGCTCGATCGCCTCTAGCGCGATGGCGCGAGCGGTAGGCTCCTGCGGCGCTGCGGCGGCGAGGTCGAGCAGGCGGACGATCTTGTCGGACCAGCTTTTGGCCGGCGCGATCGAGGCGGCCACACCCGCGCCAAGCAGGAACGCGCGGTCAGGATCGTCGACCAGGCGCTTGGCGGCGTTACTGAACCCTTCCTTATCGAGATCGGGCAGGACACCCTTCCGAAACGCCCTCATCAGGTCTGCAATGGTTCGCTCGACCAGGCCCTGGAAATGGCGGATGACCTCGTGAACGCTCTGACCACGGGCCTGAGCCTCCGGAACGGCGATCTTCTGCAAGGCGTGTTGCAGATCATTCCCCGAAGCGTCCAGCTTCTCCACGAGGTCGGGGCGATGCAGCAATTCGAAAGGCGTCGCCTTGTGTCTCGTCAGCCACCCCTCAAGGAGGCGACCGATGCGATCGCGGGCGTGGACGTTGTAGAGATCCGCAGGCTCGACGCAGAGCGGCGCACGGTCGGAAGGCTCCTTAGGAGACTTGCCTCCATCGGCGTCCCCCTTGGTGAAGATCGCGACAGACCGATACTCGCCCGACTCGGCGTCATGCGTTTCCTTGCTGACGCGAACGGCGACCGCACGGCCTTGCTCCAAGGCGTCCTCGGCCGCCTGGATGGCCTGCAAACGATTTTCCGTAGCAATCTCAAGCGTCCACTGGGCGCCAGCCCTTCGCCGGACGAACAACTCGTAATGGGCCTGACTCATACGCGTGGCCGTTGCACAACCTGGGCCTCCTGCACCGGCCAGATACGACCGAACGAAGCGGTTGACAGATAGACCAGCCCAAGTTGGTCAACACTTAACGGCCATCGACCGGCGACAGTTGGCCGCAGGCGTCAACGTCATCAACGCGCGCCGCCCCCTACCTACGCCACCGCCCCAAACGGCGCGACCACCGCCTGCGGCTTCGGCGCCGGGCAGTGCTTTTCCAGGAACTCGCCGTGGCTCGGCAGCCCCGCGACCTGGGCCGCCAGGATCGGGGCGGACTGGTCCAGGGTCTGGGTGATGACCGCGTAGGGCACGGTGTCGACCAGTTGCTGGTAGCGGCGCGGGCGCACGCCCATGCCTTCCATCACCGACTGCCAGGACGGGTTGCGGAACATGTCGTCGACGCCCTCGCGCAGCACGCCCTGGGCCTGGAACAGGGCCATGCGCTCTTTCAGGCTGTCAGGGATCGGGGCGTTGCGGACGTCGCGCCAGAACGGGGTGTCGTCGCGCTGGGTCGTGCAGTAGTGCAGCACGATGAAGTCGCGGATCTCCTCGTAGTCGGCGGTCATGCGGCGGTTGTACTCGCCCGCCAGGGCCGGGTCGAAGTCGCGGTCGGGCATGAACCGCAGCAGGAAGTCCATGCCGCGATAAATGAGGTGCAGCGCCGTCGATTCCAGTGGCTCGATGAAGCCGCCGGCCAGGCCCACGGCGACGACGTTCTTGTCCCACAGGCGCTGGCGCATGCCCGTCTTGAAGGCGATGAACATGGGGTTCATCAGCATCTGGCCCTCGACGTTCTTCACGAGGGTGGCGCGGGCCTCGTCGTCGCTCAGGTGGCGGGAGCTGAACACATAGCCGTTGCCGGCCCGGTGCTGCAGCGGGATACGCCAGCGCCAGCCGGCGTCCTCGGCCTTGGAGACGGTGTAGGGGTGCGGCGCGCCGACATTTTCGGTCTGCACGACCACGGCGCGGTCGCACAGCAGCATGTCCGACCAGTCGTTGAACGGCGTGTCCAGGGTCTTGCCGATCAGCAGCGACCGGAAGCCGGTGCAGTCGATGAAGAGATCGCCCTCGACCTCGCGGCCGTCCTTCATGACCACCTTGGCGACCGAGCCGTCGGGGTGGGTGACCACGTCGGTGACGATGCCCTCGGTGCGCTTGACGCCCCGCGCCTCGGCGTAGTCGCGCAGGAACCTGGCCACCAGGCGCGCGTCGACGTGCAGGGCGTAGCTGGCCCCGGCGATCAGGGTGCGCTGAGCCTTGATGGGCGGGATGAACTTCCACTGGTCGGCCATCACCGTGCCGGGCGCGAAGTCCTGCAGGTTGGAGGGGTGGCCGTTGGCCTTGGCGCGCAGCCAGCACTGATAGAACTCGTGCGGGCCGATCGGGCCGCCGATGGCGCCGAAGGGGTGGTAGTAGCGCTGGCCCTTCTGCTTCCAGTCCTCGAAGCGGATGCCCAGCTTGAAGCTGGCCTGGGTGGCCTGGATGAACTCGCGCTCGTCGACGCCCAGGCTGGCCAGCAGCTGCAGGAACGGCGGGATGGTCGACTCCCCGACCCCGATCGTGCCGATCTCCTCGGACTCGACCAGCTCGACCGCGCAGCCGCCGTTCTGGAAGTAGTGGCTGAGCATCGCCGCCGAGATCCAGCCGGCCGAGCCGCCGCCGACGATGACGATCTTGCGAAGCGCGTTGGGGTGGGTGGTGGTCATGGGGGTGTCCTACTCCGCCGCGCTGGGGGCCGAGGCCGGCGCGGGCCGACAATACTGATCCAGGAACGCCTGATGCGGCGGGGCCGAGGCGACGACCTCGCGCACGGCCTTGCGCATTTCCGACAAGGGGGCGCTCAGCGCCTTGGCATCGACGCCGTCCAGGCTGGGATCAACGCCCTGCGGCAGCATCTCAAAGCCCGCATAGATCGCCATCCAGCTGGGCGGGGCGAACATCTCCCAGCGATAGCGCACAAAATGGCCGCGCCCCAAAAAGAGGTCGATCTTGCGCTGGAGCGTGTCGGGCAAGGTCACGGCGTTGCAGTCGCGCCAGAAGGCGGTGTCGCCTCTTTTGTTGGCCCAGTAGTGCAGGATGACGAAGTCGCGCACGCGCTCCATCTCGCGGCGGGACCAGTCGTTGAACTCGTCCGCCAGCTCGGGCGCGACGTCGCGGTCGGGGAACAGCGCCTTGATCTTCTCGATGCCCGTCTCGATCAGGGCGATCGAGGTGCTCTCCAGCGGCTCGAGGAAGCCGGACGCCAGGCCCAGCGCGATGACGTTCCTGTTCCAGACCTGCTTGCGACGACCGGGGTTGAAGCGGATCAGGCGGGGCTCATGCAGCAACGGATCGGGCACGGCGGCCTTCAGCTCGGCCAGGGCGTCCTCGTCGCCGATATGGCGCGAGGAGAAGACATAGCCGTTGCCGTAGCGGTGCTGCAGCGGGATACGCCAGCGCCAGCCGGCGCTGTGGGCGGTGACCTCGGTATAGGGAGGCGGGTTGTCGAGGCCCTCGCTCTGGACGGCCCAGGCGCGGTCACAGAACAAAAGGTCGCTCCACGACTCGTAGCCGGTGTGCAGGGCTTCCTCGATCAAGAGGCCCCGGAACCCTGAGCAGTCGATGAAGAGGTCGCCCTCGACGCTCTCGCCGCTCTCCAGGTCCAGCGAGGCGACGAAGCCGTCCTCGGGGCGGAGGTTGACCTTGGTGATCTTGCCCTCGATCCGGCGAACGCCGTTGTCCTCAGCCACCCGACGCATCAGCTGGGCGAAGAGACCGGCGTCGAAATGCAGCGCCCAGTCAAAGATCGACAGGGTCGAGGTCGGGTTGCGCGGCGGGGCCATGAACTTGCCGGCGGCGGCTAGGGACGCGCCCAGCGAATAGTCGGCGATGTCGGTGGGCTCGCCCGCCTGGGCGAGCTTGCGCCAATAGTGGTGGAACGGAACGCCCCGCAGGTCCTGGCCGAAGTGTCCGAAGGGGTGGATGAAGGACTGGCCCTCGCGCAGCCAGCCGTTGAAACGGATGCCCAGCTTGCAGGTCGCTTGCGTGGCCCGCATCACCTCGATGTCGGACAGGCCCAACTGCTGGTAGAAGCCGCGAATGGTGGGGATGGTCGCCTCGCCGACGCCGACCGTGCCGATCTCCTCGGACTCGACCAGCGCGATCTCCAGCGGACCGCCGTGGAAATGCCGCCGCAGGGCCGCAGCCGCCATCCAGCCGGCCGTGCCCCCGCCGACGATCACCAGCTTGCGGATACGATGGTCCTGCATGGTCGCTCCCGGTTCCGGCTCTGTGTCCGGCTTGTCTTCAGGCTAGAGCGTGACGCCGAAAGTGGGAACCGGTTTCGGCGCAAGTCACGCTCTAAGTGTTTGATTTAGAGCCTCGTTATCGCGTCGAAACGGTTCCGTTTTGACGCGCGAGGCTCTAACGGTTGCCGCCCGCACCGGACAGGCGCCGTCTCCCTAAAAAATTGGCCGCCGTGGAGAACCACGGCGGCCGCAGGAGGTGAGAGGGATGCTTTACCAGCGCGCCCGGACGCCCAGCGTGTAGCGGGGCTCGAACTCGTTCTGGTTGGCGTACTGGGTCTGGCCCTTGGCGAAGCGGAGGTAGTAGTCCTCGATCTCGCCGGTGACGTTCGACCCGTTGAAGTAGACGGTGACGTTGTCGCGAACGTTGTAGCTGACGTTCACGTCGACATAGCCGGTGGCCTTCTGCATGACCGGGATGACCGCGTTGCCGCCGCCGCCCATCGTGCCCGACAGACGGTCGGTGCGGTAGTTGTAGGCCACGCGGGCCTGCAGCTTGTCGTCCTGGTACCAGCCCACCAGGTTGAACTGGTGCTTGGAGTTGTCGAAGAACGGGATCTCGTCGCCGGCGAGGTCCAGACGGCTCTCGTGGCTGGGCGAGTAGGTGTAGTTGGTGTCCACACCGAAGTTCGAGATCACGCCCATGTCGGGCAGGATGTCGCTGAAGGCGACCTTGGCGCCGACTTCCAGACCCTTCACCGAGCCGCCGTCGCCCTGGACGGGCAGGCTGACATTGACGGTGCGACGGATGACGCCGTCCTGGTCGGGGAAGCGGCCCGTGGTGGTGCCGCCGGTCACGAAGCTGTCGATCTTCAGCTGGAAGGCCGAGACGTTCAGCATCGAGGCGCGACCGAAGTAGTACTCGATGGCGCCGTCGAAGTTCGAGGCCCGCCACGGATCCAGGTTCGGGTTGCCCGAGGCGCTGGCGCCGGTGACGCAGCGGACGTTCGGCAGGGCCGCGCCGCAGTCGGCCGTGAAGATCGACAGACCGCCGCCATAGTTGCCCAGATCCAGCGGTTGCATGGTCTTGGCGTAGGCGAAGCGGAACTTCCAGTTGTCGTTGAAGTCGTAGACCGCGTTCAGCGACGGCAGCCAGTCGGTGTACTTGCGCTTGCTGACCGAGTCGCCCGCGTCGGCGTTGGTGTCGCCGTAGTTGCGGGTGTCGCCCGTGAGGTTCTGCTTCACGTTCAGTTCGGTCTGGATCACGCGCAGGCCAAAGTCGCCGTGCAGGTTGCCGATCTCGAAGTTGGCCGCGCCGTAGGCGCTCTGCTCCTTCATCGTCACGTCGTAGGTCTGGCCCGGGACGGTGACGCGGATGGCGCCGCCGAAGACCTTCTTGTGGAAGGCTTCCGCGTCGTCGAAGTCATGCGGATCGATGGCCCAGAAGCCCGGGATGCCCGAGGTCACGCCGCCCAGATCGTCAACCCACAGCACGTTGTTGTAGGTCGAGAGCTTGGTCGGACGGTTGACCGTGTAGCCCTGGAACACCGGCTGGCCGGTGATCGGATCGGGCACGAACTCGCCGGCCTGGCACTGGTTCTGGCTCATGACGACGTCGATGGCCTTCCACTGGGCCTCGCAGCCGCCGGCCGGAACGGCCGTACCGTTGGCCTGCACGGCGCCGGGGACGCCGCCGTAGAAGCCCGAGAACAGGTGGAACTGCTCGACGCTGACCGAACGGTCGCTCTGGCGAACGCCGGCGTCGATCTTGGTGATGAAGCCCAGGAACTTGTCGTCGAAACGGTAGTGCCCCTCGGCGCGGAACACGTTCATGTCCGAGCTGACTTCGTTATTGCCTTCGGACGAGAACGCGCCGATCGCGTAGCTGTCCTTGTTGGCCATGTAGTCCTTGAGCGACTTGCCCGCGCCCAGACCGCCGGTGATCGGACGGTCGAAGCCGCTCCACACCGGGTGATCGCCGCTGATGTTGTAGTGCAGCTGCGGGTTCTGGCCGTAGCCCTGCGGGTTCGGGTTCAGGTAGCAGCCGCCGGCGCTGCCGACGACGGCGTTGCTGCGCTGGGCCGACGGATACTGGTCGCAGATCGCCTTCGGATAGAACGGGCCGCGCGTGCGGTCGTTGGCGTCACGGAACAGCGTGAAGCGGTTCGGCCCATACTGCCAGTTCGACAGGTCGCCCTGGGCCTGGCCGTTCATGCTGAGACGATCGCCGCTGGCGCGGATGGCGCGGACTTCCGAGGTGAACGGACCGCCGTTGTCGTACTTCAGTTCGAGGTTGTAGTTCTTGGATTCCGACTTGGTGGTGCGGTTGACCGAGAACGAGTTCACCCACCAGGCGTCGATGTCATACTCGTCGACGGCGACCCACGGACGGCCGTTGGCCGGGCTGTTGACGCCCGTGGCCTGCGAGACCGTCGGCTTGGTCCAGTTGCCGAACGCGCCGCCGTCCCAGCGGTTGGAGATGTTGATGCCCGCGCCGCGGTTGTACTCGTCGAGCTTGGCGTAGAAGCCTTCGGCGATCAGGGTGAAGCCCTCGCCCAGGTCAGCCTGGAACGACGCGTTGACGCCCAGACGCTCGCGCTCGACCACGCGGTTGAAGCTCTCGAAACCGTGCGGCGAGACGAAGTTCGTCGCGGCCGAACCACCCCAGTCGTTGTTGCCCGACAGGCCGACGACGCCCGACGAGTTGTTGCCCAGGTTGGCCTTGCTGGCGGCGGCCGACAGCATCAGGCCGACGCGGTCATTGCGCCAGTTCAGGACGCCGTTCAGCAGGTAATCGTCTTCCTTGGTGCGCTCGCCGCGCTGGGCTTCCGCAGCGCCGGTGACCGTGAAGCCGTTCTTGAAGTCGAACGGACGACGGGTCTTCAGATCGAGCGTGCCCGAGATGCCCGACAGGGCGTTGCGCGGGTTGGTCGACTTGTAGACCAGCACCTGGTTCATCAGCTGCGAGGGCACGTCCAGCAGGTTCGGCTGGGCCGAGCCCATGTTGCCGGCGCTGAGATACTGTTCGCCGTTCAGCAGGGTGATGACCTGGGCCAGACCGCGGATGTTGACGGTGGCGCCTTCACCCGCGTTGCGCTGGATCTGCACGCCCGAGATGCGCTGCAGCGAGTCGGCGATGGTGACGTCCGGCAGCTTGCCGATGTCTTCGGCCGAGATCGCATCGACGATCGCGGCTTCCTTGCGCTTCAGATCAACCGATTTCAGTTGCGAGCCGCGGACGCCGGTGACGACGATCTCCTCGACTTGCGTGTCGCCGGCCGCCTGCTGGGCGAAGGCCCCGCTGGTCAGGGCCAGTTGCGACGCGCCGGCGACCAGCGCCAGCGTCAGTCCGCGCTTGAGCACGGATTTCCTTGCTTCCTGTGACAATTGCTCGCTCCCCAAAGTGTTCGTTCTTGTTGGCCGCTCGACCGCGCCTCGGGCCGCCGCTCTGTTGGCGGCTGACGAGACCCGGCGAGGCTTTGCTGGCTTGCCCAGGCGCGTGTCTCGCGACTGTCCAAGTCCCTCGGCGGCCCCGGCGCCCGGACGTCCGATTCCAGCCCCGCGCCTTCACCGAACACCGTCACAATCTGGAAATGTCCCTACCAAGTCAACAAGAATGTCAACGTTGTCATTTTGCGGCAGCGACACCTTCTGACGCGCTATCGATCCACAACGACCTTCCCTGCAAGCGATGATAACGCTACCACTAATAGAGGGTGGCCCAGATTAAACGCTGTTTTTATTGAACTTTTTATATGACGCTAGTAGACGCAAAATGGCCGGAAACGACGGATCAGCGCACCCCGTCCAACTGCGCCCGCGACGCTCTGCCGAGCCAACCCAGCGCCCTTGGCGCCCCCATAAATGTCCTGCAATTTGTCCCACTCATAGTCATTTTTGACCTATTTTTGTCCTGATGACATGACAGATCAGACAACATGAACTATGGCTTGAAGCCGTCGCCGTCTTGCGGGCGCCGCCGTTCGCTGGTGGGGTGCGCGTCTTGATGCGGGCGGTGAGCGGGTACGGGGACCAATGACGACGATCAACGACGTGGCCGAGCGGGCGGGCGTCTCGCCCAAGACCGTCTCCCGCGTTCTCAACGATCATGAGAGCGTCAGCGCCAAGACGCGCGATCGCGTCCGCGCAGCCATGCAGGACCTCGGCTATCAGCCCAGCGCGGTGGCGCGCAGCCTGCGCTCGCAGGGCTCCGGATCCGTCGGCGTGCTGATGGGCGACCCGTCAGGCGGCTATCACACCCGCGTCCACCACGCCCTGCTGCTGGCGTGCGTCGAGACCGGTCGTCACCTGTCGGTCGACCTGTCGGAAGGACCCATCCCCGGCTGGCAGGATCGCGTCCGGGCCTTCGTCCGCGACGGCGGTATCCGCGAAATGATCCTGCTGCCGCCGGAATGCGATTTCGGCCCGATGAAGGAGCTGATGCGCGAGCTGGACGTGCGCTGCGTGCTCATCACGCCCACCACGCCCGATCCGCAGTTTCCCGCCATCGGCATGGACGACCGCGCCGCCGCGCGCGAGGTCGTCGAGCATCTGTTTTCCCTGGGGCACACCCGGATCGGCCACATCGCCGGCCACCCGGACCACGCCGCCAGCACCCACCGCCGCAACGGCTTCTTCGAGGCCTACGCGGCCCGCGGCCTGCCCCGGCCCGCGCCCGAGCTGATCGTGCAGGGCGAGTTCACCTTCAAGACGGGTATCGAGGCGGCCAAGGCGCTGCTGGACATCGACAACCCGCCGACGGCGATCTTTGCGGCCAATGACGACATGGCCGCCGCCACCTGCATGGAAGCCCAGCGGCGCGGCCTTCGCATTCCCGACGACCTGTCCGTGGTGGGCTTCGACGACGCCCCGATCGCCGGCGTGATCTGGCCCAGCCTCACCACCATCCGCCAGCCGTTCGACCAGATGGCCCTGCGCGCGATGCAGACCTTTGCGGCGTGGAACGCCAACGAGGGCGCGGGCAAGACCAACACCCCCTTCCTCGCGCAGCACAGCCTTGTGGTGCGCGAGTCCACCGGTCCCGTCCGGAGCGACACGCCCGGCGGCCTCAAGACCTGAACCCGCCCCGCCACGGCCCGAGGCCGCGCGGGGCCCAAGTAGAACACCACGGAGGAAACATGACCTGGACGACTTTGCGGGGCCTCTCCCTCGCCCTGCTGATCGGCGCCTCGGCTTCGGCGCTGACGGTCGCCCCCGCCCTGGCGGACGCCGCAAAGCCGGCCGCCGCCCCTGCGCATCCGTGGATGGACAAGAGCCTGGACGCCGACAAGCGCGCGGACCTCGTGCTCAAGGCCATGACCAACGATGAGAAGTTCACGCTGATCTTTGGCTATTTCGGCGCCGACATGAAGCCGAAGTACACCCGCATCCCCGACTCCCTGCCGGGCTCGGCAGGCTATGTCGCCGGCGTGCCGCGCCTGGGCATTCCGGCCCAGTTCCAGACCGACGCCGGCGTCGGCGTCGCCACCCAGGGCAGCGCCAAGGAGTTCCGCGAGCGCACCGCCCTGCCCTCGGGCATGGCCACCACCGCCACCTGGAACCCGGAGCTGGCCTTCAAGGGCGGTGCGATGATCGGTAAGGAAGCCCGCGACTCCGGCTTCAACGTCCAGCTGGCCGGGGGCGTGAACCTGGTCCGCGAGCCGCGCAACGGTCGTAACTTCGAGTACGGCGGCGAAGACCCCCTGCTGGCCGGCGTCATGGTCGCCGCCCAGATCCGCGGCATCCAGTCCAACAACATCATCTCGACCATCAAGCACTATGCGCTGAACGCCCAGGAGACCGGGCGCTTCGTGGTCAGCTCGAACATCGACGACGCCGCCGCGCGGATGTCCGACCTGCTGGCGTTCCAGTTCGCCATCGAGCAGTCCGACCCGCACTCGGTGATGTGCGCCTACAACCGCGTCAATTCGGTCTATGCCTGCGAGAGCGACTGGCTGCTCAACACGGTCCTGAAGAAGGACTGGGGCTACAAGGGCTATGTCATGTCCGACTGGGGCGCGGCCCACTCGTCGGCCAAGGCCGCCAACGCCGGTCTCGACCAGGAGTCGGCGGGCGAGGCCTTCGACAAGCAGCCCTTCTTCGCCGCGCCGCTCAAGGCGGATCTGGCCTCAGGCGCGGTCAGCCAGGCCCGCATCGACGACATGGCCCGTCGCGTGCTGCGCGCGATGTTCGCCAGCGGCGTGGTCGATCATCCGCTGCAAGGCGCCCCGATGGCCCTGCCGGCCGAAACCCTGGCCGCCCACGCCAAGATCACCCAGGCCGACGCCGAGGAAGGCATCGTCCTCCTGAAGAACGACGGCGACCTCCTGCCGCTGGCCAAGACCGCCAAGACCATCGCCGTGATCGGCGCCTATGCCGATGTCGGCGTGCTGTCGGGCGGCGGCTCCTCGCAGGTCTATCCCGTGGGCGGCCGCGCCGTGCAGGGCCTGGAGCCCAAGACCTGGCCGGGTCCGGTGATCTACTATCCCTCGTCGCCGCTGAAGGCGATCGCCGCCCGCTATCCCGGCGCCAAGGTCGTCTATGACGACGGGACCGATCCGGCCCGCGCCGCCAAGCTGGCCGCGTCCAGCGACCTGGCCCTGGTCTTCGCCGACCAGTGGACCACCGAGTCGGTCGACGTCGAGACCCTGAGCCTGCCCAAGAACCAGGACGCCACGATCGACGCGGTGGCCTTGGCCAACAAGAAGACCGTTGTGGTGCTGCTGACCGGCGGTCCGGTCGCCATGCCGTGGCTCGACAAGGTCGGGGCCGTGGTCGAGGCCTGGTTCCCCGGCACCGCCGGCGGCGAGGCCATCGCCCGCGTGCTGGCCGGCGAGGTCGACGCCTCGGGGCGTCTGCCGGTGACCTTCCCCAAGAGCGTCGCCGAACTGCCGCGTCCCAAGCTGGACGGCCTGGGCAAGCCGGACGGCGAGATGTTCGACGTCGACTACACGCTGGAAGGCGCCGCCGTCGGCTACAAGTGGTACGACCTGAAGAAGATCGAGCCGTTGTTCGCCTTCGGCCACGGCCTGTCCTACACGAAGTTCGCCTATTCGAACCTCACGGCCAGCGCCTCAGGCGACAAGGTCACGGTCAGCTTCGACGTCAAGAACGTGGGCCAGCGTCCCGGCAAGGACGTGCCGCAGGTCTATGTCGGTCCCAAGGCCGGCGGGTGGGAAGCGCCCAAGCGCCTGGCCGGTTTCCAGAAGGTCTCCCTGGCCCCCGGCGCCAGCCAGCGCGTGACCGTCACGGTCGATCCGCGCCTGCTGGCCGTCTGGGACAGCAAGGCGCATGGCTGGTCGATCGCAGCCGGCCAATACGACATCGCCCTGGGCGCTTCGTCCCGGGCCATCTCCTCCACCGCCCAGGTCACCCTGGCGGCTCGGAGCCTGCCGGTTTCCCCGGCGGCGAAGTAGTGAGCTGGCGGGAGCCAGCCTGTCTGCTTCCCGCCGTTCCCTGCAGCCTCTTCCCGTCTTCGGGAGCGTCGCCACCCGCGACGCTCCCCTTTTTTTGTCCGTCGGTTTGCCTCGCGCCATTGATCGCATAATTAGGGCTGACGCCCTGTCGCGGCGAAGGGGAGACAAGCAGCGTGATCCGGATCGGCCTCGTGGGTCTGGGCAAGATCGCCCATGACCAGCACCTTCCCGCGATCGCCGGGGACCCGCGCTTTTCCCTGGTCGCGGCCGCCAGCCACGGACGCCCGGCGCACGGCGACCTGCCCGTCTTTCACGACATCGATGAGCTTCTGGCCCGGGGCCCGGCGATCGACGCCGTGGCGCTGTGCACGCCGCCCCAGGTCCGCCGCGAGACGGCGCTGACGGCCCTGCGCGCCGGCAAGCACGTGTTCCTCGAAAAGCCGCCCGGCGTCACCGTCGGCGAGGTGCAGGAACTAGCCGCCGTCGCGCGCGACCAGGGCGTCGTCCTGTTCACCAGCTGGCACTCGCGCTTCGCCGCCGGCGTGCCCGCAGCCAAGGCCTGGCTGGCGGAACGCAAGCTCCAGAAGCTGTCCATCGAATGGCGCGAGGACGTCCGACGCTGGCATCCGGGCCAGGCCTGGATCTGGCAGGCCGGCGGCATGGGCGTCTTCGATCCGGCCATCAACGCCCTGTCGATCCTGACCGAGATCATGCCCGCCGAGGTGTTTGTCACCGGCGCGCGCCTGCAGGTTCCCGAGAACGTCCAGGCGCCGATCGCCGGCCATGTCGACATGACCACGCTCGATGGTGCGCCGATCACCGCCGATCTCGACTTCCTGCAGACCGGTCCGCAGACCTGGGACATCACCGCCTGGACTGATGACGGCGTGCTGAAGCTGTCGCTGGGCGGGGCCGAGCTGACGATCGACGGCCAGCCCGTCGAGGTCGGCGAAAATCGTGAATATCCCGGCCTCTACGACCGCTTCGCGACCCTGATCGCCGACGGGCGTTCGGAGGTGGACGTGCGGCCGCTGTCACTGGTGGCGGATGCGTTCCTGGTGGGGGACCGGGAGCGCGTCGAGGCGTTTGTAGAGTGAAATGATCCTCCCCCCAGCGGGGGAGGTGTCGGCCCGCAGGGACGACGGAGGGGGAAGAGGCCGGGCCAAACAACTTCCCCCTCCGGCGCTTCGCGCCACCTCCCCCACTAGGGGGAGGATTTAGTCTAATTCACCTGCCGCTCACGCCCCTCCCAGTACGGCGCCCGCAGCTCCCGCCGCAGGATCTTGCCCGACGCGTTGCGCGGCAGGGCCGGGATGAAGTCCACGCTCTTGGGGGCCTTGAAATGGGCGATGCGGGTGCGGGCGAAGGCGATGATATCGTCGGCGTCGGGCGTGACGCCGGGCTTGGGCGCGACCACCGCCTTGACCGCCTCGCCCCACTTGTCGTCGGGCACGCCGATCACCGCCACCTCGGCCACGTGCGGGTGGCCATAGACCGCGCTTTCGACCTCGGCCGGATAGATGTTCTCGCCGCCCGAGATGATCATGTCCTTCACCCGGTCGTGGATGAAGAGATAGCCGTCCTCGTCGAGATAGCCCGCGTCGCCGGTGCGCAGCCAGCCGTCGGCGTCCATGGTCTTGGCCGTGGCCTCGTCCAGCTTCCAGTAGCCGGCCATGTTGGCGCTGGACCGCACGGCGACCTCGCCCACCGTATTGGGCGGCAGGCTCTTGCCGGCCTCATCGATGATCTTCAGCTCCACGCCCGGCATGGGCAGGCCGGCGGCGCGCATGCGCTTGTTGCCAGCCGGATCGTGGTCCTCGGGCGGCAGATAGACCACCGTGCCCGTCGTCTCGGTCATGCCGTACTGCTGGACGAAGCCGCAGCCGAACACCTCCATGCACTCGCGCAGCAGATCCAGCGGAATGGGCGCCGCGCCATAGAGGATGTGAGTCAGGCGCGAATAATCGACCTCGCGCGCCCTTGGCAGCCGCACCACGATCTGCAGCGCGGCGGGCACCATGAACATCTTCGAGATTTTGTCCTTCTCGATGAAGTCCAGGACCTTGGTCGGGTCGAACTCGCGGGAGACCACGCCCTTGGCGCCGTTGATCAGGCCCACCAGGCCCCAGCCGGTGCCGCCAATATGGGCCACCGGCATGGCCACCAGGCTGACGTCGCTGGGCCCCCACTGGTTCCATTCCAACGGATTCTTGGCCGCCTCGCGCCGCATGCCCAGAAGGTTGTGATGGGTCAGCATCGCGCCCTTGGGCCGCCCCGTCGTGCCCGAGGTGTAGAGCTGGATGGCGATGTCCGAGGTCTGGATCGGCTTGTGCGGGTCGACATCGCTGGCCGCGTCGCGCCAGGCCTCGAAGGTCGGATAGTCGCCGGCGTCCTCGGGCTCCATGGCGATCACCACCGGACGATGGGTCAACTCGGCGGCGACCGCGTCGACATGGCCGATCAGCTCGCGACCGACAAAGACCAGCTTGGCCTCGCTGTCGGCGACGATATAGGCGATCTCCGGCGCGGCCAGGCGCCAGCCGATCGGCGTCGTCACCACCCCAGCCTTGGCCGCGCCGAGCAGGAGCTCGAAATAGTGGTCGCTGTTCTTGCCGACATAGGCGATGCGGTCGCCGGTCGACAGGCCCGCCGCCAGAAGCGCGTTGGCCACCTGATTGGCGTGCCGATCCAGCTGCGCGAAGGTCGTCTCGCGCCCCTCGAAGCTGAAAGCCACCGCCTCGGGTCGCGCCTCGGCGTGATAGCGCGGCACGTCGCCCAGGGTGTTCATGCGGTCGAAGTCGATCGCGTCGGACATCCAGCCTGTCTCCCTCGTTCGCCGGCTCTGCGTCCGGTCAAACAGATGTTGGGACAGGTTTACCCTCGCGGCAAGCTATCCGTTACGGGAAGCGCGCCTAGCGCCAGGCGCTGACGCCGATCACCACCGCCGTGGCGCCCGCGCGCTCGCCTGCCTCGCGGGCGGGGCCGAACGCCCGCTCGCGGACAACGCCGACATAGGGCGCGAACTCGCGCTTGATCTCGTAGCGCAGGCGCAAGCCGCCCTCGAGCCGCCCCGCCCCCGCTTCGGCCAGATCGGCCTCCAGTCGCGGTTGCAGGATCAGCTTCTGGGTCAGACGCAGGTCATACGACGCCTCGGCCGTGGCCGACACATCGCCGCGATCCGAGACATAGGCCGCGCCCTGCAGCTCGAACCAATAGGGCGCGAGCCCCTCGAAGCCGACGGTCGCGTAGCTGCGGCCCTTGGGCGCAAGATCGTAGCGCACCCCGGCCTGCAGATCGAAATACGGACCGATCGGCCAGGCCTTCAGGCCCTCCAGCTCGGCCTTCTCCCAGCCGTGCCGATCAACACGCTCGCCGCGCGCCTTGACCACCCACTTTCCGGCGTCATTGCCCCACCAGGCCTCGCTCTCGAAGGCCTGGGCGTCGTCGCCCTTCCGGAACCGCTGCTCGGCGATGTCAGCGCGGACGATCCAGGCGCTCCCGCCGCCGTGCTCCTTCATCAGCTGGGCGCGGGCGGCGGCCATCACGGCCGGGCTGTAGAAGCGCTCGGCGGCGTGGTCGGTCGGGATTGGCGGCGGCGCGGCCGTTGCCGCTGAGGACGCCGGCGTTGTGTGGTGCATGTGATGGCCGGCGTGCGGATCGGCCTTCGGGGCGGCCTGTTCAGGTCCAGGCGACTTATGGGCCGCATGGGGATCCGCCGCCGGCGCCGCCTGGGGGGCCGAACCGTGCATGTGATGGCCCGCATGGGGATCCGGCGCCGGCTGAGCGGCGGGCGTTCGATGGCCCGCGTGGGGAGCGGCCGCCGGCGCCGCCTGGGGGGCCGAACCGTGCATGTGGTGGCCCGCATGGGGGTCCGCCGCCGGCTGAGCGGCGGGCTTTCGATGGCCCGCGTGAGGATCCGCCGCCTTGGGCGCGGGAGCGCTGACGGCCGCGGCCGGTGCGGGGTGATGATGCTCGTGCTGCAGGTCGACGATCACGAGGCGGCTCCATGCTCTTCCCCATCGAGGGGCCGCACGGTGACGACGTTGAACATCCCCGCATGCATGTGCAGCAGCATGTGGCAGTGGAACGCCCAGTCGCCGGGCTCGTCGGCCGTCAGATCGAAGGCGACCTTGCCGCCCGGCGCGACATTGACCGTGTGCTTCAGCGGCTGGCGTTCCTGGCCGTTGACCAGCTCGAAGAAGTGGCCGTGCAGGTGGATCGGGTGCGCCATCATGGTGTCGTTGATCAGCACCACGCGAGCCCGCTCGTCGCGCTGGAAGGCGATGGGCTTCTTGATCGGTCCGAACGCCTCGCCGTCGAACGCCCACATGAAGCGTTCCATGTTGCCGGTCAGGTGGATCTCGATCGTCCGGCCCGGCGGCCTGGGATCCTTGGGCGGATAGAGGCTGGCCAAGTCCGCATAGGTCAGCACGCGGTGACCCGCGTCCTCCAGGCCCTGGGGCGGCTCGGCCATCCGGTCCATCGGCATCGGCGAGATGGTCTGCACGCCCGGCGTCAGCGGCACGTTCGGCGCATTGGACTGGGCCCGCATCGACATGTCCATGCCCGGCATGTCCATCCCATGGTGCATGTCGCCCATGCCCATGTCCTTCATGTTGGCCAACGGACGCTGGCGCAGCGGCGGGACGACGGCGGTCATGCCCAGGCGCGGCGCCAAGGTTCCGCGGGCCATGCCCGAGCGGTCCGAGGCCTCGGCCACCAGGGTGAAGGCCTTGTCTTCGGTGGGCCGCACAATGACGTCGAAGGTCTCGGCGGGGGCGATCTGGAACTCGTCCACGGTCACCGGCGACACCAGCTGTCCGTCGGTTCCCACCACCTCCAGCGACAGGCCCGGGATGCGGACATTGAAGATGGTCATGGCCCCGGCGTTGATGAAGCGCAGCCGCACCCGCTCGCCGGGGGCGAACAGCCCGGTCCAGTTGTCCCCCGGCCCGTGGCCGTTCATCAGGTAGGTGTAGACCGAGCCCGTCACGTCGGCGATGTCGGTGGGGTCCATCCGCATCTTGCCCCACTCCAGCCGGTCCTTCAGCGACTGGTCCTGGCCCTTGAGCAGTCCGCCCACGGTCTGCTTTTGCATGTTGAAGTGGCCAGGGCTGACCTTCAGCTTCCGGAACAGCTCGTGCGGATGCAGGAAGCTCCAGTCCGACAGCACGACCACGTGCTCGCGGTCATAGGCGACGGGGTCCTCGCCCGCCGGGTCGATGATCATCGGACCATAGTGGCCCATCTGCTCCTGCAGCCCCGAATGGCTGTGCCACCAGTAGGTGCCCGACTGGCGGACGGGGAACTCGTAGGTGAAGGTCTCGCCGGGCTTGATGCCGGGGAAGCTGACGCCCGGCACGCCGTCCATCTGGAACGGCACCAAAAGGCCATGCCAGTGGATCGAGGTGTCCTCGTCCAGGGTGTTGGTCACCGACAGGCGAACGCTCGTGCCTTCCTTCAGCCGGATCAGCGGCCCCGGAATGGCGCCGTTGACGGTCACGGCGTGGCCGGCCTTGCCGTCGATCTTCGCCATCGTGTGGCCGACCGTCAGCTTGATCTCCGCACCCGACAAGGCGGGCGGCGAGCGCTCCCCCGCGGCGGCCATGGCCCAGCCCGGAAGCAACCCCGCCGCGCCCAAGGACAGGGCGCCTTGCAGCAAACTGCGTCGATCAAAAGCCGTCATCGCCGATCCGTATTCCAACACCCTAACCACTTGGGTATCAGGCAGGTCATGTCCAAGAGCACCCCCGCCACGATCGCACTGACCAAGGCCGGAGTCGCCTTCGATCTCTATACGTACGACTACGATCCTGGATCAGAGCGCGTGGGTCTCCAGGCCGCCGAGGCCCTTGGCGAAGACCCCTGCCGGGTGCTCAAGACCCTGATCGTGATGCTGGACGGCAAGCCCGCCTGCGCCATTCTGCCCTCGGACCAGGAGGTCAGCATGAAGAAGCTGGCCGCCGCCCTGAAGGGCAAGTCGGCCGCCATGGCCCCCGTCCCCGACGCCGAGCGTATCACCGGCTACAAGGTCGGCGGCGTCAGCCCCTTCGGCCAGAAGAAGCGCCTGCCCACGGTGATGGAAATAGCCGCCCTGGCCGAGCCCTATGTGTTCATCAACGGCGGCCAGCGGGGCTTACAGGTGAAGCTGGCGCCGCAGGATGCGGTGAAGGCTCTGGGGGCTGTTACGGCCGCGATTGTCGCGGAATAGCGCTGACGCTTGAAATCCGGCCCGCTCTTCGCCTATAAGCCGCGCCTCCTGGTCTGGCTGGGTAGCTCAGATGGTTAGAGCGGTGGATTCATAACCCACAGGTCGGCGGTTCGATCCCGCCCCCCGCCACCAGGACGGAACCCACTTTCGTTCCGATTTTCTTCCCATGACGGTTTCATGAAGTCTGCGAGGCGGCCGACGAGCGTGAGCTCGACCGGTGAGCCGCGCTGCTGGTCGACCGGGCGGATCTCGATGCGCTCGAAGAGGCCTCGGACAAGCTCGATATTCCGGAGATCGCCGGCGGCGAACGCACAGCGCCCACGGCCGAGCTGCTGATCGGCAAGGGCGACCCGCTCGGCCTGGCCGAGCCTCAGAGGGGATTGTTCTAATGACAGGCGTAGCCTGCGCGGAAGGAAATGGCCCGCCAGCGCGAAGCCGACGGGCCAAACAATCCACCGTCCAAATGCAGCTGCGACGTATAGAGGTCTCGACTTAGCCGCTTTGTCGGTCTTATCTAGTCCCTGGCGGCCGGGTCCAATCGAACCGCCAGGGGTAGCCTCTGGAAAGCCCTAAGCCTTGATGGTCGCGATCAACTGGGTTGCGGCCATCAAGAGCAGGGTCAAGCTGATCAAGGTGTGATTAGCGCGGTTGGTCATGGTTACTCCTTTCTCCGGGTGGGGCAGAATCGACGAGGAGCGTCGTGCCGCACGCGAGATCAGACTCTACCAAAGCCGCCTGCTTCATCTAGTGGCGCCAACGTCGCGGCACCTACTATTTGTTGTGAGCGACTGTGGATAACTCGGACGGAAGGGTCCGGGCTCGGCCCTATTCCCGATCAATTGCCCACGATCCCACAAAGGGGATTGTTCTAGCAGCGAGGGGTCGCAAACCCAGACGCCCCAAGGGTTTGCGCGCCTAAACAGCCAAGCGGACCAGACCCAGAACGGAAGTGGGTTCCGATTTACACACCGCCCCCGCCACCAGGAATTGACCCGCGTTCGACGCCGGTCCCTACTCCGCCCATGACCACTCAGATCTTCAAAGGCGGATGCCTCTGCGGCGCCTTGCGCTGGCAAGCCGACCGCGCGCCGGACTATATGGGTGTCTGCTGCTGCGCCGACTGCCGCAAGGCGTCGGGATCGGGCTTTATCCCGTTCATGGGGTTCCCCGCCGCCGCCCTGACCATCACCGGGCCGACGCGACAGTATCGCAGCCCGGCGTTGCGTGGAGGCGAGGCCACGCGCAATTCCTGTCCGGCCTGCGGCGGCCTGGTGTTCGGCGGCGAGCATGGACTGGACGACAGTCACACGATCTACGCCGGCAGCCTGGACGACCCGAGCCTCTTCAAGCCAGCGATGCTGTTGTTCGAGCGGGACCGGCCCGACTGGGTGATCCCGCCCGACGGCGTCGAGCGCTGCGAGACGATGCCGGGCTAGAGCATTTTCCGATCTGCCTGGATCGGAGAAATGCTCTCCCCCTTGTATCGACGCATTGTCTGACGACGAACCGGCTCCACTTCGTCGGAAGATGCTAGAATGGCATCCCCGGGTCGTAGTGGTCCGGGGCCTGACCGATCAGGGCCACCTCCATCGGCGATTTGGCCGGGCCCACCAGCTCGGCGCCATAGACCGCCGTGCCGCCATAAGCCTTGCCGAAGAAGGCCTTCACCGCGTCGGCATAGACGCCGACCCCCGCCTCGAGCCCCTTGGACATCAGGAAACCGGCCACCGCGGCCTTGGCGCCCAGCGCGTCGTGGCCGTAGGCCTCGAAGTACTTCTGCTGACCGACGATGTAGTCGATCGCCGCCGTCACATTCACCCCGGCCGCCTGCGCCTTCGTCGTGCCGATGATGGCCTCGTACATCTTGCTCACCGCCTCGCGGAAACCGAGCGCATCGTAGGCGGCCTTGAAGGTCGCCGCGCCCGTCCCGCTCATCGCCTGGTTCACCGCGAACTCGATGTACTTGTTCTCGGTGTTGTAGATCGCATAGGCGAAGTCGGTCAGGTCGGTGGTGTTGGTCGCGCTGTCGATCAGCTCGTTCAGCGCCGCCTGGGTCGGCGTGCGGCCGGTGAAGAAGTTCACCGCCTGCAGGGCCAGGGCCGAGGTGTCGGCCGAGAAGCTGATCAACTTGTCCAGAAACACCGCCTGGGTGATCTTGCCAGCCGCAACGTCCGCCTGCAGCTGCGCCAGCAGCTTCATCTCGCTGTAGAGGGTGTTGAGCACCTTCTCGCCGTTGGGACCCGTCAGGTACTCCGACAACGCCTTGGACGAGGTCGCAGAGACGCCGGACAGCGCCTGGTAGATCTCCTCGATCTTCTCCTTGGTCAGGACGAGCGGCGTGCCCACGGTCCCCGTCCCGCCGGAGCCGCCGCTCGAGCCGCCGCCGAAGACGACGCTCAGCGGCGTGTCCAGCGGGTACTTGGCCAGAGCCTCCTTGAAGGTCTGGATGCCGATATCGACCAGGACCGGATTGGCCTCGACGATCGCAAGCGCCGCATCGACCTCCGGCGTCAAAATACCCAGCGTCTTGAAGAGCACCCGCAACTCGCTGAACTTGAAGCTGGCCTGGATGATGCCGCTGTCCACCAACTGGATCAGGAACTGGAAGTCGCGAAGTGTCGGTTCGGCCATCTGGATATCCCTCCAGGACCCTCCCGCCGCACCACGCGCCACGCCCGGTCCCTGACCGTCGTTCTAGGATTTGAACCGCTGGAACCGACATCCCCGGAACAGGGGATGGTCAGGGGCGCTCAACCTCCAGTCATGGTTCCAGGACGGATGTAGGCGAACATGTGCGCGACCCAGTCGGGCTTGCCCAGAGGCACGCCCTGGCTGCGCAGGATCGCGTAGGCGGCCATCAGGTGGAAATAGACCTGGGGAAGCGCCCAGTCGCGGACGAACTGTTCGCCGGTCAGGTCGAACACCATGCCGTTGGGCAAGGTCATCGCGATCGCCCTGCTGGCGGCGCCGTCAAAGGCGTTGGGCTTTACAGACTCGATCCGCGCCAAGGCGTCTGCCAGCTGGGCGCGCAGGCCGGTGAAGTCGGCAGCGTCTTCAGCGGGAGCGAAGGCGTCCGCGCCGGTCAGGTAGCGCAGCAGTTCGCTGGCCTGGGTGCAGACGAAGCGCACCTGGGTCGACAGCGGGAACATGTCGGGCGCCAGGCGCGCGCTGATCAGGTCGCCGCCGTGCTCGGCGGCATGGGCCTCGGCCTTGGTCAGCTGGGCCGACAAGCCCTTCAGCATCTGGACGTAGGTCGGGATGGTCAGCACATACAGGTCCACGGGCGTCTCCTTCGCGGCGGCGCTGATGCGCTCGCCCCACGCACTTAGGTCCCCGGCCCGAACCGCGCCACCAGGTCGTAGGCCTCGCCGGGGAAAACCTGGCGGACACGCGTCACGTGCTGGCCCTCGCGCCAGGTGCGGCGGTCGACGACGAGGCAGGCGGTTCCTTCATCCAGGGCCAGAAGCCGGGCCTCGTCAGGCTCGGCGTTGACGGCGCTTATGCGGCTCTCGGCCTCGGTCCAGGCGACGTGTTCCAGGAGCCAGGCGCCGGGCGGATGGGTCTCAAAATCGGCGTCGGCCATCTCCGGAACCGCCTTCAGCGAGACGAGGCGGCGCTCCAGGGCGAACGGCCGCCCGCCCGCGTCATGCACCCCGTCCAGGGCAAGCAGCTTGCCGCCCGCCGCCAGCGCGACTTCCTCGGGGCTGTCGCGGTCCGGGGACCGGACCACGCGCGACAACAGTCGAAAGGCGTAGCTCTCCCCGCGCGCCACGATCTCGGACTGGATGTCGGGGATGTTGAGGACCGGCGCATGGACCTTGGGCCGCGCCACGAACGAGCCGGCCCGCTTGCGGCGCACGATCAGTCCGGCCTCGACCAGGGCGATCATCGCCTTGTTCACGGTCATCCGCGAGCAGCCATAGGCCTCCATCAGCTCGGCCTCGGTCGGGGCGCGGTGACCCGGCGCCCATTCGCCGGAGCGGATGCGGGCCTCGATGTCGGCGCGGATGCGCTGGTGCAGCGGTCCGGTCACGCCAGCAGGGCCTTCAGGGTCTCGACATAGCGCGTGGTGATCGCCTCGCGGGCGTGGTGGCGGCCCCCCGAGACCAGCTGCCGGCCATGACGCCAGACGGTGTCGATCCCGCCGCCGGCGAAGACCAGGCTGTCGATCAGGGTGTCGCCCGCGCGGCCGACAAGGTTGCGGTGGTTCGGATCGAGCGTGACGAAGTCGGCCGGCGCGCCGCGTCGCAGCTCGCCCCGTCCTGCGCCCAGAGCCCGGGCCCCGCCCAGAGCCGCCGCGCGCCAGAGGTCGCCGCCGGTGGAACGGCGCGGGCCGCCCGCCAGCACGTTGCGGGCCCGGCGGGTCAGGCGCTGGGCGTATTCCAAGGTCCGAAGCTCCTGGGCGGCGTCGATCACGATGTTGGAGTCGGTGCCGATTCCGAAGCTTCCGCCAGCAGCCAGATAGTCCGGGGTCGGGAAGATCCCATCGCCCAGATTGGCCTCCGTCACCGGGCAAAGGCCCGCCACCGCGCCGCTCTTGGCCAGGCGCTCGGTCTCGGTGGCGTTGATGTGGGTGGCGTGGATCAGGCACCAGCGCTGGTCGACCTCGGTGTGGTTCATCAGCCAGCGCACCGGGCGCTGGCCGGTGGCGGCCAGGCAGTCGTCGACCTCTTTCGTCTGCTCGGCCACGTGCATGTGGACCGGGCCGCCGGCGGCCAGCGGCAGGATCGCGTCCAGCTCCTCGCCGGTCACCGCGCGCAGGCTGTGCGGCGCGATCCCGACCACCGCCTCGGGCAGGCCCGCGACGAGCCCTCGGCAGGCCTCGACCAGCCGCGCAAAGCCGTCGACGTCGTGGATGAAGCGCTTCTGGCCGTCGGTCGGCGGCAGGCCGCCGAAATTGCTGTGGGCGTAGAACACCGGCAGCAAGGTGAGACCAATGCCGGTCTCTTCGGCCGCCGCCGCCATCCTTGCCGCCATCTCGGCCGGATTGTCGTAGAAACCGCCATCGGGAGCGTGGTGCAGATAGTGGAACTCGCCCACGCGGGTGAAGCCGCCCTCCAGCATCTCGACCTGGCCCATGGCGGCGATGGCCTGGGCCATGTCGGGGTCGAGCCGTTCCAGGAAGCGGTACATCACCTCGCGCCAGGTCCAGAAGTTGTCGCCGGTCTCGCCGCGCGTCTCGGCCAGGCCCGCCATGGCGCGCTGGAAGGCGTGGCTGTGGACATTGCCCAGGCCCGGCAGGGCCGGACCCAGGCTCAAGGCGTCGCCGGCAGGAGCGTCGGTGTCGATCCGGGCGATGCGGCCATCGGTGATCGTGAACTTCACGCCCCGGGCCCAGCCGTCCGCCAACAGCGCGCTCTCGCACCAGACCACGGTCGAAACGGACTCGGGAATTTGCGCGTCGGTCACTGGACAAGCCTCATCGTTCGCAAATATGTCTATACATATTGAAGCGCGCCGCAAGGGCCGCGCTCACCAGCTGGGAGGCGAGCTCATGCGCTGTGATCGGGTGTGGATCAACGCCCGTCTCGCCACCCTGGCGCCGGGCCGCGAAGGGCTGGGCGTCGTCGAGGACGGCGTCGTCGCCAGCCTGGAGGGCCGCATCGCCTACGCCGGTCCCGCCGCCGACGCGCCGACCTTAGAGGCGGCCGAAACGATCGATGTCGACGGCCGCTGGATCACCCCCGGCCTGATCGATCCGCACACCCACCTCGTCTTCGCCGGCGACCGCGCCCACGAATTCGAGCTGCGCCTGGCCGGCGCCTCCTACGAAGAGATCGCCCGCGCCGGCGGCGGCATCGTCTCGACCATGCGCGCCACCCGCGCGGCCTCTGAAAGCCAGCTCATCCAGGCCGCCCTGCCACGCCTCGACGCCCTGCTGGCCGAGGGCGTCACCACGGTCGAGATCAAGTCCGGCTATGGCCTGTCGCTGGACGACGAACTCAAGAGCCTGCGCGCCGCTCGGGCGCTGGCCGACATCCGCCGGGTGGGCGTCACCACCACCTTCCTCGGGGCCCACGCCCTGCCGCCCGAATATCGCGACGACAAGGACGGCTATGTCGATCTGGTCTGCCAGACCATGATCCCCGCCGTCGCCGCGCGCGGCCTGGCCGACGCGGTGGACGGCTTCTGCGAAGGCATCGGCTTCTCGCCCGAACAGATCCGCCGGGTGTTCGACGCGGCCAAGGCCCACGGCCTGCCGGTCAAGCTGCACGCCGAGCAGTTGTCGAACCTTTCGGGCGCCGCGCTGGCGGCCGAGTACAACGCCCTGTCGGCCGATCATCTCGAACACCTGGACGAAGCCGGGATCGCCGCCATGGCCGCCTCAGGCACGGTCGCGACCCTGCTGCCCGGCGCCTACTACTTCACCCGCGAGCAAAAGGCCCCGCCGATCGCGGCCCTGCGCGGGGCGGGCGTGCCGATGGCGCTGGCCACCGACTGCAACCCGGGCACCTCGCCCCTGACCTCGCCGCTCTTGGTCATGAACATGGCCGCCACCCTGTTCCGGATGACCGTCGAGGAGTGCCTGGCCGGCGTCACGCGCGAGGCGGCGCGGGCGCTGGGCCTCTTGAGTGATCGCGGCACGCTGGAGGCCGGCAAGGCCTGCGATCTCGCCATCTGGGACGTCGAGCGTCCCGCCGAACTTGTCTATCGCATGGGCTTCAATCCGCTCCATGCGCGCGTGTGGAGAGGCCTGTGACCGAGCTTGTTCTGAACCCTGGCGTGGTGTCGCTGGCCGAGTGGAAGGCGATCTATCGCGGCGCGTCGGCGCGGCTGGCGGAGACGGCCTGGCCCGTGATCGCGGAAAGCGCTGCGGCCGTGCAGCGCATCCTGGCCAAGGGCGAGCCGGTCTACGGGATCAACACCGGCTTTGGGAAACTGGCCAGCGTTCGCATCGGCGACGCCGACCTTGAGACCCTGCAGCGCAACATCGTCCTGTCGCACGCGGCGGGCGTCGGCGAGCCCTCGCCGGTTCCGGTGATCCGGCTGATGATGGCCCTGAAGCTGGCCAGCCTGGCGCAGGGCGCCTCGGGCGTGCGCGTCGAGACGGTGCGGATGCTCGAGGAGATGCTGGTCGAGGGCCTGACGCCAGTGGTGCCCTGCCAGGGCTCGGTCGGCGCCTCGGGCGATCTGGCGCCGCTGTCACACATGGCCGCGACCATGATCGGGGTCGGCGAGATCTTCGTCGGCGGCCAGCGCCTGCCGGCGGCCCAGGCCCTGGCGCAAGCGGGTCTCGCGCCCCTGACCCTGGGCCCCAAGGAGGGTCTGGCCCTGCTGAACGGCACCCAGTTCTCGACCGCCAACGCCCTGGCGGGCCTGTTCGAGGCCGAGCGCCTGTTCCAGTCGGCCCTGGTCACCGGCGCCCTGTCGACCGAGGCGGCCAAGGGTTCGGACACGCCGTTCGACCCGCGCATCCACACCCTGCGCCGCCACGCCGGCCAGATCGAGACCGCCGCCGCGCTTCGCGCCCTGATGAGCGCCTCGGAGATCCGCGCCTCGCACCTGAAGGAGGACGAGCGGGTCCAGGACCCCTACTGCCTGCGCTGCCAGCCCCAGGTGATGGGCGCGGCGCTGGACGTGCTGCGCCAGGCCGCCACGACTCTGGAGACCGAGGCCAACGGCGTCTCGGACAATCCGCTGATCTTCCCGGAAGCTGATGAGGCGCTGTCGGGCGGCAACTTCCACGCCGAGCCGGTGGCCTTCGCCGCCGACATGATCGCCCTGGCGGTCTGCGAGATCGGCTCGATCGCCGAGCGCCGCATCGCCATGCTGGTCGACCCGGCGCTGTCGGGCCTGCCCGCCTTCCTGACGCCGAAGCCGGGGCTGAATTCCGGCTTCATGATCCCGCAGGTCACGGCCGCCGCCCTGGTGTCGGAGAACAAGCAGCGCGCCTATCCCGCCAGCGTCGACTCCATCCCCACCTCGGCCAACCAGGAAGACCACGTCTCGATGGCCGCCCACGGAGCCCGGCGCCTCCTGGCCATGGTCGAGAACGCCGACGCGGTCTTGGGCATCGAGCTGCTGGCCGCCGCCCAAGGCTGCGACTTCCACGCCCCGCTACGCTCCAGCGCCGCGCTGGAGGCCGTGCGGGCGCTAACGCGCAGCCAGGTTCCGCACCTGTCGGACGACCGTCACTTCCACCCCGACATGGAGGCGGCCAACGCCCTGGTGCGGAGCGGCGCGGTGATCGCGGCTGCCGGTGAGCTGCCGGGGGTGATGTGATGGCGCTCCTCAATTTGTCATCCCAGGCGCAGCGAAGCGAAGACCCGGGACCGCAACAGGCGCCTGCGCTTCCGGCGGTCCCGGCTCGGCGCGCTTCGCGCTTGGCCGGGATGACAGGGCTTGGAGCGCGAGGATGAGCTGGCTCCAAGTCTCCCGCGGCGCCGCCCCCCTCATCATCAGCCTCCCCCACACCGGCACGGACATCCCCGCCGACATCGAAGCGCGCCTCGTCTCGCCATGGCTGGCGCGCAAGGACGCCGACTGGTGGGTCGACCGGCTGTACGCCTTCGCCGAGGGGATGGGCGCGACGATCATCCGCACCGCGATCTCGCGCACGGTCATCGACGTCAATCGCGACCCGTCCGGCGCCTCGCTCTATCCGGGTCAGGCCACCACCGAGCTTTGCCCCACCACCACCTTCGACGGCGAGCCGCTCTATCGTGACGGCGGACCGGACGCGGCCGAGATCGACCACCGCCGGGCCACCTGGTTCGAGCCCTATCACGCCGCCCTGCGCGCCGAGATCGAGCGCCTGCGCGCGGTCCATCCAACCGTGGTGCTGTACGAGGCCCACTCGATCCGCTCGCGCGTGCCGCGCCTGTTCGAGGGTGAGCTGCCGCAGTTCAACCTTGGGACCAACAGCGGCCAAAGCTGCGCCGACGCTCTCACCGCCGCCGTCGAGGCCGCCTGCGACGCATCCGGCCGCAGCCGCGTCACCAACGGTCGCTTCAAGGGCGGCTGGACCACGCGCCACTACGGCCAGCCCGCGACCGGCGTCCATGCGATCCAGATGGAGCTGGCCTGCCGGGGCTACATGGACGATCCGACCGAGCCGCCGACGCCTGACACCTGGCCCACGCCCTTCCACGCCGACCGCGCCGCGCCGCTGCGCGCGGTGCTGGAGGATGTTCTCACCGCCTGCCTCCAGTTTGCGAGAGCCCAAGCATGACCCGCCGCGACACCACCCGCGTCATCCGCCCCGCCACGGGCTCTGAACGCACCGCCAAGTCCTGGCTGACCGAAGCCGCCCTGCGGATGCTGATGAACAACCTGCACCCCGACGTCGCCGAGCGTCCGGAAGAGCTGGTGGTCTATGGCGGCATCGGCCGCGCGGCCCGCGACTGGGAGAGCTTCGACAAGATCGTCGAGACCCTGCGTCGTCTGGAAGACGACCAGACGCTCCTGGTTCAATCCGGCAAGCCGGTCGGCGTGTTCCGCACCCACGCCGACGCCCCGCGCGTGCTGATCGCCAACTCCAACCTCGTCCCGCGCTGGGCCAGCTGGGAGCACTTCAACGAACTGGATCGCAAAGGCCTGGCCATGTACGGCCAGATGACCGCCGGCTCGTGGATCTATATCGGCGCCCAGGGCATCGTACAGGGCACCTATGAGACCTTCGTCGAGATGGGCCGCCAGCACTATGGCGGCGACCTCTCGGGGCGCTGGCTGCTGACGGCGGGCCTGGGCGGCATGGGCGGCGCCCAGCCGCTGGCGGCGGTGATGGCCGGCGCCTCATGCCTCGCCATCGAGTGCCAGCCCTCGTCGATCGAGATGCGCCTGCGCACCGGCTATCTGGACCGCTCGACCGACAACGTCGACGAGGCCCTGGCCTGGATCGCCGAGTCCTGCGCGGCCAAGACGCCGATCTCGGTGGGCCTGCTGGGCAACGCGGCCGAACTGCTGCCCGAGCTCTTCAAGCGCGGCGTGCGGCCCGACCTGCTGACCGACCAGACCAGCGCCCACGACCCGATCAACGGCTACCTGCCCGCCGGCTGGAGCCTGGAGCGTTGGCGTGCGATGCGCGACCAGGACCCGCCCCAGGTGGCGGAGGCCGCCAAGGCCTCGATGGCGGCGCATGTGAAGGCCATGCTCGACTTCCAGGCCGCCGGCGTGCCGACCGTCGACTACGGCAACAACATCCGCCAGATGGCGCTGGAGGAAGGCGTGACCAACGCCTTCGACTTCCCCGGCTTCGTGCCCGCCTATATCCGCCCGCTGTTCTGCCGGGGGATCGGGCCGTTCCGCTGGGCGGCGCTGTCGGGCGATCCCGAAGACATCGCCAAGACCGACGCCAAGGTCAAAGAGCTGATCCCGGACAATCCGCACCTGCACAACTGGCTCGACATGGCTGGCCGGAAGATCAAGTTCCAGGGCCTGCCGGCGCGCATCTGCTGGGTCGGTCTGGGGGATCGCCACCGCCTGGGCCTGGCCTTCAACGAGATGGTCGCCAAGGGTGAGTTGAAGGCCCCGATCGTCATCGGCCGCGATCACCTCGATTCCGGCTCGGTCGCCTCGCCCAACCGCGAGACCGAGGCCATGCGCGACGGCTCGGACGCCGTGTCGGACTGGCCGCTGCTGAACGCCCTGCTGAACACCGCCTCGGGCGCCACCTGGGTGTCGCTGCACCACGGCGGCGGGGTCGGCATGGGCTTCTCGCAGCACGCCGGCATGGTCATCGTCTGCGACGGCACCGAGGCCGCCGCCAAGCGCGTGGCGCGCGTCCTATGGAACGATCCGGCCACCGGCGTCATGCGCCACGCCGACGCGGGCTACGACATCGCACTCGACTGCGCGCGGGAGAAGGGGCTCGACCTACCGGGGATTCTCTGAACGCGAACGCTCAACCAAACGCGCCCCGGTGCGTTGATCCCATGGTCAAGGTGCGACAAGGCGGCGCGCGACAGGTCGTCCTGTTCGCAAAGGCCGAGTCAATCTCGACCATGGGGACATGGTTAAGGAGCGTTACATGACCGTCGCCTCGCAGACCCGTTCGTTCGATCCCCGCCCGCAGCGCGCCCGGCGCCGCGAACACCGCCAGTGGCCGCTCGGCGTCGCCGTTCTGGTGGCGTCGGTGCTGAACGCGGTGGTCTGGGGCGGTCTGTTCGCCGCCGCGAAGGTTTTCCTGAGTTTGTAAGCGTAAGCGTTTCGTATTTCTCCCCCGAAGACGACTTGGGCCGCATCCGCAAGGACGCGGCCCATTTTTTCGCCGGTTTGTCGCCCGGGGGGATTGGCTATCGCCAGGGCGTCAGGGCGCCGACCTGGGCCGAGGGACCCAGGATCTGAGGCTTCTGCGCGTAGCCAAGATCGCTTAGCCGGGCGCTGGTCTGCTCGACCAGGGCCTGGAAGGTGATCTTCTTCTTCTCGCGCAGGATCGCGGCCAGGCTGTAGGTGAAGGCGCCGTGGCTGACCGCGCCGTGGCGGTACTCGTAGCTGAGCTCGCCCTCGCCGCACGCCTCGATGATGAGCGGCAGATAAGGTCCTGCGGGAATCTCCGGCTGATCGCCCGCCTTGCGGCCCTCATACGCCTTGGTCGACAGCGTCCGCCGCATGGCCGCACGCCCCAGCCGTTCGGTCGCGCCGTCCTTGCCGAAATAGCGGGTCTCCAGCGCCTCGTCTTCCGTGAAGCCCTTACCCTGGCGGCGGAAGTCGCGAGGGACCCACATCCGGGTCTTCAGGTCCCAGCGTAGCTCGCGGTGACGGATGTCGTCGGGCGGGGTCAGGCCCCGCGCACGGGCGCCGCCGTTGCGATGGATCCCGCCCGCATGGCAGCAGTCGAAGATCATCGCCAGCCGCGTCTCATAGGGCAGTTGCGCATAGAGACAGTGAATTTGGTCGTCGGAGATCGCGCGTTCAGGCGTCCAGTCGAAGTCCCACGGCACCAGCACCTCAACATTGCGGTCGGGCTCGAAATTCTCGCCGTACTCGGGCACCTGGGCCCCGTGGCCGCTGTAGTAGAAGACGAGCTCATCCTCTTCGCGAGCCCCGTCCATCAGCCATTCCAGCCGTTGGAGGATCCCCTCGGCGGTGGCGCGGGCGTCAAGGCACACGCGGATCGAGTCCGCTGGAAAGCCGCATTCCTGCAGCACCGAGCTCATCGTGAAGACGTCGTTGACGCAGCCTTCCAGACGATCGGCGGCGTTTGGATAGTCGTTGATCCCGACCAGCAGGGCCTTTCGCCTCGGAGCCCGCCCCCCAGACGTGGCGACCTTCGACTTCGCGCCGCTCTTGGTCGGCGTCGGCGCAGAGAGCTGTTCGGACAGACCGACGAACTCACGCGCCCCCACCGCCAGGGCGCCGATAGGACGCCAGACGTTCTCGATCGTGTTGACGTGCTGGAAATAGCCTTCGGCCGCATGGTCGCCGACACCGGGCAGGTCGAACGGCGTGTCGGTCTGGCGGAAGTTCGGCGCCGCCCAGTTCTTGATCGGCGCGGTGAAGACGTCGTCGTCGCGATTGTAGAGATGATGCCAGAACGCGACGGGCAGTTCCTGCACCCGGCCGTTGGTCAGGTTGCCGACGACGAACGGATTGTTGATCTGCGAGCCGAACGTCACATAGGTCGCCTTGGCCAGCAGCGGGGCCACGTCTGGCGAAGCCGCGTCCTTGTGCGTGAAGGCGTTGTAGGTGACCAGAGAGCCGAGGCTGTGCGCCAGGATCAGGTCGGGCTGGAACGCCTTGATCCGCTCGAACACCCTAGCGCGGCTCTTTTTCTTGAAGCGGTCGTCATTGACCCAGGCCACCACATAGCCGGCCGTCCAGCGAACGGTGTGGGGCGCGTCGCCCAGCACGCCCTTCTCGCGCTTGAAGATCGAGGTCACGCCGCTGGCGGCCAGCTTGGCGACGGCGCCCGCCACCTCCCACGCCGACAGGTTCACGCCCTCGAAGATGTCGTCGTATTCGATGAACTCGAACTCGAGCTCCAGACCCGCCACGGCGGGAAACACCGCCTGGATGGCCTTGGGCCAATCCTCCTTCCAGGTGGATTGCCGTTGATCGCCCAGGCCGTGGACGCTGAGCACCTTGAGCGTCTTCATGGTCGCCCTCCCCTTTGGGAGAACGACGTTATCACAAGCTGTATTTAAAACCCATGCGACTCACGCGGGAGGCCGTCAGATCGGCATCCGCATGATTTCCTGATAGGCCGAAATCACCTGGTCGCGGATCGACATCACCGTCTCCAGGCTGGCTTCCGCCGAGCTGATGGCGGTGACCACGTCGACCAGTTCGGCCTTGCCGGCGACTTGGGCGGCGATCTTGTGCTCGGCGACCTTCGAGGCCTTGGTCGCGCCGTCCATGGCCGACTTCAAGAGGTCGCCGAAGTCGACGCCCTTGTCCTGCGAGCCGCCGATCGAGCCGATAGAACCGACCGACATGGCGCCGGAATTGGCGTAGGCCTTGGCGGCGGCGAGCGCGGTGATCATGGCCTAGCCCCTACTTCTTGAGGATGTCGAGGGTGCGCGACTCCATGGCGCGCGCGGTCTCGATGACGTTGAGGTTGGCTTCGTAGGCGCGCTGCGCCTCCTTCATGTCCAGCGCCTCGACCATGGTGTTGACGTTGGGCAGCTTGACGTAGCCCTTGGCGTCGGCGGCCGGGTTGCCGGGGTCGTATTCGGTCTTGAAGTCGCTCTGGTCGGGATCGACGCGCAGCATCTGCACGCCCTCGGCGCCTTGCACCTTGGTCGGCTTGAACACCGGCACCTGACGCCGGTAAGGGTCGCCGCCCGCCGTGCGCGAGGTCGAGTTGGCGTTGGCGATGTTCTCGGCGATGACCCGCATGCGGCCTTGCTGGGCGCGCAGGGCCGACGAGGCCACGGCCATGGTCGCGAGGGATTGGGACTTGATCTCGGGCATCGCCTAGAGTCCTCAGCCGGAAGGCTTGCGAGCGGCCATGCGGAGCATGGTCATGGATTTCTGGTAGAAGCTGATCGCCGCGTCGTAGTTCATCCGCGCGTCGGTCATCTTCAGCATCTGGTCTTCGAGCGAGACCGCGTTGCCGTCGAGCGTGGTCTCGGAGTCCGCGCCCGCCGTAGCCCGCCAGGCGCTGGGGGCGTTCGGCCGCGCTTGGTGCGAGGGCGTGGTGGCGATCATGGTGACGCCGGAGGTCGGCGCCGCCCGGCCGCCGCGATAGACCGGGCCGGCCGTGTTGTTCATCAGCGAGGCCTGGAAGCTGAACGGCTTCAGGTCGCTGGGCCGATAGCCGGGGGTGTCGGAGTTGGCCACGTTCTGGGCGACAAGCTTCTGGCGCTCGGTCAGATAACCGAGGCGGCTCTTGAGCATGCCAAAGAGGGGGATGTCGTCCGGACCCATGCGAACATGGTGAAGAAACAGGGTTAATCCGGCATTAAGAAGCGTCAGGCACACAAGGGTCCGTAGGGGCGTTTCCCTGCGCCAAGTTGTCTCGCCGAGAACGGCCCCGAGCCCATGGACGTCATCGAATTCATCCGCGCCCTGGCGGCCCTGGCGTTTACGCTCGGCCTGATCGGCATGGCGGCCTGGGCGCTGCGCAAGTACGGCCCCGACGCCATCGGCCGCGCCATCGCCACGCGCCAGGACCGGCGCCTGAAGGTGGTCGAGAGCCTGGCGCTGGATCCGACCCGCCGCCTTGTGGTGGTCAGCCTGGACGGCGAGGAGCGGCTGGTGCTGCTGGGCGAAGGCAAGCTTCTGGACTGGACGCCCAGGGGCCCGGCGCCGGCGTCCGCCCCCTCCCCCGTCGCCGAACCGGAGCCCGTGGCCTGATGATCCGCGACCTCATCAAATCCGTGACCGGCGCCAAGCCCGAAGACCTGCGCCGGGCGGCGATCATCTCGGTGCTGGCGGCCATCGCCTGCGCGATCATGCCAGCGGCCGCCATGGCCCAGTCGGCGGTGAACATCAACCTGGGCACCGGCGCTGGCCTGACCGAGCGCGTCGTCCAGCTGGTCGGCCTCATGACGGTGCTGTCGCTGGCCCCGTCGATCGTGATCATGACCACCTCGTTCATCCGGATCGTGGTGGTTCTGGGCCTCCTGCGCACCGCCATCGGCGTGCAGCAAAGCCCGCCCAACCCGGTGATCATAAGCCTGGCGCTGTTTCTGACCGCCATCGTCATGGGCCCGACCTTCGAGCGCTCCTACGACGCCGGCATCAAGCCGCTGCTGGACCAGCAGATGGAGCTGCCCGAGGCGTTCGAGGCGGCGGGCGGGCCGGTGAAGCAGTTCATGCTGAGCCAGGTGGACCGCGAAGACCTGGCGCTGTTCGTGCGCCTGTCCAAGATCCCCCAGCCGAAAACGGCCGAGGAAACGCCGCTCAAGGTGGTGACCCCGGCCTTCATGATCTCCGAGCTGAAGCGCGCCTTCGAGATCGGGTTTCTGCTGTTCATTCCGTTCCTGGTCATCGACCTGGTCGTCGCCAGCGTGCTGATGAGCATGGGTATGATGATGCTGCCGCCGGCCTCGATCAGTTTGCCGTTCAAGCTGATCTTCTTCGTCCTTGTCGACGGATGGAGACTGGTGGCCGGCAGCCTTGTCGAAAGCTTCCAGCGCGGCGGCGCCGGATAAACCTTTAGAAGACCAAGACCATGACTGTTTTCGTTCTCGGCTCGATCAATCTGGACGCTGTGGCGCGGGTCGATGACCTGCCCCGCCCGGGCGAGACCGTCGCAGGCCTGTCGCTCGAACTGTTCCTGGGCGGCAAGGGCGCGAACCAGGCCGTCGCCGCCGCCCGCATGGGCGCGGCGACCCGTCTGATGGGCGCCGTCGGCGGCGACGATAGCGGCGCGGGCCTCAAGGCCAAGCTGGCGGGCTACGGCGTGCAGGTCGCCGACGTCGCCGAACTGGCGGGCGTGCCGACGGGCCAGGCCCATGTCTGGGTCGCCAACAGCGCCGAGAACATGATCGTCGTGACCGCCGGCGCCAACGCCATGGTCACACCCCAGCAAGTCGCGGCTACACCGATCGAGGGCCAGCGCGTCCTGCTCTGCCAGCTGGAAACCCCGCCCACCGCGATCGAGGCCCTGTTCCGGACCGGCTCGGCCAAGGGAGCCTTGCGGATCCTCAACGCCGCCCCCGCCCTGCCCCAGGGCGCGGCCCTGTTCCCACTGACCGACATCCTGATCGTCAACCAGACCGAGCTGGCCTCCTACGCCAAGCTCGACCGCGAGCCGGTCAAGCTGGAAGAGGTCTCGCTGGCCGCGCGCAAGCTGATGAGCCGCCCCGACCAGACGATCATCGTCACCCTGGGGGCGGCGGGCGCGGCCGTCGTGCGGCGCGACGAGGCGTTCCTGGTCGAGGGCAAGAAGGTCAAGGCGGTCGACACGGTCGGCGCCGGCGACTGCTTCTGCGGCGCCCTGGCCGCCACCCTGGCCCAGGGCCTGGATCTGGCCGAGGCCGTCGATATGGCCAACGCCGCCGCCGCCCTGTCAGTGCAGAAGGCCGGCGCCGCACCGTCCATGCCCAGCCGTCGCGAGGTCGAGGCGTTTCTGGAGGGGTGAGGCGGACGGCCGGCCGTCGCCTAGCCGGTGAGGTCGCGATTCTGCCGGGAGACTGGGGACCGCTCCCGACCCTTAGAGGACATATCCTCCCCCGCATGCGGGGGAGGTGGCCCAGAGGGCCGGAGGGGGCTAGTGCGGGGCTTGCCCAGCTTGCCCCCTCAGTCGCTCCGCGACAGCTCCCCCGCATCGCGGGGGAGCATCTAACGCCCGCTCCCCACCCATTTCAGACTTCAGATCCGCCCGCATCCGCGAGCCGCGAGGCCCGGCCCTCAGGCCGCGCGGATGCCCGAGCCGCTCTCGACGGCTGCGCCGACCACGGCGTCGTAGCCGAGGATCATGTCGACGTCCTTGCCGTTGCTGGCCAGCGGCAGGCGCAGCCACAGGATCGACATGTGCGGCGCGCCGCGCCAGGCCAGGCTGTGGACGCCCACGCCGGGACGACGCTCGTCCACGACCTTGTCCAGTTCCTTGCGCCAGTAGTCTACGGCGGCGGTGTTGTAGACGTCGCCGATCATGCGGCCGGTGATCTCGCGGCCATAAACCCCGTAGAGGCCGGTGCCCGCCAGGCGCAGGCGATAGTCGCGCGGCGAGCCGCCGACGACGTCGATCAGGCTGACGGTCGGCAGCAGCCGCTTCATGCTCGCAGGATGCACGTCGACGCGCGCGGGGAGGTTCGCCCCCCGACGGAGGGACGCCCAGTAGGCGAACATCTCCTGGTGAGCGCGGGCCGCCGTGGCCGATGCGCTCAATTGCGCGGACATCTTCAGAGTCCTTAACAAGCTATTGGAATCACTTCGATTCACTATCGCTTAAGGAACGAATCGGCGGCAAGTGAAAAACATGTCGCGCGACAAGATTCCCGGATTGAGTCAACCGCCAACGACAACGCCCGCCGTCCGGGAGCGGACGACGGGCGTTGTTTCGAGCGCTGGCCGCGAACAGCCAAGCTTTTGTTCCGACTCGGCTATTTCGCCTTGCGCGCAGGTTTGCGGCCGCCTTGGCCCAGGCCCATCTGCTTGGCGAGGTTCGAACGCGCCTCGGCGTAGTTCGGCGCCACCATTGGGTAATCCTTGGGCAGACCCCACTTGGCGCGGTAGTCTTCGGGCGTCAGGTCGTACTTGGTGCGCAGGTGACGCTTGAGCGACTTGAACTTCCGGCCGTCCTCCAGACAGACCAGATAGTCGGGCGTGATGGACTTCTTGACCGGAACCGCCGGCTCCTTGGGCGTGGGCGCCGGCTCGGCGGCCGGGACGCCGACATTGGCCAGCGCAGCGTGCACCTGCTGGATCAGGGCGGGCAGGTCGGCGGTCGAAACGACGTTGTTGCCGACATAGGCCGAAACGATGCCCGCAGTCATCTCGATCAGGTCCGATTGATCTTCCATATGCCTCGCCCGTCGCCAAAACTTTTTGTTGGTGCGGCTGATTCCTAGATCAGTTGAGAGGTGCATACCCAGATTGCCCACAACGAGCAACACGGAGCCCCCCAAGAGATCATTTGTAATGATCTAATGTTCAGTTGACCCTGCGGCTACTCGAACTGGTGTGATCGCTCGGCTGATTTTTTGAGTATCGGTCGCCGCAGCTATTCGATATCGGCGATATCCAGGCCTTATCGACCAAAGTCGCGCGAGAGCGCCAGCATCGCCGCGCGCTGCGGGGCGGAGTATTCGTCGACAGCCCCCTCGTCGCCGTCGCGGATCGCCTTCAGAAGCGCCGGCGTCAGGGCCGAGGTCAGCGACCAGTTCCAGTAGCGCAGGACCGTCTGGGCGCGATCCACGGCGATAGCGTCATAGACCGTCAGCACCCGTTCAAGCGCAGGGTCGGCCGCGCCGGTGCGGTCCACTTCCTGCCGACGCAGACCACGCCAAAGCTGGCGTATGCAGCCGCGCGGCAGGCCCGTAGCCTTGCACAGGATCGCCAGCGGCTCGCCGCCCGGATCGGTGAAGATCTTGGCGCCCGTCATCGGCTTGAGGCCTGACAGGTACGAGATCTCTTCGGCGATCTCGCGGGTGAAGCCCCCCTCCCCGGCGGCGACGGCTTCGTCGAGACTGTTGTACGGGCTCTTGGCGATGGCGGCGCGGTTGCGCTGGCGACGTTCGATGAACTGCAGCGCCTTGCGCGATAGCGGGTCCTGCCAGCCCTCGGCCGAGGCCAGGGCGAAGACGTCGCCCACCGCGTCCTGCAGGATCTCTCGCGAGACCGCGAAGCGCTGGAGGATCGTGCGCCGGGCCTCGGAATCGGCCCACCAGAACATCACATAGGCGTGGCTCGGGCGCAGTTCCGCCCGGCGCAGCAGCAAGGGGATCAGGTGCGGCGCATCGCGCGTGGCGGCCACGATGTTCTCGACGCCCTGGTGGCTGAGCTTGACCAGCTCGTTGCGCAGCAGAGTTTCGATCACGGCGGACTCGCCCATGTCGATCAGCGCGTCGGCGACCACCTCGCTGACGCCGCGGCGCTGGGCGATCAGGCGACGATGCTCGGTCGTGGCTTGATAGAGGCAGCTGATCAGATCGGCGTCCGACAACTTCTCGGAGTCGACCAGCAAGGCGCGCGCCACCGGCAGTTCGTCACGCAGCAGCAAGCGGACCAGCACGCCGGGCATCTCGTTGAGCATGGCCAGGCGGCGGGCCACCTTCTCGCGCTCGGCGACGTTGGCGTCGCGCAGCATCTCCACCAGCAGATCGGCGGTCATCGAGCGTTCGAAGGCGTTGATCCGGCTGCTGGGCAGGCAGACCACGTCGGCCAGCCGCTTGAGCAGGGTCGACCGCGAGCGCGGCGCGGCCTTGGGGGCCTCGGGCTCTTCGAAAGACGGTGTCAGCGCGGCTTCGCTCATGGCGTCGAACAGAGCAGAGCGTGATTAACGGCCGGTGAGCGCGGGCGCGGCAAATGCGCCTGCGCCCGCCTCATCCCCAGTCCGATATCCCCGGCGAATGCCGGGGAGGTCGGCGTGTGTTCTTACCGGAACTCCGGGTCCTTCCATTCCGGCCAGATGTCCGGCACGTCGGTCGAGACCTTGTTCGGGTACACAGGCGCGCGCTTTTCGAGGAAGGAGGTGACGCCCTCCTTGGCGTCGCCGGACGCGCCCCGCGACTGGATCGCGCGGCTGTCGGCCTTGTGCGCCTCCATCGGATGATCCGCGCCGGCCATGCGCCACAGGAGCTGGCGGGTCAGGGCCACCGAGACAGGCGCGGTGTTGTCGGCGATCTCGCGGGCCAGGGCGCGGGCGGCGGGCAGAAGCTCGTCCGGCGCGTGCAGCGAGCGCACCAGGCCCTTCTCCAGCGCTTCGGACGCCGGGAACACGCGGCCGCTGTAACACCACTCCAGCGCGGTCTGCAGACCGACCAGACGCGGCAGGAACCAGCTGGAGGCGGCTTCGGGCGTGATGCCCCGGCGGGCGAAGACGAAGCCGAACTTGGCCTCGGTCGAGGCCATGCGAATGTCCATCGGCAGCTGCATGGTCACGCCCACGCCCACGGCCGCGCCGTTGATCGCGCCGATGATCGGCTTGAGGCTGTCATACATGCGCAGGGTCACGCGACCACCGCCGTCACGATAGATATCGCCGACCTTGCCCTCTTCGCGCTCCAGCGCCTGGGGGCTGGTACGGTCGAAGGTGGCGCCGCCGCCGCCGAGGTCCGCGCCCGCGCAGAAGGCCCGGCCCGCGCCTGTGATGATCACCGCCTTCACCGCGTCGTCGGCGTCGGTGACGTCGAACACCTCGATCAGGTCCTTCATCATCCGCGCGGTGAAGGCGTTCATGCGGTCGGGGCGATTGAGGGTGATCGTCGCGATCCCATCCTCGACATCGTACAGCAGGGTCTCGAAGGTCGGTTTCGACATGGCGCTCTCCTCGGCCTCTATTTCAAACGATCGTATGACTTGAACGGCTTCGAGGACAAGGCCCGTGCGCCGGGGGTTCAGCGCTCTACTGTTTTGGGTTTGCTGCGACGGCGCGTCGCGGCGCGCGAACGGGCCAAGCTGAGTCATTCTCAGCCCGTCCGGTACCCCCCATAGCCGGACGCCCTACAGCGCCGGCGCGGGACCCAATGCTCGCGGCCGGCGCGCCCTTTTCTACCCCCGCTTCACACCCAGTTTGCTGATCGCGTGCACGAAGTTGTTCGGCGCGATTTCGATGTCGCCCGTCCAGTTGAGATCCGGGAAGCGGGCCAGGATCTGGCGATAGGCCTCCTCCAGCTGGATCTGGGCCACGCGCTTGCCGATGCAGGTGTGCGGGCCGTAACCGAAGGCGATGTGCTTGCCGGCGTTGGCGCGCGTGACGTCCAGCTGGTCGGGGTTCTCGAACATGGCCGGATCGCGGTTGGCCGCGCCGTAGTACATGATCGCCTTCTCGCCCTCGCGGATCAGCTGGCCGTTGACCTCGACGTCGCGGGTGGCGGTGCGGCGCATGTAGACCACCGGACTGACCATGCGGATGAACTCGTCGACAGCCCCGCCCAGCAGGGACGGATCGGCGATCAGCTTCTGCTTCTGGTCCGGGAACTCGGTCAGCAGCCGCATGGCGCCCGACAGGGTGTTGCGGGTGGTGTCGTTGCCGGCGAACACGATCAGCAGCCAGGAGCCGTCGAGATACTCGTCGGGCAGCACCGCGCCATCGAGCTGGGCGCGGGCGATCGCGGTCATCAGGTCTTCCTTCGGGTCCTCGCGACGCTTGTGCAGCATCGTGCGGCCGTACTCGAACATCTCCTCGACGTTGTTGTTGAAGTCCATGACGAACTGCATGAGCTCCAGGGTCGGCTGCATCGGCGCATTGGCCTGCTTCACCGCCAGGTCCTGGGCGCGTTCCAGATAGTGCATCCAGGTCAGGAACTTGGGCCGGTCCTCCGGCGGCACGCCCAGGATCTCGCACAGGGTGAACAGCGGCAGCACGCTGGAGAAGTGCTCGACCATGTCGATCTCGGCGCCGTTCGCGAGCAGCGGCTCCATGTTGTCCAGCAGGCGCGTCACCTCACCCTTCACCCGCTCGGTCAGCGCGCGCAGGTAGGACGGCGTAAAATAAGGCATATGCTCGCGACGCAGCTGCAGGTGATGCGGCGCGTCCATGTTGATCATGGTGTCCATCGACGCGCGGAACAGCAGCGCATGGCGCTTCTCGGGCGCGCCCATCGACATCAGGATGCCGCCCCGCTGGGACGAGAAGGTCTCCGGATCGCCATTGACCCGGTGAACGTCCTCATAGCGCGTCAGGGCCCAGAAGCCCGGCCCGCCCATCGGTTCGGGGTGCCACATGACCGGCGCCTCCTGCCGCATCCGCGCGAAGTCCGCCCAAGGCTGGCCCTTTGTGAAGCGGAAGATGTCGGCGAGATCGACGTCCTTGAGCGTCGGATAGGTCGGCGGCGCGCCGGGCCCCGCCTTGCCGTCCACCACCGTTTGACTGATCAGGTCCATGTAACGCCTCACTGGAATAGGTTTCCGTTAGCGTCACGATACCCAAGATCGACGTTCGTCCAACGGCGCCGCGACGGCAACTTGCGCAGGAGCCGAACCTGGGCGCATCCTCTCAACTAAACACCGATCAGCGACGCGAACGCTGACGGCAAAGGGAGAGAGACGATGACCGGGATCATCGAGGCCGACTACGTCATCGTGGGCGCGGGCTCAGCCGGCTGCGTACTGGCCGCGCGCCTGTCGGAGAACGGCCGCTACAAGGTCGTGTTGCTGGAGGCGGGCGGCGACGACCGGCCGACCAAGAACCTCTCCCAGTTCGCCTCGAACATGATGATCCACATCCCGGTCGGCTACTCGTCGACCCTGAAGGATCCCAAGGTCAACTGGCTGTTCACCACCGAGCCGGACCCCGGCACCGGCGGCCGCGCCCATGTCTGGCCGCGCGGCAAGGTGCTGGGCGGCTCGTCCTCGATCAACGCCATGCTCTACGTGCGCGGCCAGGCCGCCGACTATGACGGCTGGCGGCAGCTGGGCTGCGAAGGCTGGGCCTGGGACGACGTCCTGCCCTACTTCCGCAAGGCCCAGAATCAGGAGCGCGGGGCCTGCGACCTGCACGCCACCGGCGGCCCGCTGAACGTCGCCGACATGCGCGACGCCCACCCGATCTCCGAGGCGCTGATCGAGGCCTGCGACCAGGCCGGCATTCCGCGCTATCCCGACCTGAACGGCCCCGACCAGGAAGGCGTCACCTGGTATCAGGTCACCCAGAAGAACGGCGCGCGCTGCTCGTCGGCGGTGGCTTACCTCCATCCGGCCATGAAGCGTCCGAACCTGCGGGTGGAGACCAACGCCCTGGTTGGTCGCGTGCTGTTTGAAGGCAAGCGCGCCGTCGGCGTCGAGTTCATGCAGAACGGCGAACGACGCGCCGCCATGGCGCGCGGTGAGGTGATCCTGGCCGGCGGCGCGATCAACTCGCCCCAGCTGCTGCAGCTGTCGGGCGTCGGCGCCGGCGGCCTGCTGCGCGAGCATGGGATCGAGGTGGTCCATGACCTGCCCGGCGTCGGCGAGAACCTGCAGGATCACTACATCGTCGCCGCCCGCTACCGGCTGAAGTCGGGCACCGTCTCGGTCAACGAGCAGAGCAAAGGCGGGCGCCTGGCCGCCGAGGCGATGAAGTACCTGCTGTTCCGCAAGGGCCTTCTGACCCTGTCGGCGGCGCACGTGGCGGCGTTCTGTAAGTCGCGTCCCGACCTCGCAGGGCCGGACATCCAGTTCCACATCCTGCCCGCGACCATGGACCTGGAAAAGCTGTTCAATGAACAGAAGATGGAGCTGGAAGGCGCGCCGGGCATGACCATCGCGCCCTGCCAGCTGCGCCCCGAAAGCCGTGGGCATATCCGGATCAAGTCGGCCGATCCGTCGGTCTATCCGTCGATCTTCGCCAACTATCTGGCCGATCCGCTGGACCAGGAAGTCATCGTCGCCGGCCTGAAATGGGCGCGGAAGATCGGCCAGCAGCCGGCCATCGCCCAGTATGTCGAAAGCGAGATGAACCCCGGTCTCGAGGTCCAGACCGACGAGCAGCTGCTGGAGTTCGCCCGCCAGACCGGTTCAACGCTCTATCACCCGGTCGGCAGCTGCCAGATGGGGAACGGGCCGATGGCCGTGGTCGACGCGCAACTGCGCGTGCGCGGCGTCGAGGGCCTGCGCGTCGTCGACGCCTCGATCATGCCGCGCCTGATCTCCGGCAACACCAACGCCCCCTCGATCATGATCGGGGAAAAGGGCGCGGACATGATCCTGGCCGCCGCCAAACAGCCCGTGGCCGCTTAACCGCAATCCCGTGTCATCCCGGACGGCCCGCAGGGGCGATCCGGGACCATAGCAAACTCAGCGCTTCCAGCGATCCCGGCTCGACCTTCGGCCGTCCGGGATGACAGCTCAAAACGAGGTATCGCCATGCATCCCTACCTCCACGCCCAGTCGCAAGGCGACAAGGCCGCCTATGTCATGTCCGGCTCCGGCGAGGTCGTCACCTACGCCCAGCTGGACGCCCGCTCGAACCAGGGCGCGCACCTGTTCCGGTCGCTGGGCCTGGTTCCCGGCGACGTCATCGCCATCCTGATGGAGAACAACGCCCGCTTCTTCGAGGTGGCGTGGGCGGCGCAGCGCTCGGGGCTCTATTTCGTCTGCATCTCGACCAAGCTGACGGCCGCCGAGGCTGAGTACATCCTGCAGGACTGCGGGGCCAAGGTGTTCATCACCTCGACCGCCATGGGCCCGGTGATCGACGAGATCGCCGCCCTGGTTCCAGGCCTGTCGCTGTTCACGGTGGGCGGCGCCCACGGCCCCTACGCCGACCTCGTCGCGGCCCGTGACAGCCAGCCGACCACGCCGATCGCCGACGAGAGCGCCGGCGCCGACATGCTCTATTCATCGGGCACCACGGGGCGCCCCAAGGGCGTGAAGCCCGCGCTCAGCGACGGGCCCATCGACGCGCCCAACGCCCTGCAGATGATGGCCCAGGGCCTGTTCGGCTTCTCCGGCGACAGCATCTACCTCTCGCCTGCGCCGCTCTATCACGCCGCCCCGCTGCGCTGGTGCATGACGGTGCACAAGCTGGGCGGCACGGTGATCGTGATGGAGAAGTTCGACCCCGAGGTCGCCCTGGCTCTGATCGAGAAGCACAAGGTCAACTGCGGTCAGTTCGTCCCCACCCACTTCGTGCGGATGCTGAAGCTGCCGGAAGAGGTCCGCGCCAAATACGACGTCTCATCGATGAAGTCGGCGGTGCACGCCGCCGCCCCCTGCCCGATCCCGGTCAAGGAACAGATGATCGCCTGGTGGGGTCCGGTGATCTTCGAGTACTACGCCGGCACCGAGGGCAACGGCTTCTGCTGGATCAATTCGCAGAACTGGCTGACCCACAAGGGCAGCGTCGGCCAGGCTGTGCTGGGCGAGCTGCGCATCTGCGACGAGAACGGCGATCCCGTCCCACCGCGCACCGAAGGCACGGTCTATTTCGCCAACGGTCCGGCGGTGAACTACCACAACGCCCCGGAAAAGACGGCCGAGAGCTACAACAAGCACGGCTGGACGACGCTGGGCGATGTGGGCTGGGCCGACGAGGAGGGCTTCCTCTACCTCACCGACCGCAAGAGCTTCATGATCATCTCGGGCGGGGTGAACATCTATCCGCAAGAGATCGAGAACCTCTTGATCACCCACCCCAAGGTCGCCGACGCCGCCGTGGTGGGCGCGCCGCACGAGGAGATGGGCGAGCAGGTCGTGGCGGTGATCCAGCCGATGGATCTGGGCGACGACCAGGTCGCCCTGGCCGAGGAGCTGATGGCCTTCGCCCGCGCCAATCTCAGCCACGTGAAGTCGCCGCGCCGCATCGACTTCATGGCCGAACTGCCGAGGCATCCGACCGGCAAGCTCTACAAGCGCCTGATCCGGGATGCGTACTGGGGCAAGGGCGAGAGCAGGATCGTTTAGGGGGCTTCTTTCTCGTTGATCTTTCTCGCAGTTGCCACCACAAACTATAAGGTGGTGGCAACGAGACTCACATGGCTCCCCAACGCCTTCCCCTGGCGATCCATACGAACGTCGCCGAACTGCTGGACCAGCTTCGCGCCGCCCAAATCACCGCGTTCGGAGACGGCGCGAGCTTCCTGCGCCGTGAACGCAAGGGGCGCTATTATTGGTACGTCCGATCGCCGCAATCTCAGGGCGAACGGCGAGAGCGCTATCTCGGGCTTGAAACGCCCGAACTTCTACAGACGATCGAACAAGCCAAGCAGGTGAAAAGCGCCTCGGAAGGGCGGAGGATGCTGGTCCGCGCCCTTCGCGCTGCTGGCCTTCACGCCCCCGACAATCGCACGGGACGGGTCCTGCAGGTTCTGGCTGGAGCCGGAGCCTTCCGCCTCCGAGCCGCTGTGGTCGGAACGGTGGCGTTCCAGACCTACGGGAGCCTGCTGGGATTCACCCTGCCCTCCACGGCCGTCCGGACCGGCGACCTCGACATCGCCCAAGACTACGGAATCTCCGTGGCGCTGGACGACGGCCTGGACCAGACGTTCCGCGAAATCTTGCGCGGCGCTGATCCCACCTTCAGCGCCGTGCCTAAGCTCGATCCCGGCAAGAGCACGACCTATCGCACGCCTGACGGCTATGCGGTCGATGTGTTGACGACCAGCCGTCACGCTGGCGACGAGGTGAGTTCGCGGCTGGAGGCCCTGAACACCGACGCGACGCCTCTTCGATTCCTCGATTTCCTACTCCGCGACACGGTGGAGGCCGCTGTTCTCCACGGAGACGGGGTGCTGGTGCGCGTGCCCGCGCCCGCGCGCTACGCGGTCCACAAGCTGATCGTCTCGCGCAAGCGCGGACAAGCCAACCCCAAGCGCCGCAAAGACTTGGAACAGGCCGAGACATTGATCCACGCCCTCGCCCAGGAAGACCCCTTCGCCCTGCGCGAGGCCTATGCCGAGGCGCGCGAGCGGGGCGAGGCTTGGCGTGAGCTTCTGGACCAGGCCGTCTCGCTGCTGCCCGAGCCCGCACGCGTCGCGCTGGAGGCTTGAGCCAGCTTGCCCTTCCGGGCGGCTCATGCGACCAATCCAAACAACTGTTCGAGGGAGAATTCACATGAAAGAAGTCGCCTACGCCGACATCGCCGGCTTGGTGGGCCAGGAACTGGGCGTCTCGGACTGGGTCCAGATCAGCCAGGAGCGGGTCAACCAGTTCGCGGAAGCCACCGGCGACCACCAGTGGATCCACGTCGATGTCGAACGCGCCACCAAGGAGATCGGCGGCCCGATCGCCCACGGCTACCTGACCCTGTCGCTGATCCCGATGCTGGGCGCGGGCATCCTGCGGGTGACCGGCGTGACGCGCGGCATCAACTATGGCTGCGACAAGGTCCGCTTCACCGGCATGGTCCGCGTCGGCAAGAAGGTGCGCATGCGCCAGAAGCTGCTCAGCGTCGAGCCCAAGGCGGGCGGCCTGCAGATGAAGAACGAGTGCACGATCGAGATCGAGGGCGAAGAGCGTCCCGCCTGCGTGGCCGAGACCATCTCGATCATCTACGGCGCCTAAGCCGCGCCTGGCGGTAATCGAGGCCTTGCTGTCATTTCCCCTGGCGGCCCTTCGCGATAGCGGATGGACCCACCGCCAGGGGATTTTTTATGCTCGAACTCCGCCCCAACTGCGAACTTTGCGACGCGGACCTGCCGCCAGCGGCCACCGACGCACGCATCTGCAGCTACGAGTGCACCTATTGCGCCGACTGCGCCGAAGGCGTGCTGCGGAATGTCTGCCCAACCTGCGGCGGCGGCCTGCAACCCCGCCCCATCCGCCCGCGAACCGCCTATCGCGCGCCGGACATTTCACTCGGACTCAGCTTCCATCCGGCCAGCGAAACCCGCAAACATTCGCGCTGGAGCCGCGACGAGATCGCCGCCATGACCGCGCGGCTAAAGGATGTTCCGCCAAGCGAGCGTTAGATGGCCAAGCAGCACGACTACACCAGCCTGATCGAATGGACCGGCGACCGGGGCCAGGGCACGCACACCTATCGCGGCTATGACCGCACCTGGTCCATCGCCACGCCCGGCAAGCCGGTGGTGCATTGCTCCAACGACCCGCTACTGGGCGGCGACCCGACCCTGCACAATCCCGAAGACCTGCTGCTGTCCTCGCTGAGCGCCTGCCACATGCTCTGGTACCTGCATCTGGCCTCGAGCGCCGGGATCGTCGTGCGTGGCTACCGCGACAGCCCGCTGGGCGTGGGCGAAAGCACGCCCGACGGCGCGGGGCGCTTCCTGCGCGCCACCTTGCGGCCGCACATCGTGGTGGAGGCCGGCGCCGACCTCGCCAAGGCCGACGCCATTCACCACGAAATCCACAAGGTCTGCTTCATCGCCCGGTCGGTGAACTTCCCGGTCGACTATGCCGCGACCTACGAGGAGGCCTGAGGGCTACTTCGCCGGGACCACCGGCAGTTCGATGTAGGACTCCTGACCCGCCGCGTGATGGATCGCGTTGCGGGCCACGACGAACTTGGTCTCCTTCTCGTTGTCGCCGCCCGTGTTCAGGTTGCGGACAAACTTGGGGAAGTTCGACGAGGTGATCTCGATCCGGATCCGGTGTCCCGGCAGGAAGGTGTTGCTGGTCGTGATCGGCGTGGGTTTCACGACGCTGACCGCGCCGGCTGTCAGCATCTTGGGCTTGTCATAGCCGTCGCGATAGCGGGCCCGCATGATGGTGTCGCCGAGGATGTAGGCCGTGCCGTCCGGAGCCACGTCGACCAGCTTGACCGCGAAGTCGGTGTCCTTGGCGTCCGACGACACGTGCAGCACCGGGCGCACGAAGCCGGAGACCTCCATGGCCTCGGTCAGCGGCTCGCTGGTGTAGACCAAGACATCGTCGCGCGCCTCGATCGGACGCTGGTCGAAGGCCCCGGCGATGACCAGGCCGCCGTTGCAGCAGTCGCCACCGCCGATGGTCTGCACCGGGTTGGCCGGATCATAGACGTAACGGTCAGCCTTTTCGCCCGCAGCCGGGGCGGCGGTCGAGAGCTTGCCGTCGCCGTTCAGGCTGTTAGCGCGGCCGCCCGAGCGCAGATAGAAGCGCACCGTCTTGGCCTGTTGCGGCGGCCACTGGGCCGATTCACGCCAGGCGTTGGCGCCCATCGAATAATAACGGACCGGCGGGGTCGAGGCCGAGAACGCGGCCGTGTCGCCCTTCAGCCAGCGGTCGAAGAAGGCGTAGACTTCCTTCTCGGCGTCGAAGTCGATCGAGCCCAGCGCGCGGTCGCCCGACTTGTACGGACCGCTCAGCACCCGCGAATTGAAGCCGCAGTGGTTCGACGGCGTCACCACCACATACTGGTTGGCGCTGGCCTCCTTGTCGGAGTTCACCGTCCGCGCGTGATTGAACAGGGCCATGTTCGGGCCGATCGACACGTCATACCAGGAATTGAACCACAGGGCCGGGACGCCCCAGCCCGCGTCGTCGTGATAGAGCCCGCCCTTACGCCAGGCCGGATCGGCGGGGCCCTTGCGGCCAATCAGCTCTTCGAACGTGCCGCTCGGCTCGCCGAGGTCCTTCAGCATGTCGGCGACCGGCAGGTGACGGATCTGCTTGGGCCAGTCGACGGCGGGCTTGTTCGGCGCCAGGTCGTTGTACTTGGCCAGACGCGCGATGGTCGCCTGGTCCAGCCCCTTGGGCGGCTGCGGGTTCAGCGGGTTGTCGACGCCGTACAGCCAGACGAAGAACAGGTTGCGCGGCACGCCGCCGGTGTACCAGTTGCCCTGCTCCTCGAACTCGCCAACCTTGCCGATCCCGGCGCCCGACGCCTGCGGGACCATGGCGGCGTGGGCGGGGTGGTTCTGGGCGGCCAGAGCCAGCTGCCATTCGGCCGAGGACGAGCAGCCGCGCGTGCCGACCTTGCCGTTCGACCAGGACTGCTTGGCGATCCAGGTCAGGGTGTCGTAGCCGTCGGTCTGGGGCTTGCCCAGGATCTCCCAGTCGCCCTCGGAGTAGAAGCGGCCGCGCTCGTTCTGCAGCACCAGGGCATAGCCGCGCTTGATCGCCTCCAGCGCGCTGCGGCTGCTGCCCACCTTGTAGGAAAGCTCGTTGTACGGCGTCTTGATCAGGATGGTCGGCAGGGGGCCCTTGGCGCCTTTGGGCCGATAGACATTGGTGGCCAGCCGCACGCCGTCGCGCATGGGCACCATCTCGAACATCGTGACGTCGGCCTTCTGGGCCAGCTCACGCTCGATCGCGGCGTCCGAAAACTGTGAATAGTCTTGAGCCAGGCTCGGCGATGCGATCGCCAAGACCATGACGGACGCACAAACCTTCATCGAATTATGCATTTCTGTTCCCTCTCCTACCCCTCTCCCACCAATCAAACTGACAACTGACGCTCAAGCCACTTTTCGTGATTGCGCATGAGCGCCGGCGATTGCACGCCGTCGCGCCATCGCTGCCCAAGACCCCGTCTCCCAGCGCCTCGCCCTCCCAGCTAGGGCCGGACAATCTTGCGTCCTGCGTCGGTTCATGGGCTGCTCCCCCGCCGACCTCGGCCAACCAGAGGATCTCGATGCCCCTCGCGCCCAGCCGCCGCCACCTGCTTTCCGTCGCCGGCCTCGCCGCGCCAGCCTTGCTCGCCGGGCGAGCGGACGCCCAAGCGCCAAAGAGCGCAACCACGATCCCACTGGCCCCGAACACCATCCCCGTCGCCGACCTTCACAAGCAGTTCGACGTGGAGCCCGGCTATCACAACCTCGAGGCCGGCTACTGGAGCATGATGCCCCGGGTGGTGGCCGAGGCCTTCGAACGCAATACCGCCCTCGTGAACCGCGCCAACGCCGTCTGGGCGCGGAACGTGCTGCCGGGCGGCGAGGGCTGGACCAGCGCGTTCCGGGCGGCGCAGGCGTCCATCGCCCGGCTGGTCGGCTGCGGGGCCGACGAGATCGCCATCGCCCGAAGCGGGGCCGACGCCCTGCAGATGCTGATCACCAACTACAAGCCGCTGAAGGCGGGCGACGGCGTGATCTGCTGCGATCTCGACTACGACACCATGATCGCCGCCATGCGCTGGCTGGGAACCCACAAGGGCGCCAAGGTCGTCGAGTTCGCGATGCCCGAGCCGGCGACCACCGCCAATATCCTGGCCGCCTATGAGGACGTTCTGAAACGGACGCCTGAAGCCAAGCTGCTGCTGGTCACCCAGGTCTCGAACAAGACCGGGCTCGTCACCCCTGTTCGCGAGATCGTGGCGATGGCCCGGGCGCGCGGCGTGGACACCATCGTTGACGCCGCGCACGGCGTGGCGTGCCTGGACTTCCAGCTGGACGATCTCGGCGCCGATTTCGTCGGCTGGTCGGTGCACAAATGGACCTCCGCGCCGCTCGGGACCGGGGCGATGTACGTCCGCAAGAGCCGCATGGCCGACATCGACATCGCGTTCGGGAACCGGAGCTTTCCCGAGGACGACATCAACGCGCGGATCCCGTCGGGCACCATCAACTTCGCGGCCGTCATGACCATCCCGACCGCTGTGGATTTCCACTTCGCGGTCGGCGGCGCGGCCAAGGAGCGGCACATGCGGGGCCTGCGCGATCGCTGGGTCCACGCGGTGAAAGACGTGGCGAATGTCGAGATCTGCGTTCCGGACGATCCTGCCCGCTACTGCGCGATCACCAGCTTCCGCCTGAAGGGCATGACGACGGACGAGGCCGCACGCCGGGTGCAGAAGCGGTTGTTTGAAGCCTATCGTATCCACACCATCTGGCGCGGTGGCGTCCGCAACGGCCCGGTGATCCGCGTCACACCCGGCTTCTTCAGCACACCTGAAGACGTGGACGCCCTGGCCAAGGCTTTGCGGCTCGAACACGCCATGCTGCTGTGAACGCAAGACGGCCGCCGGATCGCTCCGGCGGCCGCCTCGTCAGTCGTAGGCTGGCGTTCAGTGCTTGATCGCGTCGCCGATCTTGTCCTGCGCCTTGCCGACCTTGTTCTGGATGTCGCCCTTGGCCTTCTGGACGGCGCCTTCCGCTTCCAGCTTCTCGTTGCCGGTCGCCTTGCCCACGGCTTCCTTGGCCGCGCCCACGCCCTTGTCGATAGCGCCTTCGATACGATTGGTGCTCATGGCTTCGCTCCTCTGCATTGCGATTATGCGTCGCAGAAGAAACGGGCTTTCGCCGCCGGTGGTTCCGTCAGCGCGTCGACCCCATGGCCGTGGCCGAAACGGCGGCCGCCGCAATCGCACCTGGCATCGGGGCTTCAGGCTTCGACGCTCGCGCCTGGGCCACGGGCGCGCCGAGCAGCTGGTCGAGCAGGGCCAGAGTCTCGCGGATGAATTTGGCGTGGGTGACGATGCCGATCTCCAGGCGCTCGCCCGAGAGCTCGACCTGCTGGGTGAGAAGGCCGGCGATAAACTGCACCTCCTGCGGCTCGCTGGCGCCCGGGCGACGACGCGCGCCCTCGGCCATGAACACCGGTCCGCCCGAGTTGCCGGGGAACACCGCGAAATCCATCAGGAAGGTCGGGAAGTTGGTCGCCGGAGCCAGCGGGTAGGACGCCACCCGGCCAGAGCGCAGGATCGGGAAGCCGGCCGGATTGGCCGACAGCCCGCGCGGAAACCCCAGGGCCATCATCTCGTCGCCCGGGCCCAGGTTGAACGTGCTGAAGGTGTCGTCCTTGGCCAGATAGTTCAGCGGAATGGCCGCGCGCACGAACTCTTCCGGCGCCTCGACCACCATGGCCGCCACGTCGCGGGAGGGATGCTTCACCCACAGCGGGTGATCGCCGTCGCGGATCTTCAGCGCCTCGGGGTCATAGCGCCAGACGCTGTCGGAGCCCTGCACGCGGTAACCGATACGCGCGGTCATCGACGGCATCTTTTCGAACACGTGCGCGGCGGTGACGAGGATGGTGCGCGGCTTGCCGTCCGGCGTGGGGTCGGAGATCAGGAAGCCGGTGCCGACGGTCCGCGACCCATCGCCCAACGGCTGCTCCAGCTGGACCGTCGCCTTGATCAGGTCGACGGAGAGGTCCACCGGCATGACGCCCCCTCGATACGCTACTACTCACTAGCCCGACGCTTGAGCGAGTTTGACCACAGGTTTTTCGCGCCGCAAGTTGTCGTTCTGCCGCAGAGGCGCGTTGTGCAGGGTTACGGGGAAATTTGCTCATGGATCGACGTCAGATGATGACGGGAGCCGCCGCGGTGCTTACGTCGTCCCCCACACTCTTGTCTGGAACAGCCTTCGGATCCCCCATGACCGCCGAGAACGCCGCCCGTCCCACGCCGCCGGTGGCCAAGAAGATCCCGAAGACCATCACCCAGCTGGGCCGCACGCGGACCGACGACTACGCCTGGATGAAGGACGACAACTGGCAGAAGGTCCTGCGCGACCCCAGCCTGATCAAGGCGGACGTCAAGGAACACCTGACCGCCGAGAACGCCTACACCAAGGCCATGCTCGCCTCGACGGAAGGCCTGCAGGCGGCGATGTTCGAGGAGATGAAGGGTCGTATCAAGGAAGACGACGCCAGCGTCCCCGCCAAGGACGGTTCGTTCGAGTACTACACCCGCTACGACAAGGGCGCTCAGCACCCGGTCCACGCGCGCAAGCCCGTGGGCGGCGGCGCCGAGCAAGTGCTGCTGGACGAGGAGAAGGAAGCCAAGGGCAAGGCCTTCTACCAGGTCGGCGCGGCCAGCCATTCTCCCGACCATAAGCTCTACGCCTGGGCGGTCGACGAGCAGGGCTCGGAAGTCTACCGCATCCATGTGAAGGACCTGGCGACCGGCGCCCTGCTGGGCGAGGCCGTGGACAGCACGACCGGCGACTTCTGCTTCTCGCCCGACGGCCAGTGGCTGTTCTGGACGTTCCGGGACGACAACGGCCGCCCGGCCAAGATCTATCGCCGCCCGATCAAGGGAACGGCCAAGGACGACGTGTTGATCTATGACGAGCCGGACGAGGGCTTCTTCATCGGCGTCGGCGTCACCAGCTCCGAGAAGTACGTCGTCATCTCGTGCGGAAACCAGGAGACCAGCGAAGCGCTGCTGATCCCGGCCGCCGACCCGACCGCCAAGCCGGTCGTCTTCCACCCGCGCGAGGTGGGGCTGCGCTACGAGGTCGAGCACTGGAACGACCACTGGGTGGTCCGCACCAACGCCGACGGCGCCGTCGACTGGAAGCTGGTCACCACGCCGGAGTCGGCGACCGGCAAGGCCCACTGGAAGGACTGGGTGGCCCACAAGCCCGGCCGCCTGATCACCGGGACCATGGCCTTCAAGACCTGGTTCGTGCGCCTGGAGAAGGTCGACGCCCTGAACCGCGTGGTGGTCACCGCCAAGGACGGCGCCGAGCACGCCATCGCCTTCGACGAGGCCGCCTACGCCCTGTCGCTGGAAGGCGGCTACGAGTACGACACCGACACGGTGCGCTTCGTCTACAACTCGATGACCACGCCGCGTCAGTGGTTCGACTACGACATGGCCAAGCGCACGCGCACGCTGCGCAAGACCCAGGAGATCCCCTCGGGCCACGATCCGTCGAATTACGAGACCCGCCGCCTCAACGCCAAGGCCGCCGACGGCGCCGAGGTGCCGATCTTCGTCCTGATGAAGAAGGGAACCAAGCTGGACGGCACAGCGCCGCTGCTGCTGTACGGCTATGGCAGCTACGGCATCTCGATGGAGCCCAGCTTCTCGATCCGCAACTTCAGCCTTGTGGACCGGGGCTGGATCTGGGCCACGGCCTGCCCGCGCGGCGGCTCGGAGAAGGGCTGGAGCTGGTTCCTGGACGGCAAGAAGTTCAAGAAGAAGAACACGTTCACCGACTTCATCGCCTGCGCCGAGCACCTGCACGCGGCCGGCTATGGCAAGCCCGCCAACACCGTCGCCTATGGCGGCTCGGCCGGCGGCCTCTTGATGGGCGCGATCACCAACATGCGCCCGGACCTCTTCGCCGGCATCATCGCGGCGGTGCCGTTCGTCGACGTGGTCAACACCATGAGCGACACCACCCTGCCCCTGACTCCGCCGGAATGGCCCGAATGGGGCAACCCGCTGGAGGACAAGGACGCCTACGACTACATCGCCAGCTACAGCCCTTACGACAATATCGGGCCCAAGCCCTATCCGGCGATCCTGGCCACCGGCGGCCTGTCGGACCCGCGCGTCACCTACTGGGAGCCGCAGAAGTGGGTCGCCAAGCTGCGCCCCGCGACCACCAGCGGCAATCCGGTTCTGCTGAAGATCAATATGGAGGCCGGGCACGGCGGCGCCTCGGGCCGCTTTGATTTCCTCAAGGAGATCGCCCTGGACTACGCCTTCGCCGTCTGGGCCATTGAGAAGGGTTGGACCAAGGCGTGAGCGTCGTGATCCGGGCGTCGACCGACGCCGATATCCCGGCCATCACGGCCATCTACGGCTGGAACGTGCTGAACGGTCTGGGCACGTTCGAGGAAATCCCGCCCGACGCCGCCGAAATGGCGCGGCGGCGACAGGGCTTCCTCGAGCGCGGCCTGCCCTATCTGGTCGCCGAACTGGACGGCAAGGTGGTGGGCTATTGCTACGCCGGCCCGTTCCGGCTGCGGGCCGCCTATCGCTACACGGTCGAGGACAGCGTCTATGTCTCGCCCGAGGCGGTCGGCGCCGGCGTCGGCAGGGCCCTGCTGTCGGCCCTGATCGACCATTGTGAAGCTTTGGGCCTGCGACAAATGTGCGCAGTCATCGGCGACAGCGGCAATGCGGCCTCCATCGGCCTTCATGCCGCGCTAGGCTTTGAAAAGAAGGGCGTTTTCCCCGATATGGGTCACAAGTTCGGACGCTGGGTGGACCTCGTCTGGATGCAGCGCTCCCTGAACAGCGGGGGAACAACGCCGCCTGACAGCCCTGGGATGAGCTTGAGCGGCGTCTAGCCAGCGCTGTCAAATCAGCCCTTAACTTTCCGGCTGGCACAGTGTTCGCGAACAGAACGATTGGGGCTTGGGGTTGGCGCCTTCCGGCACGCAAGGCTCGCGGCAGTTCAAGACCGCGCTGACGGAAGCCTATGGGCCCATCGCCGCCGGCTATCTCATCGCGGCGGCGGTCTACAATTTCCTGATCGCCATCGCACACCCCTTCTATGAAACGGGTCTAGCCCTGGTGGTGCTGGAAGGCCTGACGGCGGCGACAGCACTTCACGCCTTCTGCGCCTGGCTGGTGGTGCGACGCGGCAAGACGGTTGGCGTCGCGCTAGAGCTTCTGGTGCTGGTGATGAACGGGCTGTTTCTCAGCCATGTCACCGCCTACCACCTGTTCCATCTGGAACCGCAGAAGCTGGTCTATTTCGTCTTGCTGGCCCTGGCGTTCGCCACCTCGGCGCCGAGCCGACGCGTCGCCAACATCAGTGTCGCCGCCGCGCTCGCCTGCCTGGCGATCATGTCCAGCCGCGCCCCCGGCGACGCCGTCAACCAGTACCTCTTCATGGGCTTGGCCGGGGCCTTCACCGCGATCGGCATGTCGAGCCTGATGCGTGGCGCCGTCAGTCGCGAGGTGCGCGCGCGCCTGGCCAGCCAGGCCCTTAACGACGATCTGGAGCGCGAGCTGAGCGAAAACCGCCGCCTGCGGACCGAAGCCCAGTCTCTGGCGGTGGCGGCTGAGACGGCCAATCGAACCAAAAGCGAATTCCTGGCGACGATGAGCCACGAGATCCGGACGCCGCTGAACGGCGTGCTGGGCATGGCGCAGATCATGGGCTCGGGTCCTCTGACCGCGGACCAACGCCAACGACTGGACACGATCAGCGCCTCGGGCCGGTCGCTTCTCAGCTTGATCAACACCATCCTGGACGTCTCGCGGATCGAAGACGGAAAGATGGAGATCATCCCGGCGCCGTTCGACCTGTCGGCGCAGATGGACACGCTTCGCCAACTGTATGGCGGCCTTGCTCGGGACAAGGGTCTCGACTTCACGCTCGAGGTCATGCCCGGCGCCAGCAACTGGCGGCTTGGCGATGTGGAACGCCTGCGGCAGGTGCTGTCGAACCTGATCTCCAACGCCATCAAGTTCACTGACACCGGCGCCGTGCGCGTTACTGTGGACGGCGACGCTCATCGTATTGTCGCGCGCGTCGTCGACACCGGTGTCGGTATTCCAGAGGCTTTGCGCGACCGCTTGTTCGTCAAGTTCGCCCAACTCGACAGTTCGACCACGCGCCGTGTGGGCGGATCGGGTCTCGGACTTTCGATCTGCAAGGCGCTGGCCGAATTGATGGACGGAGACGTCACGTTCTCCGCGCCCGCCGAAGGCGGGGCCTGCTTTGCGCTTACGGTCCCGATGGCGCGTGTGACGGCCCCGTCGGCCGTCCCCGCCGGACTGGGGGCGCCGGCCCTTCAAACGCCGTCAGACGTCGCGCGGCGCATCCTGGTGGCCGACGACAATCAGACGAACCGCCTGGTCCTGCTGACGCTGTTGAGCCATCTGGGCGTCCACGCGCAATTCGCCGTGGACGGCCGCGAGGCGGTGGCGATGTGGCAAAGCGATCATTGGGACGCGATCTTGATGGACATCCACATGCCCGAGATGGACGGCCTGGAGGCCTGTCAGATCATCCGGAGCAACGAGCTTACGCAGGGCCGGTCACGCACCCCGATCATCGCCGTCACCGCCAGCGTCCTGACGCACGAGCGTTCACGCTACGCCCAAGCCGGCATGGATGACGTGGTGCCCAAGCCGGTGGAGATTCAGACCCTGATCGAGGCCCTGAGCCAAGCTTTCTCGAGCTCGGACGACGCGCTGCTGGACACGCGCGGGGCGGCCTGACGCCCTATCGAACCCGCCCGCTTATGAAGCCGCAGACGGTTTGTGCGTCGTGACAAGCACAAAAAAGGGGACGCCGCCGCGTCCCCTTTTCCGTCTTGTTCGCTTCCGTTTGGAAGGGATTACGTGATCAGCCCTTGCGGCCGCGGGTCGTCTTGCCCTTGCGACCGCCTTGGCCCAGGCCCAGGGCCTTGGCCATCTGCGAGCGCGCTTCGCTGTAGGCGGGCGCGGTCGTGGGGTAGTCGTTGGGCAGGCCCCACTTGGCCTTGTACTCGGCCACGGTCATGCCGTGGGTGGTCAGGTGACGCTTCAGCGTCTTGTAGGGCTTGCCGTCCTCGAAGCTGATCAGCGCCTCGGGCGTGATGCTCTTGCGGATCTGGGCCGGCGTGGCCTTGGTCACCACTTCAACCGTCGGCGCAGGCGGCGAGCCAATGCCGGCCAGCGCGTCGTGCGTCGCCCGAATCAGCGCCGGAAGGTCCGACACCGGCGTAGAATTATTGGCCACATAGTTAGCGACGATTTCAGCGGTAAGCTCGATTAGGGTAGCTTTATCTTCCACGATCACAACTCCATTCCCCTTGCACCCGGAATTACACGCCGCCATCAGAAAAACAAGTAGTTTGAGACTAAAATCAAACTTCGTTCGTGAATTGCTGTAACAATTCTCGCGAAATTATCGCCAGTGTCATGGCGAAATTGCCGGCAATTTAAGCGCTGAACACCCGGCCATCACGAGCGCTACAGCAGCTTCAACCCGGCCGGGCACGCCTCTATCTCGCAATCGCGAACTGCACTTGCGCCGACATAACGCCAATCGATGAATACGTCGCGGCGACGCCGCGCTGACGTTGGCGACGATAAAATCCAATGTCGAACGCCATGGGGTGGCGATCTAGAGAGACACGCCCGGATCGCGCACATTCGACGCCAGCTTGCCGTCACTGAGCGTCAGGCGACGACCGCATCGCGCCGCGACACCGTCATCGTGCGTGCAGATCAGGAAGGTGGCGCCGTCCTCCTGGTTGACCTCGCGCATCAGGTTCAGCACCCGATCGGCCGATTCCCGATCGAGGTTGCCCGTCGGTTCATCGGCGATGATCAGGTCGGGCCGGTTCATGAGAGCCCGGGCGATCGCGACGCGCTGCTTCTGCCCGCCCGAAAGCCGCGCGGCAGGAAAGTCGATCCGGTCTTCCAGACCCACGCGCGCCAGAAGATCGCGCGCCCGGGTGCGCATCGCCCGCGAGATGCCCCCGCCCGGCGCGGCGGCCGGGAAAGCGACGTTCTCCATCGCCGTGAAGTCGGGCAGCAGATGGTGGAACTGGAAGACAAAGCCCAGGCGCTGATTACGGAAGCGCGCCCGCATTCGCTCGGACAGGTCATCGACCCGCTCGCCGCTGATGCTCAGGGTTCCGGCGGTAGGACGCAGCAGAAGACCGATGATCGACAACAGGGTGGACTTGCCCGATCCGGACGCCCCGACCATGGCCACCAGCTCGCCCTGGCCCAGCGTCAGGTCGATGCCCTTCAGGACCCGCGTTTCCTCATCGCCGTTGTGGAAGACCTTCTCGATCCCCCGGGCCTCGATCACATTGGTCATTGCTGAATGGCCTCCAGCGGATCGATCTTCGAGGCCGAGCGCGCGGGCAGGATCGAGGCGATCACCGCGCCCAGCGTGGTGAGCACCAGCGCCGCCGCATAGCCGCCCTGGCGGGGCGCGATGGGCAGGATCGACGTGCCGTCAGGCCGGGTGATGCTTTCCAGCCAGGTGCAGAGGCCATAGCCGGAGGCGCAGCCGATCAGGGCGCCGACCAGGCCGATCAGCAGGCCCTGCAGCAGAAAAACCCACAGGATAAAGCCACCGGGCACACCGAACGCCCGCATGATGCCGACCTCGCTTCGCCGCCGGTAGGCCGACAAGACGAGCGCGCTGGCGATGCCTATAATGATCGAGATCAGCGAGAAGATCTGGATCATCGTGCCCGTCTGCCCCTGGGCCTTCAGAGCATCTTCAAGGCCGACGTTCTTTTCCTGCCAGGGCGTGGCGCGCAGCCCGGTCGCTTCGCCCAGAAACCGGGCTGTGGCGCGGGCGTCCTGAGGGTCCTTCAGCTTGACCTCGATATTGGTCACGCCCTCGGGCAGGTCGAACAGCGGCCTTGCGGTCTGCAGCGACAGAAAGGCGACGCGCTCGTCCAGGCTTTGCAGCCCGGTGCGGAACACGCCCCGGACGGTGAGTTGTCGCTCCACGCCGCGTTCGGTGCGCAGCAGGACCGATTGCCCCGCGCCGAGGCCCAACTCCTCAGCCATGCGGACACCGATCAGAAGACCGTTCGCGCCGAGATCCCCATCCCCTTCGATGATGTTGGGCGTGATGCGGGAAATGGCGTCGATGCCCTGAGGTTCGACGCCGAGCACCGCCACCGGCGCGACGGCTTCGCTCTTGACCAGGAAGGCGCTGCCGGAAATTTGCGGGCTGATCGCCGACACCTCGGGATTGGCGCGCAGCAGATCGATGACCATCGGCCAGTCCCGGATCTGCTGACGCTGGAAGGTCGAGACCAGCGCCACCGACTCGACGGGCAGATCAGGCCCCGGCAACACCCGCGCTACGCGCGTGGCCGGCTGCAGGCTGACATGGGCGCTGTTGCCGGTCACCTGATCGGTCAGCCGCACCGCCAGACCCGCTATCAGGGCGGTGATGAAGATGAAGACCGTCACCCCCAGGGCGACCCCCGCGATCAGCAGCAGGGTCTGCGAGGGGTTGGACAACAGGTAGCGCCGGGCGACCTTGAACGCGAACACGGGATCAGCGGTCCGGCTTGGCGGCGACGGGGGTGACCTGGGCGCCCGGCTTCACAGCCGCCGGCTCCAGAACGAGCCTGTCCCCGGCCCGCAGGCCGCCTTCGATAATGGCGTTGACCGAGGGCCACCGCGCCACGGTGATCGATCGCGCCCGAACGATGTCGCCCGCGTCGACCACATGGACCTTGGGCGCAGCGGTGGCGTCCAGCACGGCCGCGCGGGGGATCACGATCGCGCCGGGCCGCTGCCTGACGACGATGGTCACGTCGACCGAACGCCCGGGGGAAAGCGCCTGATCGCCATTCGCCGACAACCGCACCGAACGCCCGCCGGTGCTGGAGTCGACACGAGGCGAGACCTCGGTCACGCGGGCGGGAAAGATCGTCGAGGAACCCGACAGCGCCGCGCGCGCGACCTGGCCCGGCCGCAGGGCGTCGGCATAGACCTCTTCCACCTCGGCGCGGATCTCGACCCCGGTGGACGAGCCCAGCTCAAACAGCGTCTGGCCCGCCGAAACGACCTGACCGTTGTCGATCGGCCGGAACAGCACCACGCCGTCCATCGGGGCGCGGATCACGAACTCCTGGGCGCGTTCAGCCGAGGCCCGCGCCCCGGCGGAGGCCGCCGCGACATTGGCCTGGGCGGTGTCCAGACTCGCTCGGGCGGCGTCCAGCGCGGCCTGGGCGGCGAAGCCCCTATCATGGAGCGTCTTGACCCGCTGATAGTTGAGACGAGCCTCGGCGGCGGCGGCGCGGGCCGCCCGCTCACGCGCGATGTCGACCTGTGTCTGCGCCTGTTCCACCGAGGCCAGCACGACGGCCAGCGGGGCGCCGGAGGCGACGCGGTCGCCTTCATCATGCAGCAGCCGCACGATCTGCCCGGAATTGGGCGAGGCGACCTGCACCAGCTCGAGCGGCCGGACACGGCCGACCACAGACAGCGCCTGCTCGATGGTCGCGGGCCGGATCTCAAGCACGGCGACCTCGGGCGGTCGCCGCGACATCATCACCCACGCCCCGACGGCGATCGCCAGGACCACCGCCGCGAGAAGAACCACAAGCCTCGACGTCGCTCGCATCATGTCTCTTTACCGCAATCGCCCCCGCGCCTCGCAGAGGGCCTGCATCCCCTCGACCCCGCGCCCCGCCTTCGCAACCTGCAGGCGGCCTCTTTGGAGCTTACTACGCAGTTCTGGTTGCGCTGGATGCAAGCGCCAAGACGCCCTGGCCTGTAAAGACCGCGGCGCCCCGAACAATCGATGAGCAGAAGTGGCTGGGGAACTAGGATTTAGCGCCCATTCGTACCGAATTCCAAAATTAATCCAATAAAATCAATAGGTTAAATGGCGCATACCTCATCGACCAAAGGCGGCCATCCGTAGCAGATATTCGTTGCTGACTCGCCCGGCCAGTCTCGGGTGTCAAACGGCGTTGAAAGTTGACCCCCTATCGGCGTCCAAAATTGACCCCTCTGGTTTGAGTTCCCGGGCTGGCGGCGAGGCGCGTAGTGGTCA